>CAYRSV010000010.1:40116-95497 GCA_964427115.1 uncultured Candidatus Bathyarchaeia archaeon | reverse complement strand
TTGACGTATGACCAGAGAAAAAAGCCACCTAACATAGTATCTGCCTGTTGAAATCAATTGAAATAAGCGACACATCAGAAATTATACTACCTTAACAAAGAAATCATAGAAACAAACATAATTTTTAGTGTTAATGGCTTACTCATAGCTCCTTCTGACAGTTCAATTTAATGATGCTAGAAAATAAATAGGCTAAGTTCTAAATGCGCCCCCTTCTTTTCCAACCGGGAGGGCAAGCTTATACTTATGTAGGTTAAAAGCATTTAGTTAAGTATTACATGATGGCTATAGAAGTGTGCTTGGCAAACCCGCCAAACCATCGTAACGCAGGCTAAAAATTTACTGGGGAATGAGGGGATGAGGACACATGTTGTGCCTGCGTTTTTGTTGGTCAGTGGTTTGCCAAGTTGGGTTTTAAACCCACCTGCAGTTATGCTCACTATTAAGCAGCATATCTTATATAGGGTTGTGACTGGGGCACCACAGCAACAGCCTCACGTAGCTCAAATGGGGAATGAAAAATGAATATATCGCAAGCAATGTTAGTTAAAAGAACGATAGGAACCAACTGTAATGTTAGGGTAAATATGCTTGATACTGCTGATGGAATCGTTCTAAGCATAGAAGAAAGTATGGTTAACAGTAAATCTTTGGCATTTATCACAAATTATGTTGAATTCCTTAAACTGAATATACTACTGGACAACGAATGCTATTTTATATCAACAAATTCTCTAAAGCCAACTGCTCAATACGCTTGGGAATAAATACCATTAGAAGGCATCGCCAATTATGCAAAAGTACTTTAAAACTAAATGGTTAACAACGTTAGCTTATCTTCGTTGCATGACCGGAAAAACGGATAGAAAGGAAGCTTTATTGCTTTATCCTGTATAGCCAGTAGGTGAGGTGGCATGAATGCTGGGGCATGAATCTGAAGAACTTATACTTCAAGACGAGTTAAATGCTAAATGGGTACAGCTATGGAAAGAAATTATTAACAAGCAAGCTTCTTAGCTTGCAATTTCTTTTATTTTAACTTAAATTTTAAAAATTGTTGCTTGGCAGATTAGTTTTATTAGCGGGCGTGAACTTGAGAAGTAACGGAAAATGCAAGGCGCTCACGCTTTAGCTAATATCTAATCAGCCAAACCTTGACAACCACATGATACCCGCTATAGTATATTAAACAGCCATACATGTTCTACGTATATAACGCTATGCTGTTACAAACATGATACAACAAGCAAGCATCCAACCGAGAAAAGGTGGCTAGAAAATATTATTGGCTAAAAATATGCACTTGCTTGCATGTATGTTTGGGGTAGGCTGTGGGAAAGTTTTTTAGTCTGAAACCAGTTCTAAGGTTGGGTCGTTTTTGTGAAGCTGCCCGAGGCTATTGTACTGTTAGACACGCTCAGACACCTGTTTCCTGCTGATAGGCAACATGATAGATTGTTTGGGCGTATTGTGGCTTCAGAGGTTTTTGGCATAAGCGGCAGCTATGTTTTGGTTATTAAAGTAAATGAAAGAGATTGGAGACTTGCACCTAAGATCTTAGAAGTTATCTTTAGGAACGATTTAGCTGTTAAGCCTATGAATGATTCTTGGGTTATCTATGACCCCAAGCAAGGATAGGCAGAAAAGAAGCTTCAAAAAATATAATGAATGCATATTATCACAAGTATATGCAGCCTGAAATACGTATACGGTCTTCATCTATTAACATGTTCTTAGCGTTTGTTGGTTTTGAAGATATGATTAGTGTTATATAATAAGTCGTGACATATGCAGTAACAGGTGGAATATGAACGTGGCAGGCGTAAGGCATATTGATTGCCAAAATAGCCAATTAAGGTTAACCTGCAAACGCTGCATTTTAGAACTAACAATCTAGTACCTAACCAGCATAGTATTGACGAATATATGAAAATAACCGAACCATTTCTAACCAACCAGCTAAAAGCAATAACTAAACAAAAAAACAACACCTACATACTTACAACTCATAGCGGAGAAACCCTTGAAAACCTAAAGTTCAAATTAACGTATCTATGCGAGTTAAACATAACTAAACTAGAGCAAACCGTGCCGCAGCTTCGACCTAAGCAGTGCCCAGACTACAAGAATATAGGTGAAGACAAATTAGAAATTAAAACAGTAATCTACAAAAAGACCTCGACAAGCCAAGAAATCAAACTTCCTAAGCATCTAACAATCTCAGTCTAAATGCAAGTTTCTACCTGCAATGTTTTGTGCAAGCTAAGAAAATAATTTTTCTGCTAAACACTTTTAAGAGATGCTTTAACAACCACTTTAGTAAGACTAAGCATCACCGACGCTTAGAGCTATTCTATTTATGGGGTTGCTATGAGGTTAAAGCTGTATGTTTCAAGTAAAAAAGTTGCCAAACGAGGGAAAAATAGTGCGTATGTATTTACAGTGGTAGATTTGGATAAAGCTAGTTCATATCCTGAAAATTTTGTCTGCCTTCTGCCTCACCTAAGCCCAACAGAAAAATCCACAAGTAAATTTTATAAAACCTTTGGCAGCCAAAGCCTACAAATAGCCAAAATACTACTAACCAGAGCCCTAAGAAACGAAAAGGACCCAGCCATTAAAGCAGAAATCCAAAAACGTCTCAAAGCTCTCAAAACAAATTAACTCCCAATAACATACAAAAGTCAACTAAATATTAGGCGCTCACAATTCGATACCATAAATAGTGTAGACTTATAGTAGACCTCTTGGTAACTGATCTAATCACTTTAGTGAGATAACAAATCACAGCATAGAACAGCAATTAAGCTGCTTTAGCAGTAATTTTTACATCAAACCAGCAACCAGAGCCAACCCGTCAAAATACTATTCGTATTCTAGAAAAATTAGAGTACAGGGATATAGACTCAACATGTCTTTTACGCATTTAATTAAGATATTCATACGCTCAAATTTTCAAGGCAAATATGATTTAGCGGTAACTTCTTAATAGAAGGCCAACAGGCTTAGGGCATGTGCTTTTTCAATAATTCCTCTAGCTTAGCAATGCGTTCTTCACCTTGCTTTACTATGCTTTGCCAAAAATCGTAGCACTCATTGCATTCTCCAGCATCAGCTAAATAGTTATTTTTGATTTGCCAAAGCATTTTGTGCTCTTCTATCATCTGGCGCATCAGATTATAAGTATTATTATCGTACAATCATAGTCACCTCTTTTGTAAATAGTCTGCTATTTGCTTTGACCTGTGCTTCCCGGGTGATTGTTTGCCATGTGTAGTTGGAGTTCTTCTTTGCTGTTAAAAGTCATCCCGCAGATTGGGCAAACATATATCTGTTTTTGGCTGCCTGCAGGCGGCTCACCTGGAATAGGTCCATGTGGTGGAATTTCAGGAGTAGGTGAAGGAATATCCGGTGGAGGCGGAATTTTAACGTCCTTTTTAGGCTCTCTTGGACGCTTTTTATATGGCACACCAGCTTCGGTCATAAATATTACCAACAAGTTAACTATCCTATGGGATTTTCATAAGCGTATGTGACTGCTATTTAATGCCAACAAACCTGTACTATTTTTGGTGTGCTTGTTTGCAGTGTTCTTCGTATTCTTTTCTGCTGGTATAGATTGTTTTGTCTTGTGGGCATTCATAGTAGCCTTCAGGGGTCATTTTAGGCTCAGGCACCTGAGGCTTAGATTCACTAGTCAATAATTTCACCTCTTAGAAAGCCAACAATGGCAGGTTTCAATAGAAGGGGATAATTCTTAAGGATTTGTGACTGTAACAACATTGCAACATAACAATATTTGTTGGTGTAAAGTTAAGCAGTGTGGCTATCTGATGCCATTTTGAGGCAAATAAAGCAGCGGTGGGTATGTTGTGAAGCGTGAGGAAGCTATAAAGGTGCTTTTAGAAATTTCACAAGCATGCCACGCTTTAGATACGTATAACATTATGATAATGCCACCAAACGCAGACGACGTGCTTTCTAAGGGCAATCAGCTTCACATCAAAGCCAACCTTGACCAGGCAAGCCGCACATGCATCCAACCCATACTAGAAAGGTATGGTTTAACCTTTGAACAAGAAAAGGACTTACTAATTATTTACAGACCCATCAAAGCCGAAGGATAGATCAAAACAAATTTTGATACTTCGCTAAGAGCTACTACTTTAAGCTCCAATAAAACTAAACCTTATCTTAATGGACCATTAGTTAAAGAATCGTAATCAAAACACGTAGTTTAGTAGATTTTACTAAAAAAGAAATGGTGATGTTTGGGTTTGTTTATTTGTTTCTTCGTAATACTATTGCTGCGATTACGATTGCTATAATGATAATGACTGCTGCAACAATGATGTAGGTTTCAGTGTTTGAACCTTGTTTTGGGTTTACAGCTGGTGAAGGTGAGGGGGATATAGATGCAGATGTGGTTGCGGCTGGTGTAGGTGTCGTTAATGGTTGTGTTGTTGTGGGAGCTGGGGGTGATGTAATTTGGGGTTGAGTTACTGCTGGCGCTGCGTCTATACCAATAGCCGTTTTTGCATACGAGGGCCAGTATGCTTTGTTCCCCTCAAACTCCGCAGTAATGATGTATTTACCTTCGTCCGCTGGCTTCCACAATGTACTATATTGGCCATCTATATCAGTTGTAACTATGCCAATATCGATTTTTTTACCGCTTGAGTCGGTAGCAGTTAGCTTTACGGTAACTCCTGTAGCATCTGAGGGAAGCGGTTTTTGCATGTATAAGTATTCCATCCATTTAGCCATGCTTATGTCAGACATAGCAGCGGTTCCTTTTGCAGCAGGTGTTTGATCTATGACTGAGCCTTCTATTAGTATGCTAGATCCTTTAGTTGATACTTTTGGCGATGCAGTGATTGTTGTCTTACTTTCGCCTCTTCCAAAGCAATAGATTTGCATATCGTATAAGTTTAGGTATACAAGGTAGCCATCTGCTATAGCAACACTGCCGTCAGCACCCCAACCTGCTATTGCCCAAAGTTCTTCTCCGTTGTATGCATCTATGCATCGGAACTTTGAACCCGTCCAGTGCGGTGCGTTGGCAGAATGCTCATAGCTATATGCGTAAATTTTACCGTCTGCAACTGCACCAATGAGGAGCGGATAATTGCCATAAGGAGTGGCAAAACCACCTGAGGCACTATAATTCCAAAGAAGGGTTCCTGTTTTCATATCATAGCAGTAGACTATCCCTGAGTAACCTGTTGTGTAGAGTTTACCATAGGCAACAGCTGATGCACCAGCACCAAAATAGCCAGTTGTTAAAGCAAAGAAGTTCCATGGGTCTTCAGAAGGCGTTGGTCCCCAAAGTTTATCTCCAGTATCTAAGCTAAAACCTATCCACTGCATTGTCTCTTTATAGTACAAGGTAAAAACACGTGTTAATGGGTCTGCTTGTCCCATTGATACAGTTAGGTTTCCTGAGGGTGCTGTAAAACTTTTTGACCATAAAAGATTACCAATTTCACCTTTTGAAGCGTTCAGATTTAGAGCCCACACTGTATAGTCAGACCATGAGCTACCTACTGAAGGCAGTGCTCCTGTCCTTCCAAGCAGTACGTCACCATAGTAAACCTTTACTATAGTTGCTCCAGTTCCAAGTGCAGGTATTGATACATTCCATGAATAAGCGTTGCTTGCGTTAACGTTTTTACCTACTGGACGCCATTGATAATAGTTGCTGCTTGTGAAATCATTTGGATTTGTAGAGCCTGTTAAGTCATGTGCTGCAGTGTTGTTCCAAAGTGCTAGCCAGCGTCCTGCATAGTTTAGTTGGTAGATGAGTATTTCTCCGTTTGGCCCATAGACTTGTGTGCCTGAAGGAACATTTGTTTCATTAAACAGCCAATTGCCATCAATAGAATCATAAGCCATCCACACAGTACCACCATTTTGCGGATCATTCACAGAACGCCACAAATAACCATTAGGAATAACACCATGCTGATTCATCGATTCATAGTCATAAAGTTGTCCAAAAGTTGGCATTGTCATATTCTGCCAGTATATCTGTTCGCCAGTCTGCAAGTCGACACAAGCATATCCGCCACCTGAGGGAGAATTACTGCGAGGCAGACCATAGTATAGTCTTCCTTGAATGATTAGTGCACTTCCCATTTTACCCTCATATGCAGTTCCTGAATAGTAGGTCATTCCGGGAATGCCTGTATTGCTTCCTCCAACAACTCCTCCAAAGGAGAGGGGTTTTGTCCACATTATGTGCGGGGTGTCAGGCGACAGCCCATCTGATTGGACTCTACCAATAATTTGTGGGCTACCTAGCCAGTTTGACGCGATAGTATACCAGTTTGTGTTTTGTCCTTCGATTGGTCGTGTCCAGTACCTTGTTGGAAGCGGATAACTTTCAGGTTGAGAGATTTTTTCTGCTTGCACCGTAAGCGTTGCCGTTGCGCTGCTACTTAGAAAAGTATCATTAACGTAGGCGCTATTCGAGCCTGGGAGACCTGTTGGACCAGATAGAGAGGCTTTTTGTCCAGGGAAAGTAACCGTAAAAATATATGTGCCTGTTTGATCGGGTGTGTATTGTGTCCATCCGCCTCCGACTGAGTCGGAGGTAAAAGTTCCTAAATTCTGCTTTGTTCCATCAGGCTTTTCAACCTCTAATATAAATGTCCATCTATCGCCGCCAGCCCCTGCAGCTGTTGGTGGAGGCCAGTTAAGCCAAAACATAATTGATGCGGTTTCACCAACACCTATGGTCTTAGGTGCAGCAGTGATGTATGCATACGTTGGTATATTCCAAGCAGGGTCATGTGCGCTAGCAAGCGGCAAAGTGACAAGGGCAGAAGCGATAATCAATAGAAGCACTGATGATAACAGAGTATCTATTTTCCTTTTCTTAGGTTCCATAGTTTACACTCCTATTTTATGGTGACGTTATGTGAATGGTGACAATTTTTAAGACTTTGTAAGGTGCCTCTATACTTACAGATAGGTTTTAAAGGGAGATATAAAAAATCGGACATGAAGCTGCCGTTGTATAAAACGTTAAAATTGACAGTATGTAAAGTATATACAGAGGAGAGAGGGGTTGCCTGAATTATCCGCGTCTTCCGAACATCTCAACATGTTAACTCAGTTTGGACTTACAGTTAATGAAGCGAAAACTTTTCTTGCGCTCTCAATATTGGGGACAGCCACAGTAAAAACAATTTCTAAAGCTTCAGGTATAGCGCGGGAAATTGTCTATCAAACAATGGAAAGACTCATGAAGAAAGGATTAATCGAAGAAGTAGTTGCTTCACCTAAAGCTTTTACAGCACTACCCATGGAAGAGGCGTACCGAATCCTCCTTCAACATAAAAAAGAAGAAAACAAAGAACTATGGGCTAAAGCCAAACAAGTCCTAAAAAAAGAAAATATGCCTAAACTAACTATAGATGAATCACAAACGACGATTATTGCACCTAAGGGAGCAAAGCAGTCTAAAATAAGCTATGGGTTTGAGAACGTGCAGAAAAGTGTGGATATGATTATATCTGCACACAAGTTTATCCAGTGGGCACAGCTAGTTGCTGAAAAAAACATAGATTGCATACTTAAAAAGAAAGTAAAAATGCGACTGATTACAGAAAAACAAGTGCAAGAAAAAGTCTTAAACTCACCTCAGCTTTGTCCACCTATGCTTGCTTCGAAGTTTAAGCATGTAGATTTTAAATTTTTAACACATAATCCTTCGGTAGAGATGGTTATTTTTGATAAAGAAATAATGTTTATTGCTACCCACAAAGGAAAATCAATTAAAGAAATGATCTGGCTACGTTCAAATAATCAATCGATAATCGAAATGGCAAACAGCTATTTTGAAACAATATGGAATAAGTGAATTGAGAATAGCGGTTCCTACAAAAATGAGTTGTTTAGCTAAAGTTTACACGGTGCATGAGAGCAAAATAATTTCGTAATTAGTATCTATTGTGCACCTTGATTAATAGTTAAGCCAACTATATCTACTATATATAAAGGCTAAAATTTATTATCGTATTATTCATTTGCTAAAAAGTGATTCAGGAAAAGCTGTCTCGAATGTAGCCCAAGAAGTAGGGATTTTTATAAAGACAGTTCGCTGCAGGCTCAATCGTATGATAAAAAATAGGCTTGTTGAGCTCTCGCTTGAATGGTATCCTGATGCCGCAAATGATATTATCACAATATGGATTTGCTCTTTAAGCCTGACACTGATATGATTATAGCTTTTAAACTTCTCAGGAAATACGCTCCGCATATGCTTTTTTATTGGGCATTGCCCTTATTCGAGCGGCACTGGCTTTATGATGATTTACGTCTTAGGGGTCCGGCTAAATGTGGGAGCGCCACGTGTACGCGTTTGCCTTCGGGCTGGCATTACTGTTTTCGCTGTCTAATGTTGGCTTTGCCTAATTACGGCTACAATTGCAAAATCGTCAGGTGCCTCAACAGGGCTTAGCTTCCTGTTTGCTTCCCCAGATGTTTCTCGGAGCAGTTGTGGGCGCATCGCTCTCCTCAGCAGCACAGACGGCTGGTAAAATTGTGCCCGCTATTATGTCACCGACGCCTTGACCTCGCCTTTCCTAAGAGCTGCCGCCCTGAGCAGCCAACAGTGCCACGTGACATATTCGTGGCGGTGTCGTGTACGGCTATCCCTGCAGCAGGCATAATTCTGTATGGCAAATACTACAAAACCTGACCCAGCCTCCAATAGGGCGACGACAAAAACTTGCCTATAGATGCCCGGGGCGGTGGTTAAGGAAGCAGGAATGCCAGGCGTAAAGAGTCATGCAGGCAAGTGCACCACAGCAAAATATGCCGCATCGGAACCGGAGCAAGAGCAACTAGAGGCCTGCGCCACCAGCCGCCGAGACAAACAGCAACCCAGCCGCACACCCGACAAAACAAACCAAAAACAGAAAACACCACAAACAAAAACAGAAAAACAAGCCCCGAAAGCTCAACACGCGCGAATCAAAGATGCAACACACCAAGCCAAAGTTGCAACAACCAAAACCCCCAAAACAAGCCGAAAACAGGAAACCAACCCAAAACAAGCGCTAAATGTCAAAGATACAACAACACCGCCACCCACACACCCATTGCAACAAACAAAAAAAGGATTAATTCAAAACAAAAAAGACAAACAGAGAACCAAGGTTAATCTCTGCTTGAAAGTATTATTATATAATCTGCCGTATCGGCACACATATCAGCTGCATGCTCAATAAACTCAATCAAGTCATCAAATATTATCAAAGCACCACAATTAATCTGCCCACCATACTTAACAAACAAAGCCTTAGCCTTAAGATACTCCTGATCAAGAGCATGCTCAATAAACTCAACCTTTTTAGCCTCTGCAATCGCCTCAGCAGGATTAGAAGAAATTTTCTCAATACCCGAAACCATCACCTGCGCCGCTTCAACCAACTTAGAAGTCATAAACAACGTTTTACGACAAAGCTCATCAGGAATCTTAGCCTCACCAAGCATCTCAATACAACGCGCAGCATCCTTAGTATGATCAGCAAGCGTATCAAGCCGCTTAACAAGATGAAGCAAATCTTCACGATAATCAGCAATCAACGCCGCACCCTTAGAAAGCTCCTTAAAAACATCCGTACGCAACCTATCAACCTCTTCCTCGGTAACGTACAAAGTCTGAAGAGTCTCCCTAGTCTCAGCCAAGTTACCATCAGAAAAACTCTTGGTTGCCTTATGCAATAAAATAACCGTCTCAAAAGCTTTTGAAATCTGATCATGCGCTAACTCTAAACCCTTAGTCCTACGACGCTTCTCAAACCAATCATAGCTACGCTTTTCCACGACCAACTCACCTTTACACCTACTTAACAAGCGTTAAGATATAATCCTTATCAACACAAACATGACACAAACCGCGCCTTAAGCTCACAAAACACAAAACCAAAAAAGAACAGGACTAAGCCTGTAACGCCACTTTTGCTAGCTCAACTTTATCATCCATGCTTTTCATGATGGTGTTTGCCACTTTAACCTCTAACCCAAGCTGTTCTATACGCTGCTTCTGTGCAGCATCCGCAACATCAATTATAAAAGCGTCAAGAAAATCGGCGTAAAGCTTCGCTACCGAAAACGCAGACACTTCAAGCCCCAAACCTCGCAGCAACTTATCCGCTGGACCCTTCACCGGAGACCCCGCAACAATAGGACTAATAGCAACCTTACGTGCACAACTACGTTTCAATGCATCACGAACCCCTTTAACACTCAAAATGGCGCCAACACTCACAACCGGATTACTGGGACAAACAATTATTAGATCAGCATCCTCAATAGCTGTAATTACACCTACAGCAGGTTTAGCATATTCAGAGCCTAAAAAAGTCACACCCAACACCTCATCAACCGAGCCCTTCTTCACAAAATACTCCTCAAAATGTATCGAACCATCCTTTGTAGTAATATGAGTCTCAAATCGGTCATCAGTCATAGGCAAAATATTAGCTTTGACACCTAACGCATCCCGGATTTCTTTAGCAACTTCGGATAGTCTTAAGCCTTGCTTAAGCCGCATTGTACGATACATGTGCGTAGCTAAATCGCGATCACCAAGGTTAAACCAAGTCTCGCAGCCAAGCTTCCTAAGCGAATCAAGAAAATTAAAGCTATCACCCTTTATACCCCACCCCTTTGATTCGTCCACTATGCCAGCAAGTGTATAAGTAACAATGTCAACGTCAGGCGAAATATGCAAACCATACAGCGTCATATCATCGCCCGTATTCACAATAACAGAAAGCGCGCTCTCATCAAATACCTTCACAAACCCGCTAAGAAACCTTGCAGCACCCACGCCTCCAGCTAAAGCCGTAATCAACATTATCCCCTCAACATTATCCTGCAGACACTTGTTCCAGCAATTATTTGAACTAAACGCCCTAAAAAGGAAAACAAAATCAAAGCAGTTATGTATGATTAATTTGTTTTTCGGACACCCAGTACTCTTCAGTCACACCCTTTTTTGTTAAAATCTGCTCTTTTTTGAAAACGGGCGCTTCGTGTTTATAACGTTCCACAGCTTCCTGCAGCACCGGAAAAACCTGATCACGATGGGAGCCTGCGACGGAAACATAGACTAGATCTTCGCCCACGTTAAAATCGCCTAGCAGATGATGAATTTGAACATCAACAATGCCAGGCCTCTGGGTTAAATCACCGCAGATTTTCTCCAACACCTCATTAGCTTTATCCTCGTATGCTTCTAAGGTAAGCTTTTGAACTTTTTCGCCTTCAATGGTTTCGCCTCTAGCCACGCCGATGAACAGGCAGACAGCGCCAGTTTTCTGGTACTGCTCACTCTTCTTGATACTATCGATCAGGTTCTGAAGAGAAAACGTCCCCTTCTCATGAACACCTGCACGCGAAGTCACAGTCAAATTCTCCAACCTCTACAAACCAAAAGACACATTGACTAATAATCAATTCGCCAATAAACAGCATGCATAAGCGAGGGTTATAAAAGGAAAGAAAAATTGTTTAAGGCTACAAAGCCTTAGACGACTGGAAAGCAAAGCTGGAAATTTATTCTTCAGCTTCTTCTTCGACTTCTTCTACGCCTGTTTCAGCTTCTGCTTCTTCAGGTGCTTCAGCTTCAGCAACTGGAACAGAGGGAGCCTTTTGACCTGCTGGCGTGATTGGCTGACCGACAAGCTTGGATTTGCGTATACCTACGTGTCTTAGCGGGGCAACTAATTTTGCTTCATTGTAGATATCTGAGGCGATTTTTCCTAGGACCATTTCTTGGACAAACTGATCAAGTGTGAGAGCAGCTGATTTTTCTTTGATAATTTTAGCCATTATTTGGCGTATAGTATGTTCTTGAGAAGTTTTTATTCTAGATAAGGTTAGCGCGGAAACGGCGACACGTAGCTTGTAGCCGTCTTTTGTAGTTAAGTTAAAGAGCCCATCGACTTTAGTTGTTCGCCTGCGCACTAAGCTTCGCAGATAGTCACGACTGTACTCGTGTCCCTTAAAGACTGTGCGGGCAGATTTTCCTTCTAACTCGTTAACCTGGAAGAACATTTTCAAGTACTGATGAGAGAAGTCGCCTGTGATATCGTAAAGGGTAGCTTCGGCGACTCTGCCGATAAGTTGATCTTGCTCTTCTGCTGGCACGGAACCTAACTCAACGTTGCCAAAATACGGCGGTGCTACTATCATGTACCATACTTTGCTGCGCCATTTATCGCGAACATGTTTAGCGGTTTTAGTAGACAAGTTAATCCTCCGAACGCACTTTCCACATTATCAAGGCTATATTAAAAGGTTTAGCGTTTGAGTCGAATCTCGTCCATGTTACACATGTATTTACGCAAAACCTTGGGTATGCGAATTGAACCATCTTGTTGCTGGTTGTTCTCCATAAGCGCCACTATAGTTCTACCCGTGGCAATAGCAGTAGAGTTGAGCGTATGTACAAACCCTTTTGGCGCCATACCCTCTTTTTCACGGAAACGTATACCTAACCTGCGAGCTTGATAGTCGGTGCAGTTACTACAGCTAACCACTTCCCGGTAAGCGCCCTGCGCAGGCATCCAAGCTTCAAAGTCATATTTTTTTGCAGCCACAGTACCTATATCGCCTGTGCACACATTCACCATACGATACGGAAGTTCGAGCTTTTGCAAGATATCTTCGACATTTTTTGCAAGCTCTTCATGTAATTGCCATGAATCTTCAGGTGTAGAATAGATGAATTGCTCAATTTTATTAAACTGATGAGTACGAAATATGCCTCGTGTGTCTTTACCATGTGCACCTGCTTCTTTACGGAAACATGTACTTACGCCTGCAAGTCTAAGCGGTAGTTGATCTTGCCTGAAGACTTCGTTCATATACATACCAGCCATAGGATGCTCAGAAGTAGCTATAAGGTAGAGGTCTTCATTCTCTATCTTGTAAAGTACATCCACAAAATCATCAAGCGAAGTTACACCTTCATAAGGTTCATGCTTCATCAAATATGGTGGCTCAATTAGCGTATAACCCTTGTTAACCATTTCTTCAAGGGCAAACTGCATTAGCGCCATATCTAAAAGTACTCCTGCACCTTTGAGAAAGAAGAAGCGTGCACCTGCAACTTTAGCTGCTCGCTCCATATCGATTATGCCCAGTTCAGCACCTAATTCCAGATGATTCTTAATTTGAAAACTAAACTGCGGGATAGTCCCCCAAGTTTTGACTACAACATTATCATGCTCATCTTTACCAAACGGAACAGTCTCATGTAAAAGGTTAGGTAACTTCAAAAGCAACTCATGAGACTTCTGTTCTTCTAATACAACCTCTTTTTCCAACATAGTAATTTCGGCATCTATAGTCTTGGCTTTCTGAACAGCTTCAGTGGCATCTTTACCTGCTTTTTTAAGTGCTGCGATTTCTGCAGTACAGACTTTACGATCATGACGCAAATCATTTAACCTAGAAAGGTTCAAACGCCATTGCTTATCGATCACAATTAAATTCTCAAGCATAACTAAATTCTTGGGGTCGCCCCGTCTCTCAAGATTACTTCTGACCAGCTCAGGATTTTCCCGAATAAGTTTAATGTCTAACATTTTCACTCACGAAACGAACGCATACTTCTAGTTTGAATTCGCTATTTAAACTTGCCATGTAAAACAACAAGAAAAGTTAGCAAAAATTTGCCTTGAACAACCATGTTACACAAACAATTAATTAGCCCACCAAATTAAGTCAGCATAATTTAATCTTTGGGACACATGCACTCTCGGTTTGTGATAGCGCCCTCTGTACGCTATTCTTAGAATAAAACTCGTTTTTAGGCAAACTGATAGAAAAAAAGCGCAATTCAGTCTAAACAACTTACCTGCTCAGAAAATTTGTTGCCACCGATTTAAGAATAATTATCTAATCAAGGCGAAAAACAACCACTTTTGAATTGAGATAAAGAATCCAAGATAAGGCTACAAGAAAAGAAAGATGAAAAATAGATATTTCGTTCTGCTCGCTTAGTTTTTGCAGTTTATTTTTTAAGTGTTATTTCCATCGTTGAAACCATTCTGGACTTAGTCTCTCCCTCACGTGGCGGCATTTCAGCGGTTCCGATAGTAATTTTGGAGACTTTAAGATCCTTTACGAACCTATTTCGAGCTATTTCAGCTACATCTACTGCGGTAGTTATTGCTTGACCCCGGGCTTTTAGAGTTATTTCTTTAGATGCCCCTGATGAGAGACTAGTTATTATTGCTAGAACGTAGCTCATTGGTGGTTTGTTTCCGATGAATATAACGTCTGCGTTTTCTGTCATTTTGTTTTTACACCTTTTGTTGTTTGTGTAACGTTGCCGGATTTATTTGCATGCACACGACAGAGCGTTACTAAAAATATGTATTTTGATATCTTCCTTATAAGCTCTTGTGCATTTGTTTACAAACGAAAGAATTCGAAAACTAAATCACACTATCACTATCACGAATATAAACAATGAACAATTATAAGCATCCAGAGTTAGCAAATAGTCACAGATATCAGTCATATCAAAGGCATTTTTCAGCCCAACTTTAATAATAGGCTTTGACATAAAAATTAAGAACCTAACATGCTCACTAAACTGAAAAAGCAGGTTCAAGAAAAGCTGGCTCGGGTAGCAAAAATTGCCCACCGTATAGGGTTAACGCCGAACATGATATCAGCAATCGGATTCATCTTATCGCTACTAGCAGCTTTAACCTATGCCACCGCTTCAATTCATCAGTCGTTTTTGCTTCTCGTAGCAGTAATTTTACTTTTAGCGTCAGGATTCTGCGATACAATAGATGGCATCATTGCACGGACATACCAACAGGCAAGCCCGTTCGGAGGCTTCTTGGATTCCATGCTTGATAGATATGCAGATGTTCTTGTGCTTGCAGGCGTAATTATTAGCGGACTTTGCAATACTATAGCAGGCATTGTTGCTATAGTAGGTTCCATGATGGTGAGCTATAGCCGAGCACGAGCGGAAGCAATAGGCATTAAAATGGAATCTATCGGTCTAGTTGAACGCCCTGAACGTATGCTCATTCTTGTAATAGCAAGCTTATTTACGATTGTCTGGATACATGCTCTTAACATAGGTATAATTGCGCTTGCAATCTTGACGAATTTCACGGTTCTACAAAGGGCGTATCATGTATATAAGACCTTGAAAAAAGGAAAATAATGTAGCAGAAAATTAGTAGTTTAGAATCGGCGCTTTGCGCGAGAGTGCCGTTCGGATTCAGCTCGGACCTTTACAATGCCTCGGTGAACAGCGCAGGATACACAGTACCATTTGGTATCGACCCAAGAAGCAATGTATGTACCTTTTTGCCTTAGCTCTTTAGCCAGCTGCGGCTCGACGAAAGATACTCGGCGTGTGGATCTCTTGGCTTTGTCTCGTGGCACCTGCTGCCCACAGTTGGCACATTGAACTAGACTGCTGCTACCTTTGCTTCCTTTTGATCTTCCACGGCTCTTTCTTTTATATGGCAATTAATTGAACCTCTTTTGACTCTTCGGTTCAATAGTTAGATTACTACCTTATATACCTGCTCTTAACTTTATCAAAAAATCATCTTTCACTAGACTATCAATAGATAGGTATTGTTTAGCTTAAAACGGCAAAACAAATAACAACCGCATATACAATCAGCAGGCTGATCCGGCACATGTACGTATAAATCAACCAGAATAATATGCTAATCAATAACTGTGTACACTATTGGGTTTAGCAAACTCTTAAATTGTGCTTTTCCATTTGGTTGACTTGTAAGTCCGAAGCTTGGCTAAACTACGAGGTTATCAAAGATGTCTGAAATTGGATTAAGAACAAGAATGCTTGTAAAAGATGTGATGAGTAGTCCAGTAGTAACCACTTCAGAGGATGTTACATCAAACACTATTGCCAAACTTATGAGCGAAAACAAACTAGGCTGCGTTATTGTAAGCAACAAAGACGGCAAACCATTAGGCATGATAACTGAGCGCGACTTGGTAGAAAGGGTATTAGCCAAAAACCTTCAACCTGCAGACGTAAAAGCAAAAGACATCATGACTACTCCATTAGCCACCATAGAGCCTGAAGCAACCATAAGCGATGCTGCAAGGAGAATGAGCAGACTTGATATCCGAAGGCTCGGAGTTATGTACAAAGGCGATCTTGTTGGGCTGATATCTAGCAAAGATATATTGGCTGTTATGCCGGAACTTATTGAGATAATTCAGGAACACTCAAGGATTGAAGGCAGCGTGCGGGAAGAACCAGAAGAAGTTGAGGAGACGCCTTTATCAGGATACTGTGACCGCTGCTCTGTTTACTCTGAAGGACTCAAAGAAAAAAATGGACAATATTTATGCGAAGACTGCCGAATAGAAGCGGAAAACGAAAAATAGTCACTTTCCATTTTCACGACTAATACATAGTTTTATTTTAAATAAGAAAATGATATTCCTATTGTTAATGAGAACTTAATAGGGCGCATCCAACTTGATTACAGATTACGTGCTAACAAGCGCTAAGGCATATATCAAACAGGACATAGTTAACTGCAGCATAGCTATTGAAGAAGGCAAAATCTTCAAAATCGGCACTGAAACCAACATGCCTAACGCAGACCATAAAATTGACCTACATAATCAACTAGTCTTGCCTGGAGTCATTGACCCTCATGTCCATCTGCGCGACGAGGAACTTGCCTACAAGGAGACCTTTGTGACTGGTACAGCTGCAGCAGCTGTAGGCGGAGTAACCACAGTACTGGATATGCCCAATAACATGCCAGTAACCATGAGTGCAGCGACTCTTCAGAACCGGATGCAGTTTGCAACCAAAAGAATATTTGTAAATGTAGGCTTCTACTCAGAATTCCCTACCAACACTGTAGAAATAAAAAAAATTGCTAAAACAGGTGCAATCGGATTCAAGCTCTTCCTAGCTGAGAAGATTGGCGGACTAAACCCCGATGATGACCAAGCCTTAAAAGAGGCATTCACAGCAGCTGCTGATCAAAATATTCCTGTTGCTGTTCATGCTGAAGACCACCAGATGCTCAAAAAAGAAATTGAAAAGCTCAGACTATCTAAACGCAGTGACATTACCGCTTTCCTTAAAGCGCATGATGAACGTATCGAAAGCACCGCTATAAATCGTGTGCTAAAGATTGCTACGCAAATTGAAAAAATGCGGTTACACTTCTGCCACCTTTCCACTCAGGCAGGTCTTGAAGAGATAACTAAGGCAAAAAAAGCAGGCAATATAGTGACCTGCGAAGTTACCCCGCATAACTTGCTTCTTACTAAAGATAACTATGAACAGCTTAGTATGCGGGCTTTAACTATGCCGCCACTACGCAACAAAAAGAATGTGGATGCCCTTTGGAAGGGCATTGCAGAAAAGAGTATCGATTGCATTGGTTCAGATCATGCGCCACATACAGCAGAGGAGAAGGAGTCCCGCAATGTGTGGGAAGTTAAAGCCGGCGTGCCGGGTCTGGAGACTACTTTGCCGCTTATGCTGTCGCTAGTTCACAGAAGACAGCTATCGTTGACACAGGCTGTTGAGCTTCTTTCAGAGCGACCCGCGCAAATCTTTAGCTTAACTGATAGAGGCATTTTAGAGCAGGGTAAAAATGCAGATTTGGTCATTGTGAACTTTAATGAGAAGTTTAAAATTGATGCCTCCAAGTTTCAGTCCAAAGCAAAATATTCGCCGTTTAACGGTTGGGAAGTCCAAGGTAAACCTATAATGACGTTTGTTAACGGGCAAATAGTCATGGAAGATCAGCACGTTACAGATAGATTTGGCAGCATTATTGCTCGAGGAAGCGAAAATGAAATTTATCCTTGATGGCATGCTAGGAAAACTTTCCCGATGGCTACGCATGATGGGTCACGATACTAAATATTCAACTACACTTGATGATCTGCAGTTACTTAAGATAGCCAAAAACGAAAAAAGAGTTTTATTAACACGGGATTTCGCATTGTACCAACAGGCCATTACCAAACACCTCGAAGCATACTACGTTGAAGGTATAGATGAACCTCAAAGACTTTCAGAGCTTGCACACCGCTTCAACCTACCGCTGTCTATTGACTTAGAAAAGTCACGTTGTCCAAAATGTAACACAAAATTACAGCCTGTATCAAAAGAAAAAATTGCAAACCGAACAGAACAAAACACGTTAAAGTACTATGATGTCTTTTGGGAGTGTCCCACCTGCACTGCAGTTTATTGGCAAGGTGCACATTGGACTAAAATCCGCGCTATATTAGAGCAAGCAAAAGAGATACAAAAAGAAAAGAAAGCAAAGGTTTAGTTTAGACTGCAAGCCACTTGAGCGGGATATCTTGGAATGTCCCATCTGGTAGAGTACGCCTTATGGTTATAGGCAAAATGCCTGAATCTAGTTCTTTTAGTGCAATATCAATGGGACTTGAGATACTGTCATCAACATCGATAAGGATGGGCGCACCCATAGAAATCTGGAGAGAGCGCGCGCCAACTATTCGAGCTTTTTCGAACCTAGTAACTTTTGGGGGACCTACAGAGACATTATTCTGAATTGTGGTGGTTATTAGAATCCCCCCATTCCACTACCCATGCCGCCCATACCGCCACCCATTCCTGGAGGCATGCCGCCGCCTTCAGGCATCGGAGGAGATTTCATCTTCTGTGCTGCAATTACATCATCAATCCTGATTATTAGCATGGCTGCATCTGCGGCTGATTTGAGCATTTGCTTCTTTACTGTAATAGGTTCGAAGACACCCGCTTCAGACATGTCTTGGGGTTTACCTGATAAGACTTCAATTCCTGCCCAAATCTCACCTTTTTCATGTCTGGATCTTAGCTCTGAAAGTACATTAATGGGATCCAAGCCTGCATTCTCAGAAAGCGTCGTAGCGATTACTTCTAGTGATTCGGCGAAGGCTTTAACCGCAAGTTGCTCTTTGCCAGGCAGAGTTTCTGAGTATTTGCGAAGTTCTTTGGCTATTTCTACTTCTGGAGCACTACCACCAGCTACGACTTTAGGCTCTTGGATAATGTCGCGAACAACGCATAGGGCATCGTGGATTGAACGCTCGGTTTCATTGTTCATGCGTGGAGTAGAACCTCGAATGAGCATGGTTACTGATTTAGGGTTCTTAGCACCTTCAATAAAGGTCATTTTATCCTCAGCAATTTTTCGTTCTTCAACTAGGGCAGCATAACCTAAGTCTTTTGGAGTTAAGCTTTCTAAGTTAGAAATTATACTTGCACCTGTAGCTTTGGAAAGTTTTTCCATATCTGATTTCTTTGCCCGCCGAATTGCAAGTATGCCTTTTCGTGCAAGAAAATGCTGCGCCATATCATCTATGCCTTTTTGGCAAATAATTACGTTGGCACCTACCGAGGCGATTTTATCAGCCATGGCTTTGAGCATGGTTTCTTCCTGTTTAAGGAATGCATCTATCTGGTCGGGGTGTTCTATATTAAGCTTGGAGTCATATTCAGTTTTTTCTATTTCTAAAGAGGTATCAAGCAGGGCAATTTTGGCGTTCTCAATGCGTTTAGGCATGCCAGAGTGAACAACTTCTTTGTCTATGACGATACCGTTGATTAAGCTGGTATCCTTGAGGGATTCACCAGTTTTCTTTTCCACGCGGACATCGTCAATATCTACTTTATAGCCGTCATCTACTTTTTCAGCTACGGCAAATATGGCCTTGACCACAATATCTGCTAGATATTCTTTATGTTCTGCGACAAGTTTACTTGCCATTGAGGTAATTGCGGCTTTTCTTAGAAAATCATCCTTAGTTAAATCTACGGGCATAGCAATTTGATTAAGAATGTCTAATGCCTTTTGCTGTGCAAGCCTGTAGCCATCAATTATTACAGTAGGATGAACATTTCTATCGACTAGTTCTTCGCTTCTGCTTAGAAGTTCACCGGCAATAATAACTGCGGATGTTGTTCCATCACCTGCCTCATTGTCTTGGGTCTTAGAAACTTCAACAAGCATCTTGGCAGCAGGATTTTGCACATCCATATTATCTAAAATAGTTCGCCCGTCGCTGGTTATGGTTACATCACCAAAACTGTCAACAAGCATCTTATCCATACCTTTTGGACCTAGGGCACTTCGGACGCTTTCAGCCACAATTTTTGCAGCAGTTATGTTAGTGTGCTGCGCTTCTCTTCCGCGAGAGCGATTTGTACCTTCTTTTAGTACGAGAACTGGCACTCCGCCAGCTTGAGTATTTGACGACAAATCCAATAAACCCCCTAATGCGAAAAACAACAGCACATAATAAGCATATAAGTTTTTCTAGAAAATAGCATGCACTAGCATGCCTGACTTCAAAAAAATTTTTCAATTTTTGCTAAATCATGTGCAAAGTATACATCGACTAACACGCAGGCTAATAAACAGAAACCTTAGCAACACCTTTAATCTTAAGCAACTCAGAGATAAGTTCCCCCGGGATCTTTCGTTCAACAATAAGTGTAAGCTTAGGTTCAGGCGATAGTTCAGGATCATCCACTATTGCCTGCCGTATGCCTAAGTCACTCTTGCTCAGCAGCATCGCAGAGTTTGCTAGAATTCCCCGAGTCTTGGCATCTACTGGGGTAATCTCTACTACGCCCAAGTTTAAGTGCTTTGCAATCTCCTTTAGCGAATGTCCTGCAGGACGGAGTTCTTCAAAAATGAGCCGAAGTTCACGGTTTTCTTTAATTACATTTACGGTCTCGTTGACGGTGCGTCGGTCTACGCTTGCCACACGGGCTATACGCACAGGCGGTATTTCTATTTGATTGAGATAGATTTTTTGATTCCTTACACTCAACCCATTTTCGACTAGAACGCGAGCTACTTTTAATCGTTCAGGATAACCTTCGAAGTGTTTACTTATGGTAGCCCACATGCACAATCAACTGTTAACGTACAAATCTGTACGGCAACGTATAAATATGTTCCTTTAGCTTTCGATTATTATCACACGCCAAAAACAACTTACAAGGTGTAACATATGTCCAAACCCATAAACAAAGATTATTACATCACATTACCAGTTGAGGAAACCCCGACATCTTGGTACAACATACAAGCTGATCTCCCAGAACCACTTCCGCCGCCACTGGACCCCATAGATAAAAAGCCAATAAACCCAGCAAAGCTGGAAAGAATATTTGCCAAAGAACTCGTCGCTCAAGAAATGTCCCAAGAGCGATTTGTAAAAATACCAGATGAAGTCTACGACGCCTACATCAGGCTTCCCCGCCCAAGTCCGCTATTCCGAGCTAAAAGGCTTGAAAAGTTCCTAGGTACGCCTGCCGAAATCTATTTCAAGATGGAGAATTTTAGCCCTGCAGGAAGCCACAAAACCAACAGCTCCATCCCCCAAGCTTACTACAACATGAAACAGGGAATCAGAAGATTGGTTACTGAAACAGGTGCAGGACAGTGGGGCACCTCCCTAGCATTTGCAGCAAAATTGTTCGACCTAGCATGCCGCATTTATATGGTGCGTGCCAGCTATAACCAGAAACCAGGCAGAAGAATAATATCACAACTTTATGGTGCCGAAATGTTCCCCTCCCCAAGCGATCAGACTGATTTCGGCAGAAAGCTCCTTGCAGAAAACCCTAACCACAATGGCTCACTAGGAATTGCCATCAGCGAAGCAGTAGAAGACTGCCTCAAAAATGATGACACTCGCTACACATTGGGCTCAGTGTTAAATCATGTTGCCATGCATCAAACTATAATTGGCCTAGAAGCACAAAAGCAATTCGCAATAATAGATACCAAACCCGACGTAATCATCGGCTGTGTTGGTGGAGGCTCCAACTTCGCCGGCTTTTCATTCCCCTTCATGGCAGACAAACTCAAGGGCAAAGCAGACATAGACTTTATTGCCTGTGAATCCAAAGCCGTACCTCATACCACTAGGGGAGTCTACACCTATGATTATGGTGACACCGCTGCTACTGCACCCATAATTAAAATGCTCACAATAGGTCATGCTTACACTTGCCCGCCCATTCACGCAGGCGGACTGAGATATCACGGCATGTCCCCGCTTGTATCTTACCTAATATACAAAGGCTACATACGCTCCAAAGCTTTTGGACAAACAGAAATCTTCGAAGCCGCAAGAACGCTAGCCCAAACCGAGGGTCTAGTCATAGCCCCAGAAACCGCACACGCCCTCAGATGCACAATCGATGAAGCCTTAGCATGCAAGAAGACAGGGCAAAAGAAAGTCATCGCCATGAACTACAGCGGCCACGGACTGCTGGATATATCAGCCTACGAGCAATTCTTCAGCGGCAAACTCGTAGACTACGAACCACAAAAAATCGAAGTCCCGCTCTTCGAACCATAAAAGTGTAAATAACATCCCCTTTTCTTTTCTAAATTATAACAACATTGACCTTACACAAACAGAATAAAATTCAATATCACCTACAAAATCTATCCATAATTAAAATTGGACCTTTGATTTTAAACATAGATAAAAATAAAGTCGAAAAAATACAATAGAACGTTTGAGACACAATTGGTCATCTGCTAGGCCGTTATTAACAAACCGTTTTGGTCTATTACTGGTTTTAACGTAACAGCAGTCGTATTTTTTATAGCAGCACATACTATTACTTTCTTCAGACAATATTATACTCCAAAGGCAACTCATGTTTAGGGCTATTTCTTATTAGTTTTGCACTTTTTACTGACATCATAAAAAAGAGCTTGTTTTTAGCGCCAAGTATTGAATTTAAATCATGAAAAATCATAATTAAGTTACCTTTAACTCTACGGAAATAGTTACTGATGAATAGACTGTAAGAGTTAAATATCAACATCAAGTATACACAGTCTATCTCGAAGAGATCACATACAGTTTTACCGGAAAGAAGGATAGGACACTTTGAGTGAAGAAGTCTCTCGAATAAAAATAAAATTCCTTATTGAGAATCTAGGCGAAGCTGAGGGAGAATTAGTACGTTTCATGGCCCCTCGAACCGTTGATACAATAGTACGTAAAATGCCAGTTGAAGGACGTGCAGCCCTCTACAAAGAGGAAGTCTACTTTGAAATCCCCGTTAAAATGGGCGAAGAAAAAGCCAAACGAACCGTAGAACCCGGCACTATAGCCTTTTGGCCCATGGGCAGTGCTATAGCTGTCTTTTACGGAAAATCTCAACCCTATAGTCCCGTAAGCATAATGGGTAAAGTGACCAAGAACTTAGAAATTTTTCAGCAGGTAAAAAGCGGAACCCGTATTCGAGTAGAACAAATAACTTGAGCAGGCAACAACCTATTAAGGGACAAATACCTCTTTTTACTTTTTATGGCAAATGTTTTTTATGGATAAATCTAATGGTAACCGTTTAAGAAAAGAAAATGTATAAAATTATGAGAAAATAAACGGCTTAGTTGGAGGGCTTATATACTTTTATATTATGGTTGCCTGAGACTAGTTGTATTGCACCATTTTGCTCTAGCTGGTCCAAGAAGTCTTTTGCTGCGCTTATACGGACGTTATATTTGGTAGCTATAGCATACGGTGTTAGAACTGGCATCTTTTTGACTTCAGCGACGATTTTGTCGTTTTTAGCATCTGGAGGGATGACGTTGATGGTTGTGCGTTTTTCTTTTGGTGGACCTGCTTTTTTCTCTTTCTTCTCTTTAGCCTTCGCTTCGTTAGTATTATCTTGCTGGCGCTCCATCTGTTTCAAGCCGAGCTTCTTTTTTCCACCCATGATTATCACTTGTCTTCTGAATTAAATTGGCTGGCTTATTTCAACCTTATGCTTATTTTGCCATTCTTTGATTGGTATTCCGAATTTCTTTTCAATGTCAGCACGATGGATGCTATTCATTGTACAGAATGGGATAATACGACCGTCGGGTACTGCATAGTGGATTAAGCATCGTTGAACACGTTCAAGGTCATAGTTATAGGGGTCCATGAAATGCATTGAGGTGAGCAGCAGCGACTTTCGTTGTAAATCACCTAGACTTTTGTAATCGCCTTCAGTGAGGACTTTAAGCACGTATTTTTTCATGAAGCTGAATTTTACGTGTCGTGCAGCACCGACTAGGCGGAGTTTGGCTTTGCTCTTGCTGCCCTTAGAGATATCTTCATAGACTTTCTCGAGCCCATTGATGAATTTTTCAATGTTTGCAATTTTTGTTATCGGGGAGATTTTTTCTCCTTCGACAAGCAGGTAGGTCGCCATGCCACAATGTGGGTGAGCGGTGAATTCGACGTAGCGTTTGTCTTTTAAGGCGCCTACTGCTTTTGAAACTGGCACTACAGTGGGTACAGGGTAGAAATCAGAGGGTTTAACAATGCCGTTTGTTTGTTCTTCAACTAATCGCATAAAGTCAGGGATAGTTATGCGCATTTTTTCACGTTCGTCAGGGGGAAGCCTTCCGCATAGCGATACCGGCTGGACGTTTATGCATCGGACTACGTCAAAGTTTTTAGTTGCAAAGTTGATTATGTCGCCAAGTTGATTATCGTTCACACCTTTGATTAACGTAACAACTAAGACAGCACTTGTTATGCCTGCTTCGCGTAAGTTTTGGATGGCTTTCATTTTGGTTTCAAGCAGATCCACACCGCGTATGTATTTGTAGACTTCAGAGGTTAACCCATCAAATTGCAAATAGATCGTGCTACAGCCTGCAGCCTTAAGCTGTTTAGCATATTCTGGATCTTGTGCAATACGGATGCCATTTGTGTTAACTTCAACATGGCGTATGCCTAGCTCTTTGGCTGTTTTTATTAAGTCGAGTAGGTCTTTTCTGATTGTGGGTTCACCGCCACTGAATTGCAGAGCCATTGTAGGTACGGGTTTATTTGCCCGCAAATTCACAAGCATGGCTGTGATTTGCTCTTTGGTTGGTTCATAAACATATCCAGCATAGTTTGCGTTGGCAAAACAGACTGGGCACTTGAGGTTGCACCTGTTTGTTACGTCTATAATTGCAAGAGCTGTGTGAGATTTGTGTTCTGGACATATTCCACAGTCGTAGGGACAGCCCCTTTCAGTCTTTGTACGGGGGTTTGCCATGCCTTCACCATCGTTGCGGAACTTTTCTGCCCGAATGTATTGTTCGTAATCAGACCAGTAAAGCTCCTGGCAGGGCCCATGTTCAGGACATTCTTTTTTTATGAAAACCTTGCCGTCTTCCTCAAAAATTGTCGCGTCTAGCACTATGAGACATTCAGGACATATGGATTTTGTACTTTTGATGATATTCATGTTAGTCACTAATCTTGTTTGTGAGTAGTCGTGATTTAAGGGCAAATATAATAAATAAGAAGGTTTCCAAACGTTTACTACGGTGAATAAGGGGAAAACAGTTTGTCAGTTGATGAACACACAAAAGAAACCCTGCGGCAAATGGGGTTAAATGCTTACGAGATAGATGCCTACATCACATTGCTTGACAGCGGACAACTAACCGCCATGGAAATCAGTAGTGAAGCCAAAGTACCCTACAGCAAAATCTACGAAGTTCTCAACGCCCTAAAAGAAAAAGGCTGGATAAAAAGCAGTGAAACCCGCCCCTATAAATACTACCCCGTGCCCCCGCTAGAAGCCACTGCATGTATCAGACGCCGACTTGACGACAAGTATCTAAGCTGGGAACAAACAATCGCCGAAACCTTACAGCCCCTTTATGAGAAACGCGAATTAGTCGAACGTCCCGACATCTTAATCCTACACGGCCAACACGCCATAATAGCCAAACTCGAAGAGCTAATTAAAAAAGCAAATAAAGAAGTCATGATTGCTGCGCCCGCATTTGCAAAACCCATCATAGTCTCGGCGGATCAACTGTTGATAGGATTAAAGAAAAATGTGAGTGTGAAGATTATGGCGGCAGGCGAAGGCGAGGAATGGAAGGCCCTCAAGAAAATAGCAGGTTTAAGTGAGTTGCGTGTGCGCGACCATATGTTCGGCGGCGGAGTCATAACCGACAGCAAAGAGGCCATGCTATTTCTAGGCGAAGATAAACCTAACTTAGTTATTTGGAGCAACCACGTTGGGCTAGTCGGCTTTGCTCGCGAATACTTCCAGTTTCTCTGGGATTCGTCTATTACAATCTAATTTGAAATACCCATAAAACATGGCTGAGGTTGATTACAAAAAAGGAAAAGGGGTAACTTGTTTATTTGCCCATGACTTTTTTAGCTGCGATTTCGATATCTTCGGCTTTAATGGTTTTTCTGCCTGCATGCATGGCGAAGTCTAAGGCTTCCTTGGCGACTTTAACGCCAATTTCCTCTAAAGCCTTGGCTAGTTCTTTTGCTGCTGCTTCACTGACGCGGTCAGCACCTGCTTTCTTGCACAGTCTGTGCATGGGAGCTACTGCTAATTCTAAATCTGCCATAGAGACCCTCTTTAGCTTCTTTTTCTTTTTAAAGCAATATTTAACCTTTGTTATCTCGAATTGCTTTAAAATTGAGTTTTACATCTTTCTCTTTCACTAGAAAAGAAAATTTTAAAGCAATCTGCTTCGTAATAGTGGCGGCTGTGGTCTTTGAACATGAAGCTAGTGGATGCGCATATTCACCTCTCAGATCCTGAATATGCTGGGCACACGGATGCAATTGTGGCGGATGCAAAAAGCTCAGATGTAGCAGCATTGGTCTCGAATGCTAGCGATTACCAGACAAGCATAGAGTCTCTGCGGCTAGCCCAAAAATACCCTGAAATGGTATTTGTAGCATTAGGCATCCATCCATGGAACGTGAACAGTCTTAAAGAAAATGAGCTTGAGGACACTATTAGACTAATTTCAGAGCAATCCCAAAACAGGTCTGTTGTAGCCATAGGCGAAATAGGTTTAGATTGCAAGTACGAGGCGACCTGGGAGAAGCAACTTATGGTATTCGACAAAATGCTGCAGTTAGCTGAGAAACTCAGCTTGCCTGTAGTTGTGCATTCACGGGGAACCGCCGAGTTCATAGTCGAAATCTTGCCCTCATATAATCTTAAGCATGTGCTTCTGCACTGGTTCAGCCATCCACTGAGTGCACTCTACGAAGCCATAGATTACGGTTATTATATAACAGAAGGCCCACCCGTTGTTTACTCAAATGGCATTCGCGAAGTCGTAACCAAAGTACCGCTAACCAACTTTCTAACCGAGACCGACGGTCCAGTACTTTTCCGCAAATCGCCTTTTAACAGCCAAATGACAAAACCTTCCTTCGTAAGTACAGTTGTCAACACTGTTGCAGAAATAAAGAAAATGCAACCTAGCGAAGTTGCAGATCAAATAGTTAAGAATTTTGAAACATTTTTCAACGTAAAAATTACATAAATCCTTAGTCTGCATGCAAGTTTTTCAGCATAAAGCTTGTTAATGAAGCGTAAGCTTAAATTAAGTCTCGCTTCTATTGAGAACTGGTTTTTACGCTTTCAAGCGGTGAAAACTTAAAAATTAATAAAATGGAGGAAAACAATTGGGAAAAGTAAAGACCGAACAAATAAAACGCCTATCAAAAGAGCTACTCACACGCTTTCCAGACAAGTTCACAACTAACTTTGACGATAACAAGCGCATGGTTGATCAACTTGTACAAGGTACAACTACCAGAATAAGAAACCAAACCGCCGGTTACATAACACGCACTGTCGTACTAAAAGAAAACCAGCACATAGATGAGGGCTTAGTCGTCGAAGACACAAGTGAAGAATAAGACCCCCTGATTGGAAACATTTATGATGGATGAGTATAGACGCGGATGGGCTCTACGGTACCTACGAGAAGCAAAAGCAGAACTTGAGGCAGCCCAAAAGATACCCTATATGGCTCCCAGCCTAGTCGTTGAAGCTATACGAAAAGCGCGAAACGCAATCTATTACAGTCTAGGCGAACCCGCGTTTATTGAAATACTTGTCCGAGAAGAGCTTGGAAAGCCCAAACCTACAGACGAGGGCATTCTACGCTTCTTAATTGAAATCGAAGAAACTATCCAACAGCTTGGACAACTTGAAGAAGTAAACACGGACATTATGATGAAACAGGCAGAAACTTTAGTTCAAGTTGCAGCTGATTTTGTTGAAACTTTAACGAAGAAAGAAACAGAATAACAATTCTTTATTTTCTATTTATACTAACTTCATAAGCGGGTTTATTTTTTTTATACTCAACATTAACCTGGGTAGGCGATTTTTGGTAATGGAGAGATAACGATTTTACACAGCTAAACCTGCTGTTTTTGCTTGCGTGTCTATAATAACACTTAAAATATATGCTATCACAACAACCGTTGCCTATCTTAAGCAATTAATTCCCTTTAACGTAGGCTCCAGCTCAAAAACATCCAGTCCGACACCTGTAAACTTTGCAGCTCTTTGTACTATGGGTAATCTATGTATCCTACGCCCACGCCTGTACAGAATCGTTGATATCTCTAAGTCATCATAAGGAGGTGTCAGATGTTCTATTAGTCATTGCGGACATACCGGTCAGCTTCAGCTGCACATCGTAACAGCTAAGCCAGTACCTATTCAAAATCAGCCATTGGCTTAGTAGGGATATCAGGCATGTTAGTAAGCATAAACACCCCCTTGTTAGGTTCCTATAAGTTAATAATGTCAAAACACAGTGATCTATATCATCTTTAACTTGGATGTAGCAACAAATATTTCGCAGTTTACATTAAACATTGTGATTAGTGCTAACATATGCGTTTTCTTTAATACTTTCTTAGAAAGAGTCATGTATTCAGATCCAGTTCTAAAAGTAAATTTTTCAGCAGGCAAGCTCAAAGCTAGTTCAAGCAATGCTCTGCTCATATAATTATCGTCTTTATTATAATTTCACAATAATGGCTATGTAAAACAGTTTATAACATTCATTTACCAAAAATTTACTAACATCCTAAATACACCCACTAAACGGATAACAGAAAAATGGATAGAATAAAGAATAAAAATCAACTTGTTGAAAACGCCAAAACGCCGATTCTACAAAGAGCCAGGACCTTAGCCCTCCAGAGCCTTGAACAAGCAATCGAAGCTGCAGATCCAAAAAGACTTTTGTATAATAAGCTTAAGTTGAAAGGATCTACGCTAGAAGTTGACGGTTACTCCTTTAACGTAAACCAATTTAAAAACATCTACGTTGTAGGTGGCGGCAAAGCAAGCGGAATCATGGCGGAAGCTCTTGAAGAAATCCTCGGCAGCTACATAACTGCTGGAAGGGTAAACGTACCGTATGGAGACAAGTGTAAAACAAGTATCATAAAAATTATTAAAGCTAATCATCCAGTTCCCGATCAAGCAGGCGTTGAAGGAACCCTTCAAATATTAGCACTTGCAGGTCAAGCTACTGAAAAGGATCTAGTGATTTGCCTGATTTCCGGAGGTGGCTCAAGCCTTATGCCGTTGCCCCGTGAAGGAATAAGTTTGGAAGATAAAAGAGCTCTTACTGACGCACTGCTGAAAAGTGGCGCAACAATAAGCGAAATCAACACGATACGAAAGCATATTTCAGCCTTTAAAGGTGGCTGGCTAGCAAAAACAGCCTACCCTGCCACCATGCTCAACCTGATACTTTCTGATGTAATAGGCGACTCATTGGATGCCATAGCATCAGGTCCAGCAGCCCCCGACCATACTACTTTCGCTGATGCCAAAAGGATTTTGGAAAAACATCGATTATGGACAAATATGCCAGCATCAATCCGCAACGTTATATTAAAAGGTATTAGGGGCGCTATCGCAGAAACCCCAAAGGCACAAGATTCTGCTTTCAAGAAAGTGCATAACGTAATTATAGGGAGTAATAAAATTTCCAGCCTCATGGCAGTTGATTACCTGAAGAAAGAGGGATTAAACACATTGTTACTATCAACTACGTTGGAAGGAGAAGCAAAACAGGTAGGAATTGACTTAGCATCTGTTGCGCTTGACGTCATATATTCAGGCAAGCCTCTGTCTAAGCCTGCAGGTATTGTTGCTGGTGGGGAGACAACTGTTACGGTTATAGGAAAAGGTGTAGGCGGAAGAAATCAAGAGTTGGCGTTGTCGGCTGCATTAAAACTACAGGGTGTTGAAAACTGTGTGTTGGCTTCTTTGAGTACAGACGGAATCGATGGCCCCACAGATGCCGCAGGTGCAATAGTTGATGGAAATACTATGACCGTAGCAAAACAAAAAGGGCTAAACCCACAGGAATTTTTATCTAACAACGATTCCTACAGGTTCTTTACTGCCACAGGTGAATTAATATTTACAGGATCTACTGGAACGAATGTTAACGATATATCTGTGATAGTTATTTTATAGTGGTGGCTGAAATTAATGGCTATTATTTTAAAGTTCATCGGCTCTTTACGTCGGGACTCAGGAGCTAAAGAGCTTGCCTTTGATAGCAAGAGCGAAAACTTGCTTGATTTGATTAACAGATTAACGCAGCAGATTCCGACGCTTAGGCGAAACTTGCTTGACGAGCAGTTCGGTGCACCTAAGCCAAACGCGTTAATTCTTGTGAACGGCAAAGAAATCAGCGTTCTCAACGGGCTAGAGACTAAGATAACGGATGGGGATGTAGTCGTTTTCATTCCAGTAGTGCACGGAGGCTAAACACGCATGGTCGCCCAAATCTTCACATTGACTACTGATTTTGGGCTAAAGGACCCTTATGTAGCGGAGATGAAGGCGGCAATCTTAAGTCTTTATCCAGCAGCACAAATTATTGACATAACTCATGATGTAAATAAATTTAACATCCGAACAGGCGCATACGTGCTGGCTTCTGCAGCGTCATACTTTCCTGCAGGCACCATACACGTAGCAGTGATAGACCCAGGCGTCGGCAGCCAAAGGCGTCCAATCATAATTCAGACTGAGAAGGGATTTTTCGTGGGACCAGATAATGGATTGCTGAATTTAGCAGCTGAAAAACAAGGCATAAAAGAGGTTCGGGAAATTACCAGCGGGCATTTAATGTTGAATCGCGTTTCAAGCACTTTCCATGGAAGAGATATTTTTGCCCCTGCAGCAGCGCATCTGGCAAATGGTGTGCCTCTAGGAGAGTTCGGTCCAGTAATAGGAGATATTATGAGGCCGACTTTTACCAAGGTTATAAAAGATAAGGGCAAGTTAGAGGGCGAGGTTTTGCATGTTGACAGTTTTGGAAATATCATCACGAATATTGATGAAAGGAGCTTTGATTATTCGAGGAGACCCACCGTTCAGATAGAGCTACCAAAGTGCAAACTGCAGTTAAAACTTTCCAAGACTTATACAGATGTTAAACTCCATCAACCCCTGATGCTTATCGGAAGCCAAGGCTACTTAGAAATTGCGGTAAATCAAGGTAATGCAGCTGACCAACTGCAGGTAAAACCCGGCGATAAAATCAGCCTAACGCGAATTCAAAATAAACAATAGGTCCGACTAGGTTCACCAGCAAACATACCAAAAAGTCACAAACTTGTTACATTAAAACTTTAGTTTACTCTTTTCCACCAATACTCACTAGTTTCCACCAATCTCTATCAATTAATAAAAGTCAAATTCGAATCCCGTTTTAAAAACAATGCAAACTAAGCCATAATTGGATTTGAGCAGACAGAGTTGCTATAACAGGTTAAGCCATAATAAAGCCCTGTCTAAAAAACGAACGTTTAATGAAAATATTTAAAACCGCTCCTAGCCTATCTGTAAGCCCCGCAAACCAAGCACTAAGGGACTATGGGAAGAAAAATGCCAGTGGAGCTTAGGAACTTAGATTTTCGCTTCGAAAACTCTCCAGTAAAAATCATCGCAGATAGGAACCACCCTGAAATTAAACTTGCAGGCTTAAGCGTTGGTCCACTGGAGGAAGGAAATGAATACGAAGTATACCATTGGATAGGCTTTTTATTAGTACAAGCAGGAATTGCACATTTTCGCGAAGATGATGAGCTAGACGCAACTAAGCTCTATAAGGTTCAATGGAAAGAACGCGTACAAGCAGCAGGGCAAATCTCCGAACTCGCTGAAGACTTCTACCCAAAGCTTCGCAGATACTTAGCTGAAGTTAAAGAAGAAAGTACCACCACCAGGCAACCTGAAAAAGTTCAAGAGTATGAAAAAGCAAAACACCTTGCATGGGACATCATCAATTCTAGACTAAAAAAGATAGTCTCTTTAGCGTCAGGTCCAACTCAGACTGATCAGATTATTAAAAAATTTACTAACGAGGAGAAAATGCTCTACGATCAGCTCTACAAGGCAATCAGCGAATGGAGAGCACACATACTAGAAGAAACAAGCGAGAGTTAAACAGCATGGCTAAAGAATTAACAATAGACCCGCAAGAGAGATTTCTTGAATTCTTCAAGAAAGAAAAGTACCGGCAAAGAATAGGTCAAATGGCCATTCAAGGCAAAGAATCATTCACTGTAGAATTTGAAGATTTATTCTCTTTTGACCAAAAACTAGCCGAAGCCTTGCTGGATAAACCGGAGACTTTTTTGGAACATGCGAATAATGCTGCATACGCCCAGCTGGGAATCGAAAACGCAGAATACGCCCAACAAATCGACAAAGTAACGGTCCGCATAACCAAACTCCTTGGACATGAACAACTACGTAAGCTTGGCTCTAAACAAATGGGAAAACTTGTCATGATAGAAGCCATTGTAGTGAGGGCAACTCCAGTTCGGCCCATGGTAATGAAGGCCATGTTCAAATGCAAACGTTGCGGAACCATGAACGAAGTTGAACAAAAAGGTCAATTTCTTAAAGCACCCAGTGTATGCACAGGAGCAGACTGTGGCAAAGACGGCCCGTTCGAATTTGTCCAAGAAGAATCCAAGTTTATAGACTCACAGGACCTACGCCTGCAGGAAAGACCCGAAGACTTACCACCTGGACAGCTACCACGGACACTAGCCGCCAAACTCATCGGAGATGAAGTAGTCGACATCGCTAGACCAGGAGACCACGTAGCCATAGTCGGCATAGTGCAAGCCTTTGCACCATCACGTCCAGGCATAGGAAAACTCAGAACATTCATTCTTCAGCTAGACGCCAATAGCGTAGAAACATTAGGCAAAGAACCAGAAACCAGCCCGCCAACACCAGAGGAAGAAGAAAAAATTATAGCCCTCTCTAAAGACCCTAAGGTCCATCAGAAGCTGATTAATTCGATTGCGCCCTCAATCTTTGGGTATCCACACATCAAAGAAGCTGTTCTGTACCTGCTTTGTGGTGGAGTTTCAAGAAGCCTACCAGACATGACTGTAAGAGGCGAAATGAACGCACTCCTAATTGGTGACCCAGGTACAGCCAAATCTCAGTTGCTACAATACGTAGCCAGAATTGCCCCAAGAGGCTTATATACTTCAGGCAGGGGAACAACCGCTGCAGGCTTAACCGCAGCCGTAGTACGCGAAAAAGGAGGAAGCATGAGCCTAGAAGCAGGTGCACTCGTCTTAGCCGATAAAGGTATTGCATGTATTGACGAAATGGATAAAATGCGCCCTGAAGACCGCGTTGCCATCCACGAAGCAATGGAACAGCACACTGTTTCGGTAGCTAAAGGAGGTATCGTCGCAACTCTTAACGCCCGCACATCCGTCCTTGCAGCCGCCAACCCCGCATTGGGTAGATACGAACCACATCGCACAGTAGCAGAAAACATTTCACTACCTGTAACTATCCTTTCTAGGTTTGACGTCATATTCGTGCTAAGGGATGTACCCAATAGAGATGCTGACTCAAAGATGTCGCAGCACCTTTTGGAGATTCACCAGAAAGGCAGAAGCCCTGTCGATGCACCCGTAGACCCTGAACTTTTACGAAAATATATAAGCTACTCTAAGACCATTCAGCCTTCACTATCTGAAGGCGCACTTAATAAGTTACGTGAATTCTACTTGGCTATGCGTACTGCTAGTGAAACCGAAGGCTCACCGGTAGCTATTACAGCGCGACAGCTAGATTCGCTGGTTCGGGTCGCAGAAGCTAGAGCACGTGCAGCACTACGTAAAGAGGTAACCCCAGAAGATGCAGATGCAGCCATCACACTCATGAAACGTTCGCTAGAAGAGGTGGGCATAGATATGTCCAGCTACAAAGTAGACATTGACATTATAATGACTGGCAGACCAAAAAGCGTACGTGATAAATTACAAGTGGTACTTTCAGCAGTAATTGAGATGGAAAAAGAAACGGGCACTGTTGAAAAAGATGCGCTTGTTACTATGCTGGAAACCAAGCATAAGATGTCACGCTCAGAGATTGAACGTATGATTGGTCAACTGCTGCGTGAAGGCACACTCTACGAGCCAGGTGAAGGTAGGCTAAAGAAAACCTAAATCACATTCCCCTTTTACATACATGCTTAAGTAGCTAATCGGATATTTTCACTGTGGATAGTAGATGAAGCCAGTTGTCGTAGTTACAGGTACTAGACCAGAAATTATCAAGATGGCTCCTGTGCTCAGGGCGCTAAAGAAAAAGAGTATACCCACTTTATTTGTGCATTGTGGACAACATTACGATTACAATATGGCACAGCAATTTATTGAAAACCTTGAGCTTCCAGTGCCAGATTGTACGTTTAAAGTTAAAGCTACCTCACCAGGCATCCAGATGGCGCGCATAATCGCCCATATGGATAAGCTTTTGCAAAAGACTAAGCCTGCCATAGCCCTAGTTGAAGGAGACACCAACACTGTTTTAGCTGCGGCGCTAGCAGCAAATAAGCACTCAATACCTGTTGGTCACGTAGAAGCTGGCTTGAGAAGTTTTGATTTTCGCATGCCCGAAGAATATAACAGACGCTTAACAGATCACATTTCAACATACCTTTTCGCCCCAACGGAAAACGCCAAGGCCCACCTGCAAACTGAAAATGTCTGGGGGAAAACCTATGTAACAGGCAATACAATTATTGACGCCGTAAACGAGCATCTACCTATTGCGGAAAGAAAATCCACTATATTAAAAGAAATCAAGGCCGACAGGTTCATCTTAGCCACGGCACATCGAGCAGAAAACGTGGATGACTTGGAAGTTCTTAGGAACTTCATCGGAGCTTTTACTGAATCACCTTTACCAGTGATTTATCCTATGCATCCACGAACCAAAAAACGCCTAAAACAAAGTGGGTTGTATTCACAAATTAGCAAACTAAAAAACTTGCAGATTTTTCCCCCACTTGGCTACTTGGACTTTTTGGCCCTTATGAAAAGGAGCGAGCTAATTTTGACGGATTCAGGTGGCATCCAAGAGGAAGCTACTGCGCCAGCCATCAAAAAAATGGTACTGGTTATGAGGCGTTCAACTGAAAGACCTGAAGCCGTAGAATCTGGATTTGCCAGGATCGTAGGCACTGATAAAGAAAAGATTTTATCTGCCATCAACTCAGCTTTGGAGCAAAGGCGGAAGTTGCCTGCTGAGTCGCCGTATGGAAATGGAAAAGCGGCAGAAAGAATCATAGAAATAGTAAAGAATGAGGTTTTTGAGGCAAAGTAATAGTCTGCTGGTTAAGAAATGTACGTAGTTTTTTTATCTTCTTCTTTACGTGTTTCTTCGGACTGTAGGACTCTGGTGGCTTCGACTTGCTGTAGTCGGATTATCATTTTATTGGCTTTGTCGATGTCTTGGTCCATGCCTGTTAGGTCCACGTTGAATGTGAACAGGGATTTGAGCACTTCAATGACGCTGCGTGCTGCCAGCGGGTCAGGCAAGTAACCGCGGGTTTCGCCTAAAAGGCAGATGGCTTCAATTTTTTTGAATCTCGCTAAGCCGAGGATTAAGCCTGCTGTGCCAACTATTGGGCTGCCTATGGGACTCACGGTTGCTCCTGCAGTTAAGGCCTTGTTGAGGATTTCTTGGTTGGTACCTGCTACGATAACCTTGGGCTTGTCTTTGGTTTCCATGCGGTAGCCACCTATAGTTGCTATAACTTGTACATTATGCTTTTTAGCAAACGAAAGCATGGCTTCAGCTATTTCGTATTGACCTTCTATGGTTTGGGATTGGCTATCACCAGTAAATAGGATAATATCATTTGGACCGTTAGGATTTTTTACAAAGTAGAATGCACCGCGCAACAGTCGGATTTTACCTTTCTGGTTAACAAGTACAAAATATGGGAAATGTGGACTGTATAGATATGCGAATTTTTGGGCGTTTAACTGTTTGATTAAATAACGCATAGCTATTTTACCGACCAATCCAAGTCCAGGTAGCCCTTCAATTAGAATAGGGTTGTTTGCTTGTATGGTTCTAAGTTCTTTGATGTAAGTATTTTTCATTTTGTCTGCTGTTCCTGCTCTTCCTGCTGTGCCTTCTTGAGCGCTATTCGATATTTAAGGTATTTGTCGTCAGGCGAGAACTTGGCTGGATGGGGGACATGAACAGTTCCACCACAGTTTGGACAGGTATCTGTTTTTAGGGTATATCGACCGCATTTTTCGCATCGTCTAAGTAACCAAACCATAGTTATTTCTCCTACTTAAAGAAGCCTTGCCCGCTGGATTTGGTTACGTTAGTAATTATGCTTTGACCTACTTTTTGTAGGAGGTCTTCTGCATATTCCCAGTTTTCAGCTAAGGCTTCAACTCTATATTTTGGGATCACTATAACACGAAATTTGAATTTTGAGTAGTGGATTTTTTCTGCTTTTTTGTTGCCGCGAATGCTTCTTGGATGAAGATTACGTCGTTGGTTCTCAGGCATTGTACTTACTGTTCCTTGGACCTTTACCGTTTTTACGTTTATATATGCTTCTCCGATCTGAACGAAGTTGTTAGTTAATTCTTCTGGTACCTTTACTTTGGTAAGTTTCTGGACCGTCTTTAACCGTTTCTTCAAAACCTGCGAATAAGCCACATTTTTGTTCAAGAAGCAAACTATTTTTGGTAGACTTCGCCGGCTGGTAAATGTAATTTATCGACCACGCTTATTAAAAAGTCTTCACCTTTGCGGTCTTTTTTCCAAAAGTTTTCTATGCGTTCATGTTTGGTGATGCGCCTAAATGATAAGTCGATGTAACCTTTTTCTGAGCCTATGAGTAAAACTTTGAGAACCACTTTCTGCTTTTCACGTATAAAATCCCGGATGTTGCGCATCCAAGAAGGGAAATCTCGGATACAGGCAGCAATCCGTGTTTGGTGCATTCATTAAGTTTGGTGTGTGCTCCGTAGTCAGCAACATTTTCTATTGTTGCAGTTACTAGGTCACCGACTTCTGGCAATTCAGACTTGTACTCAGATATTGCCAGTATCCTTACTCAAGGACGGCTTGTACATCGCCTTTGATGTTGGCTCTTCCACCCGAGGGTTCGGCAAGCACAGCACTGCAAACGTTGCAGTTAACCTGGTTGACTACGTGACTAAAGACTAGTTGTTCGTTGCCACATTTGGGGCATTTGACGCGTAGAAAGCTGCTACGTGGTTTGGGTATGAGTTTATTCCATTCGCTCATTTGTTTTTTTCTCCATTAATCAATTTTTTATTTATACTAGGGCTAATTTTCTTAGGCGTATGCCATCTTTGTGTCTCATATAGCCACAGACTTTGCATTTAAGCCTTAGAGTCTGCTTTTTAGTGGTTTTAGCAAATTCCTTCTGCAGAGGGAAACCTTGTCCACCGTAACCTTCTTTTTCGCGTTCGTGGTGGCGTTCGCCTTTTGCTAGGGCTCTTCGCTTTCCCGCCTTGTACAAGGAGACTGCATGAGCTTGATGAACTTTGCATCTAGGACAGTACGTCTTCACTTCTTTGGGAGTATTCACTATTTATCACTTACCAGCGCCAATAAGAAAACATACCTTACTCTTATACTTTTTTCGCTATCCAAACAAAAAACACACTAAAACTTGCTTCTAGTTCAGTATGTTACGAGTCAGATTTTGGAAAAGCATCTTGTTTAATTTTTGTAGTTTCTGTGACTTTTTGGAGCAGTCTGCTCATGTGTGACGCAGGTTTGTTTGGTGGATGGTTTGCCGCTTTTTAGTCTATAGGATATGAATAGTATAAAGAACGAAGCTGTAATAGTATCTCGGTTTTGTGAGGCCGATTTTGATTCCGTTATTTTCAGATTTAGTCGCATATTTTTTGCAGTTATTTTGAGACATGCTTTGTTAAATGATAACATAAACAGCAGGCGACAATATGAATAAATTATCTGACAACAGCAAGCCTAGCACCTATCACACTCGCCATCAGTTTAACAGCAATATACTAGTCATCTACAATCATAGCTATTTGCTTACAAAGACAGCCTATGACATAGACTGAAAACCACAACATGACCGCCACTCACTATTGCTTAAAACATACTGACTCAACTAAGCAATAACCATCTCAGCGCGATAATAGAAATTACCAAATGCCATTTTTAGATGCACCTTCCTCGTGAAAGTGCCAATCAAAAAAGCCAGACAATTAGGCGCATACCCCAACCAGACTAACGAGGCAAGTTACAAGACTTCTGTTCAAGGTTAAGAAGACCCCTCCGTTAAATAATGCACAAATTATACCAATTGCTTGAGCCTACAAAAAACACTTTCAATTTACGCGGATAGTAATGCATATTTTTATGGTAACTCATCTTACTGTATTAGCACGCATAGGCTGATTATTTGATGATTAATGCTGAGAGGTCCGTCAAGAAGCACTTTGGTTTGCTGGTAAAACTGCTTTTGGTAGCGGCATTTACGGTGCCACTTCTCTGGCTGTATCTGCTAGATGCTGGTTCATTTGAGTTAATGTGGAAAGGCAGAACCTTCCAGCTGTTTTTTATCTGGCTAGTCGGATTAGAGTTGATTTTGGATTGGGAGATGCTACTGGAAAACAGGCTTGGCAGGCTTTGGTCGGTTCGAGGGGTGGCGTTTGCGGTAGCGCTGACGTTGCCGACAGTTTACGTTGTCGCTGCAAACTACTGGGACCTGAACGGAGCTATAACAAGTTGGGCGATACAAAGCCATATCCAGTGGGCAAGCTCCATGCCACTCTCAATAGAATACTTAATTTTCGCTGCCCTGTTTAGTCTACTTGTAACTATAGCCTTTGGCTTCAAAGGTCTGAAGGCTTTTTTTGTACCCACTTTCTTTCTAGTGCTAGTTGGTGCTCTATATACTATCGATAACATGTTTCCATATGGACAGTTTACGCCGTTTCAGATTTTTGTACCCACCACTACTATGCTGGCAGCCTCAATCCTAGGAATCATGGGTTACTCAACAAGCATAACTTACGAACACAACAGTCTGCAAGGCAATATGCCTGTCTTAACAGCATCGGAATTGACCACAGGCGCTTCTTCGACATTCAAGATTGCTTGGCCCTGCGCAGGCATCGAAAGCTTTCTCATCTTCACTGTAGTTACTCTATTATTTTTAAAACGCATACCACTTTCTTGGAAGGCAAAAATCGGCTATTTTACCTTCGGCGTCATAATCACATACATTATTAACTCGCTAAGAGTAGTCAACATATTCCTGATTGACATAGGAGGAGGAGACATTGACATGTTTCACTTCTACTATGGACCGTTGTTTGCAGTCGCCTGGATAGTATCTTACCCCCTAATAATTCTAGCTACTCAAGGGCTCTGGCGCAAAATAAAAGTTAGAAGGAAAAAGATTTTAGCTGCCTAAGGAAGCTCAACCATTTTCGCTAAGCCCCGTCTGATTAGGATTTTTGCATTGGACTCAGGGACCGATGCTACATCCTCAGCTACGAAAGGCCCATAGGTTTTCATATCTGAGCCTACAATAGCGGGCACCATCTTAAGGAACCGTACCGTCACCCGTTTATGTGTAGCAGCTGAAGGTGATGGGATAACAGGCGCGGATATTGTGGCTGTGGGGGCAGCTGTAGTCTCGTTTTCTTTTGTAGGGTTTGAGATTTTAACTTGCACGGAAAAAACTGCAGGTATGGCTGCTGCTTGACCGTCTAGAATGGATGCAGTAAACTGTGAGTAAGCTTTGGTAAAAGGGGATAGGTTATTACATAGGCATACTTCCTCAGAGGTCAAGACATCAGTAGGTACTTCTTGCATAGACATTAGTAGCTGGATTATTTTGCGATAGCGGGTCGAGACAAGTTCTGCAGCCATATATTTGGCGTTTGAGATTTCGCGATATAGAAGGCTGGCTTTGAGACTTTTCTCGCTGTGCGACTTGCTAGCCTCATCTAGCTGCTGCAAGTAAGCTACTAGCCGCGTATAGAAGTTAGGGGTTAAGCACCCAAGCTCAGAACGTTCAATTTCCAGTTGCCAAGCAGCATATAACTCGTTGTACATTTAGGCTATCACCTCTGCTCTACCCTTAAGGATGAGTAGGACCGCAGCTGCGGTGGGCAACTCAACTTTCTGGTTCTTAAATGGACCATAGGTTTGTTCACTAATCCTAAACTCTGGAGCGCTTGAGACCAACAATCTTACCTTACCTTCATTAAAAGCTACTGCTCCCCGAAACGGGTCAAATTCATCTAAGTCTTTGACCGGGAACTCTACTTTCAGAAGCCCAGTCTTGCCGTGCAGAGTATGTTCAGCACGGATAAGCCGGTGCACATCACTGGTGACAACTGTATCAATTTGCGCCGCTTGTAGGTTCTTCACGTGCTCAGCTATCTTGGTCCAGGTCTCTACCCCCACCCCCGGAATACTATCCCATAAATTATCCTCTAAGCAGCGAGATAAAATAGCCTCTTTTTTATTTAATATTATAGTAATAGTTTTTGTGGTCAATCCGACCTCAGCCAGGTCCTCTCTATTTGCGAGTTTGATGAATTCGCGCATACCGGTTTTAAGCCTTTGTTTCCATCCGTAATCGTTAAGGTTAAAGGCAGGTATACTGCGCTTCTTTTTTCCCTTGCCTTTACTCACTGGCTCTTCACCTCTTTTGTCAAATAGTGATAGCCCTGTACCACAAACATAGTCTATGATTTCTTTCCGTGCCATAGAATCGAGGGAGCGTGCGGCTTCATTTTCTACATGGATATGATAACCGCGGTGACCTGAGAAGAATGTGTGAATTTCATGTTCACTAAATCCGAAATCGTTGGTGAGCATGTCAAGGAGTTTGCGGGTTTCATTGCGCGTAGTGTCTATGCATTGGTCGCATGCCCAAGTTTTGACTTCGAACTTTTGACTACCGCAAATGGGGCAGCTGTCAGGTGTTATGCCTCTTCCTGCAAAGCCGCATTCCGAGTTGCTGCAAGCAAATTCGTCGTGGATTTTATTGCATGAAGTTGGAATATGATCGGCGTCTATGTCAAAGACCAGATCGGCTCCGGACCAACCTTTTTTCTCCATCTCAGCGTCAGGTGTATCATAATAGGCACAGGAGTAGTAGACATCTGAAGGGATATGGTCTTTGATGAAGGTTCCGAGGGCTTTTGGATCAGCAAAATGTTTGTGGCGCACCATGGCTCGTTCTTTGAAGAGCAGGACTGCGAATTCACGTTGGCTAAATGAGACAGGCTCAGGCAATTTGACCGAGGAACACCTATAGTAACTACAGAATTTTTCGTAAACAAAGTCCCGTGAAGACAAAGTCAGTTTCCTCCACTTCGTATTGTGCTAGGCTGAATGCTACTTTATCATACAAGCAATTAAGGTCTTTTGGCAAAACGGCTAATCAGACACCAGCACCCAGAGGAGGAAAAGTCAATACACTACGAATTCGGTCAAGTATAAAGATGGGGTTATAGGACAGACCGCCGAAAGAAAGCACTAAAGCAACGAAAATCAGCCAAATAACAGTGGCTTTTAGGCAACGTTTAGGCTGTGGGATAAGCAGGTAAACGAAAAATAGAGGCAGATACCAAGGCTGGAAGTAGGGCATAGTCAAACAAGGCAGAAGCATAAAAATAGCAAACAATGCTATGAGCCGGCTTCGATCCATAACGTGGACTACGAAAATTAAGGTCGCGCTCAAAAACAAAAGTACAGTAAAGGATTGTAGCGTCCAAGGTATTTGCCCATGAAGACTAAATGCGTTAACACCATTTAGGATGAATTCAGGACGTGCGTTGGCTAAGTAGGGCATGCTTAAGGAGGCAGTAATCAGGTTAATAATCACCAAGCTAGTAGCAGCAAGCACCGTCTTGTTCTTGACAATTGTCGAGGGCTTATATTGACGGAAAAGCCGAATTAAACCAACTAATACTAGGGGCGCAAGAAAGATACCTGCCTGATACTTGAAGGTCACCGCAATTGCTACAAAGAGCAGGAAAAAATCATAGCGATCGTCAAGAAATAGTATTACACCAAATAGCGAAAAAATGAAGGCTACTGCATCGAATTGACCGTTGGCCGCATAGACTACAAGCACAATGTAGAAGATATAAAGGGCTACGGCTTTAAGCCCCGAATTAAGATTCTGGTTCCAGAATTTTTTTAAGAAATAATACAGGCAAGCATGAGATGCAATTAGAAACAGAACAATTTCAAATTTTAACACAACCACCTGCGCCATTCCTGCTTCAAGCAATACCCCAAAGGGAAGAAATAATAAAATACTACCTACAGGGTAAAGATGTGGCATCTCTGGCCAAGTCACATACTTGTAAAAGGAACTATCCCCGCTAGACAATAGCCCAAGAGGAGTATCGAAAACAGAGAAGCCAACCTTAGTAAACAGGGTAGCTGTGTAAGGATGCCTTGCATTGTCTGTATACCAGTTTTCGAAGGTACCTAAGGGATAATTATTTAACACTAAAAGAGCAAACCAGAACACTAAGGATATAAAAACCAGAGATTGAATTGTTCGCCTGCTTTTTAAGCTTAGAGCAGGCAACTTAGACATTGTAGCTGATGACGAAGATTTTATTTCAGGTCTCAAAAGTAGTAGCATCATAACAGCCCAGCTGGCAACAAAAAGTGCTCTGGCAGGGGTGGCCAACCAGGAAAAAGGATAAAATGTTTCAGGGCTTTGGACATACACTTGTAAACTAATCAGGTTAGGGTCTATGGGATCGCTTGTTGAGGTTTTAGCTATGAAGACTGCTTCGTAATAGTCCGCACTAGTTGCGAAGGAATGAGTAAATTCTGTAGCTAAAGCAGTGTATTGTGTCCCATTATAGGTTATAAGTTCAAATTTGAAGGGATAACTTGCATTACTTTTAGCTACTAGTGTAATATTCTCATTTCCGCGAAAGCTCCCTAAGCCCTGACGATAGATTTCATGTCGTGACAAGATGAAGGTGTCATCAATTATAGTTCTACATGATTCTTTTGTACCTGTTACTGGATAGAAACTAAAGACACCTAATACTACACTCATCACCATAACTAGCAGTACACCAAAAAGAAGACACCTACTTGTTATTTGACTCATTAAGTTATCCTCGATATTCAGCGTAATAAACGAAAGCCAAGTTCATATAAGCCTACTAATCATACATAATTCATAAAGCTATCACTCAAGATAACTCGATCCAAAATGAGTAGGTCTGCTTTCAAAAAGGCTATCGGGCAAGCACTGTTTTGAAGATATATGATAGATAGTTTTCGATTTCAACCATTGAGAGTTTGGATTCGCCGTGTTTACGGTTAACAAATTTTATGGGAATCTCTTGTACTTTAAAACCCTGAAGCTGAGCTTGCTTTATGGTTTCAATTTGTATGTCGTATGTTTGGCTGTGAAGAAAAGGCAAAATTTGCCTAATGAATGATGTGGAGTAGCAGCGGTAACCGCTGGTACAATCGTGAAGTTGCAAGCCCAAGATTGATCGTGCCAAGACGTTAGCGCTTCGGCTGAGTACTTTTCGGGTAAAAGACCAGCCAGCGATTTTTCCGCCTTTACAATATCGACTACCTATAGTCAAATCACATCCACCATACATGTTTGACACTAGCCGCGGCAAATCTTCTGGATTATGCGAATAATCAGCATCCATGGTAACTATAAAGTGAGGGACATTATTTAAAGAAAGAAAAATGCGAAAACCATCAGTTATTGCAGAACCTAGTCCGCTTTTCTGAGGTCTAATATGTAATAAAAGGTCAACGTATTTTCGCTGGAGCTTCTTTACAGTTTCAGCTGTCCCGTCAGGGCTGGAGTCATCGATGACCAGAATGGTGGTATTTATAGGCAGATTTTTGATTTCGGTAATCAACGCCTCAATGTTTTGTATTTCACAGTAGGTTGGAAGAAGGATACCTACCTGCGGTTTAAAGTCCCCGATTAACTGAGAAAACATCGGACTCCTTCACTTCAACTATGAAATGCAAATTTAATAAACATTTAATGCTCTTCAGATTTCTGAAGACGACCTCGACAGCCAAAAATCATTTTTTAGGCATAGGTTGATAAGCAGAAAGCTGTGTTTTACGCTGCTTTTTAAGATGATATGTCAAAGGATTTCTTATATATCTACAAATAGAGTCATTTGGTTTTGGACAAACACCATGAGTCTGCAGAGTAGAACAATTATAGGTAACGTACGGTTGACCCATCCCACTTTTGAGCCCAGCAAGGTGTTCAATTTGATATCTAGTTTTATCTTCTTTAAAATCGGAAACATTTGAGAATAAGTTAACTATTGAATCAATACTAATTTTTTGATGTAATAAATATGTGACAAGGGTGAATCGCTCAACATGAGAAAGATGCTGCCCTTGTGATGCTCTTTTCATAAAGCCAGTTATACATGGAGGATATTCTGATTCCTGTGCATGAACTATTTGATCAAATTCCTCCAAATGAGGCTTCATCTTTAGAAAACTATCCTTAAGCTCATCTATATCATTTTGTAATTCTGGAGGAATACTCTTTACTTCTCGAGTAGCAGCTTCTTCAATGCGTTTTTTAACCTCTTCTTGTAGAAGTCTAGCTAATTCAAAAGGTGTTAACCCAACCCACCCATTTTTAAGTTCTCGATTTACAAGCTTCCACTTTAAAGAGTGAGTTAATCGCCCCCTAGTAGCATTTTCAATAAATTTTTCGAAATGCAGATATAATCTATGCGAATTATCAATTTGAACATTCCATTTGAAAGTTTTTGCAATTTCGAGAATAACATCTTGATTTTTTTCTTCCATAAGGTATCTGTTAACCTGTTGTGCTTCGACAAGAGCGAAGCGTTCTATAAGACTACGGTCACCTGCCCCGGCGACATATAAGATAGCAACTGGAAATGACGCTATCTCAATTTCATAATCAATGTTAGGTTTTTCTGATAAATAATGTGAAATCATAAATGCTGCAGATACTCGCTGCTTTGCCCTCTCCCTAATTAGAGGTAATTCAGCTATTGCTTGAAATTCCAATTCGTTTTTTGCAATATGCTGCCTTGCTTGAGGTAAAAAAGGATATTTTATCATATCAGTCGTTGAGATGGCTATACGAGCACCCGACTACAAATTGAGTTACGGCCCTTCTTAGGTTTTCTGTTTGAAAATCAATTATAACCACAAAACTAGATATATCAACTTAATATTCGACATCATAAAAATCCATTTTATAATAAAATGAAGAGGATTAAAGTCATAAAATAAGAAGAACAACATTAATTTTCAGTCCTAGTAGCCACATATCCCAGTTGTTTCTTTAAGAAAAGGATATTGGCAAGATAAAATCTTGACAAACTCAGTTTTCAACAACATGCCATTTTACTTAATTTATTCTGTTTCGATTCTCGGCGCTAAGAAGAATGTCAGTTTGCCTTCTTTGGTTTGCTGGAAGTCTATGCGTACAGGCATGTCGGAAGAGAATTCTATTATGGCTATGTCACTGGTGGCGCTGGCGGCTTTTATGATCTCAGACAGGTAGCTTAGGCTGAAGGTTGCTTTGGAGGGCTCTTTGACTTCGAGATCCAGCAGGGCATCACTACCTTTTTGCAGGGTAATGTTTGCACCCATCAAATCACCAGTAGCGTTAAGGGTCAGTGCTTCTGCATCAGCTTCGATACGTACATGGTCGCTGACTAGCTGTGCATCTTCTATGGCTTGACTAAGACCTTGAGTGGTAGTTTTAGCCTTTACGTTAAAGGTAATTTTTGGTGTAGGAACTTCTTCTTCGGATGCTTCAAGCGTGGGCATAGTAAAGTTTCTGTTGTATTTGCCACTGATTTTAATTTGCAATCGTCCGGTGGCGTCGTCAAGTGATAGCTCGACGGCTTCGTCTTTGCCGGCACGTTTAAGCAGTTTTAGCAATTCACTTATGTTAATGCACATCTTTGTGGGCTCGTTGGAGACGTATTCTTCAAAGATTGATTTAGGCCATTCAAAATCAATCATGGCGACACGAGAAGGATCCATCGCCCGTAGCTTTAATCCATCTGGCTCAATTTTGAAAGTTGCTTCGTCAACGAGAATAGAGATTGCAGTAGCCATGTCTCTTAGTAATTTGGCGTCTGTGACTTTAAGCTTAAACATCCTCTTTTCCTCTCTTATTGCATATGCAGTTATGCTTTAAAGACTTACGCAGTTAAGCATACAACTTATAGATAAAAGTATTCTTTAAACGAAGTTTTTTATAAAATAAAAACAGAAGAAAAATATATCATAGGGAACCTTTACTCCCGCCATACTGGGTTATAAGCATAGTCAGATCGATCTAAAACAACCTTTTAAAAAGTTATCACAAAAAAGGAGAGAACTGCATCAAACAATTTAATTAAAACATTTTATCAGACTTATTATTTGGTGCATTTAACTCAAAATTTTCTAAAAGAGAAGAATAAGGGAGATTAACTTTTAGCTATACTCCCTGAAGGTATAATTGCATTTAGTGCAGCGCAGAAATTGCGTTGAAGACTCATCGGCGCCGCGAGTTTGGACTTGCCAGACGTAGGCGATATTGTTCCCGCATTTGGGACATTCTATTCTTACTGTGGGGAGCGTTCGTAGTTTCTGTTCTTCTTTTCCAATAACGGCTACAAGTTGCTGAGGATTGTGTTGTATGACTTTGCCGATTTTCGGTGGTTCCACTTTTTCGCCAGACTCCTTCTTGTATCCGTCCTTAGGGCAAACAAGAACAATTGTTGCTTCTTTACTGTTTTTTGATTTCTTAGGTTCTAGACGAGACCCACACTTCGGACAGAATTCCATGCTTTGTTACTCCGTTATCCGTCTCTGTTGACAGAGAGATTTTTAACTTTTTGGGTATGTTAAGGTAGCATGTGGTATATAGGCTTATTCCAGACAACTAATCCCAGAGGCAATAAGGTGAGCGACCCGCAAAGCCTCTGGGATGTTGCTTCTTGTAGAAGTCAAAGATATAATTTTTTGAGCTACCTCTTTGTTGATTCCTGCGACTTCAACATATAACTGTTGTTTGCCCAATTTAGCATTCATTGTAAAAAGTTCTCCCGCGTTGAGGATAGCATGCCAGCGCTCCTCACTGTGGGGCAAATTCTTCAACGCCGCTTGGACTTCAGATAGGCAGGGCTTCTTCTGCGTAACTACAATAACAGGAAGTCCTGTTTTCGCGTTGAGCGCTTGGATGTCCACGACGTTGAAGCCACCAAACGTTATGCCGTTAAGCATAATTACGCGTAGCTGTTTGAAGTGGGGCGAATTGATTATCATGCGACTGATTTGTTCGGTAGCATCCAGCCCATCCTCTTCTATTTTTGTACTCATAATACCCTCAAGCCAAAAACCACCTCGGAAAACCACTCCCACTACAAGCACTTGACTTTTTGATCGGGAGATAAATCTTCCATCATCTATGCCCAGAACGCGGATTTCAGGCTTAATAATGTGCAGTCGCTTAGTAATCAAGCATCTCTCCCCTATAATTGATAAGAGACTGAACAAGCTATAAGGTTAACTAGCCCACGACTAGCCAAAGAGTAATCAGATTATTAAAAACAAAAGTAAAATAGAGAGAATACTAACCAGCATAGGTCTTGGCTGACCTACGGTATGGTTTTAGGATTTGAGGGCTGCTTTAAGGGCTTTGCCAAAAGCTGCATTTGCTTCGATGGCTGCGTTGGCTGCTTCAAGTAATGCATCAGCAGGGTTTACTCCGCCCTTCATTCGCACGTAAATTACTGGGTTAGATGCTAGCGGGTGAGGTACGTCATATCCGGCTTGGTCAACGTTTTGATCTTCTAAAAGGCGCTTCTGGAGCAAATTACATACTCCGTGCCCAGAGCCTTCGAGTTCAATCTTAAGTTCATTATCGGTTCGTTTTAGTATTTTGACTTTCATTTTTCATCCCCTTTAGATCTCTTCTTTTCCATAGTCGGCTGCTGTCTTGCGCCTTTCAATATTGCCACATTTAGGGCAACGCATTTCATGCCGTTGCTGCTCAAGCAGGGTACTACAGTTAGAGCAGAAAGCATGTAAAACACCCAACTTTCTGTCAGCGGTTGTCAAGTGGAATATCTGGTTTTTCTCACTTATGACTTTTGCACGGATGATATCACCGGTTTTACAGACCTCATTCATTGAGGTGGTATAGTGATCTGAGACATCTGAGATGTGCAGTATGCCGCTAAAAACACCAGACATTTTTTTCTTTGCGCCGACTTCAAATATGCGGACCAATACGTTATCAGACTGAGCATTGCCACATTGACCAACAACTATAGTCCCCACTCTAGGGACTACAGCCCCATTAATAAGCGGATAAACAGAAACACGTTTGTTAAGCACATCCATCAAGGCGCGTCCAACAATTTTTGAGTAAATGACACCGTCTTTTACATAGGTGCCCGAGTCAGGAATAAACTCTTCGATTACGCCTAGACGTTCGCCAGGCAACACCAAATTACCGTTTTGTTCAGATGCTTTTAAAGCCATAGGAATACCCTTACCGGGAAATATTAGGACATTGAGACGTTCGCTAAACGAGTATATTTCATAAATTTCAAGCTACGCAATAAACCTTTTGATGTGGACAACAGTAACATTGCATAATAGAATAGGATAACTACTGTTTCTTTATAATATATAAGTCTATGACAACTTTATGACGTGCCCGCGTGTGAAAGCCAAACATGTGTGGGATTATCAAAGGCAAAGCGTAAACAGCCTTAACCTTTCCACCATAGCGTTCGATAAGGTCTTTTAGAAATGGAGAGGCCTCAACTTGGAGTGGTCGACCATTAGCAGCGTTAAACTTTCTATTTAGTTTCCCATCACAATAGGGATGGTTATGAAGCGAATAGATTGTGCTTCCGACTTGCAGGGCTTTTTCTAAAAATTTACGATCCGCAGCGCGCTTTTGTACCCCAAAGGGAGGATTCTGTATAACGGTGTCGAATTTGCCGGCTACTGCACCAATATCACCTATTATCCAATCAACCGCGCCTTCTAAGCCTACAGCGCAGGAGTTTTCTAAGGCTACTTCAACTGCTCTGCGATCAATGTCGATACCCACAACTGATTGTGCACCTAAGAAAGCAGCTATCAAAGCTAACCTACCTGTACCACAGCCTAGATCCAGAACACGTTTACCCTCAATATCGCCAAAACTATAAGTCGCCAAATACATCATCGTAGCTGCCACTGACTCTGAAGTAGTGTATTGTTCAAGCTTGGCACTAGGCGAAGGATGCGGCTTAAGCTTGGCAATGAACATCTCGAGATCTAACTTTCGAATAAGCCTTTTTTGAGCACATTTTCCCATGTGAATTCTCCAGAAATCACCTTGAATTCGTTTACTGTCAATACGGGCTTTTTGAATTTTGAAGCATCATCAAGCGATATCCGTGGACAAGCGGTATTCACAAAGGCATCAATAGTTGGAAATTCATTTAGTACCTCGGGTAAAACCTCTCTAACAGCTAAAAGATAAGCTGCTTTATCCATCTTTTCAATGGTTTCTTTTATTTTTAGGGCTTCTTCAAAATGTTTTTGCCCAGGCTTTAGGCTAATTAGTATTCCGTAGCTTTTAGCATCTTGAGCTTGTTGGATACTTGCAAAGCGTTGTTTGAGGATTCTCTGAACTTCTGCATCTATGGCGTAGGCGGCCTGTGAATAAGGATCAGCTATTATTGTTGGCTTAGAAGTAGCCAAAGCAACCCCTAAAGCGTGAAAACGCCCCCCGCCTACAAAGAGAAATGCGTCTACATCCGAGATAATAGACTTAACATTGCTATAATCACAGCCAATTACCTGTCCTGGGTATGCTAAGTTACCTGCGTCGCCGACAACTATAGTTTTACCTGCACGCGTAAGAAGTTCACGTACACCATCAAGGGTCTGTACGTGTTGAACTGTGGTGGCTAGTCCGATACGGGTGTAGCCACTAAGCAACTGAATGGAACTTAAGATCGCAGCGTCAACGTTTACAGTTGCCCTAGCCTCAAGGTAAATGGTTGGAATCTTCTCGTGCTTGAGCAGTTTTGCGTGCCCAAAATGAATAATGAGGTCAACACCCAAGTTCTCTGCCTCCGAAGTTGCCACATCACATGCACCATAACAAGGATCACCAGACACAATAGGCAAGGCACCTGCCCTCTCAACATACTTTGATATCCGAGGAGCCTCAGGTTTTAAACCCTCAGGCATTTGTAATAAAACACGTTTCGCGTTAAGCTTGGCTATTTCCTGTTTGATACGTTCTTCCTCAAAATCAAAGCCTTTCATCTTTCACACCTTAGATCAATATTACTAATACAATAAAACAGAAGAAGAAAAGGGTTACATTTTTAATCAACTCAACAGCAAGTTTTTCTCTGTTAGCCACAGCTGAGATAGACAAACAATCAACATTTTCACTTATGCCATACAATAGGCAGGTCAAAAATGGCGCATCTAAGAGATTTACCATCATAGCCCTTATTCTATTCAAGAAGGCAACTTATCATAGTAATCTTTATTTGATTCAGAAAATAGGTAGAATCAGAGGAAGCGGACATGTCTAACTCTGACCAAAAATTATCTAAGACTAAATACGTTTATCCTTTCTCAGAAGGGGACGGAAAGAATAAAAAACTCTTAGGCGGCAAGGGTGCGGGTCTCTGTGAAATGACACAAATCGGCCTGCCAGTTCCGCCAGGCTTCGTAATAACCACCCAAGCATGCCTTGAATATTTTGATAACGGTAACAAATTCCCTGAAGGGCTAGTTGACCAAGTGCGTCAAGCAATAGCCCAAGTTGAAACAGCCATGAACTTAGGGCTAGGGAGCTTAGACAAGCCGCTGCTTGTGTCCGTGCGCAGTGGAGCAGCAGTATCAATGCCGGGAATGATGGATACGGTACTTAACTTAGGACTAAACGACCAGACAGTACAAGGACTAATTAAGAGAAGCGGCGACGAGCGCTTCGGCTGGGATTCTTATCGCAGATTTATCTCACTTTTCGGATCTATCGTGCTAGATATAGACAGCGACCTTTTCCATCACGCCATGGAAGACCTAAAGAAAGAAAGAAACGTAAAATACGATACGGAACTTACAACGGCTGATCTGCAAAAATTAGTTGAAGTTTACAAACGTATAATCCAAGACAAAACCGGTAAACCACTTCCACAAGATCCTTATGAACAATTATTCATGGCGATAGAAGCTGTATTTGCATCCTGGAACGGAAAAAGAGCAGTTGACTACCGACGGGAATTCAAGATACCTCCAAGCGTAGCTAACGGAACTGCTGTTAACGTACAAACGATGGTTTTCGGTAACTTAGGTGATGATTCCTCAACAGGCGTAGCCTTCACAAGAGACCCCGCCACAGGCGAAAATGTACTGTTTGGCGATTATCTTGACAAGGCCCAAGGTGAAGACATTGTAGCAGGTATCAGAACACCTAAACACATCTCCGAGATGCAGCAGTCCGCGCCAAAGGTCTACGAGGAACTTCTAAGGGTAAGACAAATACTTGAACGCCACTTCCAAGAAGTTCAAGATATGGAGTTTACCGTAGAGAACGGAAGACTGTACATGCTTCAGACGCGCACAGCGAAAATGAACATGACAGCAATGCTAAGAACCTCTGTTGAAATGGTTAATGAGGGGCTAATCACTAAAGAAAAAGCTTTGCTTAGACTTGACCCAGCTAAGCTGGTCCAGTTGATGTACCGTCAAGTAGATCCCAATTGCAAAATTTCACCAGTTACAACAGGAATAGGCGTTTCTCCAGGTGCTGCATCCGGTGAAGCAGTCTTCGACGCTGACGAGGCAGAACTCCAAAGCAAACTGGGAAAGAAAGTTATCTTAGTAAGGGAACAAACTAAGCCTGAAGACATTCACGGTTTCTTCGCAGCCCAAGGAGTACTTACTTCAGTAGGTGGAAAGACTAGCCACGCTGCAGTTGTCGCTCGAGGAATGGGCAAACCATGTGTAACAGGCGCAGGCAGCATCAAAATCAATCAATTCGAAAAATACGCAACCATAGAAGATAAGAAAATTGTTCAGGGCGATATCATAACAATCGACGGCGCTTCAGGCAACGTCTGGATAGGCCAGGTCCCGATGGTGGAGCCTAAAATCTCCGAGAACATGAACACTATCCTAAAGTGGGCAGATGAATTCCGAAGGCTAGGCGTACGTACAAACGTTGATACACCTTTTGATGCAAAGAAGGCAGTAGAGTTTGGCGCTGAAGGCATCGGTTTATGCCGTACAGAAAGAATGTTCAACGCTGCTGACCGTATCGGACTATTCCAAGATATGATTTTGGCAGAAACAATTGAGGACCGCACAGCTGCCCTAAAGAAACTTGAGCCTCTTCAAAAAGAAGACTTTAAAGGTATCTTGAAGGAGATGCAAGGACGCCCTGTCACCATCCGACTATTAGACCCACCTCTTCATGAATTCTTGCCTTTAGAAGAAGAAGTCAGGCGACAAATTGAAACATTGCAAAACGCTCAGCCGGCACTTGAAAATGTATCTAACTTGCCATCTGCACTTCGCACAATTAACCCTAATATTGGAGAGTCCCTTAACAATACTGAGGCTGCACTCAAAGAATTAATCAAGGTTCAGGCTGCTGAGCTTGAAAAGAAGAAGAATCTTCTGCGCACGATACTAAATCTAAAAGAATTTAACCCAATGTTGGGTCATCGCGGTGTAAGACTGGGCATTACTTATCCAGAAATATATGAGATGCAAATACAAGCTTTACTTGAAGCAGCTAGCGAACTTGTCAAGGAAAATGTTCCGGTGAATGTGGAACTCATGGTGCCCAACGTCTGTACATGTGAAGAGTTAAAGCGTGTTCAAGCCATGATCCAGCGCATTAAAAAGCAAACTGAGGATCGCTACGGCGTCACTGTTCCATTCAAATTCGGCACTATGGTTGAAGTCGTACGAGCATGCATGCGCGCTGGAAAGCTAGCAGAGATAGCAGAATTCTTCAGCTTTGGCACCAACGACCTAACACAAGCCACCTTCAGCTTCTCAAGAGAAGACGTCGAAAACAAATTCCTACCCCTGTACAACCAGCAAAAGATACTCAACGACAACCCATTCGAAGTGCTCGACACTAACGGCGTAGGAAGACTAATGAGCATTGCAGTAGAAGACGGACGCAAAGTTCGACCTGAGTTAAAAGTAGGTATATGCGGAGAACAAGGCGGTGAACCATCGTCAGTAGAATTCTGCCACAGCATCAACCTCAACTACGTAAGCTGCTCGCCATACCGTATACCCATAGCCAGACTAGCCGCGGCACAAGCTGCTATCAAAGAGAAAAACGGCACCTTAAAACCTCCAGTATACACATAAGCTCTTTTTGAGCTTCAACACCTCTTTTTTAAAACCTCTTTTTTAAAATTAACCAAATAATTTATTTTAACGAAGATGCCAAAGGATATAAAAGGTCTACCAGTAGTTTTAGAAAGATAGAAGTAAAATAAAAGGTAAAACAAAGACTAAAAATGCCGGATTAGGCTTTAATAGCGCTATAAGGAGCTATTTACGTCTCTACTGCGGGAGCGGCTGCTTCTTCTGTTTTGGCAATTTTTTCGATTACGATTCTGCAGGGCATCGGTAGCTTTGCAGTTCCACGCTGTAAAGCTTCTTTTGCAATCGCAACTTTATCAGCTTTGACTCTGACTATCATGAGTGTTTGACCTGGTTCAATTCTTGCTGCAGTGCCAACAGTCCTGCCGAAAGAACGACGCATACCTTGCTGGAGACGGTCTGCGTGAGCACCAAAGATCATTTTGTTTTCGCGCAAGATTATATGAGGAAATGGAAGAACCTGCATGTAATAATCATTTACTAGTTTATCCATTAGGACACGGTTTGTTGCTACACGTGCAGCCTCTAGAGCTATGTGGCGTATCTGTTTACGACTGATTGCTATGAGTCTTGCTTCATAATCGAATGCGGCTTTTGTGTCACCCATTGTGAACTTGACAATCTTTGGCGGGGGAAACCCTTTGACGTACTCTTTGCGAGTAAAAGCCTGTCCCTTAACAGGTCCGAAATTACGAGCCTTCATTAAATATCCCGGTTTTAAGGAATACTTGTAGGCAATATTTAAACAATTTGCACCATTCTATCATTAAAGAATTGTAATTAACCAAAGTTGATACAGAAACAAGAAACAACCATTTATAGCGATATTAAATTTTCACATCTTAATTAATATAAACCGCCTGTGAAGCAGAGTCAGTATTTCCACACATTTATTAATTTGAAGTGCTGACTATTCTAAAAATTACAGGATGGACAATCATGTGCAGTACTGCAAGACCCGATTGGGATAGGTACTTTCTAGACCTTTGTGAAGCAGTTTCTAAACGTGCTACTTGTGATCGTGGAAAATGTGGCGCCGTCATTGTTAAAGACAAACGCATAATGACGACAGGTTACGTTGGCGCCCCTGCTGGACTTCCACATTGCAACGAAGCAGGCCATGACATGCGCAAAGTCATCGATGAACATGATAAAATCAGCCAGCACTGTGTTCGTACCCTGCACGCCGAACAGAACGCCATCATTCAGGCCGCAAGATTTGGCATACCACTAGAAGGCGCAACGCTATACTGCAAAATGACCCCATGTCGGACGTGTGCCATGATGATAATTAACGCCGGTATCAAAAGAGTAGTCTGTGAAAAACGCTATCACGCCGACGCCGACAGCATAGAAATGTTCAAGCAGGCACAAGTGGAACTGTGCATAATCAACAATGAATTCATGAAATATGAAGGGCAGTAATCCCTTTTTAGGTTACTCTTTTTTAAAGATGCTGATTTCACGGCCAATTATATGGCGTTCACTTACATCCATAAAAGAAGACGCATCACTTAGAGGCGGCATAGGCTTAGTTTCAAAGACATCCCGTTGGTAGAGCCGCACAGGCGTAAGCCCCGCTTTTGTAGCCATAACTTCAATGTTCATTCGCACAGGTTTTCCGACACGAGTCTTAACATATGGCGTTACAAGGACCAGGTAGCCGCCTTGGTTTAGCACTTTGTAAGCTTCGTTTAGAAAATCTTCAAAGAGCGGCACTAAATTGTC
>CAYRSV010000010.1:20491-40016 GCA_964427115.1 uncultured Candidatus Bathyarchaeia archaeon | reverse complement strand
GCCTCCTGCAAGACATTGCCTACGCCGCAAAACGGGTCAAGAAAGGTCTTGCCTTCGGTACAGTGCGATAAGTTAACCATAATTTTTGCAATACGGGGAGAGATACCAAAAATTTTACGCTGCACAGGTTTTTCTACATCACGTTTTTGGAATTCAAACGGGTTATGTACAGCTATTGTGGTGCCTATTGTGGATAGTTTTTTGCCTATACAAAATAACACTTCAGCGCGGTCTTCAACTAGACCTTTTTTGAGCACCTCAACTGGAGTTAGTTGGGGTTGGTTTCTGTCACTGGGGAAGCCCATGAATCGTGCTTTTTTGTCTATCGCTTTAAGTTCTTCTTTGAGTTTACTGCCTAGAAAATGGTCAATCCGCGCTCCCCCTACACTAAAAGTGAGGTCCGCTGCCCAATAAACGCTTACGCCAAAAAGTGACTTTCCTGAGGATTCACCAAGCATCTTTCCTGCTAAAGTGTCCAAAGGCAGCTGCTCTAAAAGCTCATTTTTTGCTTGCTTATGTTCTTTATGGAATGCGTTCGACACCAACTCAGTAGGGATGATGCGTTCAACTTCGCCAATTTTAAGAGTTCCACCTAATTCATCAATAACAGACTTTTTTAGGGGCTGTTTAGTTTTTATGATGAAAAAAGTACGTGAGAAATCGGTAACTTGGATGGAAATGTTTCTAGCTTCAAAGTAGGAAATAAGCTCAGCTAACGAAAGCTTCCAATTTTTGCCAGAGATAAAAGAGTATACATACTGCGTAGTGGAAGACATTTTTAACAAAATAACCGTAACACTCGCCACATATCAGAGTAACGGTTCAAAGCTGCGCTTCAAATACTCAAAAAAGATAATTTTGCCTCAACTAGAAGAGATATTGCCTCAAACCATTTTAACGGATTAAAGGCAAGCGGCACAAGAAGAATAATCAACATAGCAACCAATAATGCGTAGAAAGACAATAAATGAAGAAAGTACGACCCATGGGATTAACACATAGCCGGATAACAATATTTACTAAGGCATAGAGTAAGATTGTTCAATTTTATAGCAAATGGCAATCTACCGTGCACGTATTGACATACCTAGCTAGAACTGATAAACCGCCTACCGGATTGAAGAAAGAAATAGTTCGCTAAGATTTAACCTAAAATACTAACTTTATACTTGATCTAGGAACATACAACGAAGACTACTTGCGCTACCGAAGCTATAATCTATCGATACTGGAGAAGCAGCGATAGACTTTGGACCGTATGCTAGAGTAAGACCAAAAAACGCATCGCAAACGATCTCAACATACGAATTAGTGAGCGAAATTTTTAGTTCATTTACACCTTAAGAGCTCTGACAACCTTCGTAGCTCAGGCTAGTTAGCAGGGACGTATACTTGCCCTAAATTAAGGGGCAGTTAAACAAAAACATAAATTAAGCTTATGACGCAGGCGTCTATTGAAGTGTCATGAAAAAGTATTTTCATAGAAAAAAGTAATATTGTTACGGCTGTATAAAAAAAGGAAAAGTGTTAAAAATTTTTCAAAAGGGGGATAAAGAGATTGATTATGGACCGTTTTTCTTCTTCTTTTCTGAAGCCGAAGTTGTGGATGTGGTTGTAGTTTCTTCTGCTTTTGGCTCTTCTTTCTTCTCTTCTATTTCTGTTGTGATTTCTTCGATTGGTTTTGGCGGCGGGGTTGTTGCCATTGTCCAGCCAATCCATGCGCCTATGAGCAGAATTGCGAGGAATGCTATGAACACGGGTACAAGTACTGCATATAGTCGGGCGTCATTAGCAGACATTTGTAAGTTAAGCGCGCCCGTGATCCAATCAGGTACTATTACTAAGAATGCATAGCCTATTGCGACGATAATACAGACGGCAAGTATTGCTCCACCTATTGCTTGATCTTTACTCATTGTGATTCACCACTTCTTTTATAGAACCTGTTTATAGCCTTAGCCCTTTTAAAGTTTACCATGAACCTCGGCGTCTCGCTGTATTAGGTGGTTCCCATTTCCCAAGTACTTAGATACTTTTTTTGTTCTTCAGTGAGGACATCAATATTAATACCCATGGCTTTCAGTTTCAGTTCAGCGACGTGCTCGTCAATTTCTTTTGGCACACAATACACCTTTGGGTCTAGTTTAGCGGATTTAGCAATGCTTTCTGCGCATAATGCCTGATTAGCGAAAGACATATCCATGACTTCTGAAGGATGCCCTTCTGCGGCCGCCAAATTTACAAGACGACCTTCAGCTAGTAAGAATAATTTTTTACCGTTTTTTAGTGTGTATTCTTCAAGGTTAGGTCGAATAGTTCTTTGCGATTTTGATAAGGATTCTATGTCTTTTAGGCTTATTTCAACGTTAAAGTGCCCGCTGTTTGCCAGGATTGCGCCGTCTTTCATTTTTTCCATGTGCTCTTTTCGTATTACGTTGATGTCACCTGTAGCGGTGACAAATATGTCGCCTAATGGGGCTGCTTCCGCCATAGGCATAACGCGCAGACCGTTCATGGCTGCTTCAAGCGCCTTGGTGGGTACTACTTCTGTTACTATTACGTTTGCGCCTAAGCCTTGCGCGCGCATTGCTATGCCTCGGCTGCACCAACCATAACCTACAACTACAAAGACTTTACCTGCCAAGAGCGTATTGGTTGCACGTAGTAAGCCGTCAATGGTGCTTTGACCTGTGCCGTATCGATTATCAAACAGGTACTTTGTGTACGCATCGTTTACAGCTATTATTGCGTATTTTAAGCTTCCAGCTGCTTCCATGGCTCTTAAGCGTACTACGCCCGTGGTTGTTTCTTCAGTTCCGCCTTTAACATTATTTAGGTCCTCTTTACGTTTGGTATGCAGTGTGCCTACTAGATCTGCGCCATCATCAAGGGTGATTTGGGGTTTGAAGTCAAGTACTTTATCTATACATTTGTAATAGTCTTCTGTTGATTGACCTCTCCAGGCAAAGACATGCACGCCTTCGTCTGCCAGCGCAGCGGCAACATCATCCTGTGTGGATAGGGGGTTGGAACCACAAACTGCAACCTTAGCACCTCCTGCAACTAGGGTCTCGACAAGTACGGCGGTTTCTTTGGTTACGTGCAAACATGCAGCCAACGTGAGCCCTTCAAATGGTTTTTCTTTACTAAATCTGTTTTTAATTTGACTAAGAACTGGCATGTGTGCTGCTGCCCATTCAATCTGTAAGTGACCTTGCGGTGCCAATGACATATCTTTAACTTGGAACTTTTCCATAATTGTACCTTCTTTTATGAAATGTGTGTCAACTACCTATTTAGGACTTACTCGTTACAGCAAAACCATGTAAGTTATGCTACATACTTAGTCGACTGTGAAACCTTAAAAGCAGTACGGCTAACATATATTGGTGGAGAACTTCCTTGAGCGATTCAAACGCATTGACATTATCTAAATCATCAATTCACGAATACCTTACTTCCATATACAAAACCACACTTGAAGTGCTACGGGTCTGGAGACTAGGAGAAAAACCTGAAGACACGGGCGATTTAAAGGGCTTCGGCTACGGATTTCCATATGTCATCGAGTTCATAATAGATGGTAAAACAAAGCGAGTCGTCCTTGAAACGATGCGACCTGGCGGTTTTGGTCATGATCATTTTTCTGATCGTGCACAAGTCCTTCTCTGGCAGAATGCAGCTTTCAATACACTCCCAAAGCACGTCCGCTCGGTTGATGCTGGCGCTTTCGAAAATAATAGCTTAAAATCCGTTGGGCGATGCCGCGAATTTTTCATACTTACTGAATTTATTGAAGGTAAACTTTACCATTTAGATTTAGACCGCATAAAAGAAACAGGCAAAATTACCGAAAATGACCAAGCACGCTGTTTGGCCCTTTCCGACTACCTTGCTGAAATTCACAAGCTTAAGCGTGCTGAGGCTCCGCTTTATATTAGACGAATCCGCGATTTGGTTGGACACGGCGAATGTATTATGGGCTTGCTCGATAGCTACCCTAAACAGTTCGATGCTGCACCGCAGTCCTATTTTATCGACATCGAGAAAGATTGCGTTGCTTGGCGTTGGAAGCTTAAAGAGAAACCCCACCGCCTTAGCCAAGTGCATGGCGATTTTCACCCATGGAACCTGCTTTTTAGAGAAGGCACAGACTTTACTGTGCTAGATCGAAGCAGAGGAGAATGGGGCGAACCTGCAGACGACGTAGCTGCCTTAACTATCAATTACATTTTCTATTCTCTGCAAAAGTATGAACAGCTAACGGGCGTTTTTGAACACCTCTTTAAATTGTTCTGGGAAAACTACCTTAAGAAGAGCGGCGATTCAGAAATTCTAGAAGTCATTCAGCCCTTCTATGCATGGCGTGGTCTAGTTGTGGCTTCACCTGTCTGGTACCCTAGTCTTAGCCCTGTAGTACGTAAAAAACTACTTAACTTTGTAAAAAACACACTGCAACATGACAGATTTGACCTTGCTGACGTAAACTCATACTTTAAGCCAATAAAATAGGTCTCTCGAATACCAGTAATGAAAATGCTATTAAACACTTAACACCATATTTTTGATAGTAAGATAACAAAGCTTGAAAGTTTCAGAAGTTAAGCCATTAAATAGCAGTTTAGAGAAATGGGACGCTTAGGCAAAGCTATAGCATCGGTTGCCAACTTTTTGTAATCAATAGATTTATTCTGCTCTGCCCACCATTTTAAGTTTAGGAGATAGAAACATGGAGACTGGATGGTGTGTCTGGGTTACCGGGTTGCCCGGCAGCGGCAAATCTGTAATTTCTCATGAATTACTTAAGCTATTAAATAAAAATAATATCAATGCACAGATTCTTTCATCTGATTCTCTACGCAAGATTCTGACTCCTAAGCCTACCTATTCACTTGAGGAACGTGACGTAGTCTACAATACACTAGCCTATATTGCAGCTTTGCTAGCACATAATGGTGTGAATGTTATTATAGATGCAACAGCTAACCTACGCCGTTACAGGGATGCGCTACGTATTCAGATTCCAAAGTTTTTAGAAGTATATGTTGAATGCCCTATGGAGGAATGCATAAAGCGGGAAGCTAAACGCAAAGAAACCTATCAGGCACCCAAAGAGATTTATTCTAAAGGGCTTGAGGGCAAATCACAAACAGTCCCTGGTATAGGTCAACCTTATGAGGCGCCGGTACAACCTGAAGTGACGGTAAATAGCTTCACGAGCAGCCCTGAACGGGCAGCCCAGAAAATATTTGAAGCCATACTTGCACTCAAAAAAGGTTAACTTTTTGCATCAAGTGGTTATTTTTTGATGTATTTAAGAACGGCGGCTGCCTGTTCTTTGGAAATGCTTTCGGCACGCAGTAGGGCATCTATTATCTCTGAAACCTTTGCTAACGCATGCACTTGAAAACCTAACTTTTCCATATTTTCTTTACCACCCTGCTCTCTGTTGACCACAACTAGAAAGTGTTTTACGTTTGCGCCGAGTGCTTGGAGCGGCTTTATTCCTTCGATCTTCGAAAGACCTTCACTGATTACGTCATCAAAGAATAATATGTTGTCACCTTGGTTTACATCTGCGCCTGCAATTCTACCGGTGACACCGTAGGCTTTGGCTTCTTTGCGGACAATAACGCAGGGCAGATCTGTTTTACAGGCGATACTTGGCACAATCAATGCGCCTTTTAGTTCGATTGAAGATAACTTGTCTATGTGTTCAGATTTGCTGATTTGTCTGATTTTGTCTGCAGCCGCCTCTGCTATTATACAGAGTTCTTTAGGTGTGGCTAGCAGTCTTGCCATATCTATGTAGTAAGGGCTTGTTGCGCCCGATTTGATTTTGAATTCGCCAAATTTTATGCATCCGGACCTGTAAAGGGCACCTGCAACTGCCTCTGCCATGGTAACCATATATTTTCCCAACTTTCTTTGGCTGCTCTTCCATTTAACTCTTTATTAAGCGATGGTGAGAGCCCTTTTTTCGTCTAATAGTTGCCTAGTGGCTTCTTCGCACGGTTACTTTTGCGGACACATATAGTTTATCGATTTTTGTTTTTTAACACATATTTACGCTTAGTTACGCATATAGGAGAGGAAAAGATGCCAGAAAATTTAACATAAAATAGGTTGAGAGTAAAAATTGGCTCAAAGAAGGCTGCCACTGTTTATCGGGGATGAGTTTTTAGTAAAAAAAGGGTTAAGGTTTTTGGTTTTTAAGCTTTTTTGGTTGGTATTCACACCAAGGATCTTCGGCGAGGTAATCGCCTTTGAGCTCTGTGGGTTTGTGTAGATCGCCGCAGTAGTCTATAAAGTCACTTGAGAGGCCGTAGGCTCGTGCACGGCAACCTCCACATAAAACCTTGTATTCGCATGCACCGCATTTACCTTTTAATGTATCGGGATTGCGCAAGGCTTTGAAGACTTCGGAGTTGAACCATATGTCTTTGAAGGTTTTTTCTTTTATGTTTCCTAGTTTAACCGGCAGGTAGGGGCAGGGAGTGATTTCTCCGTTGGGAAAGATTCTGCAGTAGTACATTCCCGCGATGCAGCCGCGTATCCATTGACGCATATCTAGGCTCATGTCTTTGGCAATACGCATAAACTGTGGCGCACAGGAGGGTCTAACGTTTAGTCTGTGGAGGCTGGTCTTGGCGAAGGTATTTTTAATCATACGTTCATACATTGCGGGAGATATGTCAGCGATTTTTCCGCCTCTGCCAGTAGGCACTAAGAAGAACAAGTGGAAGTTTTCTACGCCTAATTTTTCAACTAACGTTAGAATATCTTCGATTTCATCGTAGTTTTGCTGCGTGAGGGTAGTATTTACTTGGACAAGCACATTATTTTCCCGTAGAGCTTTGATAGCGTCTATAGCTTTTTGCCAAGAACCCTTTACGCCACGGAATTCATCATGCTTTTCTGGGATCGCTGAATCCAAGCTTATAGAGACAGTTTTTATACCTGCCTCTTTGAGCTGCTTAGCTACCTCACTGGTAATTAGTGAACCATTGCTGCCTAAAGCCATTTTTATGCCCTTTTGGGTGCCGTAGCGAATCAGCTCGAAAAGGTCTTTACGCAAGAGAGGTTCTCCGCCACTAAGGATAAGCATAGGAGCGCTGACTTCGGCGATTTGGTCCAATAGCTTCTTGGCTTGCTCGGTAGTTAATTCGTCTGTTGGCTCGCTTTTTGGCTCATCAGGCGAGGCATTTATGTAGCAATGAGAGCATTTCAAGTTACAGTTCATAGTTACGTTCCAAGACAGAATTAGGGGAACATATTTTTCTGAGGTGAATGTAGCATTTGGCGAGTAGCCCAATTTCATGTAGTACTCGCATTTCTCGTTCGGCCCCATTCTTTGGGGCTGGGTTAAATTGAACGTGAAGGGGAGTACGGTTTCTAGCATGGCTTTGGCGTGAGCGAAGCAGAAGTGAGTGCAAAACAGGGAAGCTACTTCATCAGTTACGTCGAGTTCTTTACCCATATATTTGTGTCCGCCGTGTACAGGGCAGTTTAGAAATTCCATACGCCCATCAAGTTTTTCCAAATTCATAGTATAGTTGATGTAGTGGTCGCTGAGCATGATTGATTGCAGTTTTTCTCTGCGTAATCCCACTTTAAGTGTGACTTCTAAGGCTATGTTCACGGTTTCTTGACCGAAGCGGTCCTGCGCCTTTGCCATGGCGGCGCTAACCCGCTGTATACCTAGGCTTTTAACAAATGACACAAGAGTCAAAAAACCTTTTACAGTTTCATACTCTTGACGCAGGCGCATTTCGATAACTTGCTTAGACCACTTTTGAAATAAAGTTTCAACCGCGCTAGCAGCCTCTGGATTTTTACTGTTAATCAGGTTAGAAGTCGCGCGAGTTTGCTGAGTTAATTTAGTGAAAAGGTCAATTTTTTGGTTCGTGCTGAGATTTTCTCTGGAGGCAACTTCTTTTGCGTCAACATTAAGCAGCAAAAGGTCTTTAGTAAGTTCCGTGGCATCAGAAGCGAAATCACCGTAGAATCGAGACAGATTCGCTTCTACATCGGGAGCATTGGTCTGAAGTTCTTCTATAAGAAATCGGGTTTCAGTTTCCATCTTAGTGACCATTGCCATATGGTACAAAAGGGACCCGGACATACCAGGGTCAGCTTTGTTGCTTGAAGTGCCAAAAAAGATTTCTTGGAATAGTTTACTTGCGTCTGAGGTGTTTCCGTTGATTAGGTTTGTTAAGAGTTTGTTAAGTTTTTGTTGCCTTTCTTTGAGCAGAAGCGCCCATTTATGGCAGTGTCTTTCGTCAAAGTGTGTTACCTGAATCACCAGCTTAGAAGTTATTACAAAAGAGAGCAAGTAAAAGGTAACGGTCTGCCAGAAACTAAATTTGCACATTGGCATTAAATCAGAAAGCGTGATACATACCCGATAGACTATTAAGAGGCTTAGACAAGACATAAGATATTCAGACAGGTGAAGGGACATGATTGACAATTGGATTTTCGCCGTAGTTGGCTTTCTGATAATGTTCGGTATACTCGTAGGTATAGGTATAAATCAGCCACGGGGAACAAGCATGAAAACATGGTGCTATGGTTACTTTGCTATAGCCATAGGCTTTGACTTACTCGTAGTATTAGCATTAGTTAGCGCTTCAGATTTTGCTTGGCTAACCAACCTACTGCTGGGTCTTTCAGCAGGAGCAGCAACAGGCTTAGCCATACATGTAGCGCACCATATATCCGAAGCAGATCAAGAAGAAGGCCTAGATCATAAACACAAACCAAAAACGATGTTCGGTTTCTAAAAAGGGGTCAGCAAGCCATATTTTAGAGTTCTATAGTAATTCAGCAAATAGTCTTAATTCGTCTTTAATGTGTCTAATAATTAAAAAGTTTTTTCTTACATGCTCTCTGCCGTTTGAGCCCATTTGCTTGGCTTCTTCTTTGTGTTTAAGTAGATAAATAGTCTTTTCAATTGCTTGATTAAGATTATCCACTAAGAACCCGTTTATGCCGTTAACAATTTGCAGTGGGATGCCCCCTACTTTTCTTGCAACCACAGGTACGCCTTTCCATAATGCCTCTGTTACTGTTAAGCCAAAGCCCTCCCGAGTAGACAATTGAAGCGCAACATCCGAGGCCCGTTGGAAAGCATTAACTTCGATATCGCCAACTCCCTTTAAATCGGTCAATAAATGAATATCGCAGTCTTCTCCTGCGTGTCTTGCGGCTTTTTCAAAATATAGCCAACCTTCTGGGTCATCTGTAGCCATACCCGCAATCAATAGCAACTGAGTATCTGGAATCTCCTTCTTTACCTGCCTATAGACGTTAATTGCTCCAAGGGGATCTTTCCAAGGGTCAAAGCGGCCAACTTGGGTAATAATTGGTCTCTCTGAGCTTACGCCATGTTTTTTGAGAATCTCTTGGATGGCGCTGTCGGGGAGGTCTTTGTTTTTGTCTGTTAGGGGGTTGATTGAGGGGGGGCTTATTTCGATTTTTAGGACTTTAAGTCCAGGCATAATGTAGTCAGCTGTGGTGAAGATTGCTGCATCGTAGCGACTAATGTAGCGCTCTAGAAAGTTCCATACTGCTAGGTTAGGCGTAGAAAGGTCGACGTGGCAACGCCAAATCCATTTATTTCGACGGTTTTGGCAATGTTCTATTAGCGCTGCGGGCTGGTTATCGTGTATCAGCACAAAATCTTCATCTAGGGGTATAGCCTCGCTATTAATGCGCGTATATTCCTGATAGATTGCTATTTCAGTATCGCTTAAATGGATAGGCATACCCTGCAGAGCATTGTGAATTTTTTTGGTTACTTTAAAGAAGTCCATGGTGCCCTGAATTACTTCCCAATGCACTGTTAAGCCTACATCGGCCATCAGCGGGACCATACTGTGCAGAATCTCGGCAACGCCACCCCCGAAAGAAGTAGAGTTGACCTGTGCTACAGATTTGCCCTTTAGCGTCTCAGCTAAGGTTCTAACTGAAGCTATTTCTTCTGGACCTACAATATCAGCATAGTCATCAAGCCGAAAATTCTTTAAAAGTTCAACACGCAACGCTTACTCCGCCTTACGTTATACAGATAAAACTGCAAAATTAATATTAGCGATTCGCCTCTAATAAGGGTGCTACAGTTTTATCAAATAAACAAAAGGCAAGGGTCTGCCTAGAACAATACGTAAAATAGAATAAGCACGAGCTTTCGACATAACTTCTTGAGATTAAATCCCTGCCTTTTTTATGTCCATCAGCGAAGGGCTAAAAATGAACAAGCAGAACAGTTGTAAAAAAATCAAACTTACATTACTAAACATAAGTAATGTGATCGGTTGGAGTTTTGCAGGACGGCTGATTATTGCAGCACTTTATCTTGACAGGTTCGGTGAAAAGGCTTGAGCGAGAAGTATGTTTGTATTCATGGCCATTTTTATCAGCCGCCGCGTGAGAATCCGTGGCTAGAAGAGGTAGAATTTCAAGAGTCCGCTTACCCATATCATGATTGGAATACCCGTATAACTTCGGAGTGCTACGCGCCAAATTCAGTTTCCCGTATTATGGACCCACAGGGGAAAATTATTGGGTTGTTCTGTAATTATTCAAAAATAAGCTTCAATTTTGGTCCTACATTGCTATATTGGCTTGCAATTCATGAACCGCAAGTCTATGAAGCTATTTTAGCCGCCGACAAGCAGAGCATTGAAAATTTTTCAGGGCACGGCTCAGCAATAGCCCAAGCATATAACCACATGATAATGCCTCTAGCTAATAGAAGAGACAAAGAAACCCAGATTATATGGGGTATAAAAGATTTTGAGGCGCGATTTGGCAGATTTCCTGAAGGGATGTGGCTGCCTGAAACAGCAGTAGATATCGAAACGCTCGAAATCTTATCTACACAGGGCATAAAATTCACCATTTTAGCGCCCCATCAAGCTCGTCGCGTACGAAAAATTGGCATTAGAGAGTGGACTGATGTTTCAGGGGCGAGGATTGACACACGAAGGGCTTACTTATGTAAGTTGCCTTCAGGAAGAACTATCAACCTTTTCTTTTATGACCGCACAATCGCTTCAGATGCCTCATTTGGTACTGCACTATCTAACGGAGAAATCTTTGCTAATAAAATTCTTTCCTCACTAAAGGATGTATCTGACAGAGCAGCAATAGCAAGCTTAGCTACCGACGGTGAATTATATGGGCATCATCGCAGCCATGGCGATATGACCCTGGCGTATTGCCTTTATTATATCGAGAAGAATAAGCTTGCAAGGATTACTAATTATTCAGAGTTCCTAGAGAAGTATCCACCACAGTTTGAGGTTGAAATCCAAGAAAATACCTCATGGAGTTGCGGGCATGGTATTGAACGGTGGCGTAGCGATTGCGGTGATAATACCGGAAGAAACGGCTGGAATCAAGCATGGAGAAAGCCACTGCGTGAAGCCATGGATTGGTTAAGAGATACCCTCGCGACATGTTTTGAATATGAAGCGAAACATTACCTAAAGGACCCTTGGACAGCGCGCAACAAATACATAAAGGTCGTACTAGATAGGTCTAGGGAAAATGTGGAAAAATTTCTTTCTGAGCAAATCACTCACAGCCTAAGTGAGGAAGAAAAGAGCAAAGTAATTAAGCTGTTGGAAATGCAGCGTCAGTCTATGCTAATGTATACTAGTTGCGGGTGGTTCTTTGACGAGATTTCAGGCATAGAAACTATTCAGGTTATGATGTATGCTGCAAGGGCAATGCAGCTTGCCCATGCCATTTGTAACGTCGACTTAGAAGAACAATACGTCAAGATGCTTGAACAGGCACCAAGCAACATACCTGAATTCCATAATGGCGCAAATATTTACAATATTTTCGTTAAGCCTGCCATGATGGATCCTACTAAGCTAAGCGCTCAAAGCATAATTTCATCTCTATTTATCCCTAATCCGACTCCGCCGATTATTATTACGCATGGATGCTGTTTCAGAACCACTATTGACAAGTATAAGTTGCATGTAAGTGGAAAATTTAGACTCGTTTTTGCTCGCGTAAAAGTGAGTTCAGGTGTTACATTAGACGAGGATACCTTTGAGGGTGCAGCCATATGGCTTGGCGATCATAACGTTTCCTGCGGCGTAACCAAGGACATGCCACCTGAATCATACTCTATAATAGAAAAAGAAATCTTAGAACGCTTTGATAAAGGCCAAATTAGCGAAGTTGTCCAACTAATTCCGAAGCATTTTGGTGAGCACAATTATTCATTAAAGGACTTATTTAAAGATGACCAGAGGCGCATTCTAGACTTTGTAATTGAAGACGGGGTAAAAGAAGCAAACGATTTGTATGGAATAATCTACTATAATAATACGGCCTTGTTAAGATTCATGAAGGACATTAGAGTGCCTGCGCCAAAATCTTTTCGGATAGCAGCAGAAATGGTCCTAAACAATCAGATCACCCAGTTGCTAGCTACAGATGACTTGGACATAGAAGGTCTACAAAAAGTAATTAATGATATGCAGCGTTTATCAATAGAAATTGATTCAGCACAGTTATCGCTTAAGGCTAGCGAAAGAATAGCTAAAGAATTTGATATTTTTGAACAAAACCCTGAAAACATACAGATTATTGAAAGAATTAGTAGACTAGTTAAAGCAGTCACTGCGTTACCTATCAAACTGGATCTATGGTACTCGCAGAATATAGCGTTCAATATAGTTCAAAATCAGTACAATAACATAAAAGAAAGAGCCGATGAAGCAGCTCAAGCATGGGTTTTAGCATTTATACAATTATGTGAATTAATAGGAATAAAGTTGGAATGATAGCGGCTAAACCAGTAGCTACATACCGCGTACAGCTGAACAGGAACTTTAACTTCAATCACCTTAAGGAACTCGTGCCATACTTGGCGAAATTAGGTATATCCCATATCTATGCCTCACCCATATTTCAAGCCAAGCAAGGGAGCACCCATGGCTACGACATACTAGATCCTAACAAGATTAGCGAAGATCTAGGCGGGAGAGCCGCCTTCGAAGAATCAATAAAAGAAGCCGCTGCCTATGGGTTAGAATGGCTACAAGATATCGTACCCAATCATGTAGCCTACTCAACAGAAAACCACATGATAACTGACATTATGCAAAAAGGCTCTGGCTCAAAATATCACAATTTTTTTGATGTAGACTGGAATCACCCGGCGCGCAGGCTAAAAGATAAAATTCTCGCGCCTTTCCTGGCAACTAGCTATGAAGAAGCCCTCAAAAAAGGCGATATAAAGCTTGCCTACCAGGAAGATCATGGCTTTATAATAAAATACAAGAATCTAAAGTTTCCAGTTAAAACCGAATTCTCCCAAGACATACTAAGGGAAATAAACAAAACTACTCAGTTAAGCTACACCCAGATTGATGGATATACAAAAAGACAGGTTGAAAAGCTCTATAATAACCCTATAAATCTAGATAACCTACTTGCTAAGCAGGTCTATGCGCTAGACCAGTGGACGGTCGCGCTAAAAGAAATCAACTATAGACGGTTCTTTGATATTTTAGATTTAATTTGCCTTCATACCGAGGCCATAAACGTTTTTGAGGATACACATCAACTTGTCTTTGGGCTGCTATCGCAAGGCAATGTGTCAGGTGTCAGAATTGACCACATAGACGGCTTACATAACCCTGAGCAATATATCGAGAGACTGCGACAAAAGGCGCCTGAGGCATACATAGTGGTTGAAAAGATACTTACTGGGGAAGAACAGTTACCTCACAATTGGCATGTGCATGGAACAACAGGCTATGACTTCCTCAATTACCTAATAGGAGTTTTTATCGATAAAAATAATGAAAAGAAAATTGACAAGTTTTACAGACAGTTTTCTAGAAATAAAGAAGACTTCAAGGATTTGCTGTATGACTGCAAAAAATTGGTTATTGAGCAATCATTTAGCGGCGACATAGATAATCTTACTAGGCTCATGCTGCAGGTGCTACGCAAGAAGCCCTATGGCAAAGGCTTGCCTGCTGTCAAAATAAGAGAAGCCCTTGTGGAGTTATTTGCTACATTTCCCGTCTACAGAACTTATATTAGTGAAAACAATACGGGCACAAAAGCGCAAGGGTACTTCAGGCGAGCTCTGTTGCAGGCGACCCAACAAAAAGAAGGATTATATGCAGAGTTAGAGGCAATAGAGAAACTTCTTGAGGAAAGCAAAGATGATCCCGAAGCGTTACAAATAATTATGCGTCTTCAACAGTTCACCGGAGCAGTCATGGCTAAAGGATTCGAAGACACAGTACTTTATCGCTACAATCGACTACTATCGCTTAACGATGTTGGCAGTAATCCCGCAAAATTCGGCACCACTCCTGAAGAATTACATGCTTTTAACCACATACGCCAAAATAAATGGCCTTTAACACTTAATGCATCAAGCACCCACGATACCAAACATGGTGAAGATGCCCGGGCTAGGCTTAATGTTCTTAGTGAAATCCCAGCAGAATTCGGGGAACATCTTGAACGATGGAGCCAATTAAATGATAGGTTGAAAAAGAAAGTCCAAGGAGACATTGCTCCTGACTACAACGAAGAATACTATATTTATCAGACACTAATTGGATCGCTACCCTTTAGTAAGCAAGAGCTGCCTGACTTCATTGAAAGACTAAAAACGCATATAACCAAAGCGCTTCGGGAAGCTAAAGTTCACAGTGACTGGGTAGCTCCACAAACAACCTATGAGGAAGCAGTAATCGCGTTCACAGTACAACTTTTCAATCCTGAAAACAGTAGAAGCTATCTGGAAGACTTCTTGCCATTCCAAGAAAAAGTTTCCACTTATGGGGTTGTTAATTCGCTTGCTCAGACGTTGCTTAAGATAACCAGCCCAGGAGTACCCGACTTCTATCAGGGCAGTGAACTTTGGAATCTGAATATGGTTGATCCCGACAGCCGTCGTCCAGTGAATTTTAAAAAGTGTCAACAAATACTTAAAGAAGTCACCAAAACTGGATCTATTACCGGTCAGAAACTTCTAAACAGTCCTCAAGATGGCATGGTAAAGCTTTACTTGATATATAATGCGTTACAAGCAAGGCAAAAAAATAAAATATTATATATAGAGGGTGAATACATCCCGCTCAAAATTGAAGGCCCCAATAAAAATCATATAGTTGCCTTCTGTAGGAAAAAAACAGACACATATTCAGTAACTGTAGTTCCACGGCTTCTTGCTAGCCTAACGAATGGGCAGGTAGATAAACTAGATGAAATACATTGGGAAGATACCTATATTCGCCTGCCTCCAAATGTGCCTAAACGTTGGCAAAACATCTTCGAACAGCAACACTACATTGAAGCTTCAGGTGGATGCCAATTACGAGCTAGCGAACTTTTTGACGCTTTTCCCGTGGCATTGCTCCTATCAGGAGATCTCCAATGATAGCTAATGCAAGTCGAGCTAGCGGTATACTTGTACATATTACTTCATTACCTTCGCTATTTGGAATTGGAGACTTAGGACCACAAAGCCACCAATTCGTTGAATTGCTAGCGAAGCTAAAGCAGCGTTATTGGAGTATCCTGCCAGTGAACCCTACAAGGCTTGAATATGGTAATTCACCTTATAAGAACGCCTCTACCTTTGCTGGGAATACTTTGCTCATCAGCCCAGAGCAACTCACAGAAGACGGCTTACTTCCTAAAGAATACACCCAGCGTATGCAGGTTCAGCCGTCTAGCAATGTTGATTATCCAGCAGTTAAAGTAGCAAAAAAAGCTATGTTAAATGAAGCGTATAGTAACTTTAAAAGAGCAGGCAAACCAACCTTAGGCACACGCAGCTTTGAATTATTTTGTTTGGAAGAAGAAGAGTGGTTAGAAGACTTTGCTCTTTACGAGTCCCTTCGAGCTCAGAGTGGAGAACCATGGTTTTTGTGGCCTAAGCCGCTACGTGACCGTGACCCGCTAGCAATAGTTAATAAAATCGAGCTCCTGAAAGATCAGATTGAGAAACAAAAGTTTGAGCAGTATATTTTTTTCAATCAATGGTTTACATTTAGAGACTATGCTGCAAAAACAGGTGTGAAAATTATCGGCGACATGCCTTTCTATGTAGGCTACGACAGCGCGGACATGTGGTCTAACCCGCAGTTGTTCAAGTTAGATAAAAACAAAAAACCCCAGTACGTTGGAGGCGTTCCACCAGACTATTTTAGCAGTACAGGTCAGCTCTGGGGTGACCCTGTCTATAACTGGAGGACGCTACAAAAAACATGTTTTAATTGGTGGATAAATCGCATCAACAATAAATTGAGGCTCTACGATGTATTAAGGCTTGATCACTTTCGAGGATTCATTGCTTACTGGCAAGTTCCTGCTGGTGAAAAGACCGCTAGGAACGGCCAATGGATACGTGCCCCAACCAAAAGCTTCTTTGATGCTGTGCAAGGTGCTTTTCCATCTATGCCGTTTATAGCTGAGGATTTAGGCTCAATTACCAAAAATGTATATGATGTAATATCACAGCTGCAACTTCCAGGAATGAGAGTCCTGATTTTTGCCTTTAACGGCTCACAATCTAACCCGCATCTGCCAGATAACTATACCCAAAACACCGTAGTATATACAGGAACCCATGATACCAACACAGTGAAAGGTTGGTTTGTCGAAGAAACAACAACTAAAATCAAGCAGCAAATCTCAAGCTACATCGGCCGCCAAGTTTCAAAAGACAACATAAGCATAGAATTAATCAAGCTGGCATTGTCGTCTAGGGCAAACTTGAGTATTATTCCACTGCAGGATGTCCTAGGTTTAGGCGCTGAAGCACGCATGAACCATCCTGCGAAACAAACAGGTAATTGGGTCTGGAGGGTAACATCACAACAGCTAACAAGTAAAAAATTAGAGAAAATCGGCGAGCTAACCACAGAGTTCAATCGCAGTTAACATTAACCTGTAATAAATAGACTAAAGAGAAAATATTGAAAACTATTGAAATCATTGCAACAAAAGGAGCTACACTTAACTATAGCTTTGCTAAAAGTGAGAGAAATGCAACTACTAAAAAGGCTATCCCTGCCCAGAATATACTTCCAGTGAGGAACCATACTATGAAGGCAACGATAGCTGCCGGTAGTACGAACAAGAAGACTTTAACAAGCAGTACAATTATGGCAAGCCCAATAACTATTAGTATAATCAGTACGACAATATCCAATATTGGGCCTAAAAGCTGAAAAGGAATTATATTCAAAGCGGGTTCATTCCTATAAAAACTAGAAATTTTCGGATTCATATTATTATGTTGCTAACTAAGTACAGTAACATCTTTCAGAAAATAACGCTATAGGCGATTAGCAGCGGTAAAAGCGTAATAAAATCCTAATATAAAAGCTTACTAAATAGCATAATTTTATAGAACCCCAACTATAACATAAATTAATGTTACAATTCCTAAATAATTTCATAAATTAGTAATTGGTGTGTTCAATTCGGCTTTGTGACTTTTTTGCTGTTTAACTTTCTGAGCAACAGTTTGAAGGTAACAATAAAGAAGCAAAAAACCGTCAAAAAACAATAAAGAATACGCCTCTATTAATAAAGTAACCATTGCATTAAAACAGCATAATCAATGCCTTTGTAGCATGTAGCATGAGACCTACTGGTTATCTTAATTACTTCGTAAAGTAAGTATTGCTATTTCACTTGTAGAGTATTTAGAAACATTACAATAAAAAGGAGAGTTAGAGGGAGATAATGAAACTTTCTAGCGCGTATGCCAAGTCTACAAGCTTCTGACAATCAACTATTTTGGGCGTATCGTTAGGAGTATGCGTTATGGTGGCTAGCATCTCAAAAGCTTTCTCGGACGTGAATGCGATTGCAGGTTGCTGGCTTTGCACAAACATTGAATGGTCGCCTTGATACCATTGGCCACCCTCAATCAGACCGAAAACACCAAAGGCTTGCTTTGCTTTCTGCTGAATTTCTGGCGGACAGTCATATAAGGAATAGGCAGTATTGCCCTCAAAATATCCTGCACCATCAATGTTTATTGCAACGAGGATTTTATCAAAATCAGAGCTACATCGATGCAGGTAATCCATCTCTCCGCCAGCACTATAATAATCCTCGCCGTTGAACGCAACTATCTCGATGCCTAAATTACCTTGGTATTTACTTAGCATTTCGGCAAGAAGTAACTCAACAATTATACCTGAGGCATTGTCTGTAGCGCCAAGGGTATTTTCTTTTGCATCGACGTGGGCGCATATAACAACCTTTTTTTGAGCATCTGGATTTTTACGTGCAATCACATTGCAAGCAGTTGCTGGGATACGCTTAGCATCTACCTTTAACCTGAGCAGCTTGCCAGCTTTGGATGCTAATTTTTCGCCTACCTGATCAGTGCAGTATACTGTTGGTATATTAAAGTCTCCATCATTTATAAACGGAAACGGGTAAACGGCTCCTGCTATCTGTGGATTTTGCTTTGTTGCAGTTATGATTGCCGCTGGCAGCTTCTGTTCAAGCAATGCGTAGATTTTTTTATGATAATCAGGGTTATAGAAAACGAAGTTCTTTGGCATTAGCGGCTCAGAGCATATTTCGCCTTTCATCAACAGAAGCTTATCTTTGCATATGCAGTTTTCTAGCTCTTCTACTGTGGAGACTACAACTAGCTCCGCAGATGTATCACAACCCAAGGTAAACGGACTTATGTATACTTCAAAAGGTTCGCCGTTATTAGTGAGGAAAGCATCACCGCTTTCAAAATCTAAGCACTCAAATGGTGTAGCATCAATAGCATACCCTAAAGATGCAAAGGTTTTAGCAAGGAAGTCTGTTGCATCATGGTTACCTGCTGAACCGACTCTCCGATTTGGTTTTACGCCGCATAGTAGACCTAAGTATGTTTTTGCTTTCATCAAGTAATCGCCGCTCATGCATTAACTCCCCCTTCATTAGAGGCTAATCGGAGATCCTTGATGTACGAATCGACCCACTGTATTTCGCCTTTTAACAGAAAGATAGGACGGTTTGCAACGGCGAATCTGTAAGTGGGGCACTCTTCTTCTTGTAAGAACTTTAGAAGTGCTTTGTATTCGCTAACCTTTTTTTCTAAAGCAGCTCGGTATCTAAGGAGTGCGGCGTGCACTTTTTTGGGAGAAAGCAGGTTCGAGTTGTATGTTCCAATATCTATTTGCCATCTTATATGTTCAGGCTCGCTTAGCAAGGCTTCAATTTTTTCTTCTAAGAGCTTTTTTCCTTTATCACTAATCGTGTATAGTTTTCTAAGGCGGTTTTCAGGACTTATTTCGTCTTTTCGTATAACCAAAGCATCTTTCTCTAGTTTTTGAAGCAGCTTATATATAGAAGACAGTGATAGCTCGGTCCAGAAGCGCATGTCGCGGTATTTGATTTGCTGCTCTATTTGGTAAGGGTACATCGGCTGCTCTGATAACAGACCTAGCAGAGCAGCTTCAGCATTTGAAATCTTAACCATATTATATTCAACCAATATTGT
>CAYRSV010000010.1:0-20391 GCA_964427115.1 uncultured Candidatus Bathyarchaeia archaeon | reverse complement strand
GCAGAGCAGCTTCAGCATTTGAAATCTTAACCATATTATATTCAACCAATATTGTATTAATACAATATAAAGTTTGATTTAACGTCAAACATAATATTCAAGCAGTTCAGGAGTTCGACAGAAAAGAATCAGAGAGGCAAAGCTGGCGCCGGGGAAGGGACTCGAACCCCTGCGGGCCGAAGCCCACTGGCTATCTTGCCCTTTCTGGCTTAGCCCATTTCTGTTAGATCTCGAGGCCAGCGCGATAACCACTCCGCCACCCCGGCTCATATAGAATTTTACACTACAACCTAAAAACGTTTCAGTCCAACCAAAGTTGGCACTTTACAAAAAAAGAGAATATGGCAGAACAAGATGCAGGCAACTAAAGTTAAGGACCAAAATTTTACTATATTAAGCCAATTCATGCCAGTTTGCGCTTATTCCCCAAATAAAAATCTAAATCGGTTCTGATTTAAAGAACATCGTACAGTGGTCTATTTTTAAAAGAGTATAGTAGCTTAGGTAGGTGACTGAAAAGCACCCGTGCTTGGAAGGTTAGGTAACTAGGTCTGCCATGTCCACGCTGTATTCGTATAGTTGCATTAAAGAAGCGGTTATTGCCAAGGTCTGGGGTAAAACTTCAAGGGACTGTTCTTTTGCTGTTTTCTCAATATCAGCTGATAAAGCACTGATTTTTATACGCATCTGGCGCACATTTTCAGCCATACCAATATCCTTGTTGATGAACGCTTTTATTGCTTGGTCATGTGCATCGTAGCAGATAACCTGTAGATTTGTTAGAAGTCTGCGTACTTCCTCGGAAGGCTTTGTCCCATTTAGCTCTAAAGTTTTTGCAGCTACCTGCACGCAATCATCACCCATCGCTTCAACAAGACTTGCCGCCAACCGATAGTCCAAGCAATCAAGTGTGGTTAATCCAAGTTTTTCGCCCAACCCAGGACTTTGAATTATGGTACGCAAAATACGCACTAAAAGGAAATAGAGTCTATTGTTTTCGTCATCGCGAGCAATAACGCTTTTTGCTAATGAAGAATCCCCGTCGATGAAGGAGTTTACGGCATCACGCTGCATCCCTGCTACTATGGCGTAGTTACGCTTTAAGATCTTTTCAGGTGGAAATCCTGAAGGTTCAAGCAGGCACTGTAGGACAATTTGCGAATAGTTTTCTTCAAAAATTTCTAAACCAATCAAAGAAGCCACCGTGGTTTTAACGGTGTTTCGTACATCAACATCAATCCTTTCTTTGGCCTCAATATGGATAGTATCTGAACCTAAAAGGTATTGCCCAATAATTTCACGACTCAAATAAGGTCCAACAGTAAGTGTGGCAACTTTGGGCGTCGGCTCTTTGTAATATTTTGGGTCGATGAAGAGCCTGCCATCACTAGTCTCATTTAAGGCAACTAGAGTACCTTTTCTTAGCCCGTTTACTTTAGACCAATCTCGTGGTAGACAAACAAAAAATGTGCCCGTTGGCGTTTGTTGCACTTTACGCAAATCAGCCATCAAACAACCCTTCCGATTCAAAGTAAACCTGTTAGGGAAAGTACATATCTATGGATGAATTGGCGTATATAAACCTGAATAGGAATGTTACAATTGGCTGCTGAATGTATAATTGGATTAGACTTAGCAGGGCTAGTCAAGAACCCAAGTGGCGTAGCAGTTTTAACAGAAAAAAATGTTCAGGCTAGCTTAGTCCATAGTGATAGCGAAATTTTGGAAATCATAGAAGAACATAAACCGGTTTTAGTTGCCATTGATGCCCCTTTAAACGAGCCTAAAAACGGTTTCTCTAGAACAGTTGATAGGCAGATGTTAAGATGTGGTTATAAGGTTTTTCCACCGAATTTCATGCATATGCGTCAGTTGACGCTTAGGGCTGTGCATCTAAATAGACAAATATCACAGAGAGCATATAGGACAATTGAGGTTCATCCGACCTCAAGCCGTAAAGCACTCCAAATTTTTCCGCTAAAAGAGTGGGCAACCGTCCAACAGACACTAAGGCAAATAGGACTTAAAGGCGACTTGGAAAAACGCAAACTATCAACTCATGAGTTAGATGCTGTTACTGCTGCTTTGACGGCAAGATTATATTTAGAAAATCAAACAGAACAAATAGGCGAAAAGCAAGAGGGCTACATTATAGTGCCAAAAAAAGGAGACTGGAGAAAACTTACAATATGAGTACGTCGGTAAGACTTCAAAGAGCTATAGAAATCACAATTGCAGCAGGATACCAAATCGATAAAGAAGCCTTTGAATTCTTAGCCGCCATATCAGCAGTTGATGACCCAACAGAATTAATGAACAGGGCATTACAAAAGATAGAGCAAAGCAAAGATAAACCTCTCTTTATCGAAAAAAGCTTCCTTGAATCGCTGCTAAAACAGCAAGTTTTACAGCAAAAGACAGCAACTGACCCTTTGGTTATGGTAGAACAATCAACAGCTACATTAGAGGAAAGCCAGCAGCAAAAGAAAGAACCGGAAGCCTTTGAAGATAACGATGAGCCTTCAGGTCCTTTTGACCCCTACGCAAAATACGTGAAATCAGAAATTGAAGTTATAGAAGACTCTACAGAAACGCTAACCTCGAATGGTACAATGGATGAATTTTTGAGATATTTTCAAGACCGTTTCAAACGATTAGAAAAGTTGCTCAGGCAACGTATGGACATTAGAGGCGCCACACCGATTCGCGAGGCTTTAAAGTCTCCACCAAGAACCAAACTAAAGATGATTGGCATGGTAACGGAGAAACGCGACGCAAAACAGCAATTGCTGGTCACTATTGAAGATTTGGATTCAAGTGCAACTATACTTGTACCTAGCAAAGCTTCCGAAGAAGTACAAGCCAAAGCTCAGCAGCTTCTGCCTGACCAAGTCATATGCGCAGCCGTAAAAAAAACTTCTGGCAAACTCTTCTTAGTCGAAGACATCATTTTTCCAGAAGTCGGTCAAAGACCCCAACGCAGAGCATCTGAACCAGTCTATGCGGTGCTTACTTCGGATATTCATGTGGGTAGTAACAAATTCAACAAAGATGCCTTCAAACGCTTCCTATCATGGCTTAACGGCAAATATGGCAACCAAGAAATGCGCGACATAGCAGGGCACGTAAAATACCTGCTAGTAGCTGGCGATTTGGTTGATGGTATAGGTGTTTTCCCTGGCCAAGCTAGAGAACTCAACGTTCGAGATGTCCATAAACAATATCGGTTAGCGCTAAAGCTACTTGCTCAGGTCCCAGAATATATAGAAATCATCATTTCCCCAGGCAACCACGATGCACCCAGAAAGGCGCTACCACAACCAGCCATATCCGAAGACTACATGCCAAGCCTGCTGGGCAAAAGAAGAATCTATTCATTATCTAATCCCTGCACCGTAAGCTTGCACGGTGTAGAAGTCCTCATGTTTCATGGAAGAAGCCTCGACGATATCATCGGCTCAGTCCCAGACACAGAACACCAGCATCCAGAAAAAGCCATGCGGCTACTGCTGCAATGCCGCCACCTAGCACCCATATATGGCGGAAAAACAACACTTTCACCCGAAAGCCGCGATTATCTAGTCATTGACCGTGTCCCAGACATTTTCCATGCAGGTCACATACACGTATACGGCGCCTGCAACCATCGAGGAGTTCTAGTAGTCAATTCGGGTGGATGGCAAGAACAAACTGACTATATGGCAAAGCTTGGTCTTGTGCCTACACCAGGCATAGTTCCAGTAGTTAATCTGCAAACCCTGCAAGTCAAAGTCCTCAACTTCCTCTAATGTAAAAGAAAAAAATAAGAAATGCTTGCAGGGTTTATTTGCAAGAAAAGCTGTCAAGGTTATTATTTTGTTTTTGTTGTCTTTGTTAATACTTGGGGCTTGTAGCGTATCAAAGGACCTATTCTTTCTTCAGGTCCCAGAACATCTTGAATTAATGTTCGGGAGATTTCTAGACGGATTTTTTTAGTACGACCGTAGCGCCCCATGCTTATAACTTTGGAGTTAAGTAGCCCCATAACGTCAAGCTCGTTTATCAGGGTGCCTAAGCGTCTTTGTGTAAGTAGGTTTAGACCTGTTTCTGCACATAGCTCATTGTAGACATCGTAGATTTCACCTGTTGTGGCACTAGCTCCGTTTGTCTTGCTCAGATGATAGACACTAAGAAGGACCAGTTTTGAGTGTAGCGTGAGGTTTTTGAGGGCTTCCACAACACGGTTGTGTTCAATGTGTTTTTCTGCATCGCGCACATGTTCTTCAGTTATTTGTTTTGCGCCATGGCGCTCGGCAACTTCACCAGCTACACGTAGCAGATCTAAAGCGCGTCTTGCGTCGCCGTGTTCTGCAGCTGCTAAAGCCGAGCAGATATTTAGAGCGGCTTCGGAGAGACATCCATCATAAAACGAAAGTTTAGAACGTTCTAGGAGAATGTTGCGCAGTTCAGCTGCATCGTAAGGTCTGAAAACCATTTCTTCTTCACTAAGGGAGCTAAACACCCTTGGGTCAAGGAATTCTTTTAGACGCAGATCGTTTGATACACCAATTATAGCAACTTTGCTTCTGTGTAATGCTTCGTTTATGCGGGTCAACTCATACAAAAGGCTATCGCCACGATCCTTAATTAAAGCATCAATCTCATCTAGCACAACAATGAATATGGTTTTTGTAGAATCTAGTCCTGTACGAAATCTTTCAAAAACTTCACCTACAGAAAGACCAGTGAAAGGTATAGATAGGCCTAGACTTTGGCTTAAACTAGCGAAAATTCTATACTCAGAACCGATCATGCGGCAGTTAACATAGCAGAACTTAACAGGTGCGCCATACTCTTTTGCTTTAATCTCTAAATGAGTTAGTACATATTTTGCAACAGCAGTTTTACCAGTACCAGTTTTTCCGTATATGAATATATTGGAGCATCGTGCACCTTTGAGGACTGGAGCAACTGCTTGACCAAGGATGCGTATTTGAGTTTCACGATGAGGAAGCTTATCTGGCAGATAATCATGCCTCAATACTTCGCGGTCTTTGAATAGTCGTGCGTCGTTGACGAATTTTTCAAAAACGTCATCTAATATGTTTGGATTACCCATTGCTTGCCCTCCAGTTTTCTTTAGAGGTAACACCATTATTTCGTGTGGAACAGATAAACTATGCAGTACAAAAAAGTGATCAAGCTGCATAACATTCCTAAAAAACAATGAAGAAATTTAGCTTTAATACTGCAACCAATGAAGCACACACCCCAAAATTTCCTGTGGAACTATAAAATACTCTTGTAAGAATATGTAATATTAGTTGTTAAAATAAACTACTCTGTGAAGGAAATGTAAACTTAACTATATTAATAATTACCGTTAAAGTTTTAGATAGTTTTTTCATCAATTTTTTTGTAGAGGCAAATAGATGGCTGTTTTTCAATACTTTTTCGAATGGAAATAGAGGGGTGTCTGTCTTTACGTATTATCTATCATCAAATAGGCGATTTTACATGTTTAAAGTTGCCAGTGAAAACTTGGTCACTAGATTTTTTCTACATCAACTATTCAGATGTTTAACTAAGTTGTTTTCAAAGTTGGATCTGTTTCACATTTTTGTGAAGGGACTGTGAAATCAAATTGTGAATATCTGCTATTTTACACCTTTTTTTGTGAAGGCTTGTGATTCACGCCCATTTACTGTGAAACAGACACCCCTTGACTTCTACTGGAAATAACAATCCGGATAAGCTTTATTGTCTTTTTTAATTTAGAAATAATTGTGAAGTCTGTTATCCTAAAAAACCTGTAAAATATGTTTATATATCAAATTCCGTCTAAAATTTGAGTTTTCACAGTGTATGCTTTCACCATAACAATTATAAGTTGTGAAGTGTTAAGTTGTGAACGCTGTACAGGTGTAGAGCGTAGATGCCAGCTCGCAAGATGCGCGTAGAGCTATTCGATAATGAAGGCAATCGATATACTGTTGCTTTCGAAGGTCAGATTACGCGAGACAAGGCTCTGCGGCTTTTGGATCTGGTCGAGCTATTAGGTGGCACGTCTGGTGAAGCTCCATCTACTGGAGTAGTAAATGCACCTGCGATAGGCAATTCTTCAAGGCTTGAAAAGGTGCGTTCTGTTATTCAGAAAAGCTTCCCATTAGTCTGGTTCTCATCTAAGGATATCCAAGCAGTTTATGAACAGGATTTTAAAGAACCAATAAGCCTAAGCACAGTTTCAACATATCTTGCACGCATGGCAAACAAAGGCTATTTAATGCGAGCAGGTGGAGCAAACAACCTCAAATATAAAATAGCCACAGTCGCACCACATGCTGTCATAAAACAAAAACTCAAATAAATCATACTTCTTAGTAAAGAGATAGCAAGCTAATTCTTTTAGACTATATTTCTAATACAGCTATCTAATCCACATATAACAGAAAACATAAAAACTCTACTTGTCAACTGGAACTTAGTTTTTCCTATGTAGCTGTAGGAGGCTCTGTTTTTCTGAGGAGTTTTTCCATTTCTTTTTTGACGCTGTATTTGAAGGGGAGTTTGCCAGTTTCTCGTTCTAGATAGCCTTCTTCGTAAAGCTTCTTCATTAGCCTAGCTGTATGTTCCCTGCTTAGGCCAACTCTTTCTTTAATTTCGGGTGCTGTCTTGGAACCTTCAATAGAAAGAAACTCTAACACGGCAACTTCTGTTTCAGTCAGTGAGGCCATAGCTTTGTCACGTTTTATCGGCATAACAGGAATAGACATCGCTGCTAGCGAGGGGTCAGTTTTTACTTCGGGAACCGCAGTTAGTTTTTGAGCCTGTTCTTCTAGGCGTGTTTCTATTCCTGAGATTTTATTTTTAAGTACTTCTTGTAAAGTTTCAATATCACGGACTTTAGTGTCTAAGTTAGTAATATTGTTTATAACATTTACATCTATGGTTGAGAGCTTTTCTATTGTTTTATTGTTGCTTTCTGTTATTTCGCTTACCGACGCATTTACAGTGTCTATTTGGTTACTTATGTGAAGAATTTGATTCTCTAAAGGTTCTAGCCTTCTGTCAAAGTTTTCTGCATATCTAAGACTTGTATCTGCCTTAACGTTTGCATTTTCCACATTAGCTGCTACTGCCTCAATTCTTTCAGCTTCTCGCCTAAGTTCTCTGTTAAAACTTAGCACAATATCTTCAATTATATCTCTGGCTTTTTCGTATTCTTTCTGTGCATTACGAAGACGACGATAATATTCTAATGCTGCGTAAGAGGTAGCAGCAAGCAGAATGGAAACAAGAGTTCCGATAATAACTATAGCCATGTCTACCATCTTTGTGATCTCCGTGATTTACCCGTGATTTGACCGTGATTTCCACGTGACTTGTGACATCGCAACACTGTTGCATCACACATCACAGTTTTCCATGGAAAATTTAAGCTTTTTGGTTCTTCTGCTATTTGCCATATCATGACATCACACATCACATGTATTTATTATGACTAAATCTCATGTTACTTTGCAATATCATTATGTCATAAAAGGGGGTTGAATTAAGCTTATTTGCCTGTTAGGCTTAATATTTATCTTTGTCTAATTGTTGCTTTGATTAAGATTTGTGATGTAACATGCTACATGTGATTCGACGTGATTTGCGGCAATTTGGACATTTTTATTAAAAATAGGCTCAAATTGAGGTTATTTACCGTGATGTGTGATGTCACGATTGCTTTTCAGTAGGGCTAGAAAGCTGTTTTAGGCTGTTTTCTAGCTCTTCCCGTATGATTTCAATGAGCTTTAGATGGTCTTTTAGCTCACTCTCTCCCTCTGGCATGTCTTGATGTGCTTCCATATACTCCTTTAATTTGTTGGCCATTTCAAGATAAGGATCAAGAGTTGTGGTCTCAAATACGCCTAAATATCCTAATAGAAGCACTGTATAAATAGATTTTATAACGTTTTCTTTGGACTGTTTTAAAGTCCTATTAAAGGCACCACGGCTTAATTTTGCCTTTGTTAGTCGTAATCTGGCTTTTTCATCGTAATTTAGCTGCTTGTCTGCCATATTCTCGGCTAAAAGCTCAATTAACAAAGTTTCTAGCTGAATTTTGGTTAATTGGCTATTTTTAGCCAGTATTTTCACAATGGGGTCATTCATGGCCCCATTTAACCACATTTGTACGCTATCTTTTAGCTTCAATTTTACGTTCCTTCGGTTATAGCAAATGCATACACTTTTGTATACGGATATCAAGTTTTAAAAGCCTTTCTTGGAAAAACGCCAAAATGGATAAAAAACAAGCCTTTATTTTGTCTGTAAAACTGAAAATATTCTAAATAATTGGCTTTATTGGAGAAATAGCTTAAATTAATTCCTAATTTAAATAATGGGGTTATTATTATGCTCTATTTATCTTAGGTTTTTTGAGCTGTATTGCCTCTTTTGCAGGGAAGTATAGTATTTTCCCATTTTTTTCTTAATGCATTGCTTGAAAGAACGCAATTATTTTTTCTCGCTGCTCCATCACTTGGACGTTAATTGCATTGTTTTTATAAGTCGACATCTCGTTTTTGCATGTTCTTTAGTTAAAAAATATTTTTGTAATTAAGTTATGTTTTTGTGATTATCACTCGTGATGTCACTAATCACAGTAAAACCACGTAAAATATCGAAAATTTTGAGTAAAATCACATGTGATTGCTTGTGATTAGGTATGATATCACGTAAGTGTGATGCAACTGTGATGATATAATGTAAATCTGTGACAACATTACAAGTTACATTGAATAGATAGGAAAGAACGAAAAAGTTAAAAAATTGAGTTAGTTTCTGCCTTTTAGAGATTCTCTGAGCCTCTTTTTAACTTTTCAAATAATTCTGGGCGTAAATCTCTTAGTGTTGGAACAAAGGTCTCGGCAGGTCTTATATCATTAAAGTTTACATCACAGATAATAAAATCCTCTTCATCGTATTTTGCTTTAGCTACTAATTCACCGGCAGGACTAATCAATCTGCTTCCCCCCCAAAATTGCAAGGCATCTTCTACGCCTACTAGATTAACATATGCCAAAAATACAGTGTTTTCCAAGGCTCTTGCGGCTGTTAAGACTTCAAAATAGCTCTTTCTGACTGCTGGGGATGCAGAAATACACACAATTAACTGTGCGCCCTGTAGGCGGGTTAAGCGAGCAACCTCGGGGAAGAACACATCATAGCAAATGAATAATCCGATTTTTCCAATTGGTGTGTCAAATGCAACTGCTTGATAACCTTGACGGAAATATCTTTTTTCTTCAAAGACGCTGTGTGTGGGTAAGTACATTTTTCGGTATTTACCTATGAGACCCTGTGGACCTACAAAGACAGCGCTGTTAAACACAGTTGCTTTGGTCTTTTCACTTAGCTCGGGCATTCCAAATATGACGTGCATGCCAGTCTTTCTTGCGATTTCTTCTACTTTTTGAGTTGAAGGTCCAGGAATTGTCTCTGCTAGTTCGTATATTTGATCTTTCACAATATAACCTGTTAGTGAGAGTTCAGGAAAAATGACTAAGTCTGCCTCTTGCTGCTTGGCTTTTAATATTAACTCTTCAAACTTTCTAAGGTTATCTGCCTTATTTTCCCGTTTGCTGCTAATTTGAGCAAGAGCCAATTTTATTTTATTTTTCATTTTCTTTTCTTCCTATTCAATAACTGCTATATGGCAATCTGAAGTCTGCGCCAATAGTTCGATATGCGAGTTTTGGTGCAAGAGATATTCGTCTTTTATGTTCTACTTTAAGCCACCTTGCCTTAATCTTCTGTACTTGCTTTTCTTCAATACCTACTTGGCTAGCAATTTCAGATGGTTCAATGAATCGTTCAAGCCCAAAAAGAATCAAATCTAATGTTTCATATTTAATCCCAAGTTCTGATTCGGCCATCTGCTCAGGCCACAGAGCCGGTGTGGAGGGTTTTGCTGCTATTTCTTCTGGAATACCTAAGTGCCTAGCCAGGTCGCGTACTTGTGACTTATATAAATCCATTATAGGAGCAATATCTGCTGCAGCATCTCCCCACTTGGTGAAGTATCCCATCATTGTTTCTGACTTATCAGAGCTGCCGCATACTATTCTGTTGAGCTTATTTGCATAATAGTAGAGAATGATCATCCTAGCTCTTGCCTTAATATTGCCTTTACATAGCTTATTAGCGGGGTCAAAAACAGGAATCACTTTGTAGAAACTTTCCAAGGGTAATGTAATATCACATATTTGCGTTTCTATACCAAATTCTTTAGCGATAAATTGGGCATCCTCTATGTCTTTGTTTTTTTTAGTTTCTTTTTCTGGGATAATGAGTCCTAAGACCCTGTTACCTCCTATTGCCTTAGCGCATAACGCGGCAACAGTGCTGCTATCAATCCCACCTGAGAGTCCCAAAACAATGCCACTTGCACCTGAATTATCAACATAATTTTTAATGAAGCGTTCAATCCTTTTTTCAACGTCGGGAAAGTCAAGTTTCAAATTTGAAGGCGTCAGTTCCAAGGTGGTCCACATATCCTTACTTTCTTAAGGTCGTAGGCAACTATTTAAGGAGAAGCATAAATATTAAGAAGCATACTTTGATGCAGAAGGATGTTTAGATGGGGCGAAGAAGAAAAAAAGTTGTTCATATACCAAAGAAACGTTTACCTAAATTCTTCTCTTGCCCTAGGTGCGGAAAAGAAACAGTTCGAGTAGAAATTCTACGTGAAGAAAACCGCGCCGTCGTTGGTTGCAGCAGTTGTGGGCTTCAAGAAGAATTTCCAATAAAGCAGGCTCAAGGCGAAGTAGATATTTATTGTATGTTCACAGATAAAATATACGGCAAAAAATCTTCCGAACCTAAAGTAAAAGAAACATAATCAGACAAGGTTATTCGCATGCCTGGGTATGTAGAACAATACTTGCTAGACAAAATCAAAGCCGACGGCACCATTCACATGACTCTTATTGATCCCGAAAAGGTCACAGTTGATCAAGCTGTACAAATAGCGAAACATTCTGAGGCTAGTGGTACTGCAGCTATAATGATTGGTGGCTCTACGTTTGCTTCTCAAGAACACCTTGATAATACAGTAAAAGAAATCAAGAATGCAACGAAAATTCCAACAATATTATTCCCCAATAATATTACCGGTATTACTCGTTACGCCGATGCTGTGTTATTTATGTCGCTCCTAAATTCCGTTGATCCCTACTTCCTTATGGGTGTCCAAATTCTCGGTGCACCCTTGATTAAAAAGTTCGGCATAGAACCTATCCCGATGGGATATGTGATTGTAGGTGAAGGCGGAACAGCAGCCATAGTTGGTAAAGCAATACCTGTGCCTTATGGCAAACCTGAACTAGTAGCTGCACACGCGCTAGCAGGCAACTATTTGGGCATGCGGTTCATTTACCTTGAAGGTGGTTCTGGTGCGATAAATCCTGTGCCTCCAGAAATGATTCGTGCCACTAAAAGTGTCATAAGCGGACACCTAATCGTAGGAGGCGGGATTAAAACTAAAGAACAAGCAGTAACCGCTGCTGCAGCGGGTGCAGACATAATTGTAACCGGCAATTTAGTAGAATCTGCTGGCTCAGAACAAAAAGTAGCCAACATTATCCGAGCAATCAAAAAAACCAAAACCTGATAATTCCTTATCTTTTACAACAAAATTCTTCTAGGCAAGAGAATTAATTTTTTCTGTTTTTATGTTAGAAAGCCAAAATAAACCCTCTGCCTACTGGTGTTTGTAGGGAACCAGCCTGACAAGTAAAATGAGTCAATCCTACCGAGCTTATATCGATTCGATGCAGCGGGAGCTCAGTGAAATGTACAAGTTAAGCGATAAAGCTCGCAGTAAAGGCCTCGACCCCGCATTAAAAACCGAATGCATCCTAGCACAAGATATAGCTGACCTAGTCGAAGGTCTAGTAGGTCCGAAAGGTGTTGCTGCTAGCATACGTGAACTTAATACTAAAGTTGGCAGAGAAGAGCTAGCATTCAAAATCTGTGAACAAATAGTTAACGGCACCTTTGGACCCATGGAACCCGAAGCAGCCGCAGAGCAAGCTATCCGAACCGCGCTTGCTATTTTTACTGAAGGTGTAACCGCAGCTCCAATCCAAGGTATAGCCCAAGTCAAAATCAAACAAAACGATGATGGTACTAAGTATTTGGCTATTTACTTTGCTGGTCCTATTAGGTCCGCAGGAGGAACTGACCAAGCATTAACGCTTGTTGTAGGCGATTTTGTTCGTCGCCAGCTTAAATTAGATCGATACAAGCCAACACCTGAAGAAGTTGCCCGCTTTATCGAAGAACTCAGAACATTCGAACGATCGGTAGGTCACTTCCAATACCACATACCTGATAACGAAATCAAGAAAGCATTCGACCACTTACCTATTGAAGTCACTGGCACTGAATCTGACCCAGTCGAAGTATCCTCTTATCGCAACCTACCCCGTATAGAAACTAACCGTGTGCGAGGCGGCGCACTTCGCGTTATCAACGATGGTATCGTAGGACGTGCCCTCAAAGTCCTAGTTATCGTTGATAAGCTTGGTTTTCAAGGTTGGGATTGGTTACGAGAATTTAAAAAGAAATCAGAAAAAAAATCTGGAGGATTTATGGATGATGTCATCGCTGGGCGCCCAATTTTTGCATTTCCCTCTAAACGTGGCGGCTTCAGACTCCGTTATGGTCGCTCTCGAAATACAGGTCTTTCAGCTGTAGGAATCCATCCTGCTACCATGCTCGTTGTAGAGCGCTTTTTAGCCGCAGGCACCCAGATGCGTCTTGAACTTCCAGGCAAAGGAGGGGTTTCTGTACCTGTAGATTCCCTCGAGCCTCCTATAGTTTACCTCAACGACGGGTCCGTGGTCCGTGTTACCCTTGATAACTTCGATAAAATAAAAGATAAAATCGAAAAAATCCTCTTTCTAGGAGACATTCTAATCAGCTTTGGAGATTTCCTATATTGCAACAAAACATTGTTACCATCGGGCTATGTTGAAGAATGGTGGGTTAAAGACCTCGCAAATATCCTAAAATCCAAATTTTGCACCCCCGCGGAGGCTGCTGAATATGCCAAGGTTCCTGCATCAAAGATTGAGCATCTGCTTTTAGACCCATTTTGTAACATACTTACAGCTAAAGAAGCCTTCTTGTTGTCTCTGCATTTAGGTGTGCCCCTATATCCACGATTTACCTTTTTCTGGTCTAACCTTAGTTCTGCCCAAGACATAAAAGTTCTAAAGGAGTGGCTAACAAAAGCTTCAGTGACCTACTATGATGGGTCCGCTGGCTTTGTTAATTACATCATTGGAGATATGAATCCTGACGTAGCAGTAATTCTCAGAAGAATTTATGCTCCTCACAAAGTCTGTGACGGAAAAATCATAGTTGAGGGTGAAGATGCTTGTGCGTTGGCTTATTCTCTTGGGCATGGAACGTCTCGCGTAGTTGATGACACTTCGATTAATGTGCTCAAAGCCGTTAGCCTGCTTAGCGGTGTAGAGATAAAGGATAAGGCGCCCTCTTTTGTGGGTGCTCGCATGGGGCGGCCTGAGAAGGCTAAGCACCGTGAGATGAAACCTTTGGTGCAAGTCCTTTTTCCAGTCGGCATGTCGGGTGGTGTCCATAGGGATTTTGTAGAGGCTAGCAAGAAGGGTCCCGCGTTTATAGAAATTGTCAAACGCAAATGCCCTGAATGTAAAACATATACTCAGAAAATTATCTGTTCTGATTGTGGCTGCGAAACAATTTACGAAAAGAGTTGTCCTCGATGCGGGCGGGCTCTAAAGGAGAATACTTGCTCTAACTGCAAAGCAGAAGCTGTACCTTATCAACGGCAAGCATTCAATTTCAAAGAACTCCTCGATGTCGCCTCACGGAACTTGGGCGTTTCTATACCAAAGATGCTTCGCGGAGTTAAAGGCATGACCAATGAGGACAAGTGTTCTGAACCTATTGAAAAAGGCATTTTACGTGCTATACACGGAGTGGCAGTCTACAAAGATGGCACAATACGATTTGACGCAACTAATGCCCCGTTAACTCATATTAAACCCAGTGAAATTGGCGTATCTATCGAGAAAATGCATGCCATGGGTTATACTCACGACATCTATGGCGCACCACTAACTAATCCTGAACAGGTACTAGAGCTAAAGGTACAAGACATTGTTATACCGCGTAACGCTGGAGAGTACTTTGTACAGGTAGCTGCTTTCATAGATGATTTACTAGTCAAAGTCTACAAGCTGCCTCCTTACTATAATATTAAAACACCTGACGACGTAGTGGGGCAGCTAGTCTTTGGTCTAGCTCCTCATACATGTGTCGGTATTTTGGGGCGCATCGTAGGTTTCTCGAATTTAAAGCTAATTTATGCACATCCGCTTTGGCATTCCGCTAAACGCCGAGATTGCGACGGTGATGAGGATGCAATTATGTTAGCCCTAGATACCCTGCTGAATTATTCCCGCCGCTTTTTGCCTGCTCAAATTGGCGGTATCATGGACGCACCCATTTTAGTAATCCCGTTTGTTAACACCAAAGAAGTTCAGCGTCAAGCACATGACTTTGATGTGGATACAGCTTACCCGTATGAATTTTACAAAAAAAGCCTTGAGAAGGCTGACGCGAAAACCCTTAGTCCCTTAATGGATCTGATTACGCATAGGCTAGATACAGAAGCCCAGTTTGAAGGTTACAATTTTACTATTCCCGTTTCTAATATTAGCATGGGTAACACCGAAAGCTCTTACAAGCAACTCAAAACTATGATGGATAAACTGCGTATGCAGCTGGATTTAGGCAGCAAGATTGATGCAGTGGACGTTAAGCATGTTGCTCTCAAAGTTCTAACAAAACATTTTATGCCCGATATTTCAGGAAATCTGCGGGCTTTTTCTACTCAGTCTTTTAGATGCAAATCTTGTAACAAACGTTTTCGTAGGTTGCCTTTGCAAGGCAAATGTCCGTTTTGTGGTGGCGCGTTTATCTTAACAGTTTACCGTGGCAGTATAGAAAAGTATCTTAATCCTGCACAGCAGCTAGTAGATAATTATGGGCTATCTAAATACTATTCTCAACGTATAACCATGATAATTGAGGAGCTCCGCTCGATGTTCGATAATAAGAAGCCTAAACAGACAAGCCTTTTCGATTTTGGTTAGATATATTTTTCAGATACAATGTATAACAATAGGTTGTGTCAAGCATTAAAGGGCTCTATCACCCAAATGCCTATCTTCAACGTGTAAAGAATGTTACGAGCGGCTTAAAAGCGCGAACCAAGATTTTGTGTCTATTAGACCAGCAACCTTTTAGCGCTCCTGCACTTGCACGAAGTATTGCCATGTCCTATGATACAGTATTGTATCATTTGCATCTTCTTGAAGCCGAAGCCATGGTTAGACGAAGGGGAGTTCGTCCCCATATCTGGATTTTAACAGGTCTAGGGCAAAGGCGTCTTGTGGACTAGCTTGGGCATTGGCAAGGGGACTGCTTGCATCTTGGGCACCTATCAGGATATTTGTTAAGAGCTGCCTTTTCAAGGTCGATTTCAATTACATTTGCAAGGGAAGCTAACCAGGCAATTACATCTGCGAACTCTTTTTCTATGGCTTCTTTATCTGTTCCTTTAATAGCTTCACCTAGCTCTTGGACTTCATCAGATAGCCAGTTAAAGTTACCTCTTATGCCGCGTGCACAGTCCCTTTGATAGTAGAGCCGTTTCATCATTTCCTGAAATTCGCGTATATGCATAAGTGTACCTGCTAATACAGAGTTAATTGATAAGGTTTAAACCTATTTGATATTAATCTGGTTGATGCTTTTGTATACAGCCCGCCTGTTGTTTTCCTTTTTGTTTATAAGTAGCTATGGATATTTTACCGGGCACTACTTCTACCAGAACTTTGCGTTACAGAATGCTTTTTGGTGTTGGTTTTTTTACTTATTGATTGTGCAATTTGTAGTAAGATGAGAACTGCTTTAAGCTGGTTGACTGATGTCCTTGTGATTGCTATCTAATTATTGAAGGCTTTTACGCGGGTGCGGTGCGTAACGTTAAATAATGTAGGCGAATATAGTTGTCCATTAAATTTAGCAGAGGAAGAGTTTATGAGTCGAAGAAAAAGGGAAAATCAAGGTCCAATGCCCGCTGCGAGTGCAGGTCTGTTACGCTTCTTTGAGGAAGAAACTGAAGGTGTAAAAGTTCGACCTGAATTTCTTGTAGTAGCGGCAGTAGCTATGATTGTAGTTTCTACGCTAGCTAACGTTTTCTGGTAAAAACCCAATTTTATTCTTTTGTCCTTTTACCGTCTTGGTGATGTAGAATGCAAGACTTCTATCCTTTGTATTGATTGCAGGTTAAGGAAAATTTCACTTCTTTCTTCTCTGCTTGTCACCTGAGGTATAGGCTGAGCAAGGGTCGATCTCAGTACTATCGCTTCTGCTTCTGAAAGCCAAATAACCGGCGGATCGCTAGTTACTGACATTAGGGTGCCCTCAAACCCATAAGTCGGATCCAGAATAACTCTGACTTTTTTGCCCACATTTCTTTCTAGCATCTGGAATATGGTTGGGGGCAATTGTTGCTCTGGCATATTGGTCGCAAACTACCTATTATATGGGCTTTAGGGATAAAACAGTTACTCTGAAAATTATGACAAATTTATGTTACCTTCCTATTGGGTCTCTCAATTTTTAGCTTATTTCTTGACGGATTTATGTTGATTTTCTACTTAGTTTTGTCTGCAGTTGTTTAGAAGGTGTCTTTCCTGCAAGGTTGCTTATTTAATTTCGCTACTCTTTAATAGGAATTATTTTCTTTACTAACTTCTCTTTGAGGTGATAACTGTGGCGGCTGAGGGTTCTCTTAATCAATCAATAAACAAAGCACAAAGGCACTATTCCTCATTATTCTTCCTTCCTTCATTAAACACAACCCTCATAGTACTCGTCGTAATCTGCCTGCTAGCGGGTGTATCCTCGTCGCTTCTCTTTCAGTCTTCTAACAGGTTATTCGCTGGTATCTTTTTAGGTACAGCCCTTTTCGCTATGAACTTCCTCTCCGACGTTACAATAAGCGGCTTAATCCTCAAGGATCCAATATTTGAACTACGTAGAACCTCTGTTCTTTCCCTTGCCAGCTGGCTATTCTGGTTTGTCCTTATCGCTTTAGGTGTTGCCTTAGAGTATCTATTTGGCTCCTTGTGGTGGGTTAAAATGTGCCTCTTTGGGTTTTCTGTTGTTTTAACCCTTCGTATAATCGTCTTTTTTGCAACTTTACTAGCAAGTACAATCAAGAGAGTAGCCGTAACACTGATTCAACCATTTGCGTGTATACTACCCTTTGTAGTATTCTGGGTAGTGCTAGATATTCAAATTACAGCGTATCTACCTTACCTTATCATCTTGCCTATTGTGGCTATGGGCTTTGGTTATTTGTTTCTTTATTTTCTAGACGGTGTCGGGAAAAAAGCCTACGGCATATCTGCTTTACCACTTTTTAGAGCATTTATGCTCAACTGGGTGTCTGCTCAAAATGGTCCTTTGGAAGCTTTCTTAGAAAAACTAGGAGAGGATGCAGATGTGGAAGTATCAATTTTAAAGTTTGATTCTCGAACGCCTATTGCTGCCGTTATTGTACCTCTTGTGCATCCTGGTCCGTTCAAGAACATAGGTAGCAGCATTTTGCCCTCTTTACTTAAACATGCCTACGAGAAAGAGTATGGTGGCAACATTTGCGTGCCCCTTGGCTTACTTGGGCACGAACGTAACGCAGCTTCGCAGGTTCAAAACCATAAAATAATTGATGGTATCTTAAGCAACGCAAAATTTGACTCAACAGCTGATACGGCTACTCCTCTTGTTAGGGTCAAAGAGGGCTTTGTTACAGCGTCATGCCAAATTTTTGGCAAAACTGCAGTTTTGTCATTTACGCTTGCACCAAAGACTACTGAGGATTTACCTCAAGAACTTGGCATTATTGTTAATGAAGAAGCTAAAAAGCTCGGTCTAGAAGACGCGATGCTTATTAACGCACATAACAGCCTGACCAGCACAAACGAAATTGAAGCCTCCATAGAAACCTTAAGGAGCGTAGCCACAGCATGCCTAAAGAAAGCAATTGCTCAATCTGATAGCACCTTTAAAGTGGGCTCAGCAACAATTTATCCGCGAGGTTTTACCTTAAAAGAGGGAATGGGCGAAGGGGGAATAACAGCCTTGGTAGTAAGGGTTGGTGAACAAAACACCGCCTACATTGTTATCGACGGTAATAACATGGTTTCAGGCTTGAGAGAAAAGATACTTGCTGAATTAGCCTTGGCAGGGTTTAATGAGAGCGAGGTCTTTACGACCGATACACATTCTGTAAGCGCTCTAGTAAAGGGGCGAAGAGGGTATCATCCTGTCGGTGAAGTCATGAATCATGATGTCCTGATTGCTTACATTAAAGAAGTTGCGCAAAAAGCGCTAAGTCGCATTGACAACTGCAGAGCAGGCTTTCTACGCATAATAGTGCCCAAAGTGCGCGTTATGGGCGAAACTTCACTAGAACCTTTAACAGTTATAGTGGACAAAAGCATCTATAAAGCAAAACGCATAGCTGTGCCAATCTTTGGTGCAGAAGCTATACTACTGTTCCTATTGCTCTCCTTACTCTAACTTCCCATAGATTTTTAACAATGACTATTGCCTGTGCATATTTGGTCCTTAATATTTAATCAATATTGTAAGAGGAGCGGCAGAGCTGCCTAAATGCAAACTGCCCATAAATTGATTCTGGCACAAACATGTTAGGGCCTTATTAAGAATTATGTGTGAAAACGATGGAGGGGTAAATGCAGTTTTAATGCTTGTTTATGCAGCAAAAGTAGGGCCGATACAATATCAACGGCTCCTATTCTTAAGAGCATTTGAAAATTTTTAGGATATGAGGGGGCGATCTGATTTTAATTGGTTTATTTTGGGATATTTGGTTTTTGGGGTTTACGTTTAAGTTCTGTGCCGCAGATTTCACAAACGGTGCCTTTGTGGTTAGCGGGGTATTTTTTGTGGCATGCAGGGCAATATCTGATCCAAGTGAGAAAACGGCGAATGCCAAATGTTATCATGGAGACGAACCGCAGGTCTAGCTTTTTTGCTATGTTCTGGATTGAGTAATCATCGGTTACTATTTGAGGGTCATAGCCTCTTCTTTTGAATTCTAAGGCTAAGGCAAGCACCTGCAGGTCAGTTTTTGAAAGATAAAATGAGTCGCCAGCAGAAGTTGCCGATGCTTTCACTTCGTCAATGGTTTCAAGTGTTGGCTCTATAATCCTAATTCTGCCGCTTTCCACTGCCGTGCTAAACCTTACTGTTCTCATAGAATTTCTTCTAATCTCTTCCTCTACTAGAGGGGGTGCAACTTGCTCTTCGCCGATAGAAAAAGGATCAAAGCCTCCAATGAACGCCGAAGTATCTAGCACCATTACCCGTTTGCAAAAATTGCCCTTATTTGCTCTCATCGTGGACCCTTAAAGAGTAACCTATTTTGGAGGCGGTCATAGAATTCGTCTTTAAAGCGGATAAATGAGCTGACATTTGTTGAGCGACAAACTGTCATGGAGGCCTTCTTTGAAGGCAAAGGCAACCTGAAGTTACCATCCACTAAGACTACCATTTCTTTTAGCCTAGTTGCTTCTATTTTTACTTTGCAGTTCGCCGGCATAACTATGGATCTAAAGACCGTTAACGAGCAAATCGGCGTTAGTACAATAGCGTCGACCTCTGGATCAAGCACTGAGCCTCCTGCAGAAAGCGAATACCCCGTCGAACCTGTCTGCGTCGAAACTATTAGCCCATCGGCCTCACATTGAAGAACGGGCTTTTCGTCCTTGTAAATTTGGATGTAAACTACCTTAGACGGCTCACGTCCAGCTATAACTACATCATTTAATGCATCTGGAATAGCTTTTCCATCTACAACAGCACTGAGCTTAGCGCATTTTTCAATCTTGTACTCTCCCTTCAAAATTTTATCAATTGCGCTAGAAGCATTTTTCGGCTCAACTTCAGTAAGAAATCCTCGAACGCCCATATTTATACCTAAAATAGGTGGCTCAGGCTTAGGTAAAGTTAAGCAGGCCCGTAAAATTGTGCCGTCCCCGCCGATTGTAATAATAAAGTCTGTACGCATATCTTTAAGCGCAACAATTTTTGCGTGGGTTCGCAATTTGCCTTTAAGAGTATCTTCAATGTAAACCTCAATATTATTGCTAGATAAGTATTTCGCCAATTCGTCTGCCAGTTTTAACGCTTCTTTCTTATCATAGCGCGCGACTAACCCGACGCTTTTAAACAAATTTTCCACCAGTCAGTTAATACCGAACCTTAATCTATATA
>CAYRSV010000009.1:0-106398 GCA_964427115.1 uncultured Candidatus Bathyarchaeia archaeon | reverse complement strand
GAGTGGACCAATCGGTCCAATTAAAATTCTAGCCGATTAGCAGACGGCACCAATTAATTATATCAAGACCTGTGTGCTAGCTCGAAAACTTTGCCTAATGATTCGAACACATAGAGCAGTTCTTGAAAAACAAGACGTCTCTTATTACTGTGGTCTAATCTCTAATCTTTGCAAAGAAGCTGGTTGCAAAGAGTCCAGTGAATTATGTGCCAAGGCTTCTGAAGTCGTGCTAGAAAGCGAAGAAAGATATCTTTTGCTCTGTGAGCAAAGCTGCAAAAAATGCGGCGAGTTAAGACGGCCTAAAGAGCAGTTTTCTGAAAAATCTGCATATGTAGCTTAATTTGTGTTATGAAATACGTGGCTGTTCAATAATCTAAGCTTGAATTGAAAATTACCGTAAGGAAGAAAAATTTGAGATTAGCGAGTTTTTAGCAGGTTGAAAAGCTGGATTATTTGTATTTGAACCTATTATGTGAATTATGTTTTGGTATAGCGCTTACGTCTTGAGAGTTTATTTTTATAAACGAAAAATATTAATGTTGTTTAGTAATTAAATGAAATTGTATTGTTATTTAGAGCAAATAGATTAGAGATTACCAAAACTATTGCTTTGTTCTTAAGATTTGAGGTGGCTACAATATAAAACGAGTAATGGTCGCCTCGTCGGTTTTACTTGCGTTCACCTTACTTATGGCTTTGTCATTTTCAACTGGCTTTGCAAACACCGGTGCGGATAATACGCCCTTTTATGTCGGCATTACTTTCTGCGGGAATACAAGCGAAGAAGCAATACTTCTGATTGATAAAGTGAAAAATTACACTAATTTTTTTGTGCTTCAATCAGGGCCTATCAGTAAGAACAGCAATAAACGAAATCTACGATTACGCTACGACCGCCAGATTGTATATTATAGTCTATTTTGGATGGTTTGATGTTGATTGCCCGTGGCAATTGGACTGGTTCGACTTCGCTAAGCAGAGGTGGAGTGATCGATTTTTAGGCGTTTACTCCTATGACGAACCCGGCGGTATTCAACTAGATTTTATTTGGTCACGGTTTTTTGATAACCTGAAATTACAGGGGTCACCAATGTAAAGTCTAATTCCTTAGCAATGGAGGCATTTCTGAATGGGTATCTAACAAAAGATTGCGATTTAGCGGCAAAAATATATGTTGATAGAATTAAAAACGAATCGGGGATTCAAGAATTGGAGCGGCGTTCTATTACAACTTTCACCTCTGATTATGTTTTATACTGGTTTGATTACTTGGGTGGGTATGATGTCGTATTTGCCCAACTCGGTTGGAATGACACTTTGGCAAAGAATATTGGTTTAATAAGGGGGGCAGCTCAAATGCAAAACAAATCTTGGGGCGCAATTATAACGGAAATATACGCAGCCACCTTACCTTGACAACGGTGAAGAGACCTACAAACAAATGATTTCCGTGTATGAATCTGGGGCAGAATATGTGATTATTTTTTTAACTATCCCCTTATTGATGGCAACCCGTATGGCCTTTTACAAAATGAGCATTTCATAGCTCTTGAACGCTTCTGGAATACTATAATGTTGAATTCAAACGCGGTGCATAGTTCAGACGAAGTTGATGTGGCATTGATTTTGCCAATAAATTATGGGTGGGGTATGCGGAGTCCCTCTGATAGAAACTGGTATTGGCAATCGGGAGAACGGGCTCAACAGATGTGGAGCTTTGCCTTATCGCTTCTATCTAAATATGGTTCAAATTTGGATATAATTTATGATGATCTTGCAGTTATAGCAACTAATAAGTATGAAAGAATTTATTACTGGTGTTTTTTTGTCAAAACTTGAGATGTTAGTTACCTTGATTTTTGAAGCTGTTGACCGATTACTTTTTATTTATTACATTTAAGCGCGTATAATCAAAATGGTTTATATATTTGTGTGCATATTCTCATAAGTGTAAAATGTGCATAAACACAAAATGGAGGTGTTGTAAAAATACCAGGCGGAGACGGAACAGGGCCTTCAGGATGGGGCCCTAGAACAGGAAGAGCAGCAGGCTACTGCGCCGGTTATCCAGTACCAGGATACATGAATCCAGTACCTAGCTGCGGCAGAAGATTTGGTGCAGGCAGAGGACGAGGCAGAAGCTTTCAAAGGTGGCGATATTATCCCTATGGGCCTACCTACGCGTATGCACCCCCTTATACATATGCTTACCCGTATGCGGCAGCACCGATCACACAATCTCCAGAAGACGAGCTTGCAGCACTAGAGGATTACAAGAAAGAAATAGAAGCGGAAAAAGGCAGTATGGAACAAGAAGTTATTGACGTAGAAAATAAAATAAGGGAATTGAAAGCAAAAGTCAGCCAACAAAAAGGTGCACAATAAGCTGTCTATAAATACTCGTAAAAATCCAAAGGTGAATGCCTGCCGCGAAGTTCCATTCTAATGTCCCTTTTTTTGGTGTTAAATCTCCCCTTAGTGGGTGACATATATGTGTCTGAAAAAGTTCAAAGTGGCTATTCTAACTCAGGAACAAGGCGGCTTAAATGATGTTGTGGCAAATGTTTGTGGCAGGGCAAAGTCTTTCACAATTTTAGACATAGAGGGGTCTGCAATTAAGCATGTTAGCGTATTTGAAAATCCTGCAACTTATAAGCACGGTGCTGGACCTATTGTCGCAAAGATGTTAATTGATTCTGGTGTGCATACAGTAATTGCAGCTGAATTTGGACCAGGTATTTCAACGCTGCTTGATCAGCATAGTATTGACAAGATTGATGCTGAAGCAGGAAGTAAAGTTTCAGAGTTGGTGGAAATGCTCTATCCTATGTTTAACGAGCAACCGTCAAAAGAAATGGCAAAACCATAAGAACAAGTTTAGGAAAACGGCAATGGGCTGTAAAAACAGGGATAAAGTGCATGCTAACGGGTATACACTAGTTAGTATCCATACATGCCTGATAGATACATGCAAAACTTTTGGGATGAAAACATAATAAATGATTGTTCTGGCAAAAAATCCCAATCTTTTTCAAGTTTATAGCCTGCTTCTTTCATCTCTTTTATTATCATTTCTTTAGAAACGTAATGCCCAAACAGCCTATGGAAGCTGAAGCGTTTTCTGCCCAAATACTCGATTATTACTATTTTTCCATCCATTTTTAATGAGTTTTTCAACTGTTTGAAATATTTAACTCTATTAGTTAAGTGATGGCATACATTACGCATAAAGATTAAATCTAAACTGTCTGTGGGGAAGATTGGCTTATCCTTCTCGGCAAGGATTGTTATAACATTAAATAGGTTATTTTCTTTAGCACTGTTCTTGATTATTTCTAGAAATTTGTTATCTATGTCAACAGCAAATACTGTGCCGCTATTTCCAACAGTTTTGGCAAACTGAAGTGTAAAATAGCCGCCACCAGCGCCGATATCGGCAACCTTTTGTCCTAGCCTTAACTCTAAAGCTCTCAATATTTTATCAGATTTACTGTTGGGATGCGAAGCTTTTTTGTTATCTCTGCTGAGGTTCTGATTCTTATATCCCCCTATAAATTAAATGGGGAACAAATGCAAATATGTAGTTTGATTAATAAAAATATTTCCTGTAAATTGTTTACTTTGTAAACTTTTCTGCTTAGTTTAGGTGTAAATTATGAACCACACTATTTTGCTGTATATTGTTCTTTGCTTGGCATGTGCGCTACTATGTGGATTGGTCTTCCTTCGCTGAGGGCTTGTGCAGCTTTTCTTCTTGCGCTTTGAACAAGTCTCCAGATGGTTCCTCTTGAGATGCTCATCATCTCTCCAGCTTCTTCTTGTGACAAACCTTCCATGTCTACTAGCCTAAAAGCTTCAACTTCTACTATTTCGATAAATATGGGGCGTAAATTCGTTGAGGGATTTGGAGTGAAGCTGTTCGTAGTTGGAATGTTTTCTAAGGTAACGGGTTTTGGGCATCGTCCCCTTCTACCATATCTATGTCTTCCTCGCCACATAAGATTTTTTCCTATTGTGAGTGATATGTTTTCCTTAGTATGTTAATAGTTTTTCTGTTTCTTCAAGTGCCCATTCTATGGCTTGTTTTGCTGCTTTTATGGCTATGATGTTTCTCTCGGTAAGTGGTCCACCGTTTAAAAGCTCTTTTTCAAGTCCTCTTAAACTTTTCATGATTTCTTGCTCTGTTCTCATGTTTTCCCTGCTTTTCATCACATTTTTATATATTGTTTATTGTTTTTGGATAACATTTATATATTTATGTGTACTATCTCATAAATGTTTGTGTGCATAGTCACATAAATGATTTGAAGAGGCGACAAAAAATGGGTTGGAGAAGATCGTATTTTAATCAGTGGTCTGGCAACGGTCCCTTCAGCTACTTGCCACCATGGCAACGACCTGGTCGTGCATTTGGCGGCAGAGGATATGGAAGATGGTGGAACGGAGATCCACGAATATGCGCGGCATTTCCCTGGCTTACAAGATGGTGGTGGGCGAACCCAAAATATCCCTACCAATACCCTATACTTGAGCCTACTCAACAAAGTGAATTGGCAGCATTAAAAGAACGTAAAAAAGCCCTCGATGAAGATAAAGCTAGTATCGCGCAAGAAATCAACGAACTAGAATTGCAACTAAGAGCGTTAAAAGCCAAACTTGAAGCAGAGAAAAAATAATTTGCTGGCAATGATGGTGCCAATCATGTTTAGCCTAATATTCAAGAGAATAGTAAACACAATCAGGGTGTAGAGAAAATGCTTTCGAAAATACCAATAAACCTTGACAAGATGGCAAAAGATGCCTTAGATAATGAAATACTCAGAGTGGCAATCATCGCGGAATTAGATGCGGTAAATCTTTATGAACAAATGGCAGCATTAACCGAAAATGAGCATATAAAAACAGTACTTTTGGATGTAGCCAAAGAGGAAAAGGCACATGTAGGTGAATTTCAAGCCTTGCTCCTAATGACTGATAAACAGCAGGAAAAAGAGTTATCTGAAGGAAAAAAAGAAGTAGAAGAATTAATCCGCTAAATGAAGCGGGGTTCAATGTTCTCCGACAGCAACCCTCTTATTAGTCAAGATGGATCGTTAAAAAAGCGCTTTTCGCTTAACGCTTTAAGATCGATGTGGTACAGAAAGTGGCCGACTGGGTGGCCGTATTGCTGTCCCATTTTGTTGTTACGCATATTATTTGGAGATATGTTTAAGTAAAGAAAAGAATTAAGTGCCAATGTCCTTGTGGGTATTGTTTTGAGATAGTTTGCAAAGAAAATGATGCTGTTGCTCTGGTGCAGTCTCATATAAACCGTTTCCATAGCGATCTTTTGCCCTTTGGAATCACGACGATGAAGCAATGACGCTTTTAAAAATTGAAAACACTAAAATTTTAAACGGTTCAAAAGAACCGTTTCACTACTCAAAAATAACGCCCTCTAGTTTAAAGAAAATATCAACTATGACCTAACATAGATTATTGTATAATAAAGTTACTTTTTTTGAATTACTTTTGCCCGCAGTTAATGTGAATGCGAATGTGTCTCATGGCTTTTTATGTACTCAAGTTTGTCAACGCGTTCTTTTAGCTCTTTTACTTGATTTTAATTCTTCAACTTCACCTATTTTATCGCGCCAAAAGACTTTGAGAACTCCAAAGATAAGAGGTTTCCGTCCTCATTAGCACACTAATAGCTGAACTTTTTTTTATCTATCGTCCACTTTTACTCATTTTTATAAAAGACCTAGCAGAATACCTGCCGCGTTAGTGGCGGGATGAATGCGTCTAACCGTTAGTTCTTTTAGTCCTATACGTCGAATAGGTTTTTTACCGCATAATAAGGAGGTGATCGACTTGGAGAAGGCTAGAAGTTGTGCTTTCTAGGCCAACTATTCATCTTATCTGGGTCATTAAATACCGGCGCAAGGTACTTTTAGGCTTTAGTTAGGGTTAGGTTTGAGGAGCTACTTAATGCGATTGTTAATAACCATTGGCTGGAGGTTGCTTGCTGTTAAAGTTCATGATGGGGACCATGTGCATGTGTTTGTTTCTGCCTCGCCGAAGGTATGCGTTCCAGAGTTGGTGAGGATTTTAAAGTGTGTTTTTGCTAGTTTGCTTTTTGAGGAGTTTTTACATATTAGAAGGCAGCTCTGGGGCGGGCACTTGTGGCCAGAAGGCTATGCTGTGAGAACTGCTGGGGTTGTGACTAGCTCTAAAATCGAAAAATACCTCAATCGGTCATAGTTGAAGATGCTCTCGCCGCGGGAGCGGCGAGTACTTCACTTTTAGTTAACTTCTGGGTTAGAAGTATTATATCAACTTTTCTAAAGTTGATATTTTGATGGTTTGGTATTTTTTCTGCTCCTTTTGAAAAATTAAGCAAGTTTAGTTTTTAAACGTAAACTATTAATATGGTTTATCTATTAAACTGTTTGTCGTAAGCCTGTCGTGGGACTTTGATTTGGTCTTTACGTAGTATATTGCCCCGCGGCTAAATGGGCTTTGGGCAACATACTAAAGGCGAACGCATGACAGTGTCTTCGCTTACCCAGAGACTCCCCAAATATCTTGAAAACTCCAAAGTCCTATCTAGTATAGTGCCAATCAAGTTCACGACAGTGCTCACAAAGAAGCTTAAACAATACTTCAGAAGGAAAAGAGTATGACTCGTCGAATAGTAATTCCAGTCGAAAATAAAACCGGCATAGATGCACCTTTAGCCCAACATTTTGGGTATGCTCCTTACTTTGCCGTAATCGACTTAGATGAAAAGAACAATATTCTAAAAATAACCACTGAAGATAATCAAAGTGAACATGTGGGCGGCACAGGTCATCCCCATGAGCATCTCTTGATGCTAGAGCCAGATGTATTCGTAGTAGCAGGGATGGGTACTGGTTGTCTTATGAACCTTGTATCTAGCGGCGTAATGGTGCTTAAAGCAGCAGGTACTACCGTAAAAGAGATACTTGGCTTTTTCAAAGAAGGCAAACTTAGCGTGCTAGAGGGCGGTTGCCAGCATAACCACTAAACTCCTTTTTTGATATAATTTTTTATAATCTTTAACCGTATATTATCTTAGGACTTCTATATGGTTGGTATATTGTGAAGAATGCGTTAATAGTTTACTCATCTAGCACTGGCAATACTGCCAAAGTAGCTCAGGCTATACGAGAGGGATTAGAAGCCGCAGGCATTAACGTAGCAGTTAAGAGGCCAGAGGAAGCTCAAACGGTGGATTTCTTTGATTATGACCTTGTATGTGTTGGTTCGCCTTCTATTCAATGGCACCCTGCGAAGTCTGTCGATGATTTCCTAAAAGCTAAGCTAGCCACTTATCGCAAGCAGGGTGCTATCCAGCCCAGCGCGCCGAAGGTGCCTGAAAAGTATGCGCTTATTTTTTGCACTTATTCTGGACCGCACACTGGTATAGCTGAAGCAGAGCCAGTAGGCAAGTATATGGGGCAATTTTTTGAACACATAGGCTTCGATGTCATAGCCGAATGGTACGTCGTAGGCGAATTTCATGGATCAGAGGAAAATAGCACCAAAGGCAGATTAGGCGATATCCGCGGAAAACCCGCCGCAGCGGATTTGTCGAAAATAAGAGAAGATGCCCAGCAGCTAGCCTGCAAATACTAGCTAATTGTTGTGCACTGTAAGCAGGCTAAGGTTTAAACTCTTTTAATTAGACATTCAATGCCGTAGGTACTGTGGTGGCTTTGGGCGTTGAGTACGATGCTCCAGACTGGAGCCAAATATACAATCTGTTACTGAGGCAAGCAGAAAGAATACGCAGCAGCGGTTTTTCACCTGACATAATAGTGGGCATCTGCAGAGGCGGCTGGGTCCCCTCTCGTATCCTATCTGATCTTCTCGATAACCCGAACCTGGCAAACGTCCGAGCTGAAAGCTATCAGGGCATCAGCAAAGCCGCACAACCTATGCTGACCCAACGTGTATCCACTAATGTGGACGGCAAAAAAGTCCTTCTAGTTGACGAAGTTGCAGATTCAGGAAAAAGCCTTCAGCTCATAATAGACCATCTGCGAGACCAAGGCGTCAGTGAAGTCAAAACTGCCACGCTCTACTACAAGCCCTATTGCGCCGTAAAGCCTGACTTTTACGAAATAGAAACTAAGAACTGGATTATCTTTCCCTGGGATATCAAAGAAGCCCTTCAAGAAATATACAAGACTCACAAAGGCAATACTTCTTCGCTGTCAAAGGAGATTCAAAAACTAACAACGGCAGGTTTGCCTAAGTATCTGATTGATCTATTCCTAAAAGAGTTCTCTGAGGCAAAAACATGCTAAAACGCATAGAAGAGTATGGCAAATATGTAGAGATTAGCGGCTTTCGCAACGTCACCGTGGCAGATGCCCCAAAATTCCTATCTATACTTCATGAAGATTTGCCGGAAGGCGTCGAAGTGCAGCTACTCAACGCAGATTTGATAGCTAGCTGGCAACACCTCTACTTTGCCGTCCTAAACGCATTGATGGCACAAAAAACCAAACGTGGCATATCCAAAAGTCTCGCTGTAGAAACCGCACTCTACGCTTCGGCGCAACGGCAAATTAAAAAAGCCATATCTACAGTAGGGCTAAAACCACAATGCCGAAACATAGCTGCCATTATAATAGGCGAAAATCCGGATGCTACCCGAAAGGCTCTTTATGCCATCGCCCAGCACCTCGGCGCACAACCCGATGAAGAGGTACTTAAGTTATCAGACGCAAAGGTTCAGCGTATAAGAAGCGCTTTCGATATAAGTGATACAGAGCTTGAAGTTGTCACGACAAAAGGCAACCCCGATCAGGCGCTTGTGGATTTGGTTATAGAGCGGGTGGCTTTGCTTTCAACTCAGCTCTAAAACTTTTAGGCCATTTTTTCTTTCATGACTGATATGCAATCAGAGGGTTTTATCAGGGAAAGACCTGTGTATCCGCCTAAGACTTCGATAAGCAAAATTTTGTCGGGGTTTTCAAGCTCGACTTTGTTTTTGATGTCTGAAACTGCGGCTTCGATGAATTCTTTGCTGTGTATGCTGGTAAAGCGTTTCTCTACTGTGACCCTGAAGGATTCGTTTTCGCCAAGGTTTTTGAAAAGCTCTGCGGCTGCGGTTTTTATCGCTTCAAGGTCAGTGTGCACGACTTTTTCTATAGGCAATATACGCAGAGCATAACGGAATTCGTAGGGGCGCTCTTGCAGCATGCTGTGGAACTTCTCAATAGCTTCTATAAGATTCAAAGTGGTCTTAGCTACGACTACTCCGCGAATGCCTGATTTGTCTGCCTTTGGCTCGGCATCTCCGATTTCTTTGAGCAAGAAAACTAGTTCATGGCACATTTGGCGTTCGCTTCTACGCATTGTGGTAGCTAATAGGTTAAAGTCCGACAGCAACTTGATTCAAACTCCAATAAGGTGAAGTATAACGAAGCTTATTTCCGTTTATTCTTTATGCTTGTTAATATCTTAAGTAGTTTTTAGGGTCAGATTGGTTTGGCTGTTTTCACTGCCCTTATGGGCTCCGAGCCGTCGCCTCACATCATCCCTACTAGGATTAGTAGGTTGAGGATTTATCCATTTTGTGGCGAAAATATATTTTGGAGAAGAAGCAGTGCAAAAATCCTTTTTGTGTCCAAACTATCATCCGAATCTACGACACTTGACGAACGTAAATCTTTAAACCATGCCGAGACGAGGTAACATTTGCCCTTATGCAGGGAGGTGAACGTGAAATGATATTCTACGAAGAAGATGAAGAATGGGAAGAAGGCGACGAAGAAGAATGGGAAGAAGAAGAGTGGTAAGCACGTCTAATAAGGATTTAACCTATCATAATTTTTCCTTATTCCTTTCCCTATTGACTGGTTTGGTTTGTTGTGTTTGTTTGCTGTTTTTATGGGTTATGATTTATAACTTACCTGAAGCTTTCATATTCGCGAATAGTTATGACGCGCATTGCCGTAATGGATTATGATAAATGCAAGCCAAAAAAATGCAACCAGATGTGCATAAAGTACTGCCCCATGGTACGTAGCCGTGTAGAGGCAATTCGTTTTGAGGAAAATAAAATCATCATTTCCGAAAAGCTGTGCAGTGGCTGCGGCATATGTGTCAAGAAATGCCCCTTCAAAGCTATAAGCATCGTCAACTTGCCCGACGAACTTGAAAAGGACTGCAGCCACCGCTTCGGACCAAACGCCTTCAAGCTCTTCCGGTTACCCATGCCCTCAGCAGGTACTGTGCTAGGCTTGCTTGGCCAGAATGGCATCGGCAAAAGCACTGCCCTTAAAGTCTTCTCAGGCGAAATTAAACCCAACCTAGGAAACTTCCAAGACCCGCCTGACTGGGACACGCTTATCCAGTTTTATCGAGGATCCTCGCTACAAGAATACTTCCAGAAATTAAGTGAAGGCAACCTCAAAATCAGCCACAAACCCCAATACGTTGACCGAATCCCCAAGGTAGTCACCGGCAAGGTTAGTGAACTGCTCGAAAAAGTAGATCAGAGAAAAGCACTTAGCAGCCTCGCTGAAGAGTTAGAGCTGAAAAAAATCTGGGACCGCCACTTAGATGTGCTTAGCGGCGGAGAACTACAACGCGTAGCCGTAACAGCCGCTCTGTGCCGTGAAGCAGATGTCTACCTTTTTGACGAACCTACCAGCTATCTTGACGTTAAGCAACGACTTGAGGTAGCCAAAGCCATACGTAGCCTTAAAGATTTAAACAAAACTGTTATAGTTGCCGAGCACGACCTCGCTATTATCGATTATCTATCAGACCAGATTTGTGTATTTTACGGTGAACCTAGCGTGTATGGCGTAGTTTCACATGTGCACGGCGTACGTACTGGCATTAACATCTATCTACAAGGTTACATTCCTGACGAGAACATTTTGTTCCGCAAAGAACCCATAATATTCCACGAAAAGCCCCCTGCATCAGTGATACTGGGCAACGAGGTACTGCTCAAATGGGATAAAATAGAGAAAACCTTCAAAGACTTCAAACTCACCGTACAACCAGGCGAAATCCGCAAAGGCGAAATTATCGGCATCCTTGGACCCAACGGCATCGGAAAAACCACGCTGGTTAAAATCCTTGCCGGCATAGAAAAATCAGACGATGAGCAAAAATTTGGCGAATTGTCCGTTAGTTACAAGCCACAATATATTGCTGCAGACTACGCTGGCACAGTGCAGGAACTGCTCATGAACGTAGCCAAGGAAAACTTCACTAGCAGTTGGTATAAGACCGAAATACTTCAGCCCCTTCGGGTCGAACCCCTGCTGGACCATAATGTTATGGAGCTTAGCGGTGGTGAACTACAAAAAGTCGCTATAGCCGCCAGTCTATCTCGCAAGGCTGATTTACTTCTGCTTGACGAACCCAGCGCCTACCTTGATGTTGACGAACGATTAAACATGGCTAAAGCCCTCCGGCGTATAGTTGAAGCCCATGGGGTTCCCGCTTTCGTGGTCGAACATGACGTAGTTACTCAAGACTTTCTGGCTGACCGGCTCATGGTTTTCAGCGGTGAACCTGGTATCTCAGGTATCGCAAACCCACCTACTACACTGCGTAAAGGCATGAATCTGTTCCTCAAAGAAATGGATGTAACTTTCCGCCGAGACTCAATCACACGCCGACCTCGCGTTAACAAAGAAGGCTCAAGATTAGATACAATGCAAAAAGAAATCGGCGAATATTACTACACCAAAGTTCGCACCCAAACCGATGCCAAATCTGAAGCTAAACTAAAGCCCAAAGCCTAGCTACATATGTATTCGCCTTGTTGGGTTGTAAACTAGCAACCTTTTTTCATTCTTATTAGATCTTTTTTTGTTAATTTTTTTGTGTAATTTGGGCACTTTGAGTATGCCTTACATGTGTAGGTTCATGTGTGTAAATTTATTGCATATTGGTTCAGGTTGTAGCTTACATGTTAAACTCATCAGTCAAGCAGGTAGTTTTTTACATTTTGGGCATAAAAACTCTTGGAGAGCCCTATTTATCTCGTTTAAATGTAGGGTATTTTTCTTCATTTCGTGTAGTTAAGTTAAAGAATAGGCGCAAACATATCCGTATGTTAATCGAGGCATAAAGGACATTCGGTGAGTTATAGCGTGGCACAAGCAACGTTCGAAGAGATGAGTGCGTCTGACTTCTTCTACCGAAACCGTGACATAGCGGGCTTTACGAACCCTTCACGGGCTATCTTCGTAGCCATACGCGAACTCGTTGAAAACGGTTTAGACGCAGCCGAAAGTCACAAAATTCCTCCTGATATTTATGTAAGATTATCTTTTGAAGCTGAAGCAACCAAAGACACCCAAATCTACAAACTTCATGTAGAGGACAACGGGTCAGGCATTCCACCAAGGTTTATTCCCTCTGCTTTTGGGCAGGTATTATATGGTTCTAAATACAAGCTTAAGCAGACACGTGGAACCTTCGGTTTAGGCGGCAAAATGGCAGTGCTTTATGGGCAAATCACCACTCACCAAGCCGCAGTGGTCACATCCAGCACCGGTGAATCGAACAAGATTTATTCCTTCAAGCTGATGATTGATATTCAGCGCAACCGCCCAATCATTCTTGATCGTAAAGTTCAAATTAACAAAGATAACTGGCATGGCACTATCATAGAATTCAACATAGAGGGCGATTATCTGCGTTCTATGCCAAAAATTTTGGAGTACTTCAAGCAAACCGCTATGGTGAATCCCTATGCAAACATTACCTTCGTAGATCCAAAAGGCAGGCTCTATAGATGGACTCGCGCGACTACAGATATGCCTGAGCCTCCTAAAGAAACCTTACCGCATCCTTACGGTGTAGACGTTGAGTTGCTCCAACGCCTTATCATGATTACAACAACCAACAATATGAGCGAATTTTTGCGTACTCACTTCCATCGTGTCGGTGAAATTACTGCACAAAAGTTTCTTGAGTTTAGCCAGTTAAGCGTTTCTAAGAACCCTAAGAAGCTTACTCATGAAGAGGTCGTAAAATTAAGTCAGAACCTTAAAAAGTTCAAGGAGTTCCTGCCACCTGATGCCAGTTGCCTTTCACCATTGGGTGAAGACCTGCTTAAAGCCGGCATTATGAAGGAGCTTAAACCTGAATATCTTGTTGTTCATCAACGCAAGCCCTCAACTTATGCGGGGCATCCATTCATAGTTGAAGTCGGCATTGCTTATGGTGGTAACGTTCCTAAGACTGGTGGCTTTGTGATTTACCGTTTTGCTAACCGCATTCCACTGCTTTATGATGAAGCTAGCGATGTCTCGTTCCGCGTCATCAGCTCTATGAACTGGCGCAGATACAAAGTGCAACCTGAAATGCCTGTAGCAATCGTAGTTCACATCTGCAGCACCAAAGTCCCCTACAAGACCGTAGGCAAAGAATTTATTGCCGACCGCGCTGAGGTGCGCCGAGAAATCGCCAATGTATTGCGTGAAGTAGCCCGCCAGCTTGGTCACTTCTTAACCCGCCAGCAGCACGTACATAACGAGAAGAAGCGCCTGAGCATATTCGCAAAATACTTGCCTCGAATTGCCCAATTCTCTACCACGTTGGCGCGTAAAGAAAAGGTTCCTGATATTGATAAACTGTTAAAGAGTGTGCAAAAGTATGGCGCAGAAGAAAAATAAAAGCAGCATAGCTAAAAGGCAAAATGAAGTAATTAACAGCTTGTACAAGTTAGGCTCTGACATTTATGAGCAACTTGACAAAGGCGTTTTCCCTAACCTAAATATTCCCAGCCGCTCTACTGAAAACATTACATATGATCCTAATGTACGTCAATACGTGCTAGGCGAGAAAGTTGTGAGCCGAAGTGCACGCAATATCCGCCACATAAAGCCTTTCACACAGCTAGCTTGGGTAGCAATGTTTAGCAACGAGTTGACTACCCAACGTAAAACCAGCACCTTAAGAGATGTCTACTATTCTGCGCAAGCTTACGAAATGACCTTCACTGACCAGCAAGAATCAAACAACATCATCACCGATCTAGAGACTGCCACTGGTTACCCAAGAGAAGACTTTCACATATTCCCAGAAGAACGTAGTGCAATCTTCGGCGATATGACCATCGGTTACACCGTTCCTGGCTATGAAGGCAAAACCCTTAATCTAGACAGCCACCCTGATGGAGTCCTTGTTGGGCCAGCTCTTACCTCAGCGGAATTTGTAAGCACCAGAGCAGATAAGGTCATAGCTATCGAGAAAGGCGCTCTATTCACCAGATTTATTGAAGAAAATGTGCACAAAAAGCACGATGCTCTGCTTATTAGCTGCGGTGGTCAAGCCCCTAGGCAGACTCGAAGCCTCATCCGTAGGCTTCATGATGAACTTGATATGCCAGTTTATATTCTTACAGACGGCGACCCTTGGGGTATGCATATCGCCCAAGTTATTATTTCAGGCTCTGCGAATGCAGCTCACCTGCGCGATCTCAACACGCCTGATGCGGTATGGAGCGGTGTGTGGGCTAGCGATATTATCGAATATAAGCTGCCAACTGATCCGCTTGACGAAGTAGATGTCAAACGCCTTTACGAATTGCAAAAAGACCCAAGATACCAAACTGACCCCATATGGCAACGTGAAATCAAAACCTTCCTCAAGATTAAGCGTAAGACGGAGCTTGAAGCTTTCAGCAGATACGGCTTAACCTACATCGTTGACGAATATTTACCTACAAAGCTCAAAGAAGAACCAGCAGTCGGCAAGAAAAAGAAGTAATCATTAGAGTACTCTCTATGATTATTTCATCGTCTAAATTTTTGTATTTTAGTTATGCTGAAGCATCTATAAGATATATGCCTGATTGTTCTATTTTTCAACTTAACCTGTGCAGTAGGTGCCATAGGAGTTTACTGGGCGCCAGCTAAAGGAAATGCTAGTTTTGAGTGTGGATTAAGCTGCCTTGTATGCAAAAAATAAGAGAAATTTAAAATACTCTGTTGTTTAATGTAGCAATACAATAAACGTGTAAATAGCGGACTGATAGGCATGAGCGAAGAAGTGTCATTATGGACTAAGATCGCCGAGAAACTGCTAGGCATAATACTTGTGATACTCAGCATATTATTATTATATTTCACTGCAACAAGCACAGATGCACTAGGAGCGTTTGCAGGGCTCTTTGGCTTTTTAGGTGTCATCCTCCTAATTGCTGGCATCTTCTTAATAATAGTCAAGATCCCCGAATAAACTCCCTCCTTTCATATCCTCAACTCCAGATTTTTAAGCCTCTAAACAGGTGATATACACTTCCTTTCTGTCATATCCGACATATGGAAAACTTTCAGTTTTCAATCTGGATCCGGCTGGGTTGGATTTAATAGACACCTTTACATTGGCGATATAATCTACATGGGTTAACTGTATGTTTGCAATCGGGCATTTCGCTTTAGGTTACCTAACGGGCAAAGGCGCCTCCAAGCTTCTAGGTGTTAAATTAAATATGCCTCTGATTTTTTTAGCCTCGATAATTCCCGATATAGACCTACTTTTGCAGTACTTGGAGCCGACCCTGTTCATGCACCGCGGCCCAACCCATTCAATAATTACATTTACCGTAATAATGATCCCATTTTTCGTTAGATATAGAAAACAAGCAATTCCCTATTTTATCGCATTGGTTTCGCATTCGTTTCTTGGGGATTTGTTTACTGGCGGCTTTGAAATGCTTTGGCCTATCTCTCAGCAATGGTTCGGCTTACCGGACATAAGCGTCATGAGCATAGCAAACATAATTACAGAAATGCTGTTGTTCGCAGTGGCAGTGACTGTTATGCTCAAAGTAGATGATCTGCAGACTCTACTAAAGCCTGGTAACCGAAACCTGTTCCTGATCATACCTTTCGGCGCAACTTTAGGTCCTATGCTTGACATAAGTCAAAGCTTTGAAGGCTCTATACCCTCCCCTCTAATCCCCATGAGCATCTTCTGGGTAACGATATTTGCCTACTCAATGCTCATTGAACTATGTGCTAAAAACAAACTTGGCTTTCTAGCCAAACTTTTACGTATAAATGTACCACCAAAATAATTGCTATCTAGAAGAAAGTAGGTATTATATTTCGGGAAGGTCGTGTTTGGTTTCTCAAGGATATCGCGTATGATTGATTCTTGAGGTTAAACGCTTTTGCTATGTCTTCTACATTGGTGCTTTTTCGTCTAGTGTGAAGTGTATGACTCTTTTTTCGTTATGTGTTTTTTCTTGATGTTCTATTTCTTCGCTTGCTTGTTGTATTGCAAGATATCAATAAGCGTCCATCTTTCCTTAAGCATTTATTAACCGTTATGCTTATTATTTTAGAAGCATTTTGCTTGTTCATTCAAGGTTAAAGGGGAATATTGTCGATGCCGATTCGTCAACCGATTGTTTGTGTTCTTGGTCACGTAGACAGCGGCAAAACGCTGCTGCTAGATAAGATTCGTAAAACTAGCGTAGGTGCTAGAGAAGCAGGAGGCATCACCCAGCATATAGGCGCCAGCTTTTTCCCTGTTGAAACCCTTCGGCAGATCATTGGGCAATCTATGGCGTCCATGAAAAGCGGCATAGAAATCCCTGGCTTACTAGTTATCGATACGCCCGGACATGAAGCCTTCACGAATCTGCGTCGCAGAGGAGGCAGCGTCGCTGATATAGCCATCCTAGTCATAGATGTTATGCGTGGCTTTGAAGCCCAAACCTATGAATGTATAGAAATTCTCAAGGCACGACGAACCCCCTTCATTGTTGCCGTAAACAAAACCGACCGCATCGGCGGCTGGAAGCCCCAAACCGAAATGTCTTTCATTAAATCATACGCCAAACAAGACCCCTATGTAAAAACCGATTTGGATAACAAGCTCTATGAGATTATGGGTACTTTTTCTCGCCTGAAAATCAGTTCTGATCGCTTTGACCGTGTACGTGACTTTACCTCAACGGTTGCCTTGGTGCCGGTGAGCGCAAAAACCGGCGAGGGTATAATCGAGCTACTCATGGTCCTTATCGGCTTAACCCAGCAGTACCTAAAGAAACAGCTGCAGACTACTGAGGGTGCCGCTAAAGGTTCCGTTCTTGAAATTAAAGAAGAACCCGGACTTGGCCTAACCCTTAACACAATTATCTACGACGGTACCTTGCAAAAAGATGACCTCATCGTAGTAGGCGGCAAGGAGAAACCCATAGTAACCCGCATACGCACCATCCTCGTTCCAAAACCATTAGACGAGATGCGTGACCCGCGTGATAAATTCTCCTCGGTTGACAGTGTTTTTGCGGCTGCAGGAGTTAAAATCGTTGCCTCCGACATAGAGGGCGCCATGGCAGGTACACCGCTGTATGCTGTTGCCCCCGGAGAAACCCCTGAGAAATATTCGAAGATGATTGAGGACGAAATCAAGCGGATTCGCATTGCCAAACAAATTGATGGTGTTATCATAAAAGCCGATACTCTGGGCTCTTTGGAAGCTATTGCGGAGATTCTTAAAAATAATAATGTACAGGTGCGCGTCGCTGATGTAGGCGATGTTTCTAAACGTGACGTTATAGAGGCTGCGGCAGTAAAATCCCGTGAGCCGCTGCAGGGCGTTATTTTGGCGTTCGGAGTCAAAATTCTGCCTGACGCAGAACAAGAAGCCGCCAGTAGGGGCGTTCAGATATTTAAAGAACAAATCGTCTACCATATGATAGAAAATTATCTGGAATGGGTTAAAACCAGAAGTCAAGCCAAAATTGATGCTGAACTCGAAAAACTCACCCGACCAGCCAAAATCCAAATCATCCCCGGCTACATTTTCCGCCGGGCTAAACCAGCCATATTTGGCGCCGAAGTGCTAGCAGGCACCATCAAACCCAAAGTCCACCTAGTACGTGCTGATGACGGTGAAGACGTAGGCGAACTAGGTCAAATCCAAGACAAGGGCAAAAACGTAAGCGAAGCCACAAGAGGCATGCAAGTAGCAGTCTCCATGGATAAACCCACAATAGGCAGACACCTATTCGAAAAAGACATCCTCTACGTCAAAGTGCCCGAACCCGACGTACGAATATTCCAAACAACCTACGCCGACCAACTCAACGAAGAAGAAAAACAAGCCCTCAACGAATACGTCACAGCCATGCGTAAAAAATCGCCATATTTCGCCTTCTAAAACAAGCGACATTCTCCTAGCGCGCGAAAACAACAGCTTAAAAGCAAATCCGCTAAAACACTAAGAAACAACACATTTTAATATTTACAATTCAAACAAAAAGATTATTCCATAATTGTCAATTTTTATTTTTCTGTTCTTATATTGAAACTAACGCTTATTATATAAGCGTTTAACTAATCGATGATATTTATGCGATATTTGTAGAACAACAGTGGAAGAAACAATAGTCACACTTTAGGGACATTAGAAAGATAAATTGTTATGAGGGTACTAATTTTAAGGTAATAAGTCATATTTTCAAGTGACCATATTATTCAAATGAAAGTTTTTGCTTTTAACTGTTTGAGTACATTGTAAAGCAAAAGCCCGATATAAGATACTGCGATTCCTAAACAAGTAAGACCATAGTAAAAGTGAGGTTTCTCTATTTGTTGTACCTGAACATTAGGCGCCAAGGTTCCACTCCAATTAGATGAATCATTGTTTGTTATTATAAATTGGTACGTACCTAGTGTAGTAACTTTAGTAATAGGTGAAATGAAATGGTTTGGCCGTCCATAAGTCCAAGTAAGGTTGCCGGCTAATACTATTCCATCTGGCATGTAGACGTCGATTGACAAATTATTTGGGTAACCGAAAAGCACAGTACCGGATGCATTTAGTGTTCCAGTGCGATTTAATCTTACATCAAGCCACACAGAGCCATTATTATTTAAATTAAGTGTGTTGTTTATTGGTGGTACTTCAAAAAACCAAGCAGTGGGTCCATTTCCTAAATAAAGACCTCGTGAAAATATTTCCCTACCAACCTGGATAGGTCCTGTATAAGATGTTAATGTAACGTTAAATTCATATGTTTTACCTGATGCAATAGTAAAAGCAGTAGGCGTTATAGAATCTTGATTTAACGTTTTGGTTGAAACTATAGTTGTAAAGGTAACAAGGAAAAGACTTGTTATAATCAGAAGTATTGCTAACAAAATTGGGTAGATTGTGGCAATTACTTGTTGTGGTCTAAGTTTTTGGCATGATATTATTGAGTGCACTTCGACATCGTTCCCTAATTTGATTGCTGTGCTAGTAAAATTTGAGAGCCTCTTTTTTCTATTTTGTACATATGTGGTTAAGCCCCCTTCAAGGTTGTCCCTTGTTAATATTAATTTTTCGTCTAAGAAAGAGTGCGGCGACTAAAGTATTTTATAAAATACATTCTACAAAATTAACTTAAAATTGCTTTCAAACATGTGATTATAAAAAAGTTCTGTTCTATACTTTAGAACGCTTGTTCGAAAGTATAGCGCTAAATAAGAAACCTGAATTTTGTCACTATGGAGAAAACAAACTTTGATCAGTCAAGGAGGAATAAAAAATTAAAGTAGAAGAATTAGGTGCGTTATTTGTGCTATGCATATTGGTTCTTTCGACGACACAGCTAATCAATGTAAACGCAACCGATACCCTTAATATGCAAGCGCCAAATTCTGAAAACGACTTTCTTTCACAAAAAACATTGTTAACTGAAAGTGCAATCAAAGCTGCTTGGCCAAACCTGCCTAGTGCAAAGGAGCTAAGGCAATTACCAATCTGCTTTTTCGTAGATAGTCGCGATTACTCTGCAAAAGACTTTTCATCAATTATTGTGAACTGCACCACAAACGGCATAAATGCCTATACCGGCGATATAATACGCAATCAACCTCAAATCTGGTTACAATACGACGAAACAATATGGATTCTTGTACCCCAGAATTATCTTAAACAAACCTATTCTTCACCAAACACAAATTCAGCAATACAACAGGATATGCCTGAACCTACGCAAACTACAGAAAAATCGACATGGGCATTAGGATTTTACAGTAATCCTTCTACTATTGCTGGATCTAGTCCAGTAATGGGTGCAGTGTCATTTGGGGAATGGACAACTGGCTATAGTAGTCCAGATACTGAGGATTACGTTCTTAGCCCTTGTCTATCTGTAGTTTTGAAAGACACGGAATATCTTCTGCAACAGATGATGGTGACACTTTATAATGGCGCCAAATACATTGGACAGAACGTTATAGATATGAATGATCCGTATAATCCCTTATACAATTATGCAACGCCTGCACCATACTATGCTGCAACAGAAACGTTATATAATAATTATATAAAACATAACTCTACTACATCCGGTCGTTGGGACTTCTGCTGGAACTTTGAGACCCGACATCATATAGATACAACTCCTGCTATTACAGAGATAAAAGTTGGAAATCAACCTAGTGTGGTCTTTGAAACTACTGATACTGTTTCAAGTCACTTCGGTAGTAACTATCAGATAGATATTGGTGGAAACTATACTGCATTAAATGGTACAACATATTATATGGCTGCCATAGGCTACTTGTTTAATGGAGACTGGAAACCACAATATATGAACGACAATTATCCTTATGCGAAAGTATACTACGGACACACTTTTCCTCCAAGTCCTAACGCAGGTTATATGATAGGCGAAGCTGGACCAGTTAGCTGGATGGGCGTGCGAAGCCTCTATAGAGAGCAAGTGAATTTTGGTAAATCAATCACATTGCCTAGCCAAGACACTGTATTGTGGAATTCCGGCTAAAAAATTCCAACTCTAAATACCAAAATACGAATATTTTTTTGTATAAACATGATACAGATTCAGTGAAATCTCGTTTAGTGAATTCCTCTATTTAAAATTAGAATTTCTTGACCCCTTTTTGTAATTATTATAGGGTCTGATACTTCGATTCATGGCACTGTTCTTTCCATTGCTTTTCTGTTGACAGGTTTATTTGAGTTCTTAATTATCCCGGCACCTTTGTAGCTTTGGCTTTAGCGCGCTGCACTGTCCCGAAATTAAGCTTTATGTTTGAGGTAGGGTCGTATCAAATAAGGCGTTCACACTTGGGCGGTGAAGTCCTAAGTGAGACCAGACAAAGTCAACAGCCCAACGTTCTTTAACAATTAATATCGGGACAAACCAATGCGCTAACCGAAGCAAAAAGTTGCCTCGGTAAGATAGTGATTTCAGAAAAATGCATTTAAAACAACATCGTTTGTTCAATAATAGAGTTCTAAGACAGAATACGTGAAAAGTTTTTTAAATAAAATACTATATAGCACCTATCATGCAACCACCTAAAAAGAAAGCACTCATAGCCATGTGCATACTTTTTTTGGCAATGATTATGGTTACTGTATATTTTTCTCAATCATTAGAGGCAAGCATTGAGTATTCGATAGACATAAGTAAACGTGAATTCAATCCAGACTCAATTAATGAGATTAGTGTTAATTGCGTTAATAGGGGAGGTAAAGACGGCAATTTCTATATAGTTTTGAGTGCTGTGAACGCTTCGTTTAAGATTAAAGAAAATGAAGCATTTCCACGTCTATATGAGAATTCAGTGTGGATACCTTTCTCTCTTAACGGCGGAACCTCTGAATCAAAGTCCGTCAGATTTGTTATTGAGGAATCACGATCAGGCTTTTCTTTTCGCGTATTATTGAAAGAGCTAGAAAACGGTGGCATCAAAACAGGAGTTTCACCTGTCAGCAGCATCTCTTACCGGTGGGATGAGGCAAAAGAAGGATACGTATTAGCTGCTGGCGGTGGTGCTGTAGCATGATATCAGCCACTTCGATAATTAGAGTCACAAAAACGGCTTTTACACTAGATGTAAGCGTAAGTTGACAAAAAAAGTAAATATGATATGCGGTTAATAAATCCTGATATGTTCTAAGACCGATGTAATGGAAGTGTTGATTTTCGTATTTACTAAACGCAGATTAAAGAATAATAAAGAAACTTAAGCAGAGCTACAAAAGGTTACTGGTATAAGCTATAATCTAGCAAAAAGTTAGTGTTGCAAAAAAAGGAGAAAAAGCAACTTGATTAGAATTGCATTAGGTTTGGTCCACACGCACTTGGTACTCGCCGTTGCTACGGTCTGCATAGTATTCTGTCGTGTATACTCTTATCGTCCAATAGCCGCTAATTCCAATCGGGTTGATGTAAATAGTTTCGTAGCCCCCGTCTTGATTAGTCCTGCTATAGCTTGTCAAGACTCCGCTTGGATTGTAAAGCTCTAAGTCGAAATCTGCATTTGAGGGCAATAATAAGCTAATGTAGACGTTGGCTGTTGAAGGAACATAGAACTTGTAGTAGTCTTGGGTATCTTCTGCGTGACTTCCAGTTGGCAGTTTGCAAAGTCGTCCATAGTAGTATGTGTTTGTAGATATGGTATTAGCTCCGGCAAGCGTATTCGATCCATCGCCGCCAGTACCTGCGTCATTGTGCACAGGATAAACGTAATGCGCTCCATTTAGGTCTCCCCATTCTAACGTCTGATGGTCAGTATTGCCCCATGCATTTTGTTGATAGTACATTGTTGCAGCAATGTTTTGAGCATTATACAAGTCATTGAGACCTAAAGCATGACCAATTTCGTGTGTCGCGGTGCTTTGTACATCATAATCGTTCCATCCTAACGTCGGGCCTATAACCCAATTGGGGCTGGCATCAGAGAACATGATATCGCTCTCGGTCAGCCTCCAGCCAGTGCCATCCCATGACCAGTGACGATAACATAGTGCAATAGCGGAGCCAGTGTCATTTTGATGATTGTAATCTGAGACCCAACCTATTACGCATCGGTTATCCCCGCCAGGGTCGCCAGTCCAGCATGCATAGTCAGTCCAGCTATCGTAATCATATCCTGTGCCGCCATAAGTCCAATCTATGCCACTGAAGCAATCGTTTTCCCAAGTATTAAATGCCGCCTGAATAGCGGCGAATTCTCTGGTCGTAGTCGCGCCGTCTATGTCGTTGGTGCCATCAGGGTCAATGTAGTAGTAATGAGGTAATTGATCCCAGGTCATACGGAGAACGTCAGGCCATGCAAACCCATACCCCCAGCTTTCTGCGCATGTAGTTGTTGGTTGAGTTTCAGCATGTGCAAACAGGTTTGATTCATATGCAGGCAAAACATAAGGTATGTACCCAGCTATAGTGCTGTCTTCTTTAGCGAAGAACATTATGCTCATTCCCTTAGATAGCTCAAGAGAATTTGGGGGTGTTATGCTATCGTTTGGGAAGAATTGCCAATCAATTAGGGCTTCAAGTTTTTTATCACCAATCTGTCCGCCTATATACTTTATATCAATAGTTTGTTTTGTGTTTATGTTGCTTGATATGGGAACCGAGACGGAGATACTTGCATGACTAACAATTGTCTGCTGATGATCATTCAGGCTTTCCATTGTACATGTGACGCCTTCAACAGTTCCAATTCCTACTACAGATGAAATGCTATTCCAATTGCTAAGGAGTCGGCTATCATTTATTAAAGTTGTAGCCTCTTGTTTTACTTGCGCTATTTGGGCCTGTTCGTTTGTTGCCGCTTGCGACATCGCTACCGCCACAGTTGATAGCAAAAAAACCATCGCTATTATAATAGATCTTATTTTTTTCATTTTTTCACTCCATATTTTATACCTGATAACAGGCAAAGTTTCAATTCTGCTGTCAGGATATATTATTTTTAAGACATGTTCGAAAATCGAATTTACGTTACCTTCTTCAAAATCTCCTTAAAAGACAGAACATCTAAATTTGAATCAAGAATAACTAGAAGACAGGGAACATGTCAGTGCTCAAGTATTTTAACCCAGAATAAGCGCTATATACTATAGCTACGCGACGTGTTTTTGAATGCGTGAATTGTCTAAAATATTGTTAACATGTGAAAAGTTGTTATTCATTAGCTCGGTCAGGATATTTTGAATGTTTAGCATATTCTTGTTAAGCATATCTAACGTTTTCTTCCCTTTAGGGGTCAAAGTATAGAGTCGTGCTGGTCGATTCGATACTTTATCAATGAGACCTCGCCTTTCTAACCCATCGAATACTGGGTATACCGAGCCGGGGCTAATCTGTATGCCGTAATCCTTTTCAATAATTAAGATGAACCATGTTACTTTCATGCAGCCTAGTTTATCCATCTTTGCGAGGATAATGATATCTAAATAAGTCTTAAGAAGCCTTTCTCTTATCTCTCTTAATGGCTCATCCTCAAAAGAAGTAGCATTACCAGTGCTAGAAACATCATCGATATTTTTTATTCGTTTAGGAGGCAAAGATGGAGACCCTTGAGGATAGTAGCTTAAATGATACTTAGCTCTATACTTTAGAACGACTGTCCTTAAGATTAGAACAAGTCGTCGCTAGTTATGGCTTCATTAAAAAAATTGCTTGATTATAGTTGCTATATGCCTTTTTTGAGTGCTGTCTTGGCTGTTTCGTAGGAGAAGATTGCGATAAAGATCACTGTTAAGACAATGGTAAAGTAGTATTCGCGGCTGATAACAGCTGGCCAGATGACGAGTAATTCATAGGTTAGTGCAGCTATGGCGAACAGCAGATAGAAGAAGTACCTGGGAAGCAGAAGGTGTCTTACCCTGATGCTGTTCTCTAGCAGAACCCTGTTGACTACATAGCTGCCGTTCTCCCGCTTAAGAAGATAAGCCTCCTCCAGTTTGGAGAGGTGGTAGGTTGCTACCGAGGGGCTGCTAAGCTTAGCCCCCCTTTGGACTTCTCTAACGCCCACTGGCTTTGCGCTCTTAAGTACGAAGCGGTAAACCTCAAGTGTAGTCCCCTTCAGCACGTCCCCAGACTCGTTAGTACTAACAGTATTCAAACCTTGTAGTTCAATAGTCCATACATCAATTTAAGAGCTACCCATATTAGCCACCTCAGGGTGTTCTGACGATTAGAACAAGTGTTCGACAACATAACATTAAATCCGATAACACGCATTTACATCGGTCAGGATATTAATGAGCGGGCAGAAAACCAGGTTTGCCATTTCGGCGTTCCTCGCCATATCATTAGTCTTGCTGCTCGCCGGCACCAGCTTCTTCTTTCCCCAACAAGAAGCCACTTCACGACCGGACATACCCCATCCAGGCAACATCGGAACGCCGGTAATCTTCCCTCGGATAACGATCAAAGCCGACGGGACAATAGACCCGCCGACGGCGCCCCTCACTCGGGTCAACAACGTCTATGCGCTAACAGAGGACATATCCAACTACACCATAGAAGTCCAATCCAACAACATCATAATCGACGGAGCTAACCACAAGCTCGTAGGAAAAGATGGCGTCCAGGGAATCGAAATAGCTAACAGAGCAAACGTGGCCATCCAGAACATAGAGCTCAGCCAATTCGCCTATGGCATAAACATTACCTCATCAACAAACATAACAATCACAAAAAACAAAATCTTTGATGTAGGCAGTAGGGGGATTGCCTTAGATTCGACGACTAACAGCACCCTCACAGAAAACACCCTCACCAACGCATACATCGAGCTCATCAACTCAGCCAATAATACCATAAGCCAGAATAACTTTGCCACCTCAACATACGGCATTAATAGTGGATCTAGCTCATGCGATAGTATCTCGCAGAACACTTTCCACAGTATCTACTACCCGATAGTGATAGTAGGGAACGTGTCAACAATCGCAGACAACAGCATGCGCGATGGAATCAGCGCCATAAGCATAGAGGGACAAGGCAACAGAGTTGTCCACAACACGATGAAAGAGTATGCAGAATCGGGAATATCTCTCAATAGAGCCATCAATAACGTCTTCTACGAGAATACCATCTCTAACGCTAAGCAAGGGGTCATGATTGGGATAGGCGGCCAACAAAACGAGCACGCCGTAGAGAACAATACCTTTAGCCAGAACAGCTTCCTGAGCAACTCGCTTAACGTCTTCATCGGCACGTCCCACAACCACAACTTCTGGAACGAGAATAAGTACGGCAACTACTGGAGCGACTATAACGGTACGGATAGTGACGATAATGGTATCGGTGATACACCCTATGTTATAAACGGTAGCAACGTTGATAGCTACCCGCTGATGAACGCACATGTAAATACTCTGGAAGAAACCCAGCGAACCCCGCGCCGTGGCTGATCGGAGTAGGATTAATCCTGTTAGCCGTAGCCAGTGTCATATGGTTAGCACTCCGTACTAGGCGAGTATAAGCAAGAACAAGTATGCTTTCAAGAGAATGCAGCAGTTTTGCAAGTTACTTAAAAAAAGGAGGCACTTTTTGGGCCCATTCTGATTGATACTAACTGCCATTACCAGAGTTGAGTACCATATGTAGGCTTGTAGAAGCTGTAGCCTACGCTAAGTTGTTCTGCACCTGCACTTGTTTCGCCTATCCACCATGGAGGATTGTTTTCGCCGACTTTGAAGATTACGTTGTTGATGCTTCCTCCGTGATATGCGTACGCGGACGGTATGGGATCGTCCATGTTGAACGGGACCCAGTTGCCGTTAAACAGGTAACCCACGGCTGCCCAGTACTGGTTGTTGACCATTCCGTCTATTGTAGTGGCATAGCTGCTGAAGTGCGCTGAGTTTCAGTCATTGGACTCCACGCAGACGTTGGGTTGATTCCCAGTCTGGATGCACCACTGGCCGTCGCTTATCCGAGGACCAATCAACTGGAAGTTCCAGTAGGACTCCCACTGCCTGTACTGCGGGTTGTACTTTATGTATTCGTTGTATAGGGTGCCTTCGGTTACACTTGGGCGTGTGGTGCTCCAGTACACCATCGAGGTTCCTAGCCAGCCTTGTATTTCTACGAATTTTCCGTTGATATCTTCACCCATGCATAGTTGCCATTTGTACGTTCCGTCGTACACCGACAGGATGTCTGAGTAGTGGTATTCTGCAGATGAGGATGGGTTGTAGTTGCCCCATGCCCCGAATGTCATCGCCCCATAGACTGGGTTTGAGCCTGCTATCAGCGCGGGGTTGGAGTATATTCCCAGTGCCCATGTGTTATTGGGGGTTGTCGTCTCTGGCTGGGGCTGGGCAGTGGCTGCTCTGGTGGCCATTAGCAGGTCGATAGGTACCTGGACCCAGATTGTCTCGTTGTACTGGAGCCAGATGCTAGGCACGTCGCGGAGCACCCCACCGGTCAGCATGGCCGGCACGTCGGAGGTGTAGTTCATGATTGGTTCGGCTGCTATGCGGGCATCGCTTACGTACGAAGAAGCCTCTAGCGCAGAGACGTCTGTGGATGCGTCCAGTTTTCCGTAATCGCGCATGTCTATCCAGCATTTGACCTTGCTGTCCCATAGTTCCTCTGCGGTGGGCAGGTTAGGCCATAAGCTCTCGATAGCTGTGTTGGATAACGGGACTTTGAGGTTCACCTGCAAGCTGTCCTCGGCAGCTAGGGGTTGATTTGGGTCATAAACGCTTCCGTCATTAGCCCCCTTCGTCTGGCTAAAAGAAATCGCCGGAGCAAAAAGGACCAAGGCTAAAAGCAAACTTACGATAACTACTTTTTTCATCCTACATTCTCCATTCATACGTTTAGGATAAACTTCAAGAATGGTTTACTTAGCTCTACACTTTAGTACGATTGTTCTAAAAAAATAGAACAGGTCGGCTGTCTTGCTGATGAAGCGCGCTGTTTTGACCGAAATTGCTTTTATCCTTACTCTTTGACGGAAGCGAGAGTATAGGCTCAAAAACTGGTGTGGATTTTACGTTGCCTAGCCATCAGCCGAATCAGCGCACAGAATTTCAGGACAGCGCGCTGCCCTGTACTATATCGCAGCTTACAGAACTATGTTAATTGGTATTCTTAGTAGGTAAAGAGCTATGAAAAATTCTACTGTTGCTATCAAGCGAAAGTGCATGGGTACTATCTGGTCTTTTAATTATTTTTTAGAAACAGAAACAAACAGTCTGTTCTAATTGTTTAGTACAGTTGTACGAAAATGTAGGGCTAAATATAGCGTGTGATACGTATAGGTTAGTGAGTAAAATTGCGGAAAAGAACCCTAATGCTATTTGCTGTATTTTTGATTGTTATAGTTACGGCATCGTATGCTATACTAGCTTTTTTTTCCAAGGAAAACCTTTCCAGTATTCATTTTAAATCGGTTATACGAAATGTTGACAATACAGAAGAGGAACAAGCTATTTTGGTTGCAGAAAACGTCAATTATTCTGGCATCTTCAATATTACAAAGCTCAAGGGACTTTCTTATACCCCACAGGGTAACTCCTCAGATCATGAACATACTGTGTGGGCTCAACTTATTGATACCCGTTATCAACTATTATGAGACCCGTTATGATTATCTGAGTGAAACTAAGCAGAGTAAAAAATATATTTATAATGCAACCGTCCATTCTTGGGACAAGATTCAAGTGATTAATACAAAGCTAGAGAATAGCATAGAAGGTAATAGCATAAGTGTTGTAGATTCAAATGGCACTATTCTGCGTCAATATGGCAACAAGGAGACACTGTATGCGTATTATAACGGTTCAGGGTATAGGCATATAAATGCATCTGAAACCAATTTTAGCCTCCCAAAAAGCTATGTTGTAGAAATGAATCTTCAATATGAAGAAGCGAAGGGCCAAGGAGAACTAGCTGGTTTTGTTACACATGTGACTCAAAATATTATTATCGACGAACACTACCAACCACGCCTGCTCGTTACCTACTCGTCAAATGCAGTTAGCTAGCAAAAATCAAGTGCATACTAAGCTGTGCTTCATTAATAAAAACTACGTAGTAATAATCCTGCAAATGATAAATTGAATTTGAGCCGTCATTGACAATGTATTTTATACATTTTCTATTGACTTATTTTTTATGAAAAAACAATATTTTGCGTTCTTCCTACTTTTGATAGCTCGTAAAGTTTCGCTCGTCTCTGCTGTGTGCCTTAAAATAATTGTTTATTGCGTTTACAGCAGTCTGTTCTAATAGTTTAGTACAGTTGTACGAAAGTGTAGCATTAAGTAAGCCTACATGCTTAAGGGTACAATCAGGCAGTCAATATCGGTGTGGATAGACAAATGATTCATTTGCCAAATGTGCTCGTTATGACTGCTACTTCAAGCCAGGGCTAATTGTCTTGGAGGTATCTTCCACCTAGCCCTAATCGAAGGGCAGAAAGAGGAACAGAAACAGAGGGAGAAAATAAACACGAAAAAATTAAAGAACACCACTATTCTGCTTATGCTCGTTAGCGTTCTTTTGATGTCAGCAACTCAGCTTACGAGCATAAGAGAAGCTAAAGCATACAATTACAGTCTGATTTATGCTCCAAACTACTACGTAGGCGGTCTTGATGACCAGTACGAAGGAACGACGACCAACTATGTTACTGATTACATTCAGCAATTGTTCCAGCTCTATGGTCAGAATTACAATTCTGGTACCATCATAAAACAACAAGATGGGCAAGCAGTCGATTCCACCTATTTCTATTGGGCATGCAACGCTGAACTCTACGGTGATCATGTGGCCTTTTTCTCTAAAGGACATGCATCATCGATCAACTTTACAGGTCACCTTGAGCACCACTACATGATGGACCATAACGGCAACCCAGTGTATGATCGCAACTATGGATACTACACAAGCGCAGGAAAACACACCTTTGTATTCATGTGGCACTGCGGAACAACGGAAGACTACATTCGGTATGGGAACATGTACTGTACTGCCTGCAATGGCTACTCTTCAATGCCTATGGCTTTTGCTAGAGACAATACTATGAGCCTCAATGGTTATGGAACTGGTGCAGATACAGGAGCCCATGTTTTTGTCGGACATAAAGGTTGGTCGCCTCAATTCCGATCAAATAATGGACTTTATCCTGGCTACTGGTACTCAGACTTTGTTAGCTATATTTATCAATTTTTCCTGCATGACCATGACAGCACAACCTTGGCGCTTCAGAAGGCATGTTACATAGTCTACGGAGGCAACGCAGATTTTCCATCGACTTGGGTAGGCACATTTAAAGCTGGTTGGGACCCTGATGGATTAGGAGGACCATTACCTGCTGCAGATAGCCAAATGCAAGTTATCGGCAACGGCAATTTAGGCGTACCTGGATACTAGGAGTGGAAAACATGAAGTGTCTGTCAATAAAAGTTCTCGGCTCAATGGTTCTTATAGCTTTACTCTCATTTGCTATTGCTCCAACTATTATGGCGCAGTCTCAGACATCCACTACTCCAGATAAGGCGCTATCATTTATCGCAAATGTACTCAAGCTTGACATGACAAAATATAACGTGTCGCTAGCAAATTATAATATTGCTTGCTCTGACACAAATAAGCCAGACTTAGAAACGGTGGAGTATAAAATTCAAACACCAGATGGAAACACTGGAACAATAGCCCTCATGCTTAGCAATGGCACAATGCTTTTTTGTAGCACAACCGAATCTGAAATATCCTCATTTACTTACGCAATCGCTTCACCTAACATCGTCGGAGCAGCAAAAGAAATTATGCAACGATATCAGCTATTCTGTGAAGATGCAGCCGTAACCGAGATGATTAGCGCACTCGATGAAGTTAATTCCGTCTCAAATACAACCATAAAATTAGGTAACACGAAGCTGGAGATAACTACTGCTTGTGACTCTACAAAGCTCTGGTGGAAACACACCATTAACGGCTTAGATTATAATGAAATCCAAATTATCTTCCTAAGCAACGGACTCATATTTAGCGATTACCATAGCCGAACAAAGATAGGTGGCACAGATGTCAAGATTTCACAAGCTCAAGCCATAGCAACCGCATGTGATTGCGTCAACAAATACTCGTATACGGCAATTGGCGGTCCCGAAGGTAATGAGACAAAGGTTCAGATAAGCGGGTTTAATATAGACAAAGAACGTGCGCTAGCAACGATAGGTCCGGGTGAAAGAGATAATCTACTATACCCATGCTGGATGGTTGAAGTATACCTTGGAAATACGTACCCTGGCAATGTTTACGGCTTTAGGGTTGATATCTGGGCTGATTCAGGACAGGTGTTAAGCATAAGCCCACTAGCTGTCGGTGGATATACTCCAGTCACCCATGACGATGAATCGCTCCAAGAAGCAGGTGCCATTCCATCACCAGCCACTGACAGCATTGCTGCAATTGCTGTAATGGCAATAATAACTCTTTTAGTAGTCATAGCAGTACTAGCAGTGAAGAAAAAATGACAATCCACTTTTTCTTTTTTTACGAACAACTTACTTACGCTAAATTAAACTACCTAATTTTACCAAAAACATTTACTGACCACTCAGTCTTAATTTTGAACCCTATAATGAAGAAAATTATGCTTTGTACAGATGAACAGTACTGTTCGATTGTTACATTCTTGCTTAAAAGAAAGCTTATACAAGCATCTATTAAAGCAGGCATGAAAAGCGTTTTAATAGAAAAATGTGGGGCTAATTAATGAGATTTTCAATGAAATACGCTGCAATCTGTTTGACCTTAATGTTAAGTTTGACTTTTCTGTTGGTTATTGATGCAAAGGCAAGTGAAAAAACTATCTTTGTTCCTGGTGATTTCGGTGACATTCAAGTTGCTATTAACAACGCAAATGAAGGCGATACCGTGCTTGTGAAGAGTGGTATCTACTCTAACTTAGAATTGACCATCAACAAGTCCCTATCTTTGATAGGCGAAGACGTTAAAACCACTATACTAAAAGGTCAAAAACCAACTATCCAATCGCAAACAGGCGCCCTAAAGGACAACCAAACTAATTCTGCCCAGACCCTAACACAACCTATTGCGGAAAACAATAATACGCCTCAAGCAACCTTTTGCAACTTTGTACCCCCTTACCCGCAGACAAGCAAAGCCATAGTAATCAATGCACCAAACGTTATTGTCTCCAATTTAACTATACTTGATGCTGATGTTTGCATAGAAGTTAACTCATTCAAGACACAAATAGTCGGGAACAGGCTAGCAGGAAATGATTATGCTGTATATCTTAGCGGTAGCATAAATAACATTACAAAGAATATTATTATGGGAAATAAAGCGGTCTTCTCTGCAGGCATCTCAAACGCTATAATTAGAAATTTCATAAACTGTTCATTAGGCATTGAACTTTACGCTAACTCTAATGTAATTTCCGAAAATGTCTTGCAAGCATTCAACCCCATAACAATGCAAGCAGCCTATGGTTATATTGGAGGTTCGCATACAATTTCGGAAAACACAATGATAAGTGATGGGCGAGGTGAATGTCTTTCACTATTTAGTAGCTGCCCAAATAACAAGATTTTCGCAAATAACATAACTGGTTATAATAAAGGTATTCTTTTAGGAGATTCTTCAGATAATACTATCCGCGCAAATTGCGTCACTGACTGCACATATGCTATTTGGCTTTATGGTGCACCTACACTCAGTCCATCCCTTGAACATTCACCCAAAAACAATACCTTTTATCATAATAACTTTATAAAAAACACAAACCAAATAGGTACACAAAACGAGAACTTCTTAGAAACATCTGAGAGCACTAAAAACTTTTGGGACAATGGAAAAGAAGGTAACTATTGGGACGACTATAAGAGCACGGACACGAATAGGGACGGCATAGGTGACATCCCATACTTAATAGATGCGAAACGTCAAGATAATTTCCCGTTAATGATGCCTTATGGTGGCATTCATAACATTATATCACAACCATCTACTTTACCCCCAACACAGCCATCTTCGACCCCCTCCTCTACATTCCAATATTCATCTCCTTCGCCTGCCCCGCAATCGACTACGTCGCCCAAGGTTCAGTCACTCTTTCCCGCAGAACTTATCTACGTCTTAGTAGCAGTAGTATTAGTTGCCATAACTAGCGTAACTATGATTCTTAAAAAAAGAAAGTAAACATCCAACACTATTTTTCTATTCCCTTATTGCTTTAATATCAATTCTATCTTAAATAAGCGCGCCAGTGCGTTGCTTTATTGATTTTAATAGATTTTATTTGTGCCTTAAAATCAGCGGGCAGACCTCGCTGCTGCAGCTATCTCGTTCAGGCTTGCAGTAGTCACCTTTCTCGTACCTGCAAGCTTTCTTAAGACGAAAACTCCAAAACTACTGTACTAGTTGGCATAGATAATTTGGGCTTGATGGCTACTGCGCTGTAGAGAAAAAGAGGCCTTCCTCTGCATGGAATTGGCTTTTTGTGCCTAAAAACAAGATCCCCAGACTCTAGCCGCTCCAGATGGATAAGAACTGTAGACCTAGCAAAGCCACAGCCACTAAATAGCTCGTTAAGCGTGATGGGTGCATGCTTGCTACCTAGAACGTTCAGGATCTTTTGATCAAAAAAGATCAAGGTACACAATATAGATGGGCATAAAGCAACTAAAATCTATTTTTGTCTGAATTCTGCAACAAGCTGGCGCGCTGCCTGTCCAGAAATTAGTTCTTAAGATCAGCAGGTGTACAACTTTTGTCAGTTAGCCCCGATCTTTAGTCTTTGCCACGAACTCGCTTGGACTGGACACAAAAGGGCGGCCACAGATAATTCTGGGCCAAACCAGCGTATTAGCCAAAGGGAAAAAATGCCCCTTGTCATTAATTTTTTATCAAAAACGTGGTGATAGTCTATTTTTTAGCCCCAAGGGGCTGTTCTAATTGTTTAGTACACTTGTTCGAAAGTGTAGCATTAAGTGAGCCTACCTGCTTAGAAGGCTAGCCGGAGGTAAAAAGAATAAAGTGGGGAAATAGAACTGAAAACAAAACCTTTTAAAAATATCGGGATTTGTTCAAAGATTGACGTTTGCTCGGAGGGTTGGCGTGAATAAACGTATCGCTATAGTATTGATCTTTATAGTTCTAGCATCCTCGTATGCGGCTATAACTCAAACGGCTTTGGCCTTCTATGGCTTAACTGTTTATGCATACGATAACTATGGTCGTCAAATCACCGCGGATGTTTACATTGATAGTCAGTATTATGGAACTACAAATACTGGTCAAGGCTGGTTCTTAACCTATGGATACCACACTATTCAAGTATCAGTTCCGGGAGGTAACTCTTTCCAACGTTTCATATCCAATAACGCCCAGGCGACCGATCCAGTCTATTACTACAGCAACCCCGATAGCGTGCTGGTCAACAGCATGAGAACTCTTACAGCATATTACATCACGAGTAACCCACCTCAGCCACAAGGATATGACTATGGTTATGGACGCGCCAGCGTTCTCTACAGCACTGACTGGATAATGCAGTCTCAAGATTTGTCTGATGTTAATACGGCATTCTCGTCAATGTACAGCCAATTCAATGCTCATTCGGGTACTTATGGGCATTTAAAGAATTACAAGTCCCAAACAACTTGGGATAATATAAGAACTCAAATACAAGACATAGAAGCATACCATGGCTCGTCAACGATATTCTATTATGGACACATGGGGCTTAGAAACGTTGGCAACCCGTGGCCAGATTACAGTTACGGCATCCATGTGCAGGCTAACCCCGCTGATCAGAACCCACAAGATACAATCTGGGACACCGACGTAAAACAATACACAACCGGAGACAACCACTTCGTATTCCTTTGGGTATGCAATAATGGCAACACCACAGGATCTTCCACACCATACGCACATGGGGCGCCCTACTGTTGGACGAACCAGATACTAGCTACACATTATACTGATTATCCTTACACGGACTCTGCTCACCAAACCTACTGCTTCATAGGATTTGAAAATGCTTCGGTAACACTTATGGAAGGCATGGGAACATACAATTCTACAGAAAACAGCTACAGATACTGGCTAACATTCTTCTACTATGCTGCACTGAGTCGAGGTGACACAGTGAATCAAGCACTTGACTGGGCATCCCACGCAGTAAACTACGCTGGAGGATGGACAGACCAAGCAAACAGACTTTACAACGGATACAACTACATATGGTGGGGTGGCGGCGGAATACCTTATCAGCAAATTTGGGGAAGAGTGCGAATCTATGGCGATGGAGGAACTCGCTTAAGATAGGAGTTGATGATGATGATGAACCATTTGAAAGCTAAAAAAATAATTGCAGCAACAATTCTGGCTTTGCTTATGACCTCAATTGGACTGCTTTCTTGTGCTTCCGCTGCTATATCAGTCAAACAAGAAAACACTCTGGTATTTCTGCGGGACGTGGTGGGACTAGACATGACAAAGTACAAGTTGACGGCAGTAGATGAAGACGCTTACGCTGGTCACTTCTTATATAACCTTACGTATGGAGATACAGCAATTGAGGTTCTCTGTGGCTTCAGAGACAATGACCTTGCATGGTGCCATCTGTATCCGTCTTCAGGTTCACAGGTGCTCTTAACTCAGCCTGCCACTAATGCTCTTGACGCCGCTAGAAATGCTGTAGATCGATACCAAACCTACTTGAAGGCTCAGCATACTTCCCAGATGAGGGAAACTATCGGTATGATTTCTGCAGTAAACGTGGATTCAGCAGCAGATGACTACAGAACATTAAAGCCAGCTGCTTCTGCTTCAACAGGCAATATGACATTGACAGTTTGGAGCGGAACTGACGATAATGGTATTGTGCAGTTTGAGTGGATGAACACAGTCAGCGGCATACAAAACATATACAACAGAGTAGTTTTCACATTCTCCCGTAATGGCCTTCTTCAGGGGTTCGCGGACGAATGGACCAGATACCCAGTTGGCTCTGCTGACGTCAAGCTTTCCAAAGAACAGGCTATTAGTCTTGCACAGGAACGCTTAACAAGTTTTTCATACTCTATGGGCAATGTCACAGTAGAGAACTTGGCAGTAGCGAAGGATTTCCCTGTAGCTGCGGAGGTTAGCATGCAACCTAGAAATGGAATGTTGTATCCCCATTGGGAGATATATTTGCCTCTCGACCATGTCTATCCAGGAAATATTGTCACTATTCGGGTTATGATGTGGGCTGATACAGGCGAAGTAGATTCAATACATGCCTCAAGTACCTTAGGAAACATAGTTGATGAAGGCTTTATATTAGCGCCGATCCCAACGAATTCACAATCACCCACATTGATAGTGCCTTCTCAGCAACCAACACCATCGCTTGGATTATCAACGTCATCGCCAGATGCCACAAAGACAAGTGAAAACACTGCACCAGCATCATTTGACATTAGTTTAGCCTTATACACAATTTTAGCTACAGTTGCAATAGCTTTAACCGCATTGTATCTCAAAAAGAGAAGCAGATAACAAAATTTCCCTCTCTTTTTTATTACATGCTGCTTATTTTAATTGTTTAGTACAGTTGTACGAAAGTGTAGCATTAAGTAAACCTGCCTGCTTAAGAATTCTGTAAGAGGCAAAAAAGATGGAGGAAACAAAATAATGGCTAACCAAGCCAGAAAAATAGTTTTAACACCAGTGCTTTTGATACTGCTAGGTTCTACTGTATATGCAACTTTGTTACCTAATGTTCAAGCAACAGAAGAGATAACTCAGCAAAAAGCATTAATTGTTTTACATGACGTTGTTGACCTTAACACGAATATGTATACAGTAAACTTGAATAAAGAAAGCAATAGCACAATCTTAGGTCTTTCTAAAGAAGAAGTAAATTTCAACCTCACATCCAGCCAAGGTAGCCTACGGGCAAGATGTTCTTTCGTAAATAACAAACTACATCAAATATATCTAAGCGATTACACCGGCGCATTCTCTCTTAACCAGCCAGCTACAGCCACTCTCGATATGACCAAAGAATTTCTGGAAAAATACCAAAACTACACAAATAATTCGTTTTATTGAGTTTTAAGTTCTATAATAGACGGTGTAGACCTAAGTGAAAACATAACTAAGACCGAGGGTAACATTAGATTTGAAGTATCTGTTTTAGGCAATGGAGCATACCAAAACTTGATTTGGACCTATGTAGATGAAAACGGGGTTCCTGCCATAGCCAAAAACATGGTTTTAAGCTATGATCGTGGAATTCTGCGAAGCTTTATGGACAACTGGCAACTTTACACAATAGATGGAGCTACAAAGCTATCTAGCGAAGAAGCCGTTTCAATTGCTATAACCGCAACCAAAAACCTCTCGTACACAGCATACGATGCCCCTAATCACACTGTCATGGTATCAAATTTTAAGGTAGTCTCAGTCGGTAATGCAACACTAAGCTATCTTAACTATAATGAAGATTCAGCGCGTGGTAATGACCCATTTACGTTATATCCTTCATGGTATGTGCCATTGGGCTTTGACAAAGTCTATCCTGGCAGCGTAACTGGCGCAATAGTAAGGATCTGGGCAGATACTGGTGAAGTAAGCACAATTGAGCCTATGGTATATGGCGGAGCACCATCACCCAACGAAACAGAAGTCACAGAAATGATAAATCAAGGATCAGGAATGACGATTCTTTTGATAACTGCAACTATAGGAAGTGTAGTCGGAATTTACCTCTTTGGTACAAGGGTATCATTTTTAAGTCACAAACGTTCATTGAAAATAATTTCCTCAAAAATGTCAATTGCCTTGCTTTGTATGCTAACTCTATCTAGCCTATTAGTGGTAGCAGCACCAAATGTCAACGCTGCAAAGAACGCAGAAATATATGCTTCACAATACGGGCAAACTTTCGACGATATGCGATACGCAGGCGTTGTAGTTGGTTACATAGAGAACTATTTCCAAGCCGCAGGCTATGAGAATGTAACCAATAACTATGGCTACTTGACGACCAAAGATATCATGCATACTAACATCAACTATGATCAAACTCATTACACGGGTATTACAGTATTCCATTACGGGCATATGAACGGTGCAAGCCACTTGTATGATAGCAACGGACAAGATATCTCATATAGCGACATTGATACCTGGGTAACTACCACTGATAAGCACTTCTTCGTATGGTTATGGGCATGCAACCCAGCAATAATTCATAATCAGTATATGCCGGTTGCTTGGGCTCAAAGAGATTTGCTACAGGAAGATGGCTACCATAACCCTGCCTATATTCCTGATTGCTTCATAGGCTTTTACGGTGCCTCTCCTAGCATATACTATGGAAGCTTCAAAGACACCACCTGCCAAGCCTTTAGATACATTGAAAGAGTATATGACTATGCATTAAACCAAGGCTACACAGTTCACAATGCATTAGACCAAGCCTCACAAGACATAGACACATTCCATCTTCCATATGATCAATCCCTTCTTCATCTAGGCTTTCAGACTTGGTGGCCAGGCGGCATGGGACAACCTCAAGGTTGGTACTGGGGCTGGATGAGAGTCTACGGCAACTCAGGCATAGTCTTGCGCTGGTAGCTATGAAATCCTAAGAGGTAAGGACTAAACATGGAAGCCAAACAACCGAATAGATACAATAATGGCAAAACATGGAAATGGCTAAGCATACGCAAATCCCTCTTCTCTTTTCTTTTTATAAACACCCTGTTTATAGAGAACGCAATTTTGAATCTTAAAATATTTCATTTACTATTGTTCTCTCATATAGGAAAATGTCTTTATTTTAAAGGTATGTTGCAGGAAAACAAACGAACTTCAAAGAGCGTGAAGGACAAAATATCAATAGCCAAATTAGGTCTTGTTATGTTTTTGTTGATAACAGCAACCTTAGTGCAATCTATAAATTTTGTGAGTGCAAATCCTATGCTATCTTTGCCTGTTATCAGGATTATGAGCGATGGCAGCTTTGACCCTTCAACAGTTTATCCTCCAACTGCACCAATCAACATAACGGATAACATATATACTGTAACAAGAAACATTACTGACTATCGTTTAGAGATTCTATGTAATAACATAACAATCGACGGAGCAGGCTATAGTCTTCAAGGAAAAACGCATTTTAGCGGTTCTGGCATAAGTATAAACGCAAACGGAGTTACTGTCAAGAATATCAACATTTACCAATTTGCTGAAGCAGATATACACGTCATAGGTTCATCAAACACAATAGTTGGAAACAACTTGAATGGTAGCATCCTTGTGGCAGGCGACTATAACAGCATAATAAAAAACACAATCAATACTGTTCACGTAAGCGGGTATTACAACAACTTGACAGAAAACAGTATCAATGGCTACATTTATGTTCTTGGTTCTAATAATAACTTGGCAGAAAATTCCATCGTTAACGGAGGAATTTATCTTCAAGAATCATCACGCTTCAATACCATTTCTGAGAACAAGATAACAGCTTGCGTTAGAGGCATAAGAATGCTAAATAGCTCATATAACATTATTCACAAAAACTACATAGCTGACTGTGAATATGCTGTTTGGTTAGCCGGTTTGCCTACTTTAAATCCTGAGATCGATGCTTCTAGCAGAAACAACACTTTTTACCACAACAATTTTGTAAATAACACTTTCGATGTAGGTGTTTCTGATGAGCGCTTTTTAGAGCTTTCTGACGCTACACGAAACTATTGGGATAACGGCAAAGAGGGAAACTATTGGAGCAACTATAATGGCACTGACAAAGACAATGATGGTATAGGTGACAAGCCTTACATTATAAATGCAAAAAGACAGGATAATTATCCACTTATGATTCCCTTCAACATCGAAAATAAAACACTGCAAATACCAACCTCCTCACCAAGCATATCACCTTCACACACCCCAAACCCCACACTTAGCACAAGTCTATCTTCCTCTTCATCAACAATTACTTCACCTACACTTCAGCCTTCATCTTCTACACCTATCCAACAACCAACACAGTTACCAGAGCCTAAGCCAACTATTCAGGCAGAATACGCATATACCATTATAGCCATAGTAGCTACAGTCACAGTTTTAGCTATTGCAATAATTCTCAAAAGAAAATAATCAACAATTTTTTCTTTCTGCAGAACTATCAAACGCTTAGATTTTTAAGCAAGACCTCCCCAGATTAGGTTTTCTTTTTTGCCAACACATGCTGTTTGTTCTAATTGTTTAGTGCGCCTGTACGAAAGTGTAACATTAAGTAAACCTGTTTGCTTAAGAGGCAATCAATAACAGTTTACAGAATACTTACAGTACAAATTTTTTTATAGCAGCCTTTATTGTACCTGTAGAAAAATGATTTTGATGTTAGATTTACTTCCTAAGTGTATCTGGCTACCCTTAATTAGAAGACAGAAAGTAAACGGACGAAAAAGAAGGCAAGAGGGCTGATTAAGAACAAATATGCTGTTATTCGCTTGGTTTTTGTCTACTTTTTATGTTGGCTTATAGCACAATTTATTTACTAACGAGAGCAAACTGCGGCGTTTCAGTTGTTATTTAGCCCCCGCCTACAGGTGGAACTATTGCCAAAATATCCCCATTAACTAAAGGTGTCTCTAGCCCGTTTAGCCCAGCGGCACTTTGTCCGTTTATAAAAAACTGCAGATAACTTCTAACGTTACCTTGCGGATCATAAACGTACTCGACGAAACGTTTGCCATATTGGTCTGATAGTTTCTTAAGCGCATCATTAACTGTGGCTTTCTCGCCTTCTGTAAATGTGAGTTTTTCTTCTTTTTTGCCTGCTATTTCTTTTAGAACCGTAAAGAAACGAACTGAAACCTGCAACCTTAAGCACCTGCTATAAACGGTAAATTGGTAAGATTAAATCGTTATGCAACAAATCAGTTTCTGTTATTATGAACTTTGTTTTGACATTGTTCTTAGCCGGTTCCATAGGTTGGTAATGACTTTCCAGCCTTTTCTTCGAGGTATGTTGCCAGAGGTGAGTATTTTGTTTGAGAAGTTTCTTTCGCTTACATCATATAGACTTATCCAGCCTTCGGTATGGACCTTTACGCCGTTTTGTTCTAAACTGAAAGTTACTTCAAAGTACTTGGGGGCGGTTGCTCCTAGTCCGCTGGGGATTCCTAGGCGTCCTCGGATGAAGCCTTCACGTTCTGTTTCAATTTGTATTTTTTCTTCTTTAACCCATTTGCGTACTTCGGTTTCAACTTCTTGCATGGTTCTTCCAGCAACAAAAATGTCTTTGACGGTTCTATCTTTGCCGCCGTTTAGGTTGCTGTTTTGGTTATGTGGCCGTATCATTCTGTAGAAGAAATAGAGAAAGAGCATGCCAAAGATGAATCCAGTTATGCCTCTTATAGCCATGGGCAAATCAATGTACCCAGTAAGATGTAACGTTAAAATTACGGCTAAAATTCCGACCTGTAACAAGGCGGCTGCTATCCAGAATCGTACCCACCATTTTTTCTTCTCTTGATTAATGTTCTCTTGTTCTTTAGGGTCTGTTAGGAATCGTGCGGCTAGCTTGCCTCTTTCAGTTAACAGGTACTGCCCTACCTCGTTTTTTGCCAGTAGGTCGCCTAAAACTTTTAGGTGATAATTCAATGTACCTGTACTAACGATTCCCAAGGTTTCCATAAGGTCAGTATAACTTAGATTACCTTTTTGGTCAAGCAGAAGCACTATTCTTGTGCGCGTTTCATCTTTGAGGATTTTATGCAAGGAAGCGAAGGTAGAACTCATAGTTCATATAATGTGCTCTTCATAATTTAGAACTTTTTGACTAAATCCCTCGTCAAGACTACAAACAAAATTAAGCAGAAGCTAATTGCAAAACAGTAACTACGCTTGTAGTTGTATGCAGCGAAAAATCCTGTAAATATAAATCAACGTGAAAGTTAAGGGAGGTGCACTTATAACTTTGTAAACGTTATCCTTTTGACGTATGGTGCGATAGTTGACTGGTTTGCGCGAAACGCTTAAGCTTGAAAGTGTAGGTCCAATAGTTCGCAGATTTTTCATTAACACGCTGTTTGATTCAACGTTTGCGTTGCTAGGTATTATCGTGGGTGCAGCGTTTTCTGGTGTGGGCCTAAACGTTGTAGTAGTGACCATGCTAAGTACCAGCCTTGCTTTAGGCATCTCAACAGGAGTAAGCGTCTATGAGGCAGAGAGCATGGAGCAGGAACGAAAAATCTCTGACCTAGAACGAGCACTGTTCACCAACCTGAAAGATACCAGCATCGAAAAAACAGCGAAATCCACCATATGGCTAGCGACCGCAATTAATTTCGCAACGCCTTTGTTCTCATTTTCTATAACAATTATTCCCTTCATCTTCGTTGCCTTAGGGCTACTGCAGATCAACGTAGCCGCCTGGATTTCGGTTGCCCTATCTTTGAGCACAGTGTTTGGGGCAGGCGTTTACTTGGGGCGCATGGGAAAAACAAACCCCTACCTAAAGGGGCTAAGAATGGTAGTTTTTGGCATACTTGCCTTTGTTATTGGAATCCTCTTAAACTCCCTCCTATGAGGAGGGTGCTGGGATAGGGGGTCTTGGTGAAAGCTGTTTTACTTTTGATACGTTGACTTCGTCGATGCCTTTTACTGAGACTCCGTTGTCCTGCAGAACGTTTAGGATTCCGCTGTATTCTATGTTAGAGCCTCTTACGGTTAGTTTTATGGTTTCAGTTTTTACATCTACGTCGGTGACTACGATGTCGCATTCCTCAACACCGTTTACCGAGCAAATTGCCTGAGATAAATCCACAAGAGAGGTCTCTCGAGATTTAAGTGCTTCAATAAGCACACGTCTGATGTGAATAGCCATTACACTATATTCTCCGCATAAAATACAGAGACAACACTTAAAACTGTTTTTCCAGCTTCCGCTGCTGCATTTAAAAAGGAGCTATGGACCGCAGAAACCCCACAAGCATTCACGAAGATGTCTTCTGGGGTCTGCCTAGTGTGGTATATGCCACAGCCAACCTAGAGCCGGTGTCTTTCATGTTAGTTATGGTTCGCTAAGAGCAAATTAAATATAACTTAAGTAACACTTAGTATAACAGGGATTATATTGGCTGGATGTTTGGCGAAAACAAGGAAAGTTGGCGGCTCGTTAGTAGTGACTTTGCCCAAAGAACTAGTTGAAAGCAAGAAGATCAAAGAGGGTGAAATCATAGAAATTAGCGTTAAAAAGGTGCGTATGGAAGGTTTTGGTGTCCTAAAAGGTGTAGGTCCATTTACGGCTGAAGATGAGCTGAAAACACATGACTAGTTACATCATCGACGCTTATGCTTGGATAGAGTACTTAGATGGAAGCGATTTGGGCAGAAAAGTAGCAGATGTTCTTGAAGACAGCGATAGCATCTACACCTGCGTAATAACCCTTGGCGAAGTAGTAAGCAAAGTTGCACGCATGGGCAAAGACGCAAAAATCGCCTACGACGTTCTACTATGCAACTCACAAATAATAGCTGCAGACGAAGAGCTATCACTCCAAGCAGGGCTTGTCCATTGCGAAATGCGAAAAACCCAAAAAGACTTCGGTCTAGCTGACGCTTACATTCTAGCAGCAGCAAGAAAACTCAAAACAAAAATCCTAACAGGCGATCCCCACTTCCAAGCCGTCAAAGAAGCAATCATGCTACAAAAGTCCGCCTAAACCAAAACACAAGAACCCAAAAGACGTCGCCATTGCAAGCAATAACTGAGCAATCATGCTAGCAGTCTACGCTATAGCGAACATGGAACTAGAGTTCTTTATGGCAGTTGTCTTAGGGTGAGCTTCCTTTTGTGAAGGATGATGACCGTTTGGCCTCTTTTATGAGCTTCTGTGTGGGAATACGTAAAAACGTGGGAATATTTAAATCAGTGGGCGTATATACGTATAGTGGTAAAAGTTATGGTCGAGACCACAGTGAAATTAGACGAGAAGGGGCGCGTTAGGATCCCAAGAAAACTCAGGGAAGCCGCTGAGCTTAAAGAAGGAAGCTGCGTTAACATTAAAGCGAAGGGGAAGACCATAATTATTGAACCCATTGAGCCTGTGGCTGACAAATACTATGGTGCATTCAAGGTGGAAAAGTGGCCAGAGGATATTGGCGATTATGCTAAAGAGGTAATACAGAAACAATGGAAACAACGCGCTACGTAGACGTTAACATATTTGTCTACTGGTTGGGTAAACACCCAAAATTCGGCGAAACAGCATACAACTGGATTCAAAGAATAGAAAACTCTACTCGGGGAGAATATTTTACCTCAAGTCTGGCAATCTATGAAACTTTAGCCATAATAGCTGGCCTAGCGGGAAAAAACCTGAAAGACAAAGCATTCGTAGAAAAGGTCATTAACTCTTTAACACGTATGAAAGGCTTAACAATTGAGTCGCTTAAACCTGAAGATCTGATAAACGCAGCAGACCTAATGACCAACAACAAAATCGACTACGAAGACGCACTACACCTAGCCATTGCAACAAGAATAGGTGCCAAAGAAATAATCACAAACGACCAAGGCTTCAACACAGCCCAAATAAAAAGAACCATCTAACATCACAGCGCACTACTAGCCAGCAACGTGCCAATAGCAACCTCTTCTGGGTGACTGCCGCGCACACTATCTTCTGGAAGAACGCCATAGCAATCTACTCCACTACGGACATGAAGCCCGAACCCTTCTTGGCAGTTGTTTTAAGATGAAACAATTTTGCCTGTTGTTCTTTTAATAAGAGGAAGAAAGAAATTCCTCAAAGACCTGCTTAGCTAAAGTGCTTAGGTAGGGTGTGGTTAATCCTAGCTGTGGTAAAGGTTTAATTTGATTGTAATGGCTCTTGGTTTTTTGCAAGTTTGAAGATGAAGTATAGGTTTACTGTTGTAGATAGTAGAAATATTGCTAAGAGGTAGTTGGGCAGGATAAATGTTGTAAAGCCTGTTACCATCGGAAAAGACACACTTTGACCATAAATGTAGAATGGAAAATAAGTCTGAATATTCCATGTCCTGCTAGCGTTTAGCATCTCATATCCTGCCCAGTTAAAAAAGATAAACAGAAAAGCAAAAGCTGCATTTGCTAAAATCATTAGCTTAACTTGCTTTAGCATAAGTTAGACCTAAACCTGATATGCTTTGACCTTACTTAAATAATTAAGCCAAGTTTAATTATTTCATAAAAGATAGTGCGAATAGCAGGTGGATTCACCTTGCCGTGGTAAGGTACTGTGCCTAGGTTGATTGGGTTGATTATTCTAATTTAGTAAAATGCTGTTGGCTGATTGTTAATAGGTTTAGGTTATTAGTTTGGATTTCTTTTGCTATGATAGCCCCTTTCAAGCCTTCATTTAAGTTATCTTCTAAGATAAAATAGCCCGCATAGTATTTTGCTTCGGGGTTGCTCATATGTAGTATAGTTATTCTATAGCTTAGAATTACAACTTTGTTATTTGCTAATACTTTCTAAAAAGTCTTGGCTTACAGCTTTCTGTATGGTTGCATTATTTAGTATATTGCCTAGGTATGTGCTAAGTTCATCGCCGTTGCCATAATAGATTAGCTGTTCTGTTCCGTTTTCAGCCAAGTACATATTACAGTAAGATAAGGTGACCCCTGGGCTAGTATATTGAGTGCCATTAGGGTAAGTTGGTAGTTCTGAACAAGCTCTGCTGCTTTCACAGTCCATAAGGTGTCTATTTGATTACTTTTTGTATCTGACCAATAATGCATAATTACAGAAGATGAGACAAGAGCCAAAATAACAATTACTGCCAAGTATAACCTCTTCATCTTACCCCCAGCATTATACTTCGCCGAATATCACTCTCACTTAAGAATACTGTACCAGATAATTGAACATCTTTTTGTATCAGAACAGTTTAGGGGCAAGCCAGCACGCTTAAACAGTACTGTAAATGCTCCATCACTAAATTTGCTGCTAAACATTTTTCTTTTGTCAAAGAATTCTGACAAGAACTAATTTATACGCCCAACATTGAAATAAGCTTATGAGAGCACGTCTCTTTGAGTATCTTATTCTTTTCTTTCTGCTTAGTCTAGTTATTCTTCCTTCTGTTTCTGCTCAAGCAGCGGTTGATGATCCCAAGATTTTCATTATGGAAGACGGAACTATAGTGGGAACAAACAACATCCAAAAAGCAGGCAACCTATACACGTTCACTGGCAACGTAACTGGAGCCCTGCATATCCAGACCGGAGACATTGTGATTGATGGGGCAGGGTTCACTTTAACTGGTGGACGAAACAGGGGCATAGTCCTTGGCGCGCAAGGAGTGACCGTAAAAAATCTGCGCGTAACGCTTGAGGGCGGATACATTATTGATTTACGAGATGCCGTTAACTGTACGCTAGAAAATAACACGTTACTTGGAACGCCTAAACTTATACCTGATTTACCTCCTGGTCCCCTTATCGGGCCAATAGCCATCAACTTTCTTCATTCCCAAAATATCATCTTAAAAAATAATACAATAATCAACTTTTCCTCTGCTCTCTCCTTGGATTGGTCGAGCGGTCATACGATTGTGGGAAACCGTTTAATCGATGGTATAATGGGCATTGAGCTGGTAAATACGACCGGCTGTTTTTTTAGGGATAATCGCATGGTTAACTGTAGCTTTTCGGTACGCTCTTACTCCTCTTATCAGTATGAAAATGACCTAGACGCTTCTAACACTATAGACGGCAAACCCATTTACTACTGGCTCAACACCCAAAGCAAAACGGTTCCTTCTGACGCTGGCTACGTTGCACTAGTAAACTGCCGTGACATAACAGTCGAAGACTGCCAGCCCATAGGCATTATGTTAGCGGCTACAGAAAATTGCACCATAAGCCGCGTTAACATGAGTGGTCGCCGCGGGGACGGAATAGGCCTTATTGATTGTGTGGGAATAAAAATCCTCGATAGTACGTTAAGTGATGTAGCCATAGGCATACAGCTTGATAACTCCTCCAACAACATCATTAAAGGAAATACAATCTCAAACCACCTGACTCGAGGTATAAACCTCAACGGCGCAAATAACAACCTGATCTACGGCAACACTTTGCGAAACGGCAGCTACGCCATAGCCTCCTTCCAAGACTCTGTATCAACAGGCAACATTGTAGAATCTAACATTTTTGAAGATAATGGTTTTGCCTTAATTGTTCAGGGCAGCATGCAGGTTCTTAACAACACGTTCATAGGCAACGAACAAGGGATCCTCTGCGATAGCGGTGCAAACACCATAGTAGGAAATACGTTCACAGCCAACAAACGTGGGCTTACTCTCCAATCCACCGGTAACATCCTAAAAAGTAACCGCTTCGATAACAATGAGGATGACCTGCAAATTACAGGGGCTAACTTTGCAAACGAGGTTGACTCCTCAAATATGCTTAACGGCAGACCAATAATTTACTGGGTTAACCAGCATAACCAGACGGTGCCATTGAACGCGGGGTGTGTGGTGCTTGCTAATTGCACAGGAATCCTTGTACAGAACTTAACGTTAGCTAACCAAAACCAAGGCATCTTGCTCGCATTCACCGCCAGTTCCACCGTCACCAACAACCTTATAGTCAATAATACTAACGGCATCTACCTACATGGAGCTTCAGGCAACAGGTTTGTTAACAATCACATAGCAGGGAACAGTTATGCAGTCTACATTGGTGGGGCCACTTTTTCATTTTTCGGAGCACCACCAACCTATGTTCCATCCTCAGGCAATCAATTCTACCGCAACAACTTTGTAGACAACAATCAAACCCTCTACGATGTAGGCGGCGTTTACCATGTAAGCAATGGTCCCTCCGAAAACCTTTGGGATGATGGTAAACAAGGCAACTTCTGGAGTGACTATACAGGAGTGGACACAAACGGCGATGGCATAGGCGATAGTCGCTATGTGGTTTATGCAAAAAATATCGATAACTATCCTCTCATGAAGCCGATAGACGTAATAGTTCCCGAAACTTCAGCACTGCCTTCACCAACAGCATCTAGCGTTACTTCGCCGAGCGCAAGTTCGTCCCCAGAGGCTTCACCTTCATCCACTTTCTCTCCAAGCCCAACCCCCTCAATCCCCGAATTTACAACAGGGGTTATTGCGTCCCTGCTTGCTGGCGTTTTAATTTTAATAATAATGGTAAAAGCAAAGTCTAATTCATCGAAACCCCGGGTGAATGAAAATGAGTAAGGCGACCCTAACGATTTTATTCACGCTTATCTTGCTGTCAGCTATACTCCTCCCCTTTGTAGGGAATGTTTCTGCTCAAGACGCCAGCATCATTATTCATGCTGACGGTACTGTGGAAGGCACTAGTCTCATTACAAGAAACGGCAACCTATACACCCTTACCGGAGACATAAATGGCTGCCTAACTCTACAGAAAGATAATGCTATTTTAGATGGGAAAGGCTTCACGCTTACAGGAAGCGGCGCTATCACTCTTACAGAAGTAAATAATGTAACTATTAGAAACCTCTTGCTTATTTCCAACGAAGGCACAGGCATCATGATTAACCGTGTTTCAGGCGCTAACCTGTTAAACCTGAGCATCAAAGCCGAAAGAGCAGGTATCCGAGCAAGAAACCTTACTGACAGCATAATAGCCGACAGCTATGTGGAGGCAAAAGTCGAATATGCCATTGCATTATCTTTTTCGCCAAACAACCAAATAACCAACAATACCATCGTCAGCACCATGATAGATGCCTTAAACTGCGGTTACTCCTCAAACGTACTCATTTTGGGCAATAACTTAACCTATAACCCCTCACAGTTTCCCATTGCCTCAGGCATCCAATGCGACGGCTCCACCAACCTAACCATAAAAGAGAACACTATAACTCGATTTCCTATCAGCGGAATTAACTTGCAAGGGCACTCTGATAGCAACCGAATAGAAGCTAACATAATAATGTACTGTGGCGGGGGCATTCGAATAGCAGGTAACGACAACAACCTACTGGAGAACCATGTGGAAAGCAATACAGGTCCAGGCATAAGCCTAGAGACGGCATCTCGAAGCATCCTTAGGGGCAACCGCCTGAGCAACAATAGCCAGAACCTGCAAGTTGGATCTTATTCGACTGCAGGCTGGGTAAATGATATAGATGCTTCCAATTGGGTAGAAAATAAGGTCGTGTACTACTGGGTCAATGAGGTTGATAAGACGGTGCCTCTAGACGCTGGGTATGTTGCTTTAATTAATTGTACACGTATAATGGTGCATAACCAAACTTTTACAAATGCAGGTGAAAGCTTACTTTTAGTCTTTACCAACAATTCAACCATACAAGGCAACAGCTTTTCAGACAACTCCACAATCCATCTCTACAATTCCTCGAACAATAATATATTCGCAAACACGTTTACAAATAATGATAAGGGGTTGAATATTGACTCCTCAAGCTTGAACAACAAGGTTTCAGGCAACAACTTCACCAGCAACAACTACGCTATTACTCTATCAAGCTCTTCAAACAATACGCTGACCCACAATAATTTTATCAACAACGAAAATGCCGTGTACCTAATTAGAGCTTCAGACAACACCATTTACCTTAATAATTTCCAAAATAACACCCGTCAAGTTGGCGATACAGGCATGAGCAGCCCGTACGCTTCTGTTTCGCCTGCAAAAACAACAGCTGCCCAAGTTTCGGTAAGCATGATGTCTTTAAAAGTTTCAACCTTGAACTTTATAGGTCCATCTTCGCTTTCTGTCAACAACTGGGATAACGGAAACTTAGGCAACTACTGGAGCACCTACGATGGTGCCGATGCCAACGGCGACGGGATTGGCGATTTGCCCTTTTACCTTTATGGAAATAACCAAGATAACTACCCGCTTATGACTGCCGTAGCCTCAGAGCCAACGTTTTCGCCTCCGCCAACACATCTACAATCAACACCAACCCCAAGCCCATCACCAAACACTACACCAAATTCCACAGCTACTGTTCCCGAGTTACCGCTGCAAATGGTCATTGGACTACTTATAGCAGCGATGATAGTGGCGGCTATATATGTAAAAAGACGACTCTAAAGCGCCTTTCACACAAACCTCTTTCGCCAAAATGCACATAAAGTTGTGATAACAACAGCACGCTGCATTACATTTTCAGTTAATTGCTCTAATCGTGGTTGGAGGTCCCTTTTGAACAGAGGTATAGATACACTAATTATCAAAGAATTGTTAGAGATGTGCAAGACAATGGCTGAGGTTTACCTATGCATGGTGCCTCCAACAGGTTCAACACTATCGCTACAAGCGGATATCAAATGCATATAAAGAAAACTCCGGTACTTGATAAGGAAACCGAAGATCGCATAGAAGCCATAACAAAAAGCATCAATTGCTGCTCAAGAAATCAAAGAAGACAAAATGGTTATTTACAGAAAACATTAGCTTCCTAACCCCAACCGTTCTAAGCGTTGTTGTAGCGCACATTTTATGCTATTGGTAAAGTTAGCGTTGACTGTACGCCGTCTATTTTTCGGATCTTGTAGGTTACTATTTCTTTTAGTTCTTCCATAGAGTCTGCTTTGACTTTAACTACAAGATCATAGGCGCCATAGGAAATAGAAGCTTGCTCAACATCGACCATACTTTTAATCTGGCTTAGTACAGTAGACTCTAGCTCGCTTTTGACATTTATTAAAACGTATGCTTCGTTCATAAAAGTGCACATTTTAGCTAGCATCACGCTAACTAAAATCTATTTTGTAAAAGCTTGCACTCAAAAGGCGGCGCCTACAATGTTGTATCATTGAAAAAACATAAGTTAACATCAACAAAGCAAATCGTGGTGGAGAAGTGAGAAAGGTTTACTCTTGTAGTGCATTGAGGTTAAAATAAGAATAACGACAGCAAGGCTAGCTTTTAGGCTAAGATATTTTAAAGATAATCCCATTTAAACAGGCTCTAGCAATCTGGCTAAAATGCCTAGTTGGTTATAATGAGGCTAAAGCTACACATTACCACAAAATTAATCACAAGACATGGATATGGCAAACAAGAGTTTATCTTTGCAATAGTTGACTTAGACAAAGCATCAACCTATCCTGCAAACTTTGTCTGCGTCCTGCCGCGACTAGCACTAAACTCTAAACCAAACACTGCCTTTAGGCTAACCTTTGGCGAGCAAAGCCTCCAGATAGCCAAAAAACTGCTAACAAATGCGCTAGAAGACGAAAGCGAATTAGCTATACGAGAAGAAATCTACAAACGGCTATCTGACCTAACGCCTAGACAGGCACCGAAAGCAAAATGCAACCGCTGCGGCAATTTCTTTGAAGTCAAATCCTTTGGGCGCTATCGGCAGCAAATATGCCAAGTATGTAAAAACAAGTCACCAGGCAAATAGATTGCAAACATTAACTTCGAGCGTGCCCTCTCCTCAAAAGGCATCTTATGTATGGTTACCTTTTCAAATCAAGTGAAAGCTCAGAACAGGTTATTACTTGTAAATGTAACTGTGATTATTCACTCACAATTTGTTATTAACTTGCTTTAGGTTCAATTATACTTGCATCGCCCCCAAATGCTTTGCAAAAAGTTTGGCGGGTTAATTTTTTAAACACAAATTAGTCATGACATTTTATAAGACTTAGCCCGCCAAACCAAAGCTTACAAGCTACGTTGCCATGTGCGCTTTTTCTTAGTGCACGCATGGTAAATTGCAAATACAAATTTATTGGGCTTGCTATAGTCTGGAGCTTACTTTGAGCAGCTGACGCATCAGGATCATCCCACAGTTCCCAGCCTAAAATCTTGATGGCGTTCTTTCGGAACTCTTCTCTGGTAGTATGAGCCCTTTATATGTTGCGCCAATTTGGTCTGTGGCTGTTATTTCTGGTGTTTCTGGGGTGCCCCAGTTGAGGCATACCTGAACTTTATTTGGGTCGTGGCATGCCTGCAGAAGAATTGGAAGATTTCTAAGTTGTGTTAAATTTTTTAATTATTATAAGTGGTAAAATGAGTAAAGCTAGAAAAAAGATAGTTATCCATGTGGGGAATTCTGGGATCGTAGGTGAGGGTTTGGGTGAAGATATTTGTAGCGGCAAAGAAGCTATGGTTGGCTTTAGTGCTAGGATGGCGCCTGTGTTTTCATAGTCTGGGCTCTCTCGGGTTAGGAAATTGCCACTTATGTAAACTATGCCATCTTTGATTGTAGGTGGTGAGGATATGCCGTATTCTAGTGTGTAGTTCCATAATTTTTCGCCAGTTGATGCGCTTAATGCGTAAAAGTTGTACTGGGTTACAGGTGAGAAGAACATAGGCCCATTGGCGCCGACGTAGACTATGCCGTCAAAGTATGCTGGATGGGAAGGTGAAGTGCCTGCGAAGTCGCTGGCTGCAAAATTCCAAACAACAGTTCCATCGAAAGCGTTGATGCAGAGTACTCCGGTGGAGGACCCAACGTAGAGATAGCCGTCAACGGACTGTACAGAGTCTAGGCCTGTTCCGGCAGTGTAGCTCCAGATTGCCCTGCCATCGGAGGTGCCCAAAGCGTATAGAACCCCATTGTCAGACACTGCATAAACCCTGCCGTCTACAGCGATTGACGCCTTGACGGAGCTATCGATCTCGTAATTCCAGAGAAGCGCCCCATTTGAAGCGTTCAACGCCAAAACTCCGCCCTCATAGACATACCCACCTGAATCTGCAGCGTCAAGGTTGTCTCTAGTATCAGCAGCATTGAAACTAGCGTAAATAGCTTGATCCTTGGCTAGAATTGAGTTGAGTTGGCCGGGTTTTGTGTAGTTCCATAGGAGTTCTCCGGTTTTTGCGTTGAATGCGTAGATGCCAGCGTGCCAGGAAGCGTCGTGGCTTGAGTATACTGCGCTTATGGCGTAAAGGTTTGCGTCCTCTAAAATGGGAGACTGGTTATCAAAGCGGGTGCCAGAAGGACCTTGAAAAGCCCATAGTTTTTCGCCAGTTGAAGCATTAAGCGCGTAAATAAAGCCAACATTAACATCTGTAGACGGTGTGTAATCATGACCGCCCACATATGCGATTCCTTCGCTGACTTTTGGGGTGGTGAAGCTTGTTCCTACCGAGAAGTTCCATACTTGGGTGCCTGTAGCGGCGTTTAGGCAGGAAACTACGCCTTGCAAAGAGTAATCAGGGTCATAGTTAGCTTCGCCGATGTAGACGTGTCCGTTTGCTAGCGTGTAGGTTAGGAGGAGTGATCTGTGGCTCCATATTTGGGCGCCGCTAGATGCGTTCAAGCAGAGTACTCCTAAGGTTCCAGTCCCGCTATTACCCGACGAGACATAGACTAAGCCGTCCGCTAGCACAGGGAAACTGACGCGGCTCCAGTTCGAGGGCTGAACCCAAAGCTTAGAGGCTGACGCAAGTGGAGCGGGCGGTGCTGGGGATGTGGGTCTTGGCAATGGTCCTTGGCGGTATTGTGGGGTGGGCGTGGTAATTATTAGCATGCTTACGAAGGCTGTGGTGTTGGTGATATCGTTTACCCAATAGCAGATGTTTGGGCGATCTTGGGTGTCTAGACATAGCGGACCTGCGTTGTAGGCGAATTTGTCGGGTGCAACGGTTTCAAGATTCCAGTTTGTATCTGTCTGGCTTGCATACATCAGTGAGCCGTTGAAGAATTCAATATGCGCATTATCATGCGAGTCAAGAACAAGTTCAGATCGAAGATCAAGCCCTGGCAAATAAAGATGTGCAGCAACAGTCTGCACGCGCCAGCTTGCGCCGTTCCAGCTTGCATAGCCCAAGGAGACGTTGCCGCCTGACTCATGTGGATAATGTCTCGCATACGAGAAATGCGGATTGCCTTGCGAGTCTAAAACTATTTTTCCGAGGCTATCTAGGTCAGAAGGTCCCGTTTGGATGCTCCAGCTTGAACCGGTCAGGGTGGCGATCTTAACGGTCAAGGTGTAGCCACCGCTACGTGGATAATACATATCGACGCTGTACATTATGTGTGGGCGATTATTGGAGTCTAACGCTAGGCTAATTGTGCTGGACGAGCTTATTTGCTGCTGCACAACCTGCTGGCTCCAGCCGGTGCCATTCCAGCTTGCATAATTGAGCACGTGGTAATTGTTGGTGGGTCCTGGAGGATAATGGTAAACTGATAGCTGGGTCCCGTAGGCAAGATGCGGGTTCCCCTTCGAATCCAAAACCATGGCGTACCTGTTGCCCTCCGGCACGACATGGTAGACCCATCCGGATGCTTTCAGAGTAGCGTAGTAGGTGACTCCGTTCGCCCCCTTAAAAAGCATGTGTGGCCTGTTGCCCGAGTCGAGGAGGAGAGCGTTAGGATTGCCGCCTTGGATGATGCTTTGGGTTCTCCAGTCAGAGCCATCCCAGAAGGTGTAATACATCATCCCATTCTTGCCCGCATGCACGATACGCGGATTATCCTCGGAGTCCAGAGCCATACAGATTGTACCGAAGGCGCCGCCCGTCAGAACCTCCTGCACACTCCACAAAGATCCCTGAGCAGGCGAAGCATCAGGTAAAGGCTCTGAATCTGAAACCTTAGAATCGTGATTAGATGTCAGGGTGGCAAGCTGAGCAGCAGCCAACGCTAACGCAATAACGGCAACAAGCAACACCGCCAAGGCGCATCTTCTCACTTTGCACACCACAAACCAGCCATAGGCTCGGTCACCCTAAAAAGAATACTTGTAAAAAAATACTGTGTAAAGAAACCTGACCAACGTAAACTACATAACGATCTAAATAGCATAACCGTAATCCATCACTTAATGGTAGCCATGTAATGAAGCGAACGGTAATATTTGCTGCTACTGCGGGTCTCTTAATAATAGTCATATCAGAAGCCCTCATTATGGTTAACAACGTGCCAGTGAAGAACGATACATTCTATGTCGGCGTAACTTATGGCGGAAACAACGTACAAGACGCCAAAACCCTAATTGACAAAGTGGCAGATTATACAAATCTCTTTGTGTTACAGTCGGGCATTTTAAAAGATGATGATTTTACCGTCAACGAGATAGGCGATTATGTAATATCAAAAGGATTGCACTTTGCGGCTTACTTTGACGTTTCAAGTCCTGCCCAAAATGCTAACTGGATAGGAACTGCCAAACAACGATGGGGAGATATGTTCGTGGGCGTCTATTTGGGCGATGAACCGGGTGGCAAAATGCTTGATGGCTCTACAATTTTTCGCGAAATACAGGGAATTACGGTAAGCAAGTCTGGTGATGGTATTGTAAATTGCTCTGATGGTAATGGGTGTTGGACCGCGTTTTTCCCAGATGGTGAAATTATGGTGCAGAAAAGTAATGATGTCTTCTCATCTGGGGTTGACCCTAACAATTCTTCTACAACAATATCTGACACGTTAACTAACACCAACTTAACTACTTATGAGTCTGACGGCTCAATAACAATAATGGAAACAATCACAAGCACAACAACCAAAGTATACACAGGTGGCTTGCCTTTTGGCCACCATAATGTAGGGGGCTTTTATCAAGTACTGAGAGATAACTTCTATACAATGGAGAATGGCTCAGAACGTATTGCTCAAGAAGAAACTTTTCAGCAAGTAAAGAGCAAAAACCCAATACCTGACTGCAATAGCGCAGCAACCCTCTTCATAAACAAAACCAAAGAACCCATAGATAACCTAAGAAACCAGTGGAACATAGGCAGAGGGGATTTTTCAATTTTTACGTCTGATTATGGTCTTTATTGGTGGGATTATATGAGCGGATATGATATGGTTCTTGCGCAGTTAGGCTGGAATAATTCGGTTGCTCAGGAAATTGCCTTGGTGCGCGGCGCAGCAGGCTTGCAGGGCAAAAGCTGGGGGGCTATCTTGACATGGAAATATACCCAAGCTCCATACCTTGCGGATGGAAACGAAATTTTTAACCAGATGAAAACCTGCTACGAAAACGGCGCCCAATACGTTATACTGTTTAGCTATGCACAAAGTATGCCCGGGCCATATGGAACCCTGCAAGAGGGACACTTCCAAGCCCTTGAGCATTTCTGGAACGATATAGCGCAAAATACTAGCGCTGTGCACGGGCGCATCAAGGCTGAAGCAGCCCTTGTTTTACCTAAAAACTATGGATGGGGCATGCGTCATCCGCGGGACACGGTGTGGGGTTTATGGAATGCAAACGCCACTTCGCAGCAAATCTGGAACCAACTCCAAAGCAGGCTTACCCAATACGGCTCAAAACTAGACATAATCTATGAAGACCCAGCCTACCCCATTACAGGCAGATACCCACAGATCTACTGCCAAAACCACACAGGCTAAACACAACCCAAAAATCTTAGTTAAACTCAAAACTTCAAAAATGGACCCGATCAAGACAAGTTAATAGAAAGAGCCCTGAACGAATGCCTCATTTCTGTAAAATATGCCAGAAACCCAAACCAGCAAGAAAAGAAGCCAAAACCAGCAAACCAACCCAAAAACAAACCCAAACCCCACACACAAAACCACAACCACCTGCACAAACAAAAACTCACCAGCTAAAACAACCCACAAAACCAGACGAACATAACAAGTCCCTACTGCAAACGAAGAAAGCAAGCGCGGGTGGTATATTTGAAGTCTGGCTGCGTGGGGGTTAAAGTTTATATGTTTGTTTGGTTTTTGCAATTATCCGATTAAATAGCATTCTATACAGGAAATAGAGAGGTTAATGGTATGGCATATTTAACTACTACGGGTTCAGGACAGCCTGTCTTGATCCTCAAAGAAGGCACAACTAGAAGCAGAGGCAAAGAAGCACAACGAAACAACATAATGGCAGCACGTGTTGTCGGCGAAGTGCTCAAAACAACCCTAGGGCCAAAAGGCATGGATAAAATGCTTATCGACAACCTAGGTGATATCACTATAACAAATGACGGCGCAACCATCCTCAACGAAATCGAAGTAGAACATCCAGCAGCAAAAATGATGGTTGAAGTCGCCAAAACCCAAGACGATATGGTCGGCGACGGAACTACAACAGCCGTAGTCCTAGCAAGCGAGCTTTTAAAGAAAGCAGAAGAGCTACTTGACCAAAATATTCACCCAACCATACTCGTAGGCGGATACCGAAAAGCAGCCGCAAAAGCAATCGAAGTCATCGAAAATATCGCAACACCAATCGATACAAACGATAAAAAAGCCATGCTCAAAGTAGCCCTAACCAGCATGGGCAGCAAAGCAGTCGGCAGCGCAAAAGAACACCTAGCACAAATCTCCATAGACGCAGTCACACAGATCACCGAAAAACGCGGCGACAAAACAATAGCCGACATTGACAACATCCAACTAATCAAGAAAACAGGCAAAAGCCTCCTAGAAACACAGTTAGTGCAAGGCATCATAGTCGACAAAGAAGTCGTCCACCCCGGCATGCCCAAAATCAAAGAAAACGCAAAAATCGCACTTCTAGATTCACCGCTAGAAATCGAAAAAACCGAATTCAGCGCAGAAATCCGCATCAGAGACCCAACCCAGATGCAAGCTTTCCTCAACCAAGAAAATGCTATGATGCAAGAAATGGCTGACAAAATCAAGAACTCAGGCGCAGACGTAGTATTCTGCCAAAAAGGCATCGATGACATGGTACAGCACTTTCTAGCACAGCAAGGCATCATGGCAGCAAGACGTGTCAAAGAATCCGACATGGTCAAACTCTCCAAAGCCACAGGCGCAAGAATAGTCTCCGATATAGATGACCTCAAAGCAGAAGACCTAGGTAGCGCAGGCCACGTCGAAGAGCGCAAAATCGGCGACGATAAAATGATCTTTGTCGAAAAATGCAAAGACCCTCATGCAGTAGCTATCTTGCTGCGCGCAGGCCTTGAGCGCCTGATCGACGAAGCCGAAAGAGCCATGACCGATTCACTCTCAGTAGTTAGCGACGTAGTTGAAAACAAAAAAGTCGTCGCAGGTGGCGGCGCAGTTGAAATCGAAGTTGCCAAAGAACTGCGCAAATACGCCAACAAAGTCGGCGGTAGAGAACAACTAGCTATCGAAGCCTTCGCAGATGCTATGGAAATAATCCCACGATCACTAAGCGAAAACGCAGGTCTAGAACCCATAGACATTCTTGTGGCGCTTCGTAGCGCACACGACAAACCAGACGGCATATACCAAGGAGTAAATGTCTTCACAGGCGAAATCCAAAACAGCATTGAGAACGGCATCATCGAGCCAGCCGTAGTCAAAGAACAAGCCCTCAAATCCGCAGCCGAATCAGCAGCCATGATCCTGCGCATCGACGACGTCATCAGCAGCAGCAAACCAAAAGGCGGTCCAGGCGGCCCAGGCGGCATGCCTGGCGGCGAAGAATAAACCTGCCCAACCTTCTTTTCTTATTTTGTAAACGCTAATTTTATTAAACCAAGCACCATAAACTACCAGACTATTCTCCAAGCTCCGGTAGTATAGTCCGGCCAAGTATAGTGGCCTCTCGAGTCACGGACCCGGGTTCGAATCCCGGCCGGAGCACCAAAATCAAAAAAATAGCGAAAAAAGAAAAGCCTAAATGACTACTTCTAAAAAGCAACTAGTGCTATTAGTAGAGCCATTGTTCATCTGCGCGTTTATAATTGACAATTTCTTCTGACGCAAAGAAGATGGACATTTCTGTTTTTGCGTTCTCAACAGAGTCTGAAGCATGAATAGCATTTTTAGTTACGGTCATGGCGTAGTCGCCTCTTATGGTGCCTGGTTCGGCCTCTTTTGGGTTAGTTTTACCTATAAGTTTGCGAATTATTGACACTGCACCCTGTCCTTCTACAACGAGAGCAACTATTGGACCTGACATTATATAATTAACTAATTCCTCATAGAACGGTTTACCCTTATGGACCGCATATAATGCGTTGGCTTTTTCTTGGCTGACTTGGAGCATTTTCATAGCCACAATTTTGAGACCTTTGTTTTCTAGTCTTGTCAAAATGTTGCCTACCATGCCGCGTGAGATGGTTGTGGGTTTTAGCATGACAAATGTTTTTTCAGTATTCATGTTTTATTGCCTTCTAAATCTTGTTCTTGCTGCGCTTTTACAACAGTCTTGGTTATTAATTTATTCCATAAAAAGTCTATAAAGAAAATTCTTTATCAATGTATCTCAGCTTCTAATTATAGTGCTTAGTATGTTTTCGTAGCTTACTTAAGAGGTTATCAAAACTATTTTAAGAGAAGCTATCCTATGCTCTAAAGCTCTGCATCCAGTGTGTAGTATAGATGAGCGTCTATGGCTAAAACAAATAACCAAAACATGGTGGAGAACATTAACAAAGCCAGCGTAGCTCAGCCTATGCTAAGTATTGAGGAGATTCTTAGATCTCCCATAGATAATCTCTTTACACGCCTAGAAACCTCACCCTTGGGGCTTTCATCCGAAGAAGCAACAAACCGCCTAGACATCTATGGTGCAAATGAGTTAGCCCGTAAAAAGAAGCATACTGCCATAGTCGAGTTCTTGATGAACTTTAAGAGCCCTTTAGTAATTATTTTGCTCATTGCAGGTGCAATTGCAGGAGCTCTTCAAGAATACGCTAACATGGTAATTATCTTTGTCATTGTGTTTCTGAGCGTGATTCTTGATTTCTATCAGGCGTCCAAAGCCGAAAAGGCTGCTGAGACGCTTAAAGAAAAAGTAACCACCACAGCTACAGTACTTAGAGACGGAGTAAAAAGCGAGGTAAAACTTCGCGACGTCGTACCAGGCGATGTAATTTACCTCTCCGCAGGGGACATAATACCTGCAGATGCACGAGTAATCAGCGCAAAGGACCTATTTGTTAACCAGTCCTCATTAACTGGGGAATCTTTTCCAGTAGAAAAAACACCTGCGCTAGTAAAAATTAAGGATGTATCCATCAGCGAATGGAACAATTACCTTTTTATGGGTACTTCTATAGTTAGCGGATCAGCAACCGCTTTAGTTGTCCGCACAGGCAGCTTCACCGAATACGGCAAAATAGCTAAACGACTTGTAGAAAAGCCTCCTCAAACCGAATTCGAACGAGGCATTAGAAGCTTCGGTTTTCTCATCTTACAGGTTACTATCTTGCTGGTGCTGTTTGTTTTCTTAATTAATGCACTAAAAGATCCAAGTACCAATGGAATCTTGCAGGCGTTGCTCTTTGCAGTTGCACTTGCCGTAGGCTTAACTCCTGAATTACTGCCTATGATCATCACAGTGAACCTTTCCAGAGGAGCCATCAGCATGTCCCGAAAGGGGGTCATAGTGAAACGTTTAGCTGCTATTGAGAATTTTGGAAGCATGAACGTCCTGTGCACTGACAAAACTGGTACACTTACAGAAAACAAGATCACCCTTGTCTTGCATGTTGACGTTGAAGGCAACGATGATAACAAAGTACTGTTCTATTCTTACCTAAATAGCTACTATCAAACTGGGCTAAAAAGCCCTCTTGATGAAGCTATACTTTCACATGAAGCGCAGGATTTGAGTGGCTATCAGAAAATCGACGAAGTCCCCTTTGACTTCATACGCCGGCGAGTCAGCGTAGTAGTAGAAAAAGACCGACAACGCTTCTTCATAGCCAAAGGCGCACCTGAGGAAATCCTACGTGTCTCCTCTTTTTTTGAAATAAGCGGTCTACCAGCCGACCTTACTGAAGAAATGAGAAAGAAAGCAGAGCAGAAGTATCTTGACCTCAGCTCTGATGGTTTCCGTGTATTAGGTGTAGCTTACAAAAAATTGCGTGAAGAAAAAGCCGTTTACTCGGTGAACGATGAAACTGATATGGTCTTTCTTGGGTTTGTGGCCTTTCTTGATCCGCCAAAGCAAACCGCCAAAGAGTCCATCAGGCTTCTTGGCAAAGCCGGAATCGAATTAAAAATCCTCACTGGCGACAATGAGCTGGTGACTAGGAAGACCTGTGAGCAGCTGGGTTTTGAGATTAAGGGAGTTGCGCTTGGTAGCGAAATTGGGCAGATACATGATGACGCTTTGGCGCGCGTGGTTGAAGAGGCGAACGTCTTCGCTCGGGTAACACCAGCACAGAAGGATCGCATAATCAACCTGTTGAAGGGCAACGGACATGTTGTAGGCTTTATGGGTGACGGAATTAATGATGCACCTTCGCTCAAGACTGCAGATGTCGGGGTATCAGTTGATAATGCAGTGGATGTGGCGAAGGAATCTGCAGATATTATCTTGCTAAAGAATGACTTAACTGTGCTAGCTGAAGGTGTATTCGAAGGCAGGAAGACTTTCGGCAACACCATGAAGTATGTAATGATGGGCGTTAGCTCAAACTTTGGCAACATGTTTAGCGTAGCAATAGCATCGCTGTTCTTAGGGTTCCTACCAATGTTGCCAATCCAGATATTGTTAAATAATCTTCTTTATGACTTTTCACAGTCAACAATAACCACTGACAACGTCGATGCTGATTACGTTGAAAAACCTAAACGCTGGGATATAGGCTTCATACGCCAATTCATGATCTCACTTGGTCCAGTAAGTTCCTTGTTCGACTTCCTAACCTTCTTCATAATAATCCTAGTCTTTAATGTGCCGATAATCAATACTTCACCAGAGCAAATTTCTCTATTCCAAACCGCTTGGTTTCTCGAATCCTTAGCCACACAAACAGTAGTGATTTTTGTTATTCGAACACGGCGATCGCCATTTTGGAAGAGTAAGCCTAGCAAGTTCTTGCTGATAAGTAGCTTAGCTGTTCTATCCTTTGGTTTAATCGTTCCATTTACCCCCATTGGTAGTGCGTACTTTAGTTTTGTAGCTCCACCGCCATTATTCTTCGTCATCTTGGCATTATTGATTGTATCTTACCTAGGGTTTGCTGAGCTGGTTAAACGATGGTTCTATAGGCGTAACGCTTACCTAATGGAGCAGGCTTTGATACCTAAACGCAGACCGTTCTATCTGAACAGGAATTCACGTCTTGTGCAGGATGTCACGGCAGTAATTTGCCTCCGTTCGGAAAGCCAAATCAGCTTTGAATCTCTAAACGAAGTGCTTTCAAAAAGTCTGAGTTACCCAATTGAACCAGAACAGGTTAATCAGAGTCTGCAGTTTCTTAGACGTAGTGGCTTAGTAAGCATTGACTGGCGCAGAAAAATAATCAAACGTGAAAGCCCAATAAAAGATTACGTAACAAAACGAATCGTGACCAGCGAAACATGGTCACTTATACTTGAAGATTGGCTAAAAATCTACCAAACAATCATCGCCAAATACGGTAGCTCCAACGAAGACTACCAAGAACTGCTCTCACAAAAGCAGCAATAATACAATTTTTAACAAGCCCCATTTTTATGCATAGCAATTAACCATTCTTCTAAGCGCCGATCCAACTGCTTTAGGGTTTAAACTTGCGTTCTTTGATGCTTGCTGTTGATAGTTGGTTATACCCTGCTTAGAAGCATCAATATCATCTCGGTTTATATTAGAACAATCTTGCGTTGCTTTTTCAAAAGAGCCCATACTGGGCTTATCGATTAACTAAAAAAGGTAAAAATTGGCTCTATTAATGCGGCTTAGGATAATAAATTATGTATGAGGGAGTAAATTTGATGGGTCTTTACAGGTTTCTTTGTTTGTCTTCTTCTTGTTGTTGTTTTAATGCTTGATTTGCTGCTGTTGCCGCAAAGATTACCATAATTGCCAACGCACCGATGCCAATCTTATATGTAAAGCCGATGTTTGAAAAAATGACTGCGACCATTAACACAATCATAAGAGCAAATATCAAAGCATCTACAACGCCGTTCATGCGTGGTCTTAAAAAGCTCACTAATTATTCACCTTTTTAGTCAACTAGTTCCCGCAGTATTTAACAATTTTCTTTCAGGTTTGGATTTTTGCTATTTAGGCGCTTTTGATGTTTAAGATGCTCTTATTTCTTTGTAGACGTGATTTGTTTTCTTTATCTATCTACAGTTGTATTTTGCGTAAAATACTGCTTTTCATTTTCAGGTTGCCAATTTTTAACATACTAAGCTGGAAATTGTAATAAGCTTTTATAAGAATGGTAGAGGAATTGTTTAATTAAGTTTGCACAAATTCAGGCACGAGAGCGCAAATTAATGCCCTACATTAAAAAAATTGAGCTTAAAGGCTTCAAATCCTTTGGACCACAGACCGTAAAAGTAAACCTAGATAAGGGCTTTACTGCCATTACTGGTCCGAACGGAAGCGGTAAAACCAACATCATGGACGCTCTCCTGTTCAGCCTCGGCGAACTTAGTACGCGCAGGCTCCGGGCTGAAAATGCGGCGCGACTCATTTTCCACGGCTCCGAAAAAGCTGGATTAGAAAAATCAAAACTCGCAAAAATTATTATCCAGTTCGATAACTCTGACGGCATAATGCCCGTAGATACGACCACAGTCACTCTTGGACGCGAAGTCTACCGTAACGGTCAAAGTGTCTATCGCTTAAACGGCCGACGGGTCTCACGTCAGCACCTTCTGGAAACTCTTTCTGTGGCCGGCATCAGCAGCGCCAGCCAAAACATAATTCCACAGGGGACCATCACAAGATTAACCGACTTAACCTCGCTGGAAAGACGAAAGATTATCGAAGACCTCGTCGGCATCGCTCAATATGATGCTGAAAAAGCTGGTGCGGAAGAAAAGCTTCGAACCGCTGACATATCCATCCGTACCGCCATGGGTCGAATTGACGAAGTCCAAAAACGCCTAGATGATCTTGAACGTGAACGCAACCAACTGCAGCGGTTCAACTTCATCCAAAAAGAAATTAAAAAATTCGAAGCTATCAAAGTAAGCCACGAAATCACCCAACTAAATAAGAAAGTTGAAGAAGCTACCGTACAGGCAGATAAAGCTAAAGAAAAAGTCGATAAGCTGCGAGAGTTACGTGATGCCCGCAGAACAAAGCGTCGTGAAATTGAAGGCGAATGGCGCAAACTTAGCTCTGATATCGTCGAAGGCGGCGGCTCACAGGTAATGCGCGTCCAAATCAGAATCGGCGACCTAAAATCTAAGCTAACCGAGTTAACATCAAAAATAAACTCTGGACAATCAAGCCTTGAAAGCCTCAAACGAGTCGGGCAAAACAATATTGAGCAATATGAGAACCTGCGTAAAGAAATTCAGCAGAACCGTTTGAGTATTCGAAAGCTACGTGCAGAATTCGAGCAATTGCAAACTCAAATTAACGCTAAACAATCTGAGCATGAAGCCCTTGCGCAAGAAACAAACCAGCTTTGGAGTCATATTGGCGAGAACGGCGAGAAAGCACGCGAAATCGAAGCTAAAATTGAAATCCATAACAAACGACTTGCATTTTTAAGATCTGAATTTACTAAAAGCAAAACCTACATTAAAGCTAGCGCTGGCAGGCTGCGTGAATTAAGCGCACGAAAAGAACGTTTCACCAACACACTTGCTGAAGTAGAAGCCTCACTAAAGGCGCTTGATAATATTCAGAAAGAACAAAAAGCTCAACTAAAGAATCTCGAAAAAATAATCGAAAAAAGAACCGCGCAAAAAGAGGCTGCAGAACGAGAAATTACCGAAGCAGGAAAAATTGCCAACTCCGCCAAAGAAGCCGTCATAGAATTCGTAACGCAACGTGAACTAGCTGAAACCATTGCTTCTGAAGAAAAAGCTCTACGTAGCATCGAGGAACTTGGTGATTTGGGTGTTATTGTCGGCGTTTATGGCAGATTGAAAGACCTTATTAAAATTGACAAGAACTATAAGAAAGCCCTTGATGCTGCAGCTGTAGGCTGGCTAGATGCACTTGTAGTAAAAGATATTGATGCCGCGTTCGCGTGCACTGAGACACTACGACGAATGAAACTGGGTAGAATCAAAATAATACCCCTTGATGGCACTTCTGGTCTTAAGCAGGTTAAGTTACCTCAACGTAACGGGGTTGTCAGTGTTGCCTCCGTTTTCATGAAGTATGATAAAAATTATGAGGCAGCCGTAAATTACGTCTTTGGTGACACTATCATTGTTACTGACGATAAAACAGCTTTTGCACTTTCAAAAGAAGGTTACCGTGCAGTTACCCTCAACGGTGACGTTTACGAACCAGGTGCCTTCGAAGGCGGCTTCTACAGAACCCCCATAGACTTTTCCACAATTATACCTAGCGAAAACGCCATCAAAAGCTTAGACGAAGCAGTAAAAGCCCTTCAAACGCACCTGAACCAAAGAGGTAACGACATAGACGCCTTCGAAGAAGAAATCACACGATCCAGATTAGAGATTACCCGACTATCAGATGCAATAAATACCATCGACAGGGAAATTGTCCGCGTAAAACGTAGCGTCAAAAGAACTCAAGTCAGCCTAAGACGTGTAGAAAAATTCAGCGCACGCATCGAAAAAGAAATCGAAGTAGAAAAAGCCCACATGGGCCTCTATAAAGCAGAACGCGATGCAATAAAAAAAGACATGCAAAAACTTCTTATCGAATTGGCTGAGTTTAGGCGCAAAACTGATGTAGCTCACATTCAAGAGTTGGAGGTTCAGCGCGAAAAAATCGGCGAAGAACTAAACACCTTGCGCCAGAAACGTGGGTCCATTCAGACTGAGCTTTCTACTTGCCAGTCGCAGTTTGATAACGTTTTGCGTACCGGTTATCAGAACAGTAAAATCCAGCTCTCCAAGGTAGAACAGCAGCAGAAAAAGGTTGAAAAAGAAGTCGCCGATGCAATCCAAGAACGTGAATCTGTCAAGAAGGAACTTGATGAGCAGGAGAAGCTGCGTCTTGAGCTTTCGAACGCAGTGCTTTCAGCAAAAGAGGATTCAAAGAAGTTCACCTCTGAAATTGATTCAATTGATTCTGAGTTACGGTCCCTTGATGCCGAATTTGAGCAAGCTGACCAGCTCTATAACCAGTTGCAGTTGAACATCCAAACGATGCGCCTGCAGCTAAGCCAGTACCAGAATCAGCTTAGACTTTTGAATTACACTCAACCACTTGAGACTAACACAAAACAGGTTGAAGAAGCAGAAACCAGCATTCAGATGATGCGTTTTGAGCTTGATCGTATCGGTGCAGTTAACCAGTTAGCAGTTACGCACTACGATGAACAGATTTCGCGTTATCGCGAACTATCACTACGCCTTAACGAGCTTGAGCGTGAAAAGCAAGCTATCGTAGCTTTCATGGACGAGATCGAAGGCAAAAAGCGACGTATATTCATGGACGCCTTCGAAAAAATCAACACTAATCTAACTAGGTACTTTGATAAGCTGACTGGCGGTGGTAATGCCACTTTAAAGCTTGAGAATCCTGATGCACCCTTTGAGGGCGGCATAGACATGATTGTGCAGTTCCCTAACAAGCCGTCTATCGTTGTAAGCGGTGCTAGCGGTGGCGAACGTTCTGTTTCAGCAGTTGCCTTCATATTCGCTTTAAAAGAGTTCTCTCCTGCGTCATTCTACGTCTTTGACGAGGTAGATGCACACTTGGATGCTTTCCACACTACTAAGCTTGCGGAGCTCTTCTTGGAGGAATCTGAAAAAACCCAGTTTATTGTAATTTCATTAAAGCCTGAAATGGTTAACAAAGCTCAGAAAGTTTACGGTGTCTATGAACGCAACGGTATATCCGCTGTTCTTACGGCCAGATTCCCACCGGAGGTGCCTGCCCGATGACCAGTGCTGTAGCCCGCAAACCTTTCTATTGCCGTCCACCTTGGAATATTCTATTTGATGTCGAAAGACTGCAGAAATTGACTCCCTGGAATGTGAACATTGCTTATCTGCTTCGGTCGTTTCTTTTAGAAATGGAAAAGCAAGGCAAGATAGACTTTCGCGCTTCTGGTGTTGCCTTGGACTCTTCTGCGCTTATCTACCTTATGAAATCCAAGCTTTTACTTACGCTTCAAGAGCCTCCTGCGCCTCCAGCCAGAATCCCAACTGATGCCGTGCCGCCTCCTCTATTTTTGCCACTGCGTCATGAGTTGACTTCTACTACAATTCAACATTTGCTGGAAGTTCTTGATGAGGTATTACGCGGTGAAAAGCCTCTAAACATTGACCGCATTGTTATTTCGCCTGTTCTTCCTCAGGCATCAGACCTCATGCCGCAGTTTGACAAGTTCATAGCCGAACTTGAAGAACAGATGCGAAGGCTACATGCACGGCTTATCGAGATGGTCCAAGGGCAGGGCATAATCGAGTTCAACGTATTAATTAAAGGCATGACACGGATAGAAGCCATCCGAACATTTATACTCCTACTGTTCTTAGCAAACGATGGTCTAGTCGGCTTATGGCAAAAAGAGGATACTGAAGAAATATTCATAGCTGTAGGAAAATTGAAGGTTGCAGAATATGAGAAACGACGAACCAAACCGGACTGAAAATCAGCGCTCGGGTCAGAGTAAAACTCCACTTCATAATGACTTATTCTATGAAGTTCCAGAGGGGGATGAAACGCCAATTCAGGCTCCAAAGACAGAAACCTCAAATCAGCCTGTAGCCTCTCAAGCTGAAACCCAACCTGTATTTGCAACTAAAACGCAGCCGATAACAGACATTGAGCCTACAGCAGGTTCCCAAACTCAATTCTCTACTGATTCTAAACAGCAAAATGTGGACCAGCAGAAGACTTCAGAGCCGATAATTGCTGAGCCGCCTGGTCTTTCTGAAGAGGAAAAGAAACGTCGCCAAATGGTTTTGCTTGAGGCTGCATTGTATGTTGCAGGTCGTCCTTTAGACCTCAATGAAATCTGCTCGGCTATCAACACTAAGTCGAAGAAACGTGGGCAACAGTTAGTTAAGGAGCTTCAGAAGGAGTATGCTTCAAGAAACGGTGCGCTTGAGATTTTAGAGTTGCGTGATGAACGGTACGTGCTGCAGCTAAAAGCAGAATTCACGCCACTAGTAAAGAAGCTTGTGAACAGACCGTTACTTTCTTCTGGTCCTCTCAAGACTCTAAGCTATATTGCTTACCGTCAGCCCATTTCTCAAAAGCGTGTCATCGAAGTGCGCGGTCAACACGCCTACGGGCACATAAAAATACTCAAAGATATGAATCTAATTACACCCGAACGTAGCGGACGCTCAATTCTTCTCAGGACTACCGACTACTTTGCTGATTACTTCGGGCTAGCCCACGATGTGACTGTCATGAAGCGTGACCTTAAACGTATATTCGGAGATATCCCAGCAAAAACCGCACAGCAAACAGATACTCATCAGCAACAAAAGGACGAACAGCAACAATAGAATGGATATGTTTATATTGAAAACTGCGATTCTAAGTGAACACTCGAATTTAACCAGATAAAAAGGGAAAATGAAATGTCAGTCTGGCATGGAAACTTACAGAAGAAGAAGCTCACTGGCGGTCGAAAACGAATGAACCGTGGCAAACGCAAGTTTGAACAAGGTACATTCCCCGCAGAAACAATTATTGGTGAACCAAAACGCAAGACCACACGGGGCTTTGGTGGCAATACAAAAGTCAAACTTCTTAACGATAAATATGCATCAGTTACCGATGTCAAAAGCGGCAAAACTGAAAAAGCCGAAATCATACGTGTTATCAGAAATCCAGCAAACGTTGACTATAACCGTAGAGGCGTAATTACCAAAGGCTCAGAAATTGAAACCTCAATCGGCAATGCACGCGTTACCAGCCGCCCAGGCAACGACGGCGTAATCAACGCGGTTCTCATAAGCAGTAAAGAAGAAAAGGCATAAGCCGTTTCTTCACTTTAGTTATGCTCCAGAGCTTTATTCTGATTTTTCTATTTTTTATTTTACATAAAAAGCAGCTTCCAAAAAACTATAGCAGAAAAGCGTTTATTTTTTAAGGTCCTGTTTAGGGGCTTCGTTTCGGCTCTTTTGCAGCTGCTTAGCTAGCTTGTTAATTACTTGCTCTTTAGAACCCTGTTTTTCAACAAGGATCATACCGGGTCTGCTCCATGGCGACTTCGGGTAACCCTTCTCTGGTATCACCTCATATTCTAAGCCGAGTCTGGTTGCGGCTTCCTCAATTTCAGAAATTTTCGGTGAAGATACTGCTAGGGGTTTGTTGACTCGACGTCCTTCTTTGCGGGTTCTGCCAGAGTCAAAGTAGGCTGGCCAAATTATTACCTTATCTTGTTTACGCATGGCTATTTCCTCTTTTTCATTATTTTTGTGTGAAGTAGGCGGTTAGTTTTTCGTTGTTGGTATCTACTCGTACGAAACCGAAACGCTCAAACTGTATTATAGTATCTGGCTTTAAGTTTTTGCAGATATCCTCGGCTACACCTTGTGCGACTGAGGCGTCAGGCATGATGACTTCGCAGGAGTGCTCTTGACCCTGTGGTATCCAGTGGATAAGCTGAGCCTTGATCTTGCGCACGTCCTCATAGGATTCGCTAACGAAAACTGCCTCAACAGCATCATTAGATATCTCTCCGATCTTGACATTGAACATTTCCATTAACCTAATGATTTTACCTGTTTCCATGCCTGAGACATCCTTCTTGGCTATCCAGAACGTGGATTGCTTGTCTTCGCCGATAGGCGTTATGGTATGCTCTCTGATACCTCTTTCAGGTTTATCAGGATAGCGTGGCAATTTAGCTATGAAGGTCTTAGGTATGCCTGTGACTTTGAGCGTAATGGGTTCAGAGACGAAGAAGTAACGGTCACTCTGAGCATCAAGGATTTTACGGTTATACGCATAGAGGTTTTCCCAGCTAAGTGTCACATCGGCAGGTTTAGGTCCAACATCTATTATCATTTTTTTAATAGCTTCAGCGGTTATACCTCGTCTACGCAGCGCCGCAAACGTTGCCAATCTAGGATCATCAAAGCCCTTGAATGTCTTATCTTTGATGCCGGCGACGATTTTGGATTTGCTAAGAAATGCACCGGTGATTTTTAGGCGACCGTAGTGAATGGTTTGCGGGTATTCCCAGCCTAGGTGCTTATACATAAATTCTTGGCGAATACCGTTAGTAAGATGCTCTTTACCCCTAATGATGTGAGTTATGCCCATTAGGTGGTCATCTGTGCCTGCAGCCATGTTATAGAGTGGCCACACTCGGTATTTGCTGCCCACACGTGGATGGGGGTATTTTACGGTGTCAATTATGCGCATGGCAGGCCAGTCGCGAACCGCTGGGTTTGGGTGTTCAAGGTCTGTTTTAACCCGCATGACTGCCTGACCTTCCTTATAAGATCCATCAAGCATGTATTGCCAGCGCTTGAGGTGCTCTTCTGGCGGCAGATTCCGACAAGGACAAGCTTTGCCGGCGAGGGTTTTCTTTCGGAATTCGTCGGGTATACAGGTACAGATGTATGCGTTGCCGTCGCGAATCAGACGCTCTGCGATTTCATAATAGATGGGGATACGATCGCTTTGTATGTATTCTTCATCGACTTTGCAGCCTAGCCATGTGAGGTCTTCGCGGATTTTACTATAGAATTCTAGACTGGGTTTTTTGACCTTTGGGTCAGTATCTTCAAAGCGTAGAATGAATTTGCCATTGTACATGCGGGCGTACTCGTGACTTAGTAGTATGGCTCTAGCTGATCCGAGATGAATCACGCAGTCAGGGTTAGGTGAGAATCGGGTGACAATTTGCTTGTATTTATCTGCATTTGGTAGGGGTGGAAGACGTTTTTCTTCCTCGACCTTCTTCTTTTCTTGGGTCTGAGGCCACTTTTCTGCTACAATACGCTTCTGCTCTTCAGCAGAGAGACTGTTAACTTCAGCTAATATTTCATTTATGAGTAAGGTAAGCTCTTTAGCCTGACTTCGCAGCTCCTTTTTTTCGCCAAGAAGTTTGCCCACAATTGGGCCTGCCTGTGCTTTACCACCGTGCTGTACGGCGTTAAGCAGCGCGTTTTTTCTGATAAGCTCCCTAAGCTCTTCATTATCTTGTAACATAACTTTAATCGCTCGTGAAAGTATAACCCTAATAGGTTTTGATTAGATGTTTCTCTTAATCAAGAATTCCGCGAAGGCTTTTAATTTTTCCTTACCATCCGAGGCAGAAAGCAGCTTATCTACTTCATTCCAGCTATCTTCAACCATTCTATAGGCTTTGTTTTTAACATATTCTATGGCGTTGTTTTTTACAATTATAGCTATGGCTTCATCTCTCAACGCTTGGTTGCTGGTGTGCATATTAAGAATTTCAATAAGTCTTTTTTTGTCCTGAGTGCTAGCCGTTTTCAGTGTATGGATGACTAACAGACTACGTTTGCCCTCTGATATATCACCGCCTAAGCCGCCTTTCTTTGCAGCGAACTCTTTGCCCGTTAAATCTAAAATATCATCCTGCATTTGGAACGCTACACCTATGCTTTCTGCAAAATGCCCTAGCTTCTCAACAAGTTGCGGCTCTGCGCCTGCAATAACGGCGGCAAGTTTTGCGGCCATACGCGCCAAGGTGCCTGTTTTGTAGGCGCACATTTGCATATAATCCTCTTCACTGATTTCATCTGCATTAGCCAAGCCTTTATGCCACGCAATGTCCATAGCCTGCCCAACGCTCAGGTTAATCATTTCTTGCACGTAAATCTGGTAAATGTCCTTTTGCTGTTCCACTGGGACTTTGCTATTTTTCTCCATAAGTGGTAGAAGTGGCAAATAGTACATGGCATTTCCTGCGTTTACGGCTATATCTAAGCCATAGAGCTTATAGGTGCATGGCTTTCCACGTCGAACTTCTGAAGAGTCTTCTATGTCATCGATGACTAGGGTGCCGTTATGAACAACTTCGGGTATTATTGCGAAGTCTATGTAATCTTTAGCTTTTTTGCCCAGCGCTTCGCAAATGAGTAAAAACAGTACAGGCCGCCAGCGTTTGCCTCCTCGGTCGAGCATGTCCCAGATAGGATCAGCTATAGCCTTATTCATAGTCTCAAGATTGCAACCATACCTTGGGGGGTTAACGGCAAAAAGGATATCGTTTTTGCTGAATTTTCTTGGAATGTACTTTTCAATTGCTTTATCAATCAGAGGCGCATTTTCTTCAAGAAACTTTCCTATGTCCACTATATACCATGCTCCTTTTAGCGTAGTTTCTAACATTGAAGCCTCGGGTTTCGAGCCACTGAGCCGTTTTGCCCGTTATTACAACAGGTATTCTTGCTAGCTGCTCAATGTTTATTGCTCCAACAAGGAACATGATATTCCTCAATTCCTCTATTAAAAGTGTCAGTAAACTTTCGGTTTCCTTAACGCCCTTAATTGAGGTTTGCAAGATTGGCTGCGAGAGACTAGCTAGCTGAGCGCCAAGGGCAAGCGCTTTAGCAATGTTTGAACCATTGCGTATGCCGCCCGAAGCTATAACCGGTAGCTTTACGGTTTGGGTTATTTCGGCTATACTTGTTGCTGTAGGGATACCCCAGTCCCAGAAGGCTTCGCCGAGGTGTCTTTGTAACTGGCTTTCTTTGCCTGTGCGATAGTACTCGACAGCCGCGAAACTTGTTCCGCCTGCACCGCCTACATCTATGGCTTTAACTCCTGCTGCTTCAAGTTTCTTTGCTTCCTCAGCAGCTATACCTGTACCTGTCTCCTTGACAACTACCGGCTTATCTAACTCACCTGCGATGTCGGCTATCTTTGATAAAATGCCCTCAAAGTTAGTTTGTCCTTCGGGTTGAATTGCTTCCTGCAGGGCGTTCAAGTGAATTGCTATGGCGTCTGCATCAATCATTTCAATAGCTTTCTTAGCCTCTCTTATACTGTAGCCATGAACAAGTTGCACTCCGCCGATGTTAGCAATTAAAAAAGCATTGGGTGCCTTTTTCCTAGCGATTGCAAATGTATGCATAAGGCTTTTATCTTCTATAGCGGCCCTTTGGCTTCCGACGCCCATACCAAGCTGAAGTTCCTCGACCGCTTCAGCTATAGTAGCATTAATTTTTTCAGCCTGAGCTGTCCCGCCTGTTATGGCGCCAACAACAAGTGGGGCTGAAAACTTGTGGTTTAAAAAATAGGTAGATGGGTCAATGTTTTGTTTGTTAATCTCAGGAAGGGCTTTGTGGATAAAGTGGATATCCTCAAAGCCAGTGGTGGCTTTTCTTGCTTGGGAGTTCTCGTCTAAGCAGATACGGATGTGGTCGGCTTTGCGTCTTTGGGTTTCTTCAGCCACCGATATACCACTCTATGCCTTGTCGATTTCAGTACCAAGTACGTCTTTACCTACAAGCGCCCTCATGATTGATTGCGCTTTGGTGGCGCCTGTAATGGTCACGTGCACGCCTGCCTCAATGGCTGGGATAAGCTCGGCGATTTTGTTTGCCATTCCGCCTGTTACGTCGGTGCCCTGAGCTTTTCCGATGTTAGCTTGGATTTTTTTAAGTTCAGCTAGGTTTAGACGCTTGTAGGGCTTGGCGTTTGGGTTAGTTTTCGGGTCCGCATCATACAATCCGTCAGTGTCTACGCCCATGACGATTTTTTCTGCCTTATACTTGATGGCTAAGTATGCAACCAGCTGATCTCCTGAAAGCACAGTGAAGCCCAATTTATCGTCCAAGACGACATCGCCGTACATGACTGGGGTAAATCCCATCTTCATCATGGATTTCATGACGGAGTCGTCAAAGGTTTTGATTTTGCCGTTTTCGGTTATGATGCAGCATGATGGGGCCATGCTTACTGCTGGAACCTCATGCATGATGAGTGCGTCCATAACTAAGCCGTTAAGGACGGTCATTATATGGTGGGTTTCTGCAAAGCCGAGTTTCTGTGTTGGCTCCTTATAGCCATCTTTTATGCCGTACTGTGCAGCTGTGGGGTGACCAAAACTGCCGCCACCATGGACAATAATCAGGTTATCTAGGTCTGCGCGTTTGACTTCTTCTGCTAACCGATTAATAATTTCGGTTTTTGCAGCTAGGTCTCCGGTTTTATCTGTAATTGCGGAGCCGCCTATTTTCAGTATTATCGGTTTTGCCTCGCTCATGCGTAACTACCACCATGTTTTATGAAACACTGCTTCATTAAGATTACAGTATCTACCTCGAGTTTAATAATGCGCTTCTCTGTTTCTGCTCCGCAATTGTTAAAAAATTTATTTCAAAACGATAACTTTTTTCGAAGTTTATGACTATAATTGGAAGCTTTTTTGCTTCAATTTACTGGCTCATTTACCTTGCATAAAAATAAATAATAAAAAATTTGGTTTATAATAAAGTGACTATGTCGTTTTCTACTCTGACTTTATTGCCTGTCTTGATCTTTGACACATCGATTTTGTCTACGAAAGGAATTTCACTAATAATGGCGCCGACTGCAACGATAGTTTCGGTTTCTTTGTTTATCATGGCTGCTGGGGCAACACCGTTCTTTTTCAACCGATATAATGTATAGCTGCCCACAGTCGATCCTTTACCTTGTGGGAACACCAAGACTTTATCTTTGATGCTTGTGCCTTGGAGTTCATGACCTTTTTCGATGACGCCACCTGTATTGGGGTCGACTCCGCCGTAAAAGCTAATTGGCATTGTGGTTACCAGTGCTTCGGCTTCAGCTTTGCCTTTGAAGATAATTCGTCCTTTTAATTGTTCCATTTTCCAGTCACCGCTGCTTGTATGCATTCTTCTAAGCTCCCCATCTTGGTTTTCATTAGATTCTGTCTTGAATAGAAGCATCCCTTCGCAGAATTCGTTGCCAGCGCCTTGAACCTGCCTTTAAGCGGTGCTACAGCCATGCAAGTATCGCAAGCAAATTTGCCTCCTGCAGCTTCAATAATCTGCGTATAACCGCGGCTATCGGAGAGCTGTTTGGCGGTCCTCGAGGTAGCAACCCAAAGTTCGGTGTTGGCTGCGACTTTCTTGTCTTTGACTAAGTTGGCTATTTGGGCGATTTCTTTAATGGAACAATGTGGACAGCCTACGCAGACAAAATCGATATCTGAGACTTCATCATTGATGTTGTCATAAGCGTTTTTGATATCGCTTTCTTCGATTGTGACCGTCTCGTTGGGTATTGTTTGGCTTTCCGCGCTAGGTGTTATGTCTTTTATGTAGAAAAGTGGCTTAGCGCCGTAAGTTACTATCGATGCGCAGAAAGATTTGAGTTGATCAACGTCGGCGTCTTTTATGCCTGTGATGAATGGAATTTTGTTTTCTGCTTTTTTGCCTATTGCGTAGCCCAGCGCACCCCAATCTGACAGTTTAGTGAGGTTCGCATTTACCTGCACTGTGATATCAGGTATACGGTTCTGGTCTAAATGTAGTCCATAGGCGGGGGTTTTGCCTACGAATGCAGCTGCAAGTGCAGATGGTCCACCTTCCCGGTTAGTGCGTGCACCTAAAACGGAGTTCGCAAACGTTACCGCCGAGGATTCTGACCAGGCGACATGTTCGCCGAACCTTGGTAGGTTACCTATCAAGTAGGGCGTGCAGGTACAGCTAACAAGTATGCCCATTCTATCAAAAGCATCTATGACCAGCTTTTGCTTGGCTGCAAAGTCCTCGCTAATTCCTAGCTGCTTCCAGTTTTCCATATCCATTCCTGCTGGGTTGAGGGTAGTTGTAACTTTAACTCTGCCATCCTTGGCAAGTTCATTTAAAAACTCTAATCCTGCGTCTCCGAGGTTGTGGTATGATACTCCGGCGACTTGGACGGAGCCGACGTTAATTAAGCGTTCAGCTCCGAATATGTCACCAAGAGCAACAAGAATTTCCATGCTTTTCCTGACGGCGTAGCCCTCTTCGCCGTCAAGCATTCTCTGCTCCTCTTTAGTTAAATACATAAAGGGGGTTATAGGAACTTCTGCACATCAACTTTTCGGTATTGTTCCTTGGTGAACCCTTTGCCTGTAGTTACTGTGGGTTTGGTTGCGTCTAAGCCTGCTTTGGCGGTGGTGGCTTTTTTGCCTTCTGAGAGATCACCTGATGGATCCAGCGATGAACCTGGCTGATTAGATAGTATGACTGCGTTTTTGTCAGCTTGGAAGCGTGTGGAAATTGCCCATTCAACATCATGCGGATCATAGATGTTAATATCATCATCAACTACTACACAGTGCTTAAGCGACTTATGACCTTCGAAGGCTGCGGCTATAGCTTTTCTGCCATCATCAGGGTTCTGCTTATGAATTTGCACAACTGCATGGAGCCAGCTACATCCACCTGGAGTTATGTAGACATCTTTACATTGGCATACCTTGTTAACTTCGTTGAAAATTGTAGGCTCTTTTGGCATGCCCATGAGGAATTTGTGCTCGTTTCGACCTGCCAGTATGGTTTGGTAAATCGGCTTTTCGCGGTGAGTTATGCATTTGATTTCAATAATTGGTTGCTGGCGTACCTTATCGATGGTGCCTGTTAAGTCTAGGAAAGGACCTTCAGCGGTTTTCTCTTTAGTTATCCTGCCTTCGAGGACAAATTCGCAGTCCTTGGGTACCTCAAGATCAACGGTTTTGCATTTGACTAGATCGGTTTTCTCCAACGCGTTTGCCATTCCCAGCTCGTCCACACCTGCAGTTAGTGATGTTGCAGCTGCTAAAAGCACTGCAGTAGAGTTGCCTACGCAGATAGCTATGTCAAGTTCTCCGCCTGCGTTCTTCAGCGCAGTGTCGGTTCCGCGATTTTCGACGATTCGTACCGCAAAGCGATTCTTATCCAGCAGCATAAGTCTATGAAAGCACATATTGCGTGCGCCTGTTTTCGGGTCTTTAATAATGGAAACCGCTGAAGGAATGTATTTGCCTCCATCCTTCTCAGTATAACGCATAATCGGCAACTTAGTCAAGTCAACGTCGGTCTCTACAACTTCCTGGCATTCGCCTTTTTCTACGACTACTGGCGCTATAGGGTTGTCTATAGCTTTAGATAGTATAGGCAATAGTTGATCTTTAGTTGTACCTATCGCCCGAGCAATAAGGTCCTTTGAGGAAACCAGTCCGCCTACCACTGGGTAGCTGGATTCTTTTACATTTTCAAAAAATACAGGTTTTTCACCTAGCGCCTCAATGACGCTGGCTATTTCATATTCGGTTGAAATAGCTTTAGTAATATGGGTCAATTCACCATTCTTTTGGAGTTGTTCAATAAAGCTTCTGAAGCCCAAATGCATTCGCCTTAACTTCAAAATTGATTTGATCGCTTAATAAAAGAATCGCAACCTTCAGGCTATATGTTTGCCTTTTTGGTTCTTTCTAGTTGATAGCTGATTTCGTGGCGGCAATGCGAGTTATGTGGTTGTCATCATCCAATCACATAGCCTTAAACTGATCAATTTGCTGCTAAATCCCACTAGAAGGTGTTTAGTTATGGATAATGAACAGATTGTATTTGTATCTAAACCTAGGGAAGTAGAGCGGATTCTGCCTTCGCGCTCGATGATTGAAGGTGCTGGGGTTAAAATAAATCGTGCCTTTGCTGAAGAAAGGCTTTTGGATCCTTTTTTACTTTTAGATGAGTTTCATTCACATACTCCACGTGATTATTCTGCAGGTTTTCCTATGCATCCTCACCGTGGCTTTGAAACTGTCACATATATGATAGAAGGCTCGATGACTCATCAGGACAATGCGGGTAACAGGGGAATAATCCGTGCTGGCGAGGTCCAATGGATGACAGCTGGTCGCGGAGTGATTCATCAAGAAATGCCCAGAGGAGAAGATGAGGGTCGGCTGTGGGGCATACAATTATGGGTCAATCTGCCCAAAGCGGCAAAAATGGTTGCTCCTCAGTACAGAAGTATCGCGCAAGACCAAATTCCAGAGGTTCAAGTTTCGCCTGATGTACGAGCTAGAGTTATAGCAGGCAGCCTTCTGGGGCGGGCAGGTCCTGTCCGTGAACTATCTACAGATTGCATATTTCTTGATATAGCCGTGGATCCCTATAGTGTGTTCGAGTATATGGTGCCCAGAACCCATAGAGCTTTCACTTATGTGCTTGACGGGACTGGACTATTTGGTACAGGAAAGTCAGGTCCAGTAGAACGCGGAAATACAATAGTCTACCAGATGGATGGCGAAAAAATTCATATCCAAGCTACTGGTTCACCGCTAAGATGTCTTCTGATATCTGGCCAGCCTATCGGCGAACCTATCGCTTGGCGTGGACCCATAGTAATGAATACAGAACAAGAGCTTGAGGCAGCATACAATGAGCTTGACCAAAACGAATTCGCAAACCGCGCGCAAAGCAGCCAAAATAACGTTAGCGCATACGACTTTAATCAGACTTAAATGTAAAGAAAAATGAAGCTGCTAGTTGACCCTTAATGAGCCTTCTAGCTTTGGTTTCTATTGGTTATTAGCTCCAACTTTAGTTCGTAGGACTTGGAAGCCGGCTTTTTCTATAGCAGAGGCAACTTTTTCCTGCAAGTCTTTGCCTGGAGTAAGTGCTACCATGCATCCGCCGCCTCCGCCGCCTGTAAGTTTTGCTCCTATGGCGCCTTGTTTTCTGGCAAGGTCAACGAGCATATCTAATTCTGGGCTAGAGACTTCGATGCCTTGCAGTATAGTCTGGTTCTCGTTCATGAGTTCGCCGACTTTCTTGAAGTCCCCCGCTTCTATGGCTTTTCTACCTTCAATGGCAATTTCTTCTGCACGCTTGAATAGGGGATCGTATTTCTCTGGATTCTTCTTTTTACGTTCAGCAACGCCTTCTACCATGGCTTTAGTGTCGGCGACTTTACCTGTGCTGCCTATGACGATTTCTACAGGTTTAGGTATGTTGATTCTTTCGACAAAGTCGCGTCCGCCTGACAGGTTTTTCTTGAACCACATGAAGCCTCCAAAAGTTGCAGCAGTATTGTCAATGCCTGATGGGTTGCCCGCGTAGGCTTTTTCTGCCTCGTAAGAAACTTCGTTAATTCTTTCATTTGATAGATTTAAATTGAATTCCTGTGAAATAGCCCTTGCGATGGCAACACTGCTCGCCGCCGAGGCACCCAACCCGCTAAAACCTGGTAGGTCCCCGCCTAACCAGATGGTCATAGGCGTGTCAGGCGCCATACCAATCGCCTTTAACATGCGCTCAATGGATTCAATTTGCTGAAGTTTTTTCTTTTCAGTATAACCCTTAGAGCCCGTACGCTCATCATTAATAATTAAACCCTTTTCGCCTTTCTTGACTTCCGCATCAGTCTTAGCATCTGTTGCAGAAACAATTCCCGGAACACCATGAACCACGAAATGTTCGCCAAATAAAATTACTTTTCCAAAGCCTGAGCCTTTGCCCATACATTTACACCTTAACGATAGTGTTAGCATATCGTTCTAAAAAGTCTTCTTTTGTTGGAAATTACTTTTTTATTGATCGCACTTTCAAAGTAAATATTTTAATCAATGGCTTTGGGGGCTACAACATTTTGAGTTTTGATGATTATAGTTAAAGCCCTTCTAAGGTTATCATACATGATGAATGGCTTAAGGTGTGCGTTTAACAGCCAATAAAAAATAACAATTTATATTATAAACTATTCATATTTATAATTACAACTTTTTATATTATTCAAAAAGAATTTTAAATCAAGGTTATCGTGGATTATCCAAAATTTTATATGCTAACTGAGCAAAAGAAGTGGCTACCAAATATACGTATAAGCGTTAGGAGATGGAAAATATTGAGAAACTCTAAAAAAACAGTTTTTTCTGTTATGGCTATCCTATTGTTGACTACGTCTGCGTTGCTGGCAACTGCTTCTTTCACTCAAGCTGCATCATGGACTCTAGATATCTATACTTATCTAGTTGCTATACCTAACCCTGTACAAGTTAACACCCCTGCCTTCATTTCAGGATGGCTTGACAAAACACCACCATACCCTCTAACATGGGGAGGTACTCCGTATAAGGGCATTACAATAACAATGACTGAGCCCAACGGAAACGTACAAACTTTGGGACCATTTGAAGCTGACACTATTTCAACCTTCTATACCATAGTTACACCTACCCAAGTTGGTACCTACAAATTCCAAGCACACTTCCCTGAACAGGTAATTAACATCCCAGATACTGGAAGAGCTGCAGGACAATGGCTAAACGAGGTCGGTGACCACACCTTCAGAGCTAGTAGCAGCGAAGAGGTTACACTAATTGTCCAGCAAGATCCAGTGCCAACATGGCAAGACACTCCTGTTCCCGGTCCAAATGACTATTGGACTCGACCAATAAGTGGCGTGCACAGAAACTGGAACACAATTTCAGGAAACTGGCTACAAAACCCCCGTAACGCATTTGCTGCTTCCACCCGTGCACCCAACACTGCTCACATCTTATGGTCAATGCCTTTCGCACAGGGCGGCCTTGTTGGAGGTACTGAATATAAATCATATTCATACGCCTATGGATTGGCATATGAAGGCAAATGGATTAGCCCAGTTGTAATCAATGGTATACTCTACTACATGGAATACGGTCATGGCCACTCACAATTTTACACAGACATAGTTGCCGTTAACCTGCGCACTGGCGAAGAACTTTGGCGTGTTAATAGCACTGGCCGAGGCGATCCAGTCGACGTACAATTAACTGGCGGTGGCGGTGCATATGGTTTCTGGGAAGGTTATCCACGCTTAAGCTTTGGTCAAATCTACTACTATGAATCGCTAAATCAGCACGGCGCAAACTCATATCTTTGGGCTACTGGCGGACGAGGAGCTACTGCTAGATGGGACATGTATGACGCATTCACTGGCGATTGGATCATGAGTCTTAAAGGCGTTCCTTCTGGTACACGCACTTTTGGTCCTAACGGAGAAATCTTAATCTATACCATTAATACACGAAACGGCTGGCTAGCACTTTGGAATTCTAGCGCTGCAATCCCAGCAGGCGGACCACAAGGAACTGATGCCCATCAATACAGACTTTGGCCAGGAGCAACAATTGACGTAAGCCAACCCTATCTATGGAATACTACAGGCCCTAATGGTCCTGAATTTCTAGTAAATCCATACTCATGGAACATATCTATACCTGCAGGATTGCCTGGAACCATCTGGGAAGTTCTTCCAGACAGAGTCATCGGCTCCAACTTAGGAACAACCTACTATAGCTATGATCCTTGGACCGTATGGGCAATAAGCTTGAAACCTGGTGAAGAAGGACAATTGCTCTGGCGCAAAGACTATCCACAACCACCAGGTAACTTAACCATGCAGCGAGGCATCATAAGCGTAGAGGACGGAGTGTTTACCCTACGTGAGAAAGAAACTATCGCATGGCGAGGCTATAGCATTGAAACTGGAGAACAGATTTGGGGTCCAACTCCATCTCAGGTAGCCTGGGACATATTTGAACCTCAAAACGCTGTTGCTTACGGCAACTTCTACACAGTCGGCTACGGCGGAGTACTATACTGCTATGACGTAAAGACCGGAAATCTAAAGTGGAAATACGAAGCTTCTGACCCAACAGGCGAAGCAGGATACGGTACAAACTTCCCACTCAAAATGGGTACTGTTGCTGACGGAAAAGTATACGTCGTAACTAGCGAACACTCGCCAACTAACCCGCTAAACCGAGGCGCACGACTACGCTGTATTGATGCATATGACGGCAAAGAACTCTGGACATTATCTCATTGGAGCGCAGTACAACATGGTACTTACGTAGTAATAGCCGATGGAATCCTTGTAGATGCTGATGCCTATGATATGCAAATATATGCCTTTGGTAAAGGACAAACAAAAACAACCGTTACAGTACAAGATGACGTTATACCTAGGGGCGACAGCATACTCATTAAAGGCACTGTGACTGACCAGTCTCCTGGCGCTAAGGATACACCAGCTATTGCTGACCAATACATGTCTGAGTGGATGGAGTATCTTTATAAGCAGTACCCGATTCCTGGTGATGCTACTGGTGTTGCTGTTAAGCTCACGGCTATTGGTGAGGATGGCAGCACACACGATATTGGCACAACTACAAGCGACATGAGCGGTCTATATAGCATGATGTGGACTCCTCCAGCAGAGGGCAAGTACACTATTGTTGCAAGCTTTGAAGGCTCAAACTCTTACTGGCCATCATATGCAGAAACAGCCATAGGCGTAACTGCAGCTTCAGGTCAGCCTACTATGCCAGCTTCACCTACTGTTGCTCCCGAACCACCAGCCGGCATTCCTGAATCCACAATATACATTGCAATCGCAGCAGCCGTCATCATCATCGCTGTCATCGCAGCCGCAATCGTCCTAAAAAGACGACAATAAACAAAACCAATTTCCCTTTTTTACTTTTTTTAATTTCAAACCAAAATGGAAAAGTTGAGAAGACCATGGGCTGAGTGGGCTTTGGTGGTTAAACTCTCTATAGCGATTGGCGCAGAGTGTTTTTCATTTTTCTCCAAAAATGTCCTCCGCCAGAGCCCCAGCAAACCCGTAAGCAGGCTAAAAAATATGAGTGCGAATTTTAATTAGCGGCTTTACCTAAATTCTTATATATACAATCAGGTTCGTACTTTATTACGATTTAATTATGTGGCAGAGCATTCCTAAAAGTAAGAAAATATGTCAAAAAAATGCTTCATTGTTTCTTATAGCTATATTAACTCTGCTCTATTTCTATCAAGTCGCAAATGCTCAAGCAGCTTATGTTTTTGAAGCCAACGCCACGTTCAACTTAGAAAATGGTTGTACCATTAGCTTTTCTGTTAATGGTACATATGAACAGGCAACCCTAAAGGATGATGAATGGCAATATAGAAATCTTCAGCTAGACGGTTCACAAAAGCTAGAAAATCTTCGGGTTTCAACTAAAAACTCCAATATTACAATAACCTCATATAGGCAAACAAACACAACGACGGGTTCTGCACGATTAAGATACTTAGCGGAAGGGCAAGGTGTGCAGACCTTCAATTTTGGTCCTATGCAAAGACTGGGACAATGGAGTGTTGTAGCAAACGGCATCTACTTGTCAAAAGATAAAGACTGGACAGTAACCGAGGATGACAAATTAACTATAACTGGCGCAACAGGAAACATTAGCCTAACCTATTATTATCACCCTCCATCGTATGAGGAAAGTCTAACTCAACCTGTCTACCAGAGTCACTCGGTAATTATCGTGGTTGCAGTTGCATTATGTACAATGATGATTTTTGCCATCTTAATCAACACTAAACGTGAAAGGGCTGAGACCCGATGAGGCTAAAAATGTGAGTACGTTTAATTCTGATGTTGTAATAGTCACTTTATTTATCCTGATAGCTATTGCAGGCAGTATGGGTATATTAAAACGGACAAAAGACAAGACTCGTCGGATAAGCAACCTTAGGCTTTTTATTCAAGTAGTTGCAGTTGTTGCCATTTTCATGGGTTTATTGTTAGGACCTTTTGATCAGCCGTTGTGGCGTCCTTTAGGCATTTCTCCAAGAGATCGATTAATTGGCGCTGAATTTTTTGGGAATCAATTCCCTGATGGCTTATCTTTCCCAGTTCTCGCATGCTATTACCCTAACGGCAGAACAGTGACTTGTGCTATTTGGCAAATACAAGCTTACATTTTTCCCTTCTGGGATGTAGGAAGGGGATACCAGGTCTTCTACTCTACAACAGGTATAGAAAAATTAGCCATCGTTTTTGGTGTAATTATCACCATGTCTATTGCTCTGGGAAGATTTTTTTGTGGATGGCTATGCCCCTTTGGACTATATATGGACTTGCTTACACGGATTCGAAAAGCCTTCAAAAAGCGGCATCTGAATTTTTCCCAAAAAACTAATACCGCGCTTGGACAGTTTCGCTACGTAATCATCGCCATATTATTGATTTTAAGTATTATTTTTGGTTCGTACGCGATATTTGGCACAGAGCTTATTCCAGGCACGATTCCTGGTGGTCCTGAAGGAACTGAAGCAGGTATAGTGGGTAATATAAATGAGCCATTTTGCCTAGTCTGCCCGATGAGGCCTCTTTGTGTGTTGGCAGAATGTGGCTTAGGATATATGAAATTCTCATATGTTTCACAAATAACATATGGTCCATTATATGTAACAGGATTTTACATAACATCCATAAATTTAGCTGTGCTAATTGCAGTAACAATATTATCATTCGCGTATAGGCGATTTTGGTGTAGAATTTGCCCTCTAGGCGCGCTCACCGCGCTATTTAGCACATTTTCTCCATTTAAACACATAGCGTTGACAAAATTGCATAAAGACGAGAGCAAATGTACCAAATGTGGAATCTGCAAAAGGGTATGCCCAACACAGGTCACCGAAGTCTACGACAAAAAAGGCGGAGACGTAACAGTATCAAAATGTATGCTTTGCTTTAGATGCGTTGAAATGTGTCCCGAAAAAGATACCCTAAAAGTAAAATTCGCCAAGCAAGATGTACTTAAATCAAGAAACTGGCTAGACTCATAAATCATATGCACAAACAATGGCTGAATTAATACCTGCATCTTTAGCTTGGCCTGATAATCAAAATGTGTAAAATAATATATCCGATTATTAACGAGTGTTTTGTAGAATATTTTTGTGACATTTGTCTAACGAGGTTTTCTGATTAGCAGATAAATTCCGGCAGGTAGCAGTGGGATGATCCATAGTTCGCCAAATTGTGCTAGCCATGCTGAGTTGAAGCTGAAGCAGTAAGCAATGAAAATTATGAGGTGTATGCTTAGCAGAATTGCTGATATGCCCCACCATTGCAATGGCTTGGGGTCGTTGTTTGTTTTGAGCATTTTAATAGTTCCTATGGCGGCGAAGGTTATGGCAAGTGAGAACGTAATAAGGGTGTTTATGAATGCAATTTCTATGGGCCATGTTAGAAGCCAGTTTAAGCCTTCTAGTGCACTCATTTCAACCCATTTCAACAAGTAGGTGATCCAAAGTGCCATAACATAGCCAAAACATGTTAGCACTGCTAGGCGGGTTAGCAATGTTGTTGGCGGATTTATACTTGAGGATTTTTTTAATCTGCGGCTTAGCAGGATAAGTAGCGGAGAAATTAGAGCAATTTGTGTAGTTAAAGCTGTAGCTAGACATAGGTTAGAGGTAAGCGGCAATGCTGAAACACTCAGCAAGTATGCGATAGCAGGGATAAACGAGAAAAAGTAAATCCCTTCTAACAGAAGCGCCCAAGCGATGGTGTTTTTAACTTTTGAAGAAAAAAACGCGTTATTCCGTAAAATTAACGCTATTGCAAAAATTGCAAAGCAAGCCGCTGCCAATCGAATAGTTAGGCCTGCAAATCCAACGTACTCCATCAAGTAAGATATGCTCAAGCTATATGAGTTAGCAATATTCATTCCTGCTGCAGGAACATAGCCTTCAGGGTTAAACGATATATTTAGCATCCATGGCAAGGTTTTGATAACCCAAAACGAGGCATAGCCAAAATAAGCACATATTGTAACAAAAGCAATTGCTTTTATAGCAAGATATCTATCGGTTATGCATTACCGCCTCATACTTGAGATTGCTACGACTAATATCTACGTTAGAAGTATATAGATTTAACATTTTAGTCTCTGGCTTCTTGCAGAAATGTGTCTCGGCAATTCTTATAATTAACATTTTATGCCATTTGGCTTGCTTTTAGTTACGGTTGGTAACTTTGCATTTAGGCGCAAAAATAGCTTAAATTGAGTGCTAATGTAAAGTTTCAATTCTGTAGTTCAAGTATTTTGATTTTTGATGAGGCGATAACCTTCTTGTTTTAGCGTGTAGAATAAATGTGGTGCATTAGTGTTCATCTGCCTCTCGGCAGGTTAACAGTTTCATAAACTGGTGTGGTTGTATGACTGATTTGATAAAACACATATGCCGAAATGGGAGTTAGCTTAAAAATATCAATAGTTTTTCTTTTTTAATTGCTAATGGCGCTGCTAATGGCGCCGCTAAAATGTTGCTGTGTCAAATTCCGCCAAGTTTTATATACCCATATTTACAAGTTTGTTGGTAGCAAAATATGGAGAGAAGAACATGGAGAAAAAATTGAAAAATAAATCCTCTATTGTTATAGCTTTGGTTATGCTGTTAGCTTCTTCTGCTTTTGCAGTGGGCTTATCAGCAGCCAATGCTCAGACGATAGAAAATTATCCTACCTTCCTATACATTGGCTCTGGTCCCGACCCTGTAGGTATCGGTCAACAAGTATCCATTCTTGTATGGACAGCTGAGGTACCACCGGCAACACCCTATGACCATCTACTTGGCTCTTATGGCAATAGGCAAGCTTGGACAGGCCTGTCGCTGACGATTACAAAACCTGACGGTACTACGCAAAATATTGACCTTGGCGTTAGTGACCCCGTAGGCGGAACCTACTATATATACACCCCAGATGCAGTTGGCACGTACTCAGTTCAAGCTCACTTCCCCGCACAATGGAAAAATACTACTACCTTCACTCGCCTCTATTCAGCTGCCGACAGCCCTGTAGAGACCTTCACCGTTACTCAGGAGCAGCTTCAGACTGTACCCCCTGTTGAACTTCCAAATGAATATTGGACGCGTCCTATAAACGGATACAACCGAGAGTGGGCTCAAATTGGCGGCAACTGGCTTGCTGATGGCAAGGGTAATCCTTACACCACTGCACCAGAGACCGCTCACATAGTTTGGACAAAACCTCTCCAGCTTGGAGGCATAGTCGGTGAGCCTTTCGGTCAAATTAGCTACTATGAAGGAACATCATACGAGCAAAGATGGAGTTATCCAGTTATCGTAAGTGGAATTCTTATATACAGTCAGCCTTTGGGTCACAAAGATGTTCACAGCAGAGATGTTAACGCTATTTCAGGGCAAACTTTGATTGCTGTTGATTTACGTACTGGAGAAGAACTATGGCGCAGAGACGGTATCGGCATAGAACAAGCTACAATTTATGAATACAGCTCACCTAACCAGCACGGAGCTCACGCATACTTATGGCACACTTCTGGCACTACCACTTACGCAATTGATCCTTTCACAGGAGCCGATGCATTTAAGATTACAGATGTACCCTCCGGTACAGAAGCTGTTGGGCCAAATGGTGAGCGTCTAAGATACGTTATAGGCGGACCAACCGAAAGCAGAACTTGGCTAGCTTTGTGGAACACTACTGCACCACTAACAATGACTTACCTCACAGCAGCACAAATAGCACAGGTTGCAAACGACTCATCACTATTAACCAATACTAACGCTTGGCAATGGAGACCAATATCCCGTGCGGGACAGACACACAACGGATCTACCGGATACTCATGGAACATCACGCTGCCACCAGGTTTAGCTGGAACTGTCCGTTTTGCGTTCGATGATATCGTCTTCGGTGGTTCAGGCTTTGAAGCAAACGGTCTAAGTGCACCTCATGGTAAATTCTCAGTGTGGGCAATTAGCACCAAGCCAGGCGAAATTGGTAAATTGCTCTGGCATATACAACCTCAACCTCCATCAGCCAATGTAACTTTGCAATTTGAAGGCATAATGGTTAATGACGACGCTCTTGATGCAGGTGTGATTCTTATGCGGGCTAAAGAGACAAGACAATGGCTAGGCTTCGATCTTGCAACTGGAAATCACCTATGGACATCTGAATCTGAAAATAGCTGGATGATGTATAGTCGTGGTGTTGCAATAGTTGGTGACAAGTTCTATTCTGCTGGGTATGGTGGAGAAGTGTATGCATATGATCTTAAAACCGGAAACCGTCTATGGACAGCCCAAATTGATCCAGAAGGACTCGAAAGCGTCTACGACCGCGCACCTCTAAGCACCCCAATAGTCGTTGACGGAAAACTCTATGTATATACACAAGAGCACTCCATGACCCATCCATTCTACAGAACTTGGAAGATGTACTGCTTTGACATTGAAAACGGCGAACGCATATGGGATATAACTGGTGGCTGGAAATCTCCAATTTTTGCGGACGGCTATCTAGCAAACGTCAACCTATTTGACATGCAAGTATATACCTTTGGTAAAGGGCCAACTGCTACTACTGTAACTGCTCCAAATACTGCTGTGCCTAAGGGAACTAGTGTCCTTATTGAGGGTAAAGTTATTGACATATCTGCAGGCACAAAGCAAGATGGAATTGCATCACGCTTCCCCGATGGCCTTCCAGCTGTAGCTGACGAAAGCATGACTGACTGGATGGAATACGTATACATGCAACTACCGAAGCCTGACAATGTTAAAGGTGTACCAGTAAAACTAACCGCCACAGACGCAGATGGCAACATAATACCCATTGGAACTGTTACAAGCGATGAACATGGATTCTACAGTATAATGTGGACTCCTCCAGCAGAGGGCAAATACACAATCACTGCAGAATTTGAAGGCTCTAAGTCATACTGGCCATCAGAAGCAGTAACCGCAGTCGGTGTTACTGCAGCTTCAGGTCAGCCTACTATGACAGCTTCACCTACTGCTGCTCCTGACCCAACTGGCACTGCTGGATCTTCATTATACATTGCAATTGCTGCAGCTGTCATTATCATCGCTGTCATCGCAGCCGCAATCGTCCTAAGACGACGTAAATAAACAATAAAGCAAACCCCCTTTCCTTTTTCCTTTTTTTGTAAAATAAAACCGAAGTTAGATTAGAAATGAGCACCGAGTGGACTTTGATTGTTAAATTTCTAAGGGCTTAGTGCCAGTGTTTTTAGCTTTTTCCTTTACAAAGTATCCGTCGGAGCACCAGTAAGTCATTTTTTGCTATAGTTTTCGGTAATAGCTGTTTAGGTTCCTGCATAGAACGTACTTTTTGTAAGTTGGATTAATTGGTTTTAATGAATTATAGAATCATTAATCCGTTTTTTTTTTTAAAAAAAAAGAAGAGGGTAGGCTGTTGGCTTTGTTGCTATTTTAGTGTTTTTGGGTCAAGTTACGTTTGTTTAGGAATAGAGCAGTTGCTATGACGGCTATGATTATTACGATTGCTGCGCCTACAATGAGGTAAGTTGTCGGGGTTTCACTGGTCGGGTTAGGGGCAACAGTTGGTGAAGTTGTGGTTGTTTGTGTCGGCGTAAATGTTGGTGTCTGTGTTGGGGCAAGTGTTTGTGTTATTTGGGGTGCTGTAGGTTTTGGGCTACTTGGCGTTTCTTCTGGTCCTACGCCTATGTAGGTTGTAGCATATGAGCTGCCGTAGGATTTAGAGCCTGCAAACGTGGCGGTGATTTGATAGGTTCCTTCTTCTGGAGGAGTCCACATTATGCCAAAGCTTCCACCTATGTCGGTGATGGCGGTTCCAATATTGATTGTCTCATTATTAGGACCTATGGCTGTTATTTGTACTGGAACGCCTGTAGCTGAAGTTGGCATTGCCTGCTGCTGGTAGAGATATTCCATCCATGCTTGTTGGTCAGCATCAGAGATAGCAGGGGTGCCTTTGGCGCCCGGCGATTGGTCTGTTACGGTGCCTGTTAGCATGAGGCTTTTTCCTTTAGCGATAGCGGTTTGTGGTGCTGATACTGTTGTTGCGCTTGGTCCTTTTCCAATGCAATATATTCTGTTATCATAGAAGTTTAGTCCGACAAGGTAGCCCTGTGAAAGGAACACGTTTGATTCAGTAGGTGACATTCTTCCACCCCAAAGGCTCATCTTCCAAAGTTCCTCGCCAGTGTTTGCATCGACGCATCGCAAGTAGGAGCCACGCCATAGTGGTTGTGTTGGTGAGTGTTCGCTCGACACTAAGTATAATTTTCCGTCTGCTGCCACCGCTACGCCTATGGGGTAGTTGCCGTAGGGTGATTCCCAGCCAACATTAGTTGCGTTGTAGACCCAAAGGATTTCTCCTGTTGTTATATTGTAGGCGGTTAAAACTCCGCCGTAGCCATAGCTTAAGAGTTTGCCTTGGTAGATGTTAGTGCCCATGCCATAGTAGTTGAAGGCTGCCTCGGGTGCAGTTGGACCCCAGAGTTTTTCTCCAGTAGCTAAGCTGTAACCCCAACGTTCTCTAGTCTGGGTACAATGGAAGAGGAATACGCCGTCTTCTGGATCAACTGCTCCCATAGTTATGGTTTTATTGCCTGCTGATGAGGGTGGCGTAAAAGTAATGTTCCAAAGCAATGTTGGGTTTATGACGCCATTGCTATCTGGCTTAAGATTTAAAGCCCATAAGTAGCCCTTCCTTACGCCGTCTTCATTATTTACTCCTTGGTATCCGCCTATGATGAACTGATCTTCACGTACCGCTCGTATAGTTGTTGTTCCAAGGTCAGGTATTGAAGCGTTTAGGGAAAATCCGTTATTTCCATCATATGTCATGTTAAGGACAGGTCGCCACATCCAGTATTCATTGGATCGCCAAGTCTTTTCATACCAAATCGCTTGAGTTGTATTCCACACTTGTAGGTAATAGTTGGGAACTGAAGCGTTTCCAAGATTAACGATATTGTATCTTAGTATGCTTCCGTCTTTCCCGTAGACAGCTGTACCTGATGCAGAAACGTTGGCTATGCTACAGATGTAGTTGCCTGAGTAGGCATCGAACATCATCCATGTATTAGGTGCAATTGAGCCATCATCTGCTAACGCAGTGGTGCTCCATAAGTACGGGAAGCCACCGTGCTGATTAGGCGAATTATAGTTTAGTATCTGACCAAAGGCGAGTGATTCGCCAGCGATTTGTCCTGAGTAATCAAAGCCTCCGCCGACGTTAATTACCGGACCTGTAGTGTTGTGGAAGTAATCAATCTCACCTGTGTAAAGGTCAATGCAATACCAGCCAATTCTTGGAAGGGATTGAACGTTGTAATAGATTTTTCCGTTGAGAATTATTGGCGGTGTAAAGCTTAGTCCTTCGTAATGTGCTGTTTGGTAACCCGTGGGGCCAAAACGTGCATCCATAATGCCTCCTGCCCACATTGGTTTTGCCCACAGGACATGGGGGCTTTCAGGTGCAGTGCCGTAGCCAAATCTTTCAGTAGGCCCATTGGTCTGGGCTGCTCCTCCAAGCCAGTTGCTTGCAAGCACATACCAGCCTCGATTCATGCTGTTTAGGGGTAGAGTCCAGTAATCCGTTGTTACTGGAGGTTCTTGCCAGCCTTGCACTTGCTCCATAGTTGGTAGCACTGTGATGGTTATAGGGTCGCTTTTACTTGCGGCATACGTATCGTTCCAGTAAGCGTATCCTGTGTTTCTTTCTGCTGGAAGGTTAGGGTTGAGAGGTTGCCCGGTTATTTTTTGCCCATCAAATCTCGCTTGGAAGATGTAGTTGCCTGTTTGTTCAAGGGTGTAAATGGTATAACAACTGCCTACTGGATCTGATTTGAACGGTCCAAGGGTCTGCTTTGTTCCATCAGGTTTTGTTACATCAACATAAAAAGTCCATCTGTCTCCATATGCTCCTTGGGCGGTTGGTGGCACAGCATTAAGCCAGAAGACAAGCAGTGCATCATTGTTTACAGCTGTAGGATTTGGTGATGTGATGCTGATGTAGCACCATGTTGGCACAGTCCATGGGGGCGTATGAGCATTAGCTGCGGGCACAATTGCCATAACTGTAGAGATAGCTAATAATGAAATCAAAGCAATCGCAGATATTGTCTGTTTTCTGTCAGCTTTGAACTTCTTCATTGTTATCTCTTTAGAGGATGTAAACTTTTTCTTTTTTTTCATTCAATTTTCCTCTCTTTTCGTTTAAAGTGCTTTAAGTATTTATCATGTTGTGGCTCGGGTGCCGACCTGCAGGTAATATAGATATAAAAACAGGCGCAAAACTGTCGGTAAATTCTGAGCTAGAAATTGTGTTTTCTCTGATCCTGAAGCCCTTGACATAAGAATTGAGGTGCCATTACAATACGCTGTGGCTAAAGGTCTGCTTGACCAGATAGACTTTTAGACTTTGAGCTTGCCATCATTAAGTGCAGTCAAAATTCTTAAGCCGCTTATGCTTAAAAAGAAATGACGAAACTACATTTTTAACCTCTACTGAAAGATGCGCCAACGTAATTCTAACTTTTGTAATCTGTGGATGCTTATAGTCTGGTGTAGGTTGGCTACATTCGTTGTTATTGGACGTTTTATTTTAGTTTGAGTCTATTGGGTCGTTGTTGATTTGTTGGGTTTAGAAGTAGTTTTCGGTAGGTGTTATTTGGACATGTATGGGTTCTTGCTCTGAAAGTGCTTTTTGGATTAAGTCTTGTATGGCAGCAGTCAAGTTGCCGTTGTATATGGGCTGTACTATCCTTTCGGAAAACTTGATCAGTAGAGAGGGAGGTACATTATGGTATGCTAGGTCTACCAGTAGGTCATCTTCTGTAACTAGCAGAGCCGTTTTATGTCTGGTGATGTTTTTGATCTTAGTTTGAGTTGTAGTTGTTTTCATCTGAGTCGCCTATTTTTAGCATGTTGGCGCTTTTACCATTTAAAGGAGCATGCCAAAGCGGCTATACTAGCTAGTAGAGAGAGTACAGTTAAAGTAAAAAAGAAACAGCCACTCTTGTAATCATAAGCTCCTAAAGATGGGTGTTGTTATTCGCCTAGTCTTTCCAAGTAGTCTAGAAATTCGTTTAGCTCTTTTTCGTCTAGCTTGCTTATAGAGTCGCGTTCTGCCTTAATGTATTTGCGCAGGGATTCTAGGCATTTTTTAGCTTGTGCTGTTTTCTTGACAGTTTCAATGTGATCGCGTTCAATTTTTATACGGTAAAGGGTAGCTACGAATGTTGCAAGCACCACTAGTGTGTTAGTAACAATAACTATTACGGTAATGTCCACATCATTCCCTCTAAAGATAAACTTGCCCTAATATTACAATAATTCGATATTTAGCTTCTATGACTTTTAAGCAGATTATAGTGATGTATGAATAAAAGAAAAAGTTGTCTCAGGTGAAAGCAAAAAATAAACAAGCTGGCCAGCCTTATAATTCAGCTAGCTTAGGCTTAAAGACTAAAGAAGTGCCAACAAGCCAGCGGTTTATGGGACTGTGCATGGCTGACTACCCTCTTTATAGCAATAATAAAATCGTTTGCTGCAATTTTTTTATCTCGCACTGGTTATGTTTTGTTTTTAGCATCTGAGACTCTTTTTAGCTTTGTCTTGCAGTGGGGTTTAAATTGTTTTTCTGCATAGCTTTGCGGGTGAATTTGTATGCAGAAGCCTGATTACGAATGCCTCAAGTGCCACACTATCTACTCCGCAAAAGAATACAAGCAAAACGCTTACTGCCCAAAATGTGGAAAGCACCTGTGGCAACGTAGCTTTTCACCTACACCTTTCAAAGTTAATGATGTCTTCGCCGAGTTCACAGCGCTCAACAGCTTCGTAGTTACCGAAGGCATCATCTACAATAATGTTAATGTCTGGATGACCGCTCGCAAAAATGCCTACGAAAAATACGCCAAAAAGCTCTCCATAAAGAAGCTGGCTGAAGGAATCAAATGGCAAACCGACTTCAAAAACTATCTCCACTTCAAGTACAACCAGTCTTGGCCTAAGCTGCAAAAAGCCGCCTCCGAAGCCCTCGCACAGCCTGAACAGCTCAAAAGCCTGCTAACTCGCCTGCAGGACAAATCCGTGCAAGTACAAGATATCATTAAAGACTGCCTTGAGGGCGAATATGTCTGCCCCGGCATAAACCGCTACATCCTCACTGCGCTCCTGCACACGTATTGGCCCACCAAATATGCCCCTTGGTGCAAGTATACTGATGAGGCGCTCAAAAAGATCAAACGTACCCCCATACCCCAGCAGGACATCGGTCAGCATTACCTTTCAGTTAACGCTACCTTATCGAAGCTGGCTTCAGAGCTACACACAAATCTTACTACCATCGACGGTTTCATGTGGTATATTGCCAAAGTCTAAAAAGCGACCATTCGTCCTTTAATCTAGTGATGCGCTATGGTTAGCAATTCAGATGCTCTAGATGCTTTTCTTGCTCATTATAGCCGTGAAGCCCGTGAAACCACCCTTTGCCTGCGACAACTTATCCTCGAAGTCTTTCCCAACGCCGTCGAACAAATCGATCCTAAGAGTGGCTTAATCGCCTACGGATACAACAAAAGCTACAAGGGTCAAGTATTTGCCATCGTACTGCATATGAAGCATATTAACCTGATGTTCGCCAAAGGCGCCCAGCTAAGCGACCCAGAGAAACTGCTGGCTGGCACCGGGAAACAAGCCCGCCACGTCAAGATCCGTTCTGAGGTAGAAACTCAAAATCCTGCTCTACATGCACTCTTGCAAGAAGCACTAAAACTTAGCTACCAATAATTATTTTGAGCTCTGCCTTTATAGGGCAACAGATTATTTTTATAATTCTTTTCACTTGTGTAGTCTTGCGTTTTGTAGGAGTCAAGAAATTATGTCCCAAAGTAGTTTTTCTGTAAGACAAGATATTGTTGTAACCCGAATTATTGATGCCCCTGTCGAGTTAGTTTGGAGAGCTTGGACGGACCCCGAGTATGTTAAGCGCTGGTGGGGACCTCAAGGTTACCGTTCGCCATTTTGCAAAATTGATCTGTGTGAAGGCGGCAAATTTGTCTTTGCAATGCAAGCTCCTAAAGAGCAAGGAGGTCAGGTTTCCTATGTTTCTGGCACCTATAGAAGAATCGTACCTCTAGAGCGCCTTGAATTTACTCAAGGGCTATCTGATCAAGATGGTAACCCAGTTGATCCTGTTCAAGTAGGTATGCCTGCTGATTTCCCTAAAGAAATTCCTACCACTGTTACCTTCAAAAGCATGCGCTGTGATATGACTAAATTGACCGTTACCGAGCACGACTGGACACCAAGCCAAATGTATGTTTACTCCGTAGCCGGCTTAAACCAAACAATAGACAAACTAGCAGAGAGTATAACAGAGAAGTAGGCGCTAATTTATTCATATGCTACTTCTTTGTTATTTTCAAGTAAAGCTTGTGAGAAAAATTTTGGGAGGTGAATTGTTTTGGATACCTTTGAGCGAATTAGGACAAAAATAGAATCAAGAGAGTTTAGCCAGAAGCCTGTTCCAGACGCCATAAAACGTGAGATACTTGAGGCTGCAAGACTTACTGGGAGCGGCATGAATTCTCAACATTGGCGTTTCATATTAGTCCAAGATAAAGAAAACCTCAAGCGGCTTGCCTCTGATAGCACTACTGGCAAATGGGTTGCAGGCGCAGAATTCGCCATAATCATACTCACTGACCCTAAATACAATTTTCACATGATTGATGCCGGAAGAGCTGCTCAAAGCATGATGCTTGCTGCTTGGAACTTGGGTGTTGCCTCAGGAATCTTCGTAGGTGTCAACTTAGACGCGTTAACTAGGGACTTTGCAATACCTGCAAATATGAATTTTGCAGCCGTCATAGCTTTTGGATACCCGTCCAAAAAGATACTGGGCAAGAAAGATAGAAAACCTCTCACAGAAATAGCCTATTCTGAAAAATACGGACAAAAACTATCGCTTTAATTGTTATCTCTAACCTTGGACTTCAGTAGCTTCTACGATGCCGAATTAGCAGCGATGTTATTTGACTATTAGGCTGTATATGCCTTCTATGGTGATTATTTTCTCTTCTTTGAGTATCGTTTCAAGGCTTTCTCTGCAGACGTGGCACACTTTGATGTGTCTTTGCTCAAATAACCTGTTTAAGGTTTCGTTTGCACGTTTGCCTTCTTCATCAAAATCAGTTAGTATTGCTACAGTTGAGAACCTTTTTGCAATTAGGTCAGCAAGCTCAACATACTGAAGTTCAGAGCGGGTAAACATAGGGGCGTCAAAGCCCAAGCGTTTAAGCGTTTTTTTATCATGAACCCCATCCACTATCGCTGTGTCCACTTCTGAGTTTATTTTCAAGATACGTTCTCTGATTCTGTGATGTTTTTTCGCCTTTCTTCTTCCTCTTGTGGGTTCACTATGACTCATCCTTTTTGTTTTTTGTCTTTTTTTGGAAAAGTTGCGTTGTCCTGCTTTGATTGGTTAGGATTGGTTGAATGCAAGCTGTTAAAAAGAGTGGATTTTAGTTATTTGCCTTTAGTTTGGCTATGTGGTTTTTTACTTTGTTAATTATTTCTTGCCTTAGGTCTTCTTCTGAGTACTCTTCTCCGATGAGACCTATTCTTTCTGCCAGTTCAGCATCACAAAAGATGGTTCTTATCCATCTTTGGAAGTCAGCGCGCTCAAAATGAAACTTTATCGAATCGAGGCTAATAGTCTGTAATTTTTTAGCAAAGTCTTCAAGACTAGTAGCGATCACTCCTGTGTTTTTCCCTATGTCTGTATAAAAGTGAAAGCCACAGCTATCTGCGACAGTGCTTAAGGCTCTCAAAGTCCGTGCAGTTGCTCTAGACGTAGGCTGTTGTGGCTCGGTAATATGTTTTGACATGATGATCCTATATGAGACTTGTTCTGTGATTCTATATCCGTTTGTGACTGCATATTAACGGCTACAATTATTGATTGCCCCTGCATAGAATCCCCATATCTCCTACGCGTGATAAGTTACTTTTTAAACCACTTTTATTGGGTTTGATAAAATGTCAAGAGCGGTTTTTGTAGTGGAAGATATAGAAAGTGTGTTTGCCTTCCCTACGCTTGATGAAGCTTGTGAAACCGCCTCGATTCATATAATTCTTAAACAACTCATGACGCTGAGTCAAAGTCATGCCTGTTACGTCGATGTGTTTAGTTGTCAGTGCGCGGGCTTCATTAGATGGCTTTATGGCTTGTTCGTTTTCTCGACAGCTCATATCCAAATTCTCTTTTTTCATATTTTTTATCTATAATATACCTGGGCACTATTCTATTATGTTTAGAATGTAACCTATTTTACTGTTTTGGCAGCTAAGATAGCAACGTGGAGCATGGGTTCTACATAGTAGATCCGTGAGTAATAATTTTCAGGCGGTTTTTCGGGCGGATATCCGGTGTCATTATAAACTATATCTAGGTGTAGACCATATTCGGCTAGGAGTTGGCGGGAGTAGTTCCAGATAAGTTGGGAGTGTTCATCTGCATCCCAGTACCAGATCCTATCTTTGCTGTTGCGCATGCCCCACCCGTAAGCTTCAGGCATAACTAGCGTTGCCTGCGCCTGGGCTGAGCCATGCCTGATTTTCTGTGTGGTTATATCGTTCCAGAATTGTTCGAGCGCCTCAAAGTGCTCGTCAGTCATTGCCCAATATGGGTTGTTGCCTACTTTTGGAAAATTAAATAGGGCTATGTATTTTGCCCCTGCCTGATAAGCCATGCTCATCTGCTTGTAGACTTCTTTACCGCTATCTAGATACGGGAGCTGGTCGTATTTCCAAGTTATCATCACACCCCAGCTCTTGTTTTGTAATGTGGCTGCACCTCTGGTAAGTGCGATATCTTGGGCTACCGTTCCGTTCCATCCAATCTGACCTAGTAGGACATCCCAGCCGCTTTTGTAGGTGTACCAGTGCAGGGCGTACTCTGAGGTAAAGCTGGTAATTGAGCGGTTTTGAAGTTCGAGCATGCCTCTATCGCGCTTAATTGTGTCCACGTAGACCCTTGCAGCTGACTTATAGTCACGGCTCAAATTGCCTCTGATGACCTCTTCTATGGCTGCAGCGTGAGCTTTATATAGACTCGTATTCTGGATCCGTTCCTTTAGAAAATGGAAGTAATGTGCCCACTCGTAATAGAGCGTGTCAATTTGGATGCCGCCTGGTTCATCGTAATAGTAAACCCCTAACAGGCGTTCTCCATACTTCTGTTTAGCTGCATCTAACCAAGGTAGCTGCCAGGGCTGGTCAGGATCAAACACGCCAAAGAACGGTATAATATCTAAGCCTGCCGCGATGGCGTAATCAGCAATCTCGCTTAATGCGGTTTCATTTTTGCTAACTGGTCCAGACTGTATGATAAACAGGTTGGTGTAGCCTTTTACGCGGTCGATAAGCAGCTTGGCCTCCGCAGTAGTGTTGCCGCAAAAAGCTGCGCCTACATAGGCATCTGGCTGCCTCTTCTCGTCTTTTCCATTCTGAACCAAGGAAAAGTAACTACCAGCAAACCCGCCGAGCACCACAACCACAATTAGAAAAACCGCTCCTACTAAGAGGGTGCCCTTATGTTTTGTCTTCAAAGCAACTCATCCCCTGCTCCGAGACCTGACATGAAATATAACATAGTTATAGTCCTCTTCTGCTTATTTATTTTTCTAAGATCCGTCTTTCACGCTATCCTGTACCAAAAAAGCAGCACTCAGGTAAACGGATGCTAAATAGCACAATAAGGTCAAACGAAAACAGGCATTTAAACAATGCATATAAACTATTAAGGTGGCACAGGTGAGCGCTCGAGGCGCTTAGTGAAGTTTGTATCTGTGGGACCTTTTTGATAGCTCACTTGGGTAACGCCGCCGGGGTCTGATTTTATGAAACCTGAGCTGCTGGTTTGGAATGTGAGGTCTAAGTAGAAGTCGCTAACATTTTGGTCAATTATGTACCATGCTTGCCTGCTTTGTCTTTCGCCTGGTCCAAGAGTAAAGCTAAACTTTGCCGTCTGGTCATTAACTAGTGTATAGGGTGGGCTTGTTTTCAAAGAAATATGTGCGTTATCTAACGTGATCACTAAGTCAAATGTTGCTCCCCAGTATCCACTGTTCTCGCAATACATCGTTAAAACGTTATCTTGTGCTCTTATGGAATCTGGTGAAACCAGCCAGTAGCTAACAGATGGTTGTATAACCCCAACAGCCAAGATGCCAGCAACTACAACCCCAATAACTAAGATCGCTGCTCCAATTAGTTTAAAGTGCTTTCTATACTTCAACGCTAACCCCACGCTGACTAAAATCACAAACGTCACGATCAATACTATCATGATGATGGGGTCAAGTATTGGGGAAGGGGCAGCAGCCAAAACCTGTACATGCGAGCATATGTCCGCGTTTACACCATCCAAATATGCAAGGCTAATTAGTAGAACTGTCCCAAACAAAGATGCAACCGCGACTTTAGACCTAAACCCACTAGCCAAGTCTGTTGCCTTCTAGATCTGTTAAGTCCGTTTTGCTATATAACATTACAGTCAGCAGCGAGAGTGACTTGGTTAGGTTTGCGCCAGTTCTGTTAGCGTTTGGTCTAGGGCTTTGATCATTTGGTCGATTTCCTGTTTTTGGATGTTAAGCGGTGGCTGAATTCTAATTACTTCGGTTCTATAATCATAGACGTTTAGGACTATATGGTGCTTGTTTAGCATCCTACTCAGCGCCTGGATTGAATCCTTCACGCTGTAAAATTCAACAGCTAACAGTAGTCCTATTCCCCAGACGCCTTTGACGTTTTCGTGGCGCTGCTTTAAGCCTTGAAGTTGCTGTAGAGTGTATTCTCCGATTTGTTTTGCATGTTCAGCTAATTTTTCTCGGATAAGAATTTCTATAGTTTTTAATGCGGCTGCGCAAGCCTTTGGATTGCCATGAAACGTGGAGAGCAACGAGTCGTAGGCTCCTTTCTTGCTGTATGCTTTCTTCCAGATTTCTGTGCTTGTTGCTGAAGCACTTATCGGGAGTACTCCTGCACTAAACGCTTTGCCTATGGTTATGATATCAGGCTCTACGTTTTCGTGCTGGGCTGCGAACATTTTTCCAGTTCTGCCAAAGCCAGTCTGGATCTCATCAAGGATAAGCAGAACGTCGTGTTTTTGGCATAACTCTTGCACCGCGGGTAGGTAGCCTTGAGGTGGGATGTTACATCCTGCTTCCCCTTGGACAGGTTCAACGATAAATGCCGCAACGTCACCTTGCTTGAGTTTTGCTTCCAAGGTTTGCAAGTCACCAAAAGGTATGTTTTCGCAATAAGGTAAAAGCGGCTCAAACCAATGTTTATAGTCATTTCCACTAATTGAAAGCCCCCCAAAGGTCAGCCCATGGTATGCGCCGTCGGTACAAATGAAGCGTTTTTTGCCTGTGGCTGCACGTGCGGTTTTTAGTGCATTCTCTACGGCTTCTACACCGCCGTTTGCAAAGCTTGAGATGTCAGGGTTGCCTGGCAGGATAGTGCTAAGGTTTTCTGCTAAAGCACCAATTAAAGGATGGATGCCCGTATAAAACGAGTACACAGTCGGTAATTCTGCAGCTTTTTGTACCGCCTCAAGAACCTCTGGAGGATTATGTCCAAGGCATAGTGTTCCATAACCAGCGGTAAAATCCAAGTATTCTTTTTCTTTTTCATCAAAAAGGCGTAATCCCTGCGCTTTCACATACTGCTTATCTGCATTCACGTGCCGCAGCATCTTCGCCTCAATAGGGCTAACGTGCTTGGCGAATCTATCCACCATTTGCTGCCGAGTTGAACCCAACGCGGCTTCAAAACTAATAATTCTTTTAGAATTCAATTAAGACAACTCTGCGCAAGTATACCTATTATCCTGTGTAATAATTAATTTTTCAGTTGCTGTAAAGTTGTAAAAATTGAGGCGCTAAAGGGTAGCGCGTGTATTTTCTTTGGTTGCTAGGCGATTATTCTTTTTTTGTCGAGTTCTATCTTGTCTTTCTGGAGAATATCTGCAACGCGTACGGGTTTAATCGGTTCTACAGATGTGAGAGTTGACTCGATTCGTATAGGGCGTACAGTGTAGCTTGCGCAAAGCCTATACGGATTCCCTATCATGGTCCATAGCTTGCTTAACTCGTCAATTCCCAGTGAGTCCAACGTAATTCGCAGCTCCTCGCCGCTATCTTTGAGGTTGCCCTGCAGGTCAACTCCACGTAGGATTGGCGTCTGGGCGAAGGTTTGCATAATTTTCCCCAAAAGAATCTGGTTGTCCTCGACGCTTTCCGCAATAGGTGTAATAAGGTAATGCAAATCCAGATACAGCAGTGTAGGCGGCTTCTGTGAATCTTGGTGCTGGTTGCGCATGCTAGTCAGTTCAGTGATGTTATATAGGAATATGGAAATTTTTGTTTTATCTTTGATCTTTGCTTCTTTTTCTTTTTCGTCTTTTATTTTTTCGTCTTTGGTGTCGGCTGTGCTTTTTGCCTCTTTCAGTTTGGGCTCTTTAGAGGCTGCTTCAATAGGTGAAAGAAAGCTGATTTGTTCTTCACTTTCGATGATGGTGCAGAGCTGTTTGTCATCTTTGATAGCGTTCCAGATTTTGCTGGCTAGGGTCCTGCTGACGCTATTTAGGTTATTGTAGCTGCTCACAGCACAGTTCCTGCCCAGTCTATTTTACTCGCTGCATAGTTTCGAAAACAATTTCAAGCGTCTCGATAGCTATGTCGTTACCCTTGGCGTTTAGGTCGGGCGCCTTGTACTTGGCTGGCCATGCGTTGATAAAGTTCCATCGTGCAGCCTCAATACCCTCTTCGTTTAGCAAGACAACGGATATGTTTCTTCGTACCTGATTTACTTTGCCTTGCTCAATTTGTTTGCGCCAGTTATAAAGCTCCATAGACGCTGTAAGTCCTGACTTTAGCACCAGATTGCCATAAGTCACTACTCCCGCCTGCTTTCGAACATACACTGGGTCGGTGCCTTCCCTAATTTCGATGACTTGGCTAGCTGATTCAGGGAAAATGACTTCACAGAAGTTTGCTTGCACAATGCCGTCTATTTCAACTCTAAACCGATAATTCGGGAAAGGGTCTCTTCTCTGATTACTTGACATATCAATCATCCATACACGTTTTTAACCGCGAAGTCGTCGCTCGTATTTTGAGCCTGCCAGCTCCGCAGCAAATAGCTAATCGATCTGTCTATCTATTATATTTTAGGGAATCCGGGCAGGTGCTTGTTGCTTTATATACAAGCAGGAAAGCAGGTGACAATTTTATCTGCCTATTTCTCTTAAGAAGGGACCTGTTTTATTGGATAGTGACCGTCAAGTGAAAGCAGTTCACTTAAAAAATTAGTTCTTGGGTCTTTGAATATGGTTCGTAGGTAGATGTATAGGTTAACTTTGGTTAGAGTTAGCCTTTATGTTTGATGTATGCTTGTGGTATTAAAGATGATTATAGCTGACGCGCGTACTATAGTTCTTGAACTTATAATAGGCACGTCTGATGCTGTGGCTAATTAGGTATTGATAATTGGCAAGCGGTTGTCTGATAATATTTACAGTTGGCGGATTTAGGTACGTGTCACACCAAAAAAGTTTTCAAAAGTAACATACTATCGCTCACAAGTTTAAAATAGTAAAAGCAACCAAACGTGTTTTAGAGCTTTGTAAGCTCAAAGAATAGGAGGAAAAATTCTTGTTTGAAAAAAAGTCATGTAAATTTAAAATGTTAAACTGCTTTTATGCTATTGCTTTGATACTGCTTGTGACTGCTTCAACAGTGCTCTTCTCTGTTCCTGCTGTTATTGCACACACTCCTCCGCTGCAGATACCAACTTATGCTTTCCTTAACGTCGTACCCAACCCTGTAGGTGTAAACCAGCCAGTGCATGTTACCGTGTGGCTTGATAAGGTTCCTCCCACAGCAAACGTACAATATGGCGACAGATGGGAAAACTTGTCTGTAATAATTACAAAACCTGATGGAACAACTGAGACTCGTGGGCCTCTTACCACTAGTGATGTTGGAGCTACTGACTTTTCTTACACGCCAACAACTATCGGTCAGTATAAATTCCAGTTTTTCTTCCCGGGGCAGACGTTAGCCGGTGCTAATCCTCCTCCAACTGGAAATACCAACCCCTTCATCGGTGACTACTACATGCCAAGTGAAAGCCCAGTGGTGACTGTTACGGTGCAGCAAACTCAGATAGAGGTCTATCCATCAAATCCATATCCAAGTGGCTACTGGCAGAGACCAATTAATGGCATGAATAGTAACTGGCAATCTATCGCAGGAGACTGGCTCATGAGTGGCTACGATGGTCTTGGCAACAGGTATAACCCATATAGTAAGGCGCCAGGTAGTGCGCATATACTCTGGACTTTACCTGTAGCCTTTGGTGGCGTTAATGGCAATCCGAATTATGATGACTGGAACTACTACACAGGTTTGGCATATGAAGCAAAATTCAATTCGCCAATAATTATCTACGGTCGACTCATATTCAATTTGCCCTTAAGCACTTCTGCTGGTGCTAGCGGAGCTGTATGTATAGACCTGCGTACTGGGCAGAAACTCTGGACTATCAACGGTACAGCTATATCTATGGGTCAAGAATTCGACTATAATTCACCTAACCAGTTCGGAGTCATCCCGTACATATGGTCAACTGGAACAACCGCAATGTTTGGCGCATCCGGTCGCGCATATACTGCATACGACCCAATGGATGGGCAAGCATTATTCACCATTGCAAACGTGACTGCTGGCACAAACACATTCGGTCCTCATGGCGAGATATTGAGCTACGTGCTTAACGCCCGAAATGGTTGGTTAGCTATGTGGAATTCAACCAAATGCATTATGCACTACTACGAGAACACTAACGCTTGGATGTGGAGACCTTTAACTGTAAAAAATATGGATTGGAAATGGGGCGTACAATGGAACAACACCAATGTTAAGAATTACCTCAACGAAAATAACGCTTCGCTAGCAATACAGAAAGTTACCTCTGATATAGTGTTGGCATCGACAGGTAGCATTGCAACGCCACAGAACTGGCAATGGGAAGTTGGCTATAGCACCAAAGACGGCTCAGAAGTTTGGGTACAAAACCGCACTACCCCTATGGGCGCTACAACCTGGGCACTTATGGGTCCAGCGACCGATGATATATACACAGAGTACCATCAAAGTGAAATGAGCTGGTATGCCTTTGACATTCACACCGGAGAACCCCTATGGGGACCAACAACACCCTACTCTGCCGCCTTCGGCATGTACTCATGGCAAGCTAGCATAGCATACGGCTACCTCTTAGGCTTAGACTTCGGCGGATATCTGCATGCCTTTGATCTCACTGACGGTAAAGAAGTTTGGACATTTTACGCAGGGAGCAGCGGATTAGAAACCGTCTATGGATCATGGCCGCTAAACAACCCGCCACCAACTAGCGCTGATGGAAAGATCTACGTAGTATCGGGTCACGCATATAACCCGCCTCTGTTCAAAGGTGCACGGATTTACTGCATTGATGCCAACAACGGTAATCTGCTCTGGAGCGAACTAGGCTATTACACATACAATCCGATTGTAATCGCAGATGGCATACTAGTGGCCTATAACAGCTATGATGCCCAAGTATATGCCTATGGTCAAGGGCTCTCAGCAACCACGGTCTCAGCCCCCGACACTGCAATACCACTAGGAACACCAGTCCTGATAAAGGGAACTGTAACTGATCAATCTCCAGGCAATACATGTCTTGGAATTCCTGCAGCAGGCACCCCAGCAATCTCTGACGAGAGCATGAGCGAATGGATGGCTTACCTGTACATGCAGCAGCCAAAGCCAACCAATGCAACAGGGGTTAATGTACGTCTCACGGCTACTGATACAAACAATAAAACCTATGATATTGGCTCAACTACAAGTGATGAAGCAGGTCTCTATGCAACATCATGGGTGCCTCCGGCTACAGGCGTCTATATAATCACCGCAACATTCGAAGGTTCCAACTCTTACTTTGGATCCAGTGCAGAAACTGCCATAGTTGTCTCGCAGGCAGCAACAGCCGTTACAACTGATCCGGCACAGACTAGCTCATCAACACCAAATCCTAACGTGGAACCGCCAGAAAGCAATACTGCAACAACCCTCTACATAGCTATAGCCGCAGCGATTATACTAATTGCAATCGCGGCAGTAGCACTACTATTAAAGTCTCGCAAGTAAACTTCAAAACAACCAACCCTTTTCTTTTTATTGTACAGTTAATAATTTGTGGCTAACTACTGTTTTTGTGTTACTCGATACTTTAATTGATAAAATACAGAGCTATTATTACGAATATGTCGATATGAGCTGTACAAACAATAGCTTCCAAAGCATACAATGCTGGTTGCTCTATTGCCCTTGATTCACACAACAACCTCATATAAGCTATAGTAGCAAGCTACGCAACAGCATAGGTATAGCTGTAGTATTGGTTACTGTCAGTATTGCTTTGGTCTACGTTAGGAAAGGGACGTAGATTATTAACAGGTGCAGTTCAAAGCTGTTCCTATAGCGGAACGGTTTGTTCCTTGAGTAGAGCTAATAGGCACTCTTTGCAGTAAATGGTTGATGGTTAGCATGGGTAAACTTACTGGTTTAGGCGTTAGTGTTTTTGTTATATTAGCAGCCTTTTCTGTGGCTGTTTTGCCTGCGTTTGCTCTGGAAGGCACTTGGGTATCAAGGGCGCCTTTGCCTATTTTAGTAAAAGACGTTGTGGCTATTGGCGTAAATGGGCAAATCTATGCCATGGGCTACAACTATACCTACGATAACCAAACCAACACCTACAGCGATAGGATGTACAACTACGTCTACAATACCTCTGCCGATTCATGGACTTCAAGAACGCCGATGCCCTTCAACCAGAGCCAGTTTGCTCTATCAGTCTGCCAGAATAAAATATACGTAATAGGCGGATGGTACAACTATGAGTCATCTTCACTGGCAACCAACTACATTACTGAAACAATCCAAGTATACGATATAGCCAGCGATAGTTGGCAAACTAAAGCCTCTATGCCTTACCCACGAGCCAATTTCCAAGCAACTGTTGTAGAGGACAGAATTTACCTTATAGGCGGCAGATTTCCTAATGGCACCGACTCAAACATTACCCAAGTCTACGACCCAGCAACTGATACGTGGACTGAATTGGCACCTTTACCAATCCCTGTCTCCAACTACGGCTCAGCGGCTGTTGAAGGCAAAATATACGTAATAGGCGGCGGCAACGGCGGCAAAGGTGGAAATGCAATCAACCTGGTTCAAATCTATGACACAAAAACAAACACCTGGACCCAGGGCACACCTCTTCCGGTTGATGCAGGAAACGCAGTTGCTATAGCGCTCAAAACAGCTGAATCTTGGAAGATTTATGCTATAGGCATCCCAAACCAGTATTTTGACCTTAACAGCGCAGCAATAATGCAGATTTATGATATGCAAACAGGCCGCTGGACTGTTGGGGATTCAGTTCCTGCCCCCGGCTACGTTAGCTTTTCTGCAGCAGCAGTAAACGGCACACTCTATGTGGTAGGCGGCAGACCCTTCGCATGGTTTACTCCAGGTCTTTTTCCCACCGTAAACAAGCAATATTTTCCACTAACCCCCAAAGAGACCACACATTTGCCGTCTCCAGATAAACCTACACCCACTCTAACAACCTCATCCTCACCGCGCTTGACGCCCACCCCATCTGCTTTACCTTCCTATCCAATTCCCTCATCTACAGCTTCGCCTTCTGGTTCAGCTACAGAACCTGCTACATCTGCTTCACCGCAGCCAACCTCTTCATCTTTGCCTTCTATTGTGCCGTCTGCGTCGCCTTCGCTTGAGCCAACTGAAGTTAGAACCGATGCCAGTGAGCAATGGTTTGAGATTATCGGGGTAATTGCGATGGTAGCAGTTGCGATAACAGGTATAATTGTGGTGCGCCAAAGAAAAGGCAAGTAGCTGTCTTATTTTTCTTTTTATATGTAGTAGATAACGCGGCTATATTGCTACTTTCTATAATAGCACGGATAAAGCACAAATAACTAACTGATAAGCGACTCCAAACGTCTACTTGCTTTTATGCAGCGCAGTAATCTTTCTTTTGCAGTTAGATTTTAGCAATTTTAAGCGTATCTTTAGTGTGTTTGCCGTGTTGTTGTGAGCTAGTTACAGTCACAACTGTATTTATTGTTAAAAACGGAATA
>CAYRSV010000008.1:0-109687 GCA_964427115.1 uncultured Candidatus Bathyarchaeia archaeon | reverse complement strand
CACTCTTGACCTATATTACGATGCAAGAGTGTAAGGCATTTTCTGGATAGAACATGTGGATTTACATACCGTAATATTAATTAATCCCATGGACTGATTAGAATGTGCACCTTCCTACAGATGGAATTCCGCTCGTGGATTTCCTGAGAGGTTCAATTTTAGGGAGACACAAATATATGGCAGAAAACAATACAGTTAACCAGTTAACACTAAAGGGGACAACAACTATCGGTGTTGTCTGCAAAGATGGCGTAATCCTTGCTTCGGACACACGCGTAACCATGGGTTACTTTATTGCTCATAAACAGGGTAAAAAGGTCTATAAAATCGACGACCACATCGGCATGACAATCGCTGGCTCAGTGGCAGATGCCCAAAAGGTCATCGACATTATAACCGCCAATGCTCAGTTGTATCGAATCAACCTGAACAGACCTATGCCCATTGCTGCGGCCGCAAGAATGACCAGTAACCTTCTCTTTAGCGCAAGAGGCTTAATGGCTCAGGTTCTTGTGGGCGGAGTTGACGATACAGGTCCACATGTCTTTAACCTTGATCCCTTTGGAAGCTTAGTTGAGGACAAAATGACAGCAACAGGATCTGGTTCGCCGCTAGCAATCGGTGTTTTAGAAGATAAATTTAAAGAAGGTATGACTGTTGAACAAGCATTGCCTGTTATAGCCCGAGCTGTCAACGCTGCCATGAAACGCGACGTAGCAAGCGGCAATAACTATAACATTGTAGTTATAGACGACAAGGGCTACCGCGAACTCTCAGATGCGGAAAAGAAGGCTGCTTTAGAAAAGGAAGTTTAATGAAGTGGCAAGATCACAACAGGACAAAGATAAAATCGAAATAAGTCAATACATTCTTCAGCATGTACCTAAAGAAGCAGAAGTTACTCGTATCGAATACGAGGGTCCCATGCTAGCTGTTTATACCAAAAAACCCGAAATTCTTGTTGAACAAAGTAGCGTTATTGCAGAAATTGTCGGGGTAATCCGTAAACGTATAGTCGTTAGACCGGATCCATCTGTAAGGCTCCCAGAAGTTGAAGCTGAAAAAATCACACGCGAACTTATTGCAAAAGAAGCTGAGATAACCGACATCACTTTTGACCCGAGCTTAGGTGAAATCATCATTGAAACAAAGAAACCTGGCTTGGTCATAGGTAGGAACGGCGTTGTTTTACAGGAAATAATCAAAAAGACTAAATGGCGCCCTCATGTACTACGGAGTCCACCGATTAAATCCAAGATTATTACTAATATGCGTCACTACTTACATTCTGAAAGTCAAGAACGTGAACGCATTCTACGTGCAATCGGTGAACGTATCTTCCGACCTAAAACTTACGATGTAGGTGATATTCGTTTAACAGTTCTAGGCGGAGCGCAGGAAGTAGGGCGTAGCGCATTTTTACTAAAGACCCGTGAAAGCAGTGTTTTACTGGACTGTGGCATTAACCCAGGTTCACAAAGACCGTTTGAATCTTTTCCGCGGTTTGACTCGCCCGAATTTCAGATTGATAGCTTAGATGCAGTTGTTATCACTCACGCACACCTTGATCACTGTGGCTTAGTGCCTTTTCTCTACAAATATGGCTATGATGGACCAGTCTACTGTTCAGCACCCACATCAAATCTAATGACCATGCTCCAGCTTGATTATTTAGACGTAGCAGGCAAACAAGGAATAACACCATTTTACGACCAGAAAGATGTCCGTGAATGCGTCCTACACACAATACCATTACGATATGGCGTAGTCACAGATATCGCGCCTGATATCCGACTTACACTACACAACTCAGGTCACATCTTGGGCGCCTCATTAGCACACCTACATATAGGCGAAGGTCTTCACAATATTGTTTATACGGGTGACTACAAATTCTCGAGAACTATGCTCCTTGAAGCAGCCGCAAACGAATTTCCCCGCGTAGAGACTATAATAAGTGAAAGCACCTATGGCGGTTCGGACGATGTTATGCCTACAAGAGTTGAATCTGAAGAACAACTAACCCGTGTTGTAAACGAGACTTTAGAGCGAAAAGGCAAAGTAATTATCCCAGTTCCAGCCGTAGGCAGAGCACAAGAAGTCATGCTAATCATTGACGGTTACATGAAGAGGGGTCTGATGAAAGAAGCCCCAGTGTTTATCGAAGGTATGATCAGCGAAGCTACAGCCATACATACAGCCTACCCAGAGTACTTAGGCAGAGATGTACGACATAGCATCCTTCACGAAGAAGTCAACCCATTTAAGTCAGATTACTTTACAATCGTAGAGCATCCAAGTGTACGCCAGAATATCATACAAGGTGAACCTTGCATTGTCCTAGCAACTTCAGGTATGCTCGAAGGTGGACCAGTTATAGAGTACTTCAAGAACTGGGCAGAAGACGAACGTAACACCATTATCTTTGTTTCTTATCAGATCGAAGGTACCATGGGCAGACGTGTGCAAAAAGGTATCAACGAAGTCACCATGATGGATAATGAAGGTAAAATGGCGGTCGTCCAATGCAAACTCCGTGTGGAATCAATTGAAGGCTTCTCAGGTCACAGCGATCGCAGACAGCTCGTAGGCTACTTAACGAATCTTTCTCCTAAACCTGAACGAATATTCCTATGTCACGGCGAAAAATCAAAAATAATAAACTTAGCTAATTACATTGGTAATAAAGCTAACATCAATACGATTGTTCCAGCGGTGTTGGAGACTTTTAGGCTGCTGTAGGCAATGACTCATTTTGAATTGGCGTTTTTTCCCGCCAAATTCTAATTTTTTGTGGACAAATTACAATGCGCTCTTCACCTAGGCGCGCAATGTCGCCGCCGATTGATTCTGTGAAGGCGTATAGTTCATTAACAGCGGTTTTTACATCTTCAACACTTTTATTTGCTAAGGGAGTTATTCTGAGAATTAGTATATTCCCGTTAGTGACTTCAGTCTTTATGTTCTCAAGGTCTGACATATCACGTAAAGGCATTGCTCTTAGGTAGACTTTTTCTTCTTTGTTTTCAGATGCCTCAGGTGTTGTCAGTTCTGGCGTTAAGGCTGGAGTGGAACCTACATTTTCCTGTGTTTTTTGTTCCCCTTCTTTCTTGGATCGATGGAATATTCCAAAGGTCGGCAAATCGCTCATCCCTAGCTGCACTATATATACTGTTTCAACAGTTAAGCGTTTCTTTTATTTTCCGAACAAAAATGCAGCAACAGGAAATAAAGATATCTAAAAAAGTGCTCCAGAAACCTCTTAACACGACACAGATGTCTTAAGAAGCATTTTATGGACCTTTGATATTTTGCAAAACCGTATATTGAGATTGTGAAGAATTATGAGGCTGTGGTTATAAGATACCTCTTCAATTACCTTTTTAGCGTCTAAATTACGTTTTATGACAAAATAAATAAACAATCCAGCGCACTAATAATCAGAGGGAGACAATTGAAAAAAATGGCTGGTCATGTTGTTTCAAAAGAAATGAAATGTCGTATTGAACATCTTCAGCCGGTCCGTGCGGTATATATCCACTCGTACAACATTAACTCTTCAGAAGATGCTGCAAAAAGGGTAATCGAGTGGGCTAGCATGAATGGATTATTTGGGAAGGCTGGTATTCGTTTATTTGGTAGGTATACATACCCCATAGATAAAGCCCATCCGCATGGCTATGAATGTTTCCTTACTGTCGGCGACCACAAAGAACAGTGTACAGACATTGAGGTCTGTGAGCTACCTGCCGGCTTATACGCTGTTATCAGGTTTAGGGATCCAAGAAACATTGATTTTGCTTGGAAGAAGCTATGGAACTGGATCGAAGAAAACGGATACGAAAGTGTAGGTTGGAAAAAAGGGGCGCATGGCTGGGTCAACGGATTTGAAGAATTTGTGAACTGGCAAGAACAAAAACCGCCCACCGAATGGCTATTTGACCTTTGGGTTGCCATCAAAGAATAGCAGGCATCTGCTTGATCCAAATTTTACTTTCAAATGAACCATAGACGGCTCTGGTCAAAATTCGTAAAATAGAAAAAATAATTTGAAATTAGTTAACTATTAGTCTGTTTAGAATCGACGCGGTGGTCTCCGTTTAGCATAACACTCGCGGCAGTATACTGGTCGGTTTCTATCCGGTTTGAATGGAGCTTCAAATTCCTTTTCGCAGTAAGAACAAGTTACCTTGTGCATCTCTTTTCTTATGCATATAGCACGCTTACAAAGTTGAATCTCATGTGAAAACAGTAATTTAGGAAAAAGGGGGCTATTTTTTGTGTCTTCTGATTCTGTCCTGCTTTTGAGATTTCATGCGCCAGTCGCGTTTTCTTTGTGTCGGTACAGATAGCCTATCATGTCTTCTATCAGAGATAGCATCTCCACGGTAGCGTGCTATATTTCGGTAGAATTCTTCGCTACTGATTTTATTTTCTTTAAGATCTTCAAGGTTTATGTTCAGCTCCCGTTTAGCGTCAGCACTACGGATATTGTCAAATATTTCTGAATAAACCATGTATGCTGCATGGAACTGAAAATTCGTGGGGTCATCAATCTCTAATTTTTTTGGTATAGATTCTTGATTGTTGGTTGGTTGTTCTGTCATTTTGATTCAGTCTTCTGAATAGCTAAGAAAGTGGAATCGCCTCATTTATAGCTTTTACATCTTAAGGTCAAAGAAAACGGGTGATACTATTCAAGACTGCTAAAAGATCCATGTTCTATCCTACCGTGGGCCCTATGAAAATTTTCACTGTGCTCGAGCTTTGAAGCCCCGTATACTTTCATGTGCAGTTCCAGATCTGCTTTGCTGCAGAAGCAGCATGGACAATATGGACATTTACTTAAACCGTTACTACTATATTGCTCGTTGTTTTCTTCCATATGGGCATCTCCAATCAGTCAAGCGGCTTTGCTTTCCACATATACAAATTCCCTAATAAGGTTAATAGTAAACCGTCAACAGCAAACGATTTGCAGCCTTATCGGGACTTATTCTTATGCAGAGCTATCAAAAGAGAAGCTACACTCACCACTTAATGGCATATCTGAAATATCAAAATTCATTTAGTATTGACATATTAGCCAGATAACTTATGTATCAAAAGTTCAAGTATTGCAATAACTTGACTAAACCAATTATAGCTATTTGTCTAAATAAAGTTTAATAAAAGCGTCATTCCCATAATTATGTTGGAGAAGGCTTCAGAGCGGGATTGGATATAATGAACTTTGTTGAAATAATCCTTACGGAGAAGCTTAAGGATGCGGCTCCTGCCTTAGATATTCTGGGTCCTGATCGGAAAGTTCTGCAAGTTGCCTGCCAAGATTTCACCAACTACCTCAAGTACCATTGGAATTTAATCGGCAAAGAATCAAACAACATTGAACTTGCAGAAAAAATCGAACAATGCTTCAAAGAGGACCCAGTTGAGTTAGAGACATTTATGACTATTTGGACAGGCATCTGGCTTAAAAAGTGGAAGGAGCGCGTTAAACTACTCATAGGTAACCAGAATACTAACAAATGGAATAACGTTGCTAAAACACTTAGCAATGCAGAGCCATTCTGGAGAAAACTAGACTACAAACAGGAAATCATGGAAGTAGTGGAAGCAACATTGATAAAGAATGGGGAAATCTGTGGAACAGAGATTCTCTCAGAAAACCTGCTAAAGATGGAGCTAGGCGACAAAAATACTCAGGCAATGAGTGATAAAGAGCAAATCTTAACTGTTGTCAACAACGCCTTGCGCAAAGCTCGCGATATGGCTCAAAGCCGCGGTCCATTGATATTTGTCAAAGTTGACAAAGCCTATTATAGCACCGCAATAAATGATTAAACAGATAAATCCAATTTTCTCACATTTATCTTTTTTATGTTTTCTTTATTAACTATCGCTGATATAATTTAAGAAATAAAATGAGATAAAAGAAAGTATTTTAGATTGGTAAACGAGTGCTGTTTAAGCTACTCTTTGTCTTGCTAGGGTTTTTGTATTCCAGTTGTAGTGGCGAATAGTTGTGGTTTCGCCGTAGCCGCATGCGGCACATCTTTTATGACGTACATGGTATGCACGTCTGCCGCATCTTCGGCATTTAATGTGAACAGTTTTACCCTGACGTTTACCCTGTGACGGAGTACCTTTACCCATTTAACTCACCTTGGTGGCGGAGAAATTAAGACTACGTTGTCTCCGCGGACAATTATCAAGCCTAGTTTTCGCTGGCTTTCAACGTCGGTTGTGTCTTCTGTTTCTTCTAGGACTAAGTTAAGGTGTTGGTCAAAGCCCTTCAATCTACCGCGCAGGCTTTTTCCACCTTTTAATCGTACAAGCACTATCTTCCCGAGGTTTTGCTCAAGGATTTCAGTGGTCATTTCGCTCATTATAGACCCTTCGTATGCCTCATGTTCTTCTATACTTAAACTTATAGCATTTAAACCTTATCTAAAGCTTTTTCCGTCAATTATACTACAAAGCAGTATTAAGAGCATAATGGTTTTTGTTGCTGATAATGTTTTAGGTTACGTTGTGCGTAGGCTGATTTTCCGTCAAATATGGCTTTCAGTAGCTCAAGTAATTAATAATTCATTAATGAATGTGGTTTTGTTCGCAACCACTCTATCGTACTTGCATATTTCCAAGTATGACATGAAGAGTAGTAGGTTGCTTTTTATGAAAAGCTTTTAGTTAAGGCATTCCAATTGTAAACAGCAATACTATTTGGTGCTGACGCATCCTTGCTTGATCAAGTGCTCCAGACTTTGCTGCTTGGACTAATTCAGGGCATAACCGAGTGGCTACCAATTTCGAGTACCGCACACTTAAAAATAATTGGTCACTTTTTCGGGTTTACTATTACGCCACTATTTAATATCATTCTTCACCTTGGTACTTTGACAGTTGTGGTCTTCTTTTTCCGTAGCGATATAAAAAATATACTCATAGCCCTTGTACACTGGGATTTTAAATCTGAGAGTGGTATGCTCATACCTCGTATTGCAGTAGCCAGCATATCCACTGTCGTAGTAAGTGTTACTTACATCGTCTTCTTAAGAGATAACTTAGGTACAATTCCAATAATCGCTGGCACATTTCTAGTAGGTGCCACAATGGTTTATACAACAAAATTTGCGAAAGAAACCAATGAAGGCTTGCCGTACAAGACTGCAATACTTATGGGCCTTGCACAAGGATTCGCGATTTTTCCTGGCCTCTCCAGAAGTGGAATAACAATAGCCACTGCATTACTTTTAGGTCAGAAACGAAAGAATGCCTTCAAATTTTCGTTCCTACTATCTATCCCCGCTATCATTGGGGACTTTATAGTAGAAGCATACAGCGAACGAGATATGATTTTAACAAATGGGCTAGGCGTTGAAATAATTATTGGCGTAATTGCCGCAGTTCTGGCAGGCTACTTTGCGTTAAAACTGGTCTCAAAGGCTGTGCAAGGCAGAAAGTTCCACTATTTCGCTTTCTACACATGGACTCTTGGTATAGCATTACTAATCCTGACTTTTGGGATAGGAATCTAACATATAACCCACTAGGCGATGGAGAAATAACCAAGTGGTAGACAATGTTTCTTTTTTTCTACATGCAAACTTATAAATCAGGTCTATTCTTTTGTTTTGAAACTACGGGAAGCTTTGAATGTCTTCAATTATCGAATTGGTACTTGTATTGCTTAGTTCGTTTGGCTTTAACATGATTCCTTTTGCTGGGCCATCGAATCTGTTCATAGCTTCCAATGCGGCGCTGCTTGTGCCTTCTGCGAATCCACTTCTTTTAGGGCTTCTAGTTGCTATAGGTGCTTCGCTGGCGAAAAGCGTACATTATATGGTTACCTTCTTTATCAGCAAGCACCTTAGTGAAAAAAGGCGTAAACGTCTAGATGCCGACGCTGAAAAAGTTAAAAAATGGGCTTTCCTGCTGCTATTTGTTGCTGCAGCTTCACCTATACCTGACGAACCTATAATCATACCTTTAGGTTTGATGAAGTATAGTCCAACCAAATTTTTCAGCGCATACTTTCTTGGAAAACTCTCAATAGCTATACTTGGGGCACTTCTTGGCAATTGGACAGGTGAACTCTTCTCAGGGTTGCTAAGCGAAACCACGATGATTATAATCTCCATTGCTTTAACCATTATCGTAACTGTCATACTGCTGAAAGTCGACTTAGGCAAACTAGTAGAAAAGTATCTAAAGCAAAAACCTAAAGTCGCTGAATCTCAGGATAGGTCCTGCAGTCAGTGATGCTGCGTAATAATGGAAAACTAAATAGGTCTGGTTTCAATCACGCAGTAAACGGAAACAATGTTGTGGAGAGTTTGAATGTCTCAGAAACATAGAAGGTACCCCTTGAAATCTAAAGACTCTAAACAGGTTTTTGCACAAACATCAGATAAGTTGAAAATTAATGTAGAAGAAAAGGTTGGTTCGAAGGCACTTGTTGAGGTGGTTGAATCAGAATTCGGGGAATTGCTGCTTATTGAAGGAAAACCCCTGCTGTTTAAAGTAGGCGGCATGGTTTTTCCTACTTTAGTGGCTGATAGTCTGCTTACAGGCATATCTAAAGTAGTTGTAGATATGGGTGCAGTCCGCTTTGTATGCAACGGGGCAGATGTTATGGCTCCTGGCATTGTACGTTATGAGGGCAGTTTCAGTAAGGGTGACATAGTCCTAGTAGTAGACGTAAAACATGGTAAGCCGCTGGCATTAGGCGAAATCCTTTACACATCAGAGGAGGTTAAAGCCATCAAGCAGGGTCCAGTTGTCAAATCTAGACACTATGTTAGTGATAAAATCTGGAATTTAGCTAAAGCATACGCGGAGTAGCGTCTAATTCTAAATTTCACTTTTTTGCTATTTAAGATTGATTTCAGAAAATAATAAAGAAAAGTGATAGTTGGCTGTCTCTTGCAATATGCATGTTGAGGATATTGTGCCTGTTTACTCTGTGGTTCTGCCGTCGAAATGTTCTTCGCTTGCCATTGCTTCTTGTTTAGTGTGGCGGACTATTTTGTCTTGATGTTCAGGTGGCGAGTAGATAGTGTATAATTTGAGGTCTTCAGTGTTAGAAGTGTTGATTACATTATGTTTAGCGCCTGCGGGAACAATAACGCCTATGCCGTCGGTGACTTTGTGTTCCACGTCGTCTATGACTACTTTTCCTTCTCCGCTTTCAAACCTGAAAAACTGGTCTATATCTTTATGTACTTCTTCACCGATTTCTTCACCAGCCTTTAGGCTCATAAATACAAGCTGGCTGTACTTTCCAGTATAGAGTACTCGGCGGAAATCGGTGTTCTTCTTAGTCTCTTCTTCAAGATTGATAATAAAACCTTTCAAAGTTACCACCTACTAATAGTGCTATACAAGAATTTATTAAAACATTCTTATATAACGCAAAAGTCAGAGACCCTGGGATATAAACATGTTTAAACATGTTTATACTATTTTAACGTAAAGCTTAATTGGTGCAAAAAATAGCAATGTAGCTAAACTATCAACGTGACTATGATGAAGCCTTTGCATATTGCAGCTTTCGCAGTAAATGCAGCGCTATATGCTGCTGTTGGCATTTTCTTCTATTTTATATTGCCCGTAAGTTTTGGTCCAGTACGGTTTTGGCCCCCGGTAATTATTCCAGCTGTTTTTGCAGTTGTTTTTGGCCCTTGGGTCGGTGGCTTCGGTGCTGCATTAGGCATATTCGCAAGTGACCTTGTTATTAATGGTAACCCCCTGCTAAGTCTACTGGCAGGTGTACCATCTAACTTTGTTATGTTCTGGCTTATCGGCTATATTTCTCAAAAGAAAATTCGCTGGCTACCCTCAGTAGTAACATGCAGCATAGGAACTGTCTTACTTGCAGCTATTGCCTACATCTACACCGATCTAATATATGTCGGAATCATTATCGTAAGTTATATAATCTTTTTAGTCTTTACATTATTAGCACAAAAGTACGTGCCCAAAACGTGGCAAAGCTATAATGTAGCCTCAATAGTTGGCTTACTTTCGGGCAGCGCAATAATTGGCCTAATGGTGCCAGTTTATTTCCAATATTTCGCGCCAGATGCAATAGCAATCACCTTAGGCGCTGGTTTAGAAAACCTAATCTGGACGTTTACCACCGAAATTCTCTTCTTACTAATCTTGGGTCCACCTATTGTGACGGCGATTTATGCGGCGTTCCCTAATCTTAAACGAAAAGGGCAGCAAAGGGAGAAGCAGTGAAGAAAACCGCCAGAGCCTTTGCCCCTGCAGGTATCTCAAGCTTTTTTGAAATCTGCGACCAAACTAGCAACGGAAGAGCCCTTGCTAATCCTGAATATGCAGGCTCTAGAGGCGGGGGCTTTGGTCTCCAGAAAGGCATCTTAACCGAGGTCTGCGTCTCAAAAGCAAAACAAAAAGTAAGCAACATTAACGTTTTTATTAACGGACGGTTTGCACCCGAAGCTGAAACCACAAAAACAACGCTACGCATGCTGATAGCCAACACAAAAGAGGCATACGATATCACTGTTAGTCACAAGATTGAGGTTCCAATAGGGGCAGGTTTTGGGACCAGCGCAGGAGGATCCTTGACTGCAGGTTTGGCGGGTGCCTCAGCTTTGGGGTTACCAGTAACATATAATCAGATTGGGAAAATAGCGCATATTGCCGAAATTCAGTGCCAGACGGGGCTTGGGACAGTTAATCCGCTAACGATAGGTGGCTGTGTGCTTGTTCTTGAGCCAGGTGCGCCAGGCATAGGTATAATTGATCGTATACCAATTAGCCCTGATTATGTTGTGGTCGCCGGTATTTTTGGACCTACACCGACTAAGCAGGTTTTGGCTTCGGCTGAGAAACGTCGAGAGGTCAACCGTTTTGGTAGAAAAACGTTGGAGTGTATTTTGGATGAGCCTTCGTTGCAGAACTTTTTGTCATGCTGCTGGAATTTTGCAGAAAAGGCAGGATTTGCGACAGAGCGTATCAGAACCCTTGTGAAACTGGCAAAAAAGGCGGGAGCCGAAGGTGCAGCACAAAATATGGTTGGTGAAGCGATTCACGCGGTTGTTCTCAAGGAAAATGCCCCTGACGTAGCAGAAGCTTTTAAACAGGAACTGCCTCAAGACAGTATTATTGTGAGCGAAATTGACTTCCAAGGCGCCAGGCTGGTTTAACTGGGTATGAAGAAGTTCAAGAAAGTGGCAGTGGGCGGGACCTTTGATCAGCTCCATCGAGGTCATAAAATGTTGATTTCGGCAGCCTTTGATATTGGTGAACGTGTAGCCATAGGATTGACTTCTGACGAGCTTGTAGCTAAGCTTGGCAAGCCACATGTCACTGATTCTTATGAGGAACGTAAAGCACTTCTCAAAGCATGGCTAAACGATTTAGGCTGGGCTGAACGTGCCGAATTTATACCCCTATACGATGCTTATGGTTCAAGCGTAAATGACCCCGAAATCGAAGCGCTAGTAGTTAGCGAGGAGACTAGACCTACAGCTATAAAAATTAATGAACGCCGAATAAAAGCAAGGCTGCCGACGTTAAAAATTTTTACTGTCTCCATGGTGCGTTCAGAGAATTGTAGGTCTATATCCACCACACGTATACGTAATGGCGAAATAGATCGCGAAGGACGACTGTTAAAGAAAGTCTAATTCGGCCTTTAGTTATGTTGAACGCATAAGTTTTGATATAAGTCCCAAAATGGCTCCAATCACCACTAGTATGCCACCTATGCCGCCTGCAATTATCCCTAGCACTAACAATATAATCGCCCAAGTTAAAGAGCCAACGTATTTGGAGCCAACAACGCATATTATTCCTATCAGGATAGTTATGATGGCGAAAACGAAGCTGCCTAAGAAGGAAATAGGCGAGAATATCATAAATGCTGAGCCTAATAGACCGAGTATTCCTAATATTATGATTATTATTCCACCGATTAACGCTAAAATATACCCTGCTCTAGTTAATGAGTCCAAAGAAAGTTCACCTCCATGCAAATAAAAACGGAAAAAATAGATTACACCCTTAGCCTTACTTGTTTTCAGTCACCAAGAAAGCGCCTATTAGTTGTTATCTAGTTGAGGCGCCTCTTTAACTGTTTGTGGCTGAATACTGTCACCCACAATACTGGTTTACCTGCTAATTTCTTGCTGGTAAATCACCATTCCGCATTCAAAGGAAAATCTTAAAAGCATTTAGGTATAGATTTGTGAATGATGTACTGTGGTTGACCCTGTTTCCTCGGCACTTATGGTTAGCGCTGCTGTAATAGTAATTGGGTTCATAGCCAATTATATGTTTAAGCGGACACGTATCCCAGATATGCTGATTTTAATATTTTTAGGTGCGCTCTTTGGTCCAATCTTAGGTACGTTTGATCCTATAGCAATTCAGAATTTTGCGCCTTATATTGCTGCTTTGGCGCTGGTTTACATACTTTTTGACGGCGGCTTAGGCTTAACTATTAGCAAAGTGCTATCTCATAGTCCGCGGGCTGTTGTTTTAGCTGTGCTAGGTTTTGTCTTCAGCGTATTGATTACTGCTTTGGTAATCATTGTCGCATTCGAGGTTCCTATTCTATACGGTCTGCTTTTTGGCAGTATTTATGGTGGAAGCAGTTCCATCGTAGTGATATCTCTCGCGTCCAGAATAAAAATGAGTGAGAAAGCATCCACAACGTTAATTCTCGAATCAGCAATTACTGACATATTATGCATTGTTGTTAGCCTCGGATTAATTAGCGTTATAGCTACAGGACAAACCTCCTATGCCTCTATATTTGTGGGCATAGGCGGCAAATTTCTCATTGGCGCAGGGATAGGCGTATTTGTTGGTATAATTTGGCTTCTGATGATGAGGCGGGTAAGTTCCTTGCCTTTCTCTTACATATTAACCCTAGCAGTAGTCTTGTTTACGTACGCATTTTCTGAGAGCTTAGGCGGCAATGGTGCTTTGAGTGCGCTGCTCTTTGGTTTAGTCTTAGGTAATGAACTGCAGATTTTGTCTTTCTTTAAGCTTGAAGGTAATGGTCAAGTAACTGTAAGTGAGGGTCTACGACGGTTTGAATCTGAAATAGCCTTCCTTGTAAGGACATTCTTTTTTGTGTTCCTAGGCATAATTGCTACGATTTCCAGTGTAAGTATGTTGATTGTGGGCGTCGTACTCTCAATGCTGCTTTTAGCTGTACGGTATGGAGCAGTCTGGTTGACCACCATTAAAAGTGAGTTACGAGCTGAATCTAAGTTAATGTCTGCTATTCTTACAAGGGGTTTAGCCGCTGCTGTTCTAGCTACTTTGCCTGCGCAGTATGGGCTTGAATATGCAGATTTGTTCATTAATATAGCCGTGGTAGTAATAGTAACAACGGCCCTAATCGCAACCGTAGGTGTTTTTATTATCTCAAATAGCAAATGTCCGTCAGAAGAAGTTGAAACCTACATCCAACAGGCAGAAAGCGCATATCAAACAGCCAAGTAGCATATTAAGCGACGGAATAACGGTCATCATTCTAAATAGTATATGAACTTTTTTTGTCGTAACTTTATTCTCAATATTTATGGTCTGGTGTTGGTGAAGCAGCGTTAGTTGCTTGCTAATCTGAAATAATAAGAAAGGTTAAAAAAGATGTGACGCAAATGTGTGAATGATGTACTGTGGTTGACCCTGTTTCCTCGGCACTTATGGTTAGCGCTGCTGTAATAGTAATTGGGTTCATAGCCAATTATATGTTTAAGCGGACACGTATCCCAGATATGCTGATTTTAATATTTTTAGGTGCGCTCTTTGGTCCAATCTTAGGTACGTTTGATCCTATAGCAATTCAGAATTTTGCGCCTTATATTGCTGCTTTGGCGCTGGTTTACATACTTTTTGACGGCGGCTTAGGCTTAACTATTAATGATGTGCTATACTGCAGCCCGCGAGCGTTGCTTTTAGCTGTGTTAGGTTTTGTTTTCAGTGTTGTGATTACCGCGGTATTTATGGTTAGCATTTTTAATATGCCGCTCCTCTATGGTGTGCTCTTTGGAAGCATCTTTGGCGGAAGCAGTTCAATAATTGTAATATCGCTTGTTTCTAAAATCAAAATCAGCGAAAATGCCTCTATAACATTAATTTTGGAATCAATAATAACAGACATATTCTGCATAGTAGCAAGTCTAGCAATAATTGAAATTCTTGTTACAGGACAATCGGAATACTCTTCAATTATTACGGGGATCGGGGGCAGATTTTTAATTGGCTCATTGATAGGGCTTTTTGCTGGCGCTATTTGGGTCCTTATTATGCGACGAGTAAATGGTCTGCCCTTTTCTTATATCCTTACTTTAGGAGCAGTCTTGTTTACGTATGCTTTTTCTGAGAGCTTAGGCGGCAGTGGCGCTCTAAGTTCTTTGCTCTTTGGTTTGGTATTAGGCAATGAAAGACAATTCTTAAGATTCTTTAATTTGAATGGTAATGGTCAAGTAGCGGTGACTGAAGGGTTGAAACGTTTTGAGTCAGAAATAGCCTTTTTGGTCAAGACGTTTTTCTTTGTTTTCTTAGGGATGACCGCCACGATTTCTAATCTGAATTTTCTCTTTGTAGGATTAGTATTATCTATTCTGCTTTTGGCTGTACGGTATGGCGCAGTCTGGTTAGCTACACTCAAGAGTGAGTTAAGGGCTGAATCCAGACTGATGACTTCAGTATACATCCAAGGGTTAGCTACAGCAGTTTTAGCTACTTTGCCTGCGCAGTATGGGCTTGAATATGCAGATTTATTTGTGAATGTGGCAATAGTCGTTATAGTAACAACTGCAGTTATTGCAACAATAAGTACCGTCATGATTTCTCGTGATGTGCAGCCAGAAAATTACCTTAGAAGCTTCATTAGCTTGATAGGAAAAATAAAAAACAAAAACAACAAATAGCGTTGATTAGAGGCGTTAACGGGGATTTAATTAAACCTATTTTTTGACATTAGGCTTTTAGCCAGCTAAGTTATTTTCTGCAGATTTCATAGCTGAAGAGCGGATATCCTTCTTGGGCAGATAGTTGTAGGTAGCATTAGTTTTTCTTTTTAGATGCGATGGAGGTTTAACTGATGGGTGTAAAAGCTTATCGCACTATTTATTTGTTAATTATTGGGCTACTATGATTAGCTTGTTTGATGTTTTGGTGTATGTTTCTGCTTTGTAATTTCCGTAGATTTGTTTGGGGTCTAAATTGGCTTTTCTAAGTAGATTCTGCATTTGGGCTAAATCATAAAGCTGCACAATATGGACGTAGACGCCCATTTGTCCATCCTGTTTGTCTTTAATCAGCCACAGATCCGACAGTATTCCCGATTTAGCATCAGCCATCCGCCTCTGTAATAGATAAAAATCTGGGTATTCATAACATTTGAATAAGCCAGCAATTAAACCGCTTATAGATGGGTAGCGCGCTATAAAGCGTAGTAGGGAAATCCAGAGCCAAAACTCAAACTTGTAATTGACTTTTTGATGGTAACGCTGGATCATGTGCTTAAGGTTAAAAACATCTATCAGAAACTTTCCTCTGTCCGCAAGAACCCGCTTTGTCTCATGCAGAACTTGTAGATCGCCCTCTACAGAAGGTGAATAACCAAAACTCGTGTCTAAGCTTATTACTCCGGCAAATACGCCTTGCTGAAAAGGCATAAACCGCATATCTGCCTGTACAAACTCGCAGTGCGCACCTGTGGTTGTAGCCCTGCTTTTGGCCATCTGAAGCAAGTCACGTGACCGGTCTAATCCAATCATGTTGTAACCTGTCATACAGAGCGGAACCGTATGGCGTCCAGTGCCGCAACCTAAATCTAAAATCAAGCCTTTGGCAGCTTCAAAGATGCTTTGAACGAATGTGAGTTGCTTTTCGGTTGCGCTTGCATTGGCTATTTGTGCCCAGTATTTGCCCATGTCGCCGAATATGAAGCCTGTAGGTGAAGCTTTGCTTGAACGCACTTTCGCTTTCTCCACAAATCTCTTCCTGTTATATTATGGTGTGTTGGGATTAGAAGGTTCTTTATGTGATAATTTATGGTTGGTGTTTCGAGCGCTTTAAATATGCACCTTGGTTAAGTACATAGAGCGACTGTCCAGAGTGGGGGTTTACTATGATAGACATGCAACAATGGCGATACATCTTCACGCTGCTTAAGCTAGCCGAAATGGGTGCGCACCGTAGGACTACGAAGGTCTCTACAGAGTATCTGGCGGAGAAGCTTGGAATTAGCCAGCAGACTGCAAGCCGCAATCTCATTGAGTTGGAGCGCAAGGGCTGGATAAAGCGCAATATAACCCACGATGGCTGTCTGATAAAAATTGAATCTGCAGGCACAGTTGAATTGCAGAAACTTTACTCTAATTTGCGTGTAATTATGGAAAAGACGTCTCCGCCTTCAGTGACGTTGGAAGGCACTGTTTTCACGGGTGTTGGCGAAGGGGCGTACTATATCGTGAAGGAGCACTATCGCAAACAGTTCCAACAAAAACTGGGCTTTGATCCTTACCCGGGGACGCTAAACCTTAAGCTTACCAGTGACTACGACATTAAAACTCGTACGGAACTTGAAACATATCCAGCTATCGAAGTCGAAGGCTTCAGAAATGAAGACCGAACCTTCGGGCTTGTTAAATGCTATCCAGTTATGATAGATAACAAAGTCAAGGGTGCCTTGCTGTCGGCTATGCGGACACATTATGATGTTTCGGTGCTTGAAATTATCGCTCCTGTATGTCTACGAAAACACCTTTGCCTCAAAGACGGCAACAAAGTAAAAATCGAAACCATTACTCCTGGCAACTAAAACGGCATCCTGCCATAAGAGTATGTAACGTTATAGCGGACTTCCGGTTTTCTTCTTGAAGCCAACACGTAGCCAATGAGCAATCCAGCTGCTATGCCGCCGATGTGTGCCAAGTAGTTTACATTTGCGCCTGTGCTGAAGAGCAGCAGGAAAAACGCGAATATCAAGGCGCCAACAATGGATTGACCAAGTCTGCGGCGGTCATAAATTACTGCTGCTCCGAACAGGGCAAAAATGGCTCCTGACGCGCCTACGGAGATGAAATTTGGTCCCATAACCAGCGAAAGTACGTTTCCAGCTAATCCGCCAAGCAGGTAAACTGCTAGGTATTCAGGTAGTGAGAACATTTCTTCGCATCTTAAGCCAAAGACAAGTAGGAAGAGCAGGTTGCCTCCAAGGTGAATTATGGTGGCATGCACGAACATTGAAGTGAAAAGCTGCCAGTACCAGCCGTCAAATACAAACGCGTTTACTTGTCCCCATTGCAGAACCATGCTATCTGCGGTTTGGACAAAGTTGCCGCCAGCTATTGAGGTGTAAAGGTATGCGGCGATGTTTAGGGCGATGAGTATGTAGGTTGGTTTGAATCGTTCGCTGTTATGTGGGGATTTTGGTTGTTCATACATGGTGTTTCATCCGGCGAATTTTTCAACTATTTTTTGGCGGATTTTTGAGGAGCTGTCAAGTTCGTCGGCTTCGAATTTGCCAACTTTTACGATTTTTATGTTTGCGTTTTTGCTTTTTATGTACTGTTTTACGCGTTGCTCCATGTCGTCTTGGTCGTAGCCTAAAGCGATTAGGTCGGGTTTAATGTTTTCTATAACGTTCCCTACGTCAAAGTTCTCCAAGCCTAAGACAGCTAAGTCTACGACTTTTAGTGATTCTACGAGTGCGCGTCGCTGATTCTCGGGCACTACCGGCTTGCGGTGTTTGGTTTGCTCTACGGTGCTGTCTCTGGCGATCACGACGACTAGCTTTGCGTTTTTGCCTCCTGCCTTTTTTGCTTCCTCTAGGAACTTTACGTGGCCTAGATGCAGTAAGTCAAATACGCCTGAAGCTAAAACTACCGTGCGTTTCTCCTGTTGGCTTGGCATTTGAACTTTCAATATGGTGTCCTGAAATAAAAATTTTGGTTATGCTTTACTGTTGGGGCTGTTTGGGTTTTGCTGCTCCGATGAGTTTTAATGCGTCAAGCAGTCCTTCGCAGTAGGCTATAGATACGAGGCTGGTTTCAAACTTTTTTTGTGCCTGAAAATATTTTGCGTCCTCTAGGTAGGCTTTCACGTAGCTGAAGACTTCGTCGATGCGTTCGCTGCTTATGGTTAGGGGTTCTTTGGTTTGCTGAATTTGCGCTAGTGTTTTTTCCATTGCGGTGATGTATTTGGCTGTTAGCTCTTCTGCGCTCATCGGCTTAGGCTCCTAAGTTTGGCGGGTGCGCCTGCGAGGGCGATTAGCGCGTCTGCTTCTGTGAAATGCAGTTGTCCAGTGAAAATTAGGCTCATGGGTGGCTGGCCGAAATCAAAGTTAACTAATTCGCCTATGAAGTCGGCTTTCAGGGTCGGGTTTTTGCTGCCTGCTCTTGCTATGCCGACTGCTAGGGCGTCGTCTGAGGCTATGCCTTGCTGCTTTTTCTGTTCGATTTCACGTAGCATCGTTAGGGCGTCTTTTATGGGTAAGTAGCGTTGTTCGTCGACTTTTAGGTCTAGCAGGCAGAGTGTGTGCAGGCCTAGTTGCTTGTTTTGGGCGATGACGTTGTAGGGTGTCTCGGAGAAGTTCTCTTTGAAGGGTATGGTGACGGTTTTTCCAAACTTGTAGTTATGGAGGCCGGAGAGCCCGATTATGGCGGAGATGATGGAGGCTCCGTGGATGATGCGGGTTTTTATTTTGCGTTTTGTGGCTTCTATGCGTAGTGTTACATGTGTGGTGGCTATAAATGGGTCGCCGGGGATGAGGAATACTGCTTTGCCGGTTTCTGCGGCTGCGAAAAGGCGTTTGCCGTTGTCTTCTTCTAAGTCGTGCCTGGTGAGGAGCTGGACTGGTTTGCCGACTATCTCTTCAAGGTGCTTCATTGAAAGGTCTGGTAGCAGGCTTGTGTAGGTTTCCATGAACACTGAATCGGCTGATTGTGCTTCTGCTATGCCGGCTAGGCTAATTCCGTTTTCATCATTTAGGCCTAAGCCGACGAAGACGAGTTCCTTCAATTTTTTTCCTCGCCTTTACATTTATGGAGACTGACTTAAACTGTTTGTTCTCTGACTGCAGCTGTTATGGATGTTTCTCGTTTTTTGTTTCTTGTTTTGTTTTTTGTTTGTTGCAATGGGTGTGTGGGTGGGGGTGTTGTTGTTTCTTTGGCTTTTTGCGCTTGTTTTGGGTTGGTTTTTTGTTTTGGGTTTGTTTTGGGGGTTTTGTTTGTTGCAACTTTGGCTTGCTGTGTTGCATCTTTCCTCGATGCGCGCGTGTTTTGGAAAGTGCTTGCTTCTGCTCTGTTTTGGTTAGGTGGTTTGGTGGAATGTTGCATTCCTCTTATTTGCGCACTTAAAGGAAGTAGCAGGTTTTGAGGGGGGCGCCCTGGTCAGTATGGGAGGAAAGGTTGCTTCGTGACCCTGCCGTAGAAGGTGTTAACTTATGCAAAGCGTACAAGAGAGCACGAAAATTAATTTACTAAAATCGAAAGATTGCATGGCAAACCAGAGCTTTCTATGTTGATGTTTTAGTGTAAACATGCAAAGAATATAGTTTGACTGTTGAAAGAATTCAAGTTATGCTTGCCAGGACAACAGAGGGGGCGCCGATTGATGAAAATCAGCATGGGAAAAATTTTATGGCTTGTTTTCTGTACCTGATTTAGTGCTAAAGAAAAAGGGAAAAGGTTGGCGGATTGGCCTGCTGTTTATTGAGGTTTTACCTTGGTATCAGAGGATTATGCTGCGGGATTTGCGTCGTCTTCTTTGACTCTGCGTAAGCGTTTGATGGGGTTGTACCAGTTCCATTTGCCAAAGGTCGACATAACTGCCGGTACCAGGTAGGTTCGCACGACGAGCGCGTCGATTAGGATGCTAAGTGCGAATGCGAAACCCATCTCGCATAGCATCATGTTGCTTGATAGCATGAGTGCGCCTAGTGATCCTGCGAGTATGATGGCGGCTGCTGTGATGATTCCGCCTGTTTGCTGCATGGCGTTTATGATGGCTTCGTTTCGGGGCTGTCCTTTAGCTGCTTCTTCGCGTATGCGTGTTAGGATAAAGATGTTGTAGTCCATGCCTATGCCCAGCAATAGTACGAAGAGAATTAGCGGCGTCATGAATAGCATGCCGTATCCAAAGAAGGTTTGGAAGACCAGTATCGTCGCTGCTAGCGTCCAAACGATGCTCATCAGCACGGAAAGTATAGCAAATATCGGCAGGATCAGCGAGCCTAGCACTATGAAGAGGACGATGCCTACGCCTAAAATGGCGATGGGGAGGATCGCGTTGAATTCGTTTTCGAAGTTGATTTTTTGATCAAGTATGGTGCCGGTTGTTCCGCCAAGGTAGATGCCTGTTATGTCGGCTGTGTTATCGAAGTTCTGGTGCAGGTTTGCTCGGACGTTTTCTGCAATATCCATAGCTGTAGTCGAGTAGGGGTCGGCGGTGAACTGGACGGTTATCAGGGCGGAGTTATTATCGTCGCCGATGCAGCTGATCATGGTACTGTATGTTGTGTGATCAGAGTCGTTGGTTATCGAGCGGTAATCCACTGCTGTTCCGAATGGGTAGGTGGGTCCCGTTACTTTATCGACGCCATCATGATTCGCGATGTAGGATGCCATGTCATTTAGCGTGGACATCTTGTCTATGTTAAAGCTGCCATTACTGTACAGTATTGGCTCAGAGAAGGTTACGACTACATAGGAGGGTAACATTCTACCGCCGCCAAAAGAGTCCGTCAGAGCATTCATGCCTCGGATGGATTCAAGATTGTTGGATGCGCTGCCGATGACATCAAAGGTTTGAGTCGTAGTAGCGTAGAGGTAGAATGCTGGTACCGTGATCAGTATGGCGATGAGAATTATTGCTTTGCCGTGTTTTACAGAGTAGGTGCCGCTTTTGGCGAAGTAGCCGCTTCTGTTTCGGTTCTTTTCGACGATGCCTTCGGCGTATTTTGCAAAGCGTTCTCCGGTGTTTGGCCAGAATATCTTGTCGCCTAATATGGCAGTTAGTGCTGGCGTGACAGTTAGGGCGGCTAGGAGCGTTACTATGACGCCGAATCCGATGACTAAGCCCATTGTTTGGAGCATAACTGTGGTTGTGGCTGCTAAGGCGAGGAAGGATATGATGACGGTTACGCCGCTTGTGACGATGCTTTCGCCTGCCCAGGTGACGGATTGCTTGATTGCTTCAAACACGGGTAACCCGTTGATTCGCTCTTCTCGGTGGCGTGCAATGACGAAGATGGTGTAGTCGGTTCCGACGCCCAAGATAACAGTTAGGAGTACGGTTGAGGTTGTGTAGTCGACCGAGTTGATGTAGGTGCCTACCAAGTATGGGAAGATTTGTGCAACGCCTAGTCCGATGCCGATGGTGCCTAAGGTGATGATGGGGGTTACGATGGATCGGAAGAACAGAGCGGTTGCAATGACTAGCAATGCGATTGTGACGGGGAGGATGAGGTCTAAGTCTGCGTTGGTTGCGTCCATATAGTCTTTGTTGATGGCATCAGAACCCGTAACGTCTATTCCGGTAATATCAAGGGGACTATTGGCGAGCATTGTCTGAGTGATGTCTCTTATTGCCAGAAGGTTCTCGGTGTATGAGTCGTTAAATGTGATAGAGACCAGCGTAACGTCGTTTTGTGGGGAGACAAACGAGGAAATTGCCGTGTCTAGCTGGTCGCCTACGTTGTAGTAGTATGGGTCATAGACGATGTCTGAAGCTAATGTTCTAAGTGCAGTTAGAGTTGCGTTCTCTCCCATATCAAATATGGCTTTAATTAAGTCCTCTGATAAGCCAGACTCGTTTGCCACATAGCTAATTGTGAAATCGTAGAGTTTCGCGTTAGTGTATGATGAATTGCCCGCCATAAAGTCGTTTAGCGTGAACGTTTGAGCGACGGCGTTTGCAAAGTCTTGATTGTCACCAAGGTGGTTAGCGATGAATTTCGCGTTTGCTTCTTGGCTGGCCTTTGCTGCTGTCTGGTTTATCCAGTTTTCAGTTGGCGAACTGGGTATTCTTGCAGCCCAAGCACTGTGGAAGTAAGACAGCATATGCGAAGTATAGTTAACGTATGCTTCTCTATCTGCCTCCTCCAAGATCGATTTGGTCTGGTCAAAGGAGACCTCGTTGAACTCCAGTATGAAGTTATCCATGCCGTAGTTGGGGCCATGCCAGATGATGTCTTCAGCCTTCCAAGTGAGGGAAGTTTGGCTGGGTGCGGGGCCTAAGTTGTAGGCTGCGCGCACAAACGCCTCTGTGCTGTCAGCTTGATCAACTATATAGCAGATCGCAAAGTTTTCTAGCTGCTCCTGCAGGTTGGCGTTGTTATTCAACGTGTTGGCTATGTAGGTTTCAAGCGAGAAGGCGTTGACCATTGCTGTTGCGAAGGCTTTGGCGGTAGCGTTGTTGCTGAACGCTTGTTCAATGAAGGCCTGGTTAGTTATGTTTGCAACCAGTGAAGCGCGTTGCATTACTGGGTATGATTGTATGGTTGTGTTTTGGTGGCTAAGTACCCAGGTAGTGTTAAAGGCAGATAGAAGGGGACCTGTATATTGTGCGTAGGCGTCTGCGTCCGCTTGGGATAGGATGTCGCGGGTTTGGTTGTAGGCAACTTCGTTAAAGGTTGAGAGGAAGTCTGTGCCCATGTTGTATGCGTATGGTGTTTGGATGATGCTCTCAGATAGGGCGGTTAATGCGGAGACAGATGGGTTTACGCCTAAGTTGTAGGCGGCAGTAACGTATTCAGTGGATATGCCTCCTTGGGTGGCAACCATCTGAATGGACAATCCCGTTAGTATAGCGTTGTTCTGCTCTTGGCTGTTTGAGAGGTAATCTTGGAAGGTTAGACCGCTTGTGACTGCGGTGACAAACTGTACTTCGGTTGCATTGGTTAGAGATTCTATGTATGTTTGGGTGGTTATAGCTGAGGCGGCAGTGGCGCGTTCCGGTGGGGTCATGGTGGCGTTTGTGAAAGTGCTTTGCCATGCATTTTGGAATATGGCAAGTACCTGTGAGGTGTATGCGTAAGCTTCTGGATCGGCTTGCTGTAGAGCTTGTGTGGTCATATGGTAAGCGTAGTCATTTGCTTGGGTGGCGTTGGAGGTTGCTGTGAAATTGGCGATCCAGTATTGCAGATACAATGCGCCGGGACCGTAGAGGAGGTTGCAGGTCATGTTTGCGTTGTATAGGGCGGTGTTGACGGCTTGGTTGGTTTGGTTAATTGCTGGAACCAGTGTTTGGTCGCGGGTTGTGTTGTAGGCGTTAGCGTAGACGTTTGCGTAAATGTAGGGTACGCTGTAGAGCAGGTTGTATGTTTGGTTTGCTGCTGGGATAAGTTCATAGACTGCTTGGTTGATTTGGTTTAATCCGGGAACCAACTGCGATAATGCCGTGTTAAAGGCAGTATCCCAAACTTTTGAGTAGATTGTTGGAACGCTGTAGAGTAGGTTGTAGGTTAAGTTTCCGTTGTTATAGACAAGATAGACGGCTTGGTTTGTCTGGTTAAGCGCGGGAATGAGAATCGAGTAGATGCTTGTTACGTTTTCGACACCTTTTAGTCGAGTGTCATTTTGGAGTCTATCCACCAATTCGTCAACAAAAACTTGGGTCTCGATCGATGACGCGTCGTCGGTAGATATGACTATTATGAGTGAATCGTTGGATACTGAGTTTTTGAAGTGCTCCTTAATTATTCTGTCTGCTTTGCCCGATTCCGTGTTAACGTCTGTGGAAGAATCAAACGTTAAAGAAGTGTAGCCTACGGCTGTGAGCACAACTGGGAGGATTATGGCTAATAGTAGAATCCAGATGCTGAGTATGGCGAATTTTCGCTTGGTTATTAATCGGCCGAGTTTTCCGAAAGTGTTGAGTTTTTCGTGAGTCATTTCTTTAGTCACTTCCTGTAATTTGATTTAATTTGAAGCGATAATTTGTCCATCTATGGTATCCTGCTCACTCTTTAAGATTGTACCGAGTATATGCGGGTCTTCAAAAAGCATAAATGAATACACAAGGATAGCTAGGTTATGCGACAACTGATCCTTGAGGTATACGAAAGAGAACTAGTAAAGGCAGGCATCGAGTTACCTCCCGTAAAGAAAATAAAATCCCTAGAACTGCTCTATTTTTTACGACAAGACGACAAAGAGCTATCCGCCATCTCCCGAGTCGAATTCAAAGACCCCGACGAAAAAATTGAGGAATTCATAGAAAGTGGACTACTCACAGATGCCCAAGTAATAGAGAAAGAAAAAAACGGCACCTACATACTCTTTACCCGCAGCGGATCACCCACCCTATCGTCAGTTTTAAAATACATCGGTATAGAAGGCGGCTACCTTTTTCCTCCACTCGGAATCAACGATGAGAAAGTAAGGTTCTCTTTTTTGGGCAGCGAGAAACAGATAAAGGACTTTATGGAAAAAATTGACGCCCTAGGAATACACTACCGCGTAGTACTGCTGGCGGACGCCAACTTTTCGCCCACCTCGCCCCTTAGCCAATTAACAGAGAAACAACAGGAAGTGTTGCTTGCAGCCTATAAATGGGGCTACTATGATATCCCAAGAAAAATCACCTCGCAAGAGCTAGCGAAAAAACTTGGCTTGGTGAATTCAACCGTAGTAGAGCATCTGCGAAAAGCAGAACAGAGGCTAATTAAGCAAACTCTTGACACCAAACTCTAAGCACAAGGAGCCAAAAAGCTCCAGATTACTGCCTTTTTCGTTTAGTCATTCTGTTGATACTACTAAGAGGGTGATGGATGCTATTGATTCACGCAAAGCTGATTATATACAGAAAGTCAAGTTTACAATAGTGAAAAAGCCTAAAGATATAATTTGTTCTGAGCTTTTGCTTAGACAACTTGTTTATGAGGATGCTCTTTTAAAATCAACTGGTTCTTTGTCTTACAGGCAACAGTTTCAACTTAATGCTATAACTGAAGCTTTAGCAATTCTAAATGGTAGAGCAGAAATAGTGTAAGATGATATTGATGCTGTTGTTTGGCTTTCTAAATGGATAAATTATGATTTTAAAGAGCTGTAATCTAAATCAATTAAAAATGCTATATAGCTACAGTGCCTAAGAGGATTGAGGATTAAAATAACATTTACACCTTACTTAGCGCGCTTATTATGGATGAAAAGTTCTAAAGATGATTGAGCGCGCAAAAATGAAGCTGGAGCTTGATCTTTCTGTTGAAATTGATTATCCAACTGTTCTGATGCTCAAAAGGAAGCCATCGCGGTGTTAGCTGTTGGTTATGCGGTTTGTTTTCTAATTGGGGATTCATCGGCTGGTTTGAATTTTAAGGTAGGGCTTTGTGTTTGAAGTAGGTTTCATGGTTGCCAAGCTTGAGGGTGCTGCAGGGTGAGTTTGAAAGGTTTTTGAATCGCCTAAAGTAGTCCTGTGAATGGTGAGTGTAGATCTTCTCGTAGCGGGTTTTACTGTGGCTTATTGTGTGACGCTGTGGTACCAGCTGAGTATGTATTCGGGCAGTTTTAGTCCTCTTTGTGCAAGGCGTTCTGCTAGTTTCATTGGTAGCGGGCTGAGTACGAATGCTGAGCGTGTGTAGAATCGTCTGGGTGCGCCGGGTCGGACTTCTTCTTCAAGGATTATGTTCAAATCAGATTTCCTTGCTAGCGTGGAGTTCTTGTTGGTTGTTATGGAGAAAACGGTTCCGTTGAATTGTTTAAGCACATCGCACCAGATCAACACTGGTCTAGTCTCGCCTGAGTACGAAATAAGTATCTCTAGGTCGCCTGCTCTCGGGTGGGGGGTGTTTACGCCGCGTGCCATAAAGACGTTGTCGCCAAGGACTGTTTTAATGTGGAAGATGCGCACAGCGGTCATTTTTGCAATTTCATTTGCTGTGCCTTTCCCGCCGAAGAACACGTTGGTACGCCGTTCCAACTGGTCGACTACTTTGCTATAGGTTTCCGATTTAATGTTAGCCTCAATTAGTGCGCTTACGTGGTCAAGTTCTTCATCGATTAGACTAAAGATATCGCCCACTTCGAGGTTGCGATAGATCGCTTCAATCATCATGCCTAAAAGTTCGAGAGTACCGAGTTCAAAGATGTCGCCCATCATGCCGGTTTCGCTATACTCAAAAGATGGCTTTAGTTTTCCGCGTCCTTTAAGTATGACTACTGTGCCGTGCTTGGCGGTTATCTGTGCTAGCGGAGATTCTAGGCTGCTAGTCAAAAGGGCCATTTTGCATTTGGTGCTTTTTGTCTCTTCAATATACTTAGCTAGGTCTTGTGCCATCATTAATGGGTCATCAGAGTAACCGCTGCCACTGTTCATAAGTAGCAGGATTTTTTTGAACCTGCGCTCCAGATCCGCTGCTGCATCGTACATGTTTTTTCCTGGAAAGCCCGGATCATCAGGGGTCAGAACAACCTTATTTCTCCAGCCTACTTGGCTTAGAGCAATTTGGCTCATGGCTGCATTGAGTGAATAAAGTGACCTGCCTGATCCGCTACAAACGACGCAGTCTGCTGCCTTCAGATCCTCAAAAAGTGGTTCAAGCTCTTTCTTCTTGATACTTAGAAGGTTATCTCTAATCCTGTTAATATAACCTAAACTACTAACGTTGTTTTTAATACCCAAACCCCCGGTCCACATTGATGTTTCTAACTAGCTATATTATTCTTACGCTTCTTAATAACCCAACAAGCCTGTTTTGACGTTAAAAAAATTGTATTAGAAAATAGCTTTCAATATGAAATAATAAGGTAAACATTGGCTGATCCTTGGTCGTATATTCCATCGCATACTATGCATTAACTAGTGACATAGCATAATTATTCTTTAGCGAGAAAAGCTACCAAGTTAATGATAGCAGCTAGCAATCCCTTGCTGCCATAGAACTGACCTTGGCAACTTGTTGAATAGCTGCTACTTATAGTAGCTCCAACGTCACTGACTCCAAGGAGAATAACATTTAGTTAATACAATACGAGGCTGATTCAGGCACCAAGCTTCTTGTGAAGCCTACTACGCCTGCTTTGCCAGCAGAAAATTGCACAAGGTCCAAAAACCAATTGATGCGTTGTTAATAATCTTCCATAACGTTGCTTAATCATCTTATCAATGAAAAATCTAAAAAATATGTCCACGCCGTTTATAGCTTAAGTCATGGCAGTTTTCCGTCCAATTATATGTCCAGCAGAAGTAACAGAGATGCTTTTCCTTTTCACTCAATACATAAAACATCCAAAAATACCTGTGCACATCAATTATAAGACTGTTAAAATCTAACAGCAGCCAGAAAACCGTGAGATTATCTCTAAATTCAAATGTATCTCAATCAAGCAGGCAGTAAACATTTTATACCTAGCGACCGATTAGCTTGGAAGGTGGAAATTGATGGCAGCTCAAAGTGAACAAGAAAAATTCGCCTTCTTAGCAAAACGGGCATTTGAACTTGGTGCAGTCGATGCGAAAGTTATACCGGCAAGTAGCGTTGTCGTGGAAGACCGTGTAGTACTCAAGTGCAAAGTTGGATGCCCCAACTATGGAAAAACCTTAGCCTGCCCGCCCTATACGCCAACTGCTGAAGAATTCCGCAAAATTGTAAGCGAGTATAGCTATGCATTATTTATGAAGTTTACTTCTAAAGCTGAAGCAGATCCAGAAATGCAAAAGCTGCTCTCAAAACCGGAAAATGATCCTGCACTTACCAACGAGGCGAAGGAGAAAATTGCAAAGTTCTGGGCAAACTGGAAGCAGGACAAACGCAGCATGCTTGAATCGGTAGTTGCTCTAGAAAAAGAAGCCATGCGCAACGGTTACTCGCTAGCAATATCATTCGTGTCTGGTCATTGCCAATTATGTGAAAAATGCAACTTAGAGACAAAAATATGCGCCCACCCTGAACTTGCACGCATGAGTGAAGATGCCATCGGCGTAAATGTGCGTAAAACTGCCAAAAATGCAGGTATTGAATATATCTTTCCGTTCCCTAAGAATCCTGAATCTTTCGCATTACTCCTCATTGACTAGCTTAAAGCTTATCTGTAACTAGTGTACATAACCTACAAACAGGCGACCAAGTTGGATGTTTTCGAAGCCATACAGAAACGCAGATCCACGCGCTCCTACGAGGCAAAGCCCCTCTCTAAAGAGACCTTAGGGGTAGTCTTGGAAGCTGGCAGATTAGCACCATCGGCCAAGAACATTCAACCTTGGCATTTTATCGTCGTTACCGATCAAGAGAAACGCAAGGCGCTTTCGAAGGGAACCTATGCCAAGTTTCTCAGCGAGGTTCCTGCTGTTATCGTCTTATGTGGCGATGAGAACGCCTCTCCTGATTGGTATATAGTTGACGTCGCACTTGCAGGTGAAAACATGGTTTTGGCAGCCACTAACGAGGGATTAGGCACCTGTTGGGTAGGTAGCTTTGACGAAAAAGATGTACAAAACCAGCTTGGGATTCCTACGAATCTACGGGTTGTAGCACTTATGGCCATCGGATACGCGAAAGAAAAAGAAAGCATCGCCCAAAGAATCCTAAGTCTAGTACAAAGGCGAAAGACACTCCGTGAGATTACTAGCTGGGAAATGTACGGGCAGTCGCTAGAAGAAACCTGAGGCACAAAGTATTGCGGATACTGCTTGATGAAATGTTCACCGGCTTAAAGGAATATTTTGAAACGCTAGGTTACGATGTTTTGACCGCACAGGAAGCCGGACTTAATGGAGCAAGAGATCGTGACATTGTTGAATACGCTGGTAAATATGATCTAGTCCTTGTCACGCAGGATACAAAGCCGTTCGAGCTGGCTGAACTGATAGGTGTAAAATGCATCCTAATCAGCAATGCCATGATTGTAAAAATTGCGGATGAAAAAATCAAAGAAAAATATCCATAATGCCAACTCCATTTTTAGGCAGTTTTGGGCAAGTTTTGCGTAGGATTCTTAAAGCTGAAATAATAGTATGATTTTAAGTGACTACTGATGATGCAGCCTGAAGAAGAATTAAACAGTACTACTTTTGACATCTACCTATACTTGATGAAGATAAAAGCACCAACTGGTCCAAGAGATGTAATGCGTGCTATGAACATCAGCAGCCCCGGCGTCGTGCACAGGCATCTGCAAAAACTTGCCGACCTAGATTGGATAGATAAAGACGCCTATGGTCGTTACACCGTAAAAAAGAAGGTTGGCTTCAAAGGTTACGTGTGGCTTGGAAAATATTTGTTGCCGAGGTCATTTTTATTTGCGTTCGCTTTCTTAGCATTGGCTATAGTGTGGTTAATTGTGCTTGGAATACATATGTGGCTGGCGTCGCCAATAGATCAATCATACTCGGTATTAACTGTCGTTACAGTTTTAGCGGCTGCGTCATTTATTATTGAGTCATTTCGTCCACGAAAAAGATTGCCAACTAAACTTAATTAGGTGCCCGTTTACCGCTTTAATATAGAGTGCATAATAAAATGGGCATATCCGCAAACCTATTTTTGGGTAATCCACAGGTAAATAACGAAAATGTACGCAGACCTTGTCATGCTTGAAAAGTTATGCTGGATGTTCGTTTGTGGCTAAAGTTTAAACTTGACTTATGTATTAGCTGTAGCCTACCAACGGAGGACAAAAAGGGATGTCGCAGCCACACCGTGCACGAGGAGTAAAAGTTCTCAAAGCCGTTTCGTCACCCATCAGGCTGCAGATTTTAAATCTCCTTTTCGATCAAGGCGCACTTAGTTATACTGAACTTATGAACCATCTTAAAATGAACCCTAGTCGCGACGCAGGCAGATTTGCCTATCACTTAAAGTTCCTGCTTAAGGCTGCACTGGTTGAAGTTGATTCAGAGGTAAAAAAGTACATGCTCACTGATTTAGGTAAGATGGTTCTTGATGTGGCAGACAGAATTGAAAAACGAGCCGTCAAACACAAAGGCATGCTAGTTCGCACCTCGCATTTCACTTTCGAAGAGTTTGATGCTAATAAAATTGCCAACGCATTAATCAAAGAAGCAAAAATTCCCGCAGAGTTAGCCCAGAAAACAGCTAAAGAAACCGAAAAGTTGCTACTTAAATTAAAAATTAAGTACCTAACTGCACCCCTAATACGGGAAATTGTAAATGTTATGCTTATAGAGAAGGGCTTGGAAGATTATCGCCACAAACTTACCCGCCTAGGTATGCCGGTCCATGAGGTAACTGCACTAATTGAGGCAAAAGACAAAACAGGTTATTGCGAAACCCCATTGTCAACGGCGGGGAAAACTGTCTTTCGTGAGTATATGCTGCTTAACGTTTTTTCGCGAGATATTGCAGATGCCCATGTTTCGGGAGCCATACATGTTAACAATTTAAGCGCATGGATCCTTAAACCTAACGAGGTAATGCATGATCTAAGATTTTTCCTTCAGAACGGCTTAAAATTTGATAACATAAACGTTTTTAAGCACTCAGAAAAGCCAGCTGATACCTTTGAAGCCGCCTTATCGGTAGCGCTAAACGTCTTACTGCTCAGCAGTCAAGAGGTCAGCCAAACCCAAACCCTTGACCACTTCAACCTGTTCTTGGCGCCTTACATAAAAGGGGTAGATTCTACCAGAATAAAGCAGGCATTAAGGGTCTTCTTGAAAAATGTTAACCAGCATGCAGACGCATCACTGGTGTTTGATTTCAATGTCCCTAAATTCATTGCAGATAAACCCGCCATAGGACCACAAGGGAAAGCGTGTGGTAAGTATCTGGACTTCGATCGAGAAAGCAAGTTACTGGCTGATTTCGCGATTGAGATTATTTGCGAAGAAAATGCGACGAAGCCAGTTCTGAATCCAAAACTTGTTTTCAAAGTAGACAATGAGACTCTGCTTGATGATAATGCGCGTCAACTATTGCTTAAGGCACATATGTTAGCTGCTGACCGAGGTTCGGTCTACTTCGCGAACGCCATGCAAAGGGAAGATAGAAATGTTGCTTATTCTGCTTCGGGAATTAAACTCGAGTCTAACATAACTGGGGATTGGGAAACAGACACTATGCGTACGGGCTGTTTGGGATACGTTACAGTTAATCTGCCCCGAATCACGCAGGAATCTGATAAAGACAGGTCAAAATTTTTTGAGCTCCTTAAAGAAAGATGCGAATTTGCCGCACGCGCGTTAGGCATTAAATATCGGGCACTCAAACAATATGGAAAGAATAATCTGCCCTTCTTGATGCAGGATAATAATGGAGATATTTATTTTAGGCTAGAGACCTGCAGCGGCATAATCAACTTAGCGGGATTAAAAGAAACTGTTGAAAGGTTCACAGGCAAACCGCTAGATCATCAGGAAAGTCTCACATTCGCTGAGGAAATTACCCAAAACGCACAAACGTACCTTCACAAAATAGGGCGTAAGCATGGTAGGCGGCTATTCATAGGTATAGTACATAACAATGAGGCTTCGACAAGACTTGCACAGCTGGACATAGAAAAATTTGGCATTGCGAAAGTCAAATTTTCCGGAACCCGGGACAAGCCGTTCTATTCAACTGCGAGGCGACTTCATCTGCAAGCTGGCAATTTTGCATCAGTACCAAGCGGACAGCTGGACTGGGAACACAAACTCGGACTAAATGCTGGTGGAAACCTAACTATCATTGAAATGAGTACTGTAGAGCATAAACCTGAAGAGCTCTTAAAATTTACAATACACCTGATGCAGAATCAATCTATAGAGTTCTTAACATATAATCGTATAGCCACCTATTGCCTCAACTGCCAGAAAAGCTGGGTAGAAAAACTGCATAAATGTCCATCTTGCGGGTCAATTGGTACGTTGGTATTATTTGACCGTTTCTTTGCAACTTAAGTAATATGTCACTGAACTGCACCTAAGACTAGCGAGAGCAAAGCCATCCTTATAACCACACCGTTTCTCGCCTGCTGGAAGTAACGCGCTTGAGGCATTGAATCTACTTCAGGAACAATTTCATCAACACGGGGCAACGGATGAAGGATAATCATATTCGTTTTTGCGTTTGCAAGACTTTTGGGGTCTACACGGTATATACCTTTAACTTTAGCGTATTCAGCTTGGTCAGGGAAGCGTTCCTTTTGTATACGTGTTACATAGAGTACGTCGACTTGTGGGATAATCTTCTCGAGGTTTTGGCTTTCTGAAACGGGAATTTTGTTCTGTATTGTCCTTAGCACTTCGCGGCGCATCCTTAGGTTCTCAGGAGAAACAAGATACAGTTCGATATTGTAGAGAGATAATGCGTATGCAAGTGAATGCACCGTACGCCCATAACGTAAATCGCCCACTAAAGCAATCTTTAAGCCGTCAATATTACCCTTCTCTTTCTGGATAGTATACAAATCAACAAGCGCCTGTGTAGGATGTTCCTCTGCCCCGCTCCCAGCGTTAATAATTGGGATCTTAGCAAACTCCGCTGCAAGCCTTGCTGCACCCTCAAGAGGATGCCGTAGAGCAATAACGTCTGAATAGTTTTCGACGGTACGCACTGTATCTGCCAGATTTTCACCTTTTTTTACGCTACTTGTTTCTGCGTCGCCAAAACCTATGATAGAGCCACCGAGTTTAAGCATGGCCGACTCAAAGCTGAGCCTAGTACGTGTGCTTGGTTCAAAGAAGAGTGTGGCAAGGATTTTTCCTTTGAGGATATCAGAACCTTTCTGGGCAAGGGGCTCCATAATTTTTGCAATATTTAAAATGTAATCTACTTCTTCTCGAGTAAAATCTTCAATTGAAGCAATGTCTCTTCCTTGAAACTTCAAACGTGGCACCTATTTGTCAATGATGTTTGAATCTGCTAAATAACACTTTTTATAAGGGCTCATCTATCTGCCGTGTATAAAACGCAATTTGGGTTTTAAGGCTGCTTTGTTGGTTGTTATAGGCGCATGACTGTAACACAGTTTTAATAGCTTGGACGGGACAATCTGAATTAACGAATAACTTTTTAGGTGGTTTGAATGGGAGCAGTATTAGACAAGTTTTCAAAGAAAGAGAACTTCAAATATCATTCAGTATCAAACACTTATGTCCACAAGAAACGTGTGCATGAGGTCAGATCGCCATGTCAATGGTTGCATCATTGCAATAATGGTAAGTGCCCCGCCTTTGTCCGAATAAATGGCAACTTTTACTGTGTCCGCGAAGGAATACCATGACAAAAACTTGGGGTAATTATACTAGGCGTTTGTAATAAGCCAAAGGATTACCAAGCCACAAATTAATGCAGTATGTTTTTGGTATGCTTGCTCCAAAAAATCATGTTAACAAAGGAAGGCTAAAAACATGCCTAGGGCATATGTTTTCATAAATACGAAGACCGGTTCGCCGACAGTGATTGAAGATTTACAGAAAGTTGAAGGCGTAAGAGAAGCCCACCCCTCACAAGGCATGTACGATGCTGTCGCAATGGTTCAAGCAGACTCATTCAACCAGGTAAGGGACATAATTGCCAAACAAATTCGCAATATAGATAACGTCAAATCAACCTTAACCTTAACTTTAATAGAAAAACAGCAGGGCAATTAGGCAAACTGCTACCCTTAATCTTAATTGCCCGTATTTTTAGATTTTTCACTGCTTATTATAACCATAATTCTCTAAAACACAAATTAGGTACAATTATAGGCAAATACCTTGTTTAATTGAATTTTCTCAAACATTTTGTAGTTAGACCTATATTGTTGCAGCAAACCCTTTGAACACTTCTCGTATTGACCGGATCAAGGGATGTTTTACTCTTACGGTTTCGTCAAGTTTAGATAGACGCTCCACACGGAAGTATATAGGTGGATGGCTGTCTAGTCCTATCCATTCTTGGATGCGAAATGATGGAGTCCGTTCGAAAAGGAGGCGTTGGAATCCAATTTTTTCCAATGCGCCAGCTAATACTTTTGGTTGCCCCATTATAATTGCAGATGTGAGGTCAGCGCGGGCTTCAAAGAATTTCGCAATGAAGAATATAACTGTCATAACTGCCCAGAAGTACAGGAAGAATAGGAAGGATACAAATATTATTGGGAATAAGTTGAAGAGCACATAGAAGCGGAACAGGAATTCTCCGCTTGTTAACGCATACAAAATAAGCGGGTCTCTGCCTTTAAGATGCCCGAATTCATGTCCTAATACGCTAGTAATTTCGTCTTCATTGAGCTGAACAAGTAGTCCTGTAGTTATAAGAACAATACCCCGACTGGGGCTGGGACCTGAGGCCGCAGCGTTAGGGACCATAGTGTTTGATACAACAATTTTCGGCATCTTATAGCCAAATTTATCAGCCACCTTTTTTACAATCTCGTAGACATTAACTTTTTTAGCAACTAGATTTTCAGGGTTGCAGGAAAAATTGTATTTTTCAAAGACCTTCTGTGCTTGGTTACAGTTTATTACGCCCTGCTTGGAAATAATTTCTTGGTAAATTTCGTTTTTAATCGCCACTAACTGCTCTGGTGCCTGCTTAAAATCCTCAATTGCACCCAAAGTGCCAGCTGGAATACGATACTCCAAAAGATGAATTATCGGATTTTTTTCAGTAATGGCCCAGTCGCCTGTTCGCGAAATTATCTTATTCGAATAGAAGACAAGAAAGAACTGGGAACCTATAAGCGCTAGAGGCGCAACCCAGAACCATTCAGGATAAAAAGTATAAATAACTATGAACAACCCCATCCCCAGCACGATAAATGTGAGGAAAAGCAGAATCTGTGTTTCTAGAAATATTCTGTTAAAGCTTTTTTCTTGGGGCCTGACCCTTTCGGGGACGATAGTCTCACCTTCGCGCCATGCAAAGTACCAAGTGGCGCGGCGTGCTTTTTCCTCAAACATCTTGACTGCGATTACTACATCTTGACGGGCTTCTTCTACCACAGTATCAGACACTTGACCATCAATAGGCATTATTTCCACGTTGATTGTATCAGTGCCCTCAATCTGCACCTGCAGTATCTCTTTGCCCTGCGCATCAATAATATTATAAGCGATGCGGCTAGCAACAGGAGACAGTTCTTTTACAAGGTTTGAAAAACGCTGCTTCTGGGGGACAAAAAATTGTCTATAAATAAAGTCGAATAACTTTTCAAAGTAGCTTGGAGGAACTTCCGTGTTTATTTTGTAGGAGAAAGTCGTTGTAAGCATGCCTCTTCAATACTCCAAGAAAATACATACTAGGTGACTCAGGGTGCGTAATTAACGCTGGTGATAACAATTTGTATGAACAAGAAAACAGATGTCAATAGATTCTATCCCAAAAGAGAAAATCCAACAGAATAGAAAAATCTGCTGCAAAATATAGTTTCTGTATTAAAAATCAGGCAGCAAACCAGTCGGCCATACATAAACAACGCTAAAAAATTAATAAACTATTAGCAGTCTCCAATCTCGAGGCATAAAATGTCAAAAACAGAATTATCAAAGGCGCCAAAATACCAAACTGCAGTCTTCTTCGTTTCAGATATTAAGAAGGCTAAGCAGTTCTACAGCGAAATCCTTGAACAAAAAATTGTTGCTGACTTTGGGAAAAACGTAGGATTTGAAGGTGGACTTTCAATATGGGAAAAAGACTATGCCCTAAATACAATTTTCAAAGAGAAGGCCAAAGAGGTCACGGTTGGAGCTAATAATGCCGAACTTTATTTTGAATCCTCCAATCTAACAGATTTATTTGAAAGGCTAACAAAAGAAGCTGTAAAAATCATCCACCCTATTGTTGAGCACCCTTGGGGGCAACGAGCATTCAGAATTTATGATCCCGATAATCACATAATCGAATTTGGCGAACCAATGTCAGATGTCATCGTAAGATTCTACAATAACGGATTAAGCATCAAAGAAATTGCGGAAAAGTCACTCATGCCAGTTGAATTCATAAAAATGGTTCTCCAAACTAAATAGAAGACATGCTGTCTCTAAACCAGTTCTCCTTTTCCTATACACTTTTTTGAGAACAAAATTGTTGGAATAGGTAATGTAGGCAAAAAAGAGGTACTAAAAAGTTGTCTATATGGAAAGCATGCTTGCAAGTTCTAACATTTTGGGGTCGAAAGCTTTCTTTTTGCAGCATGCCTCCGCAAGGCTGACGCAGCCTAATATGTTGTTCTGCAATGAGACGGTACAGTTCTTTTTGCCCTCAATTAATAGGTCAACGGCTTTCTGAGCGAATAGGCTAGCTAGCAGTCGGCTTCTCGCCGTTGGGCTACCGCCTCGCTGCGCGTAACCAACTATGGATAAGCGTACTTCTGCTTCGGTGTGCTGTTGTAGGTCTTTGGCAAGTTGAGCTGTATCGCCTATGCCCTCTGCAGCAACGATAATGCCTGCCCGTTTACCTTTACGGGTATTTTCTTTAATTGTCTCTAGTGTTTTTTCTAGGGGGCACTCTTGTTCAGGCACAAGTATGACTTCGGCGCCTACGCTTATACCTACGTTTACTGCAAGAAACCCCCGTTCTCTGCCCATAACTTCGACTACAAAGATTCTCTCGTGAGAGATTGCAGTGTCACGTATCTTGTCAATCACACTTACCGCCGTGTTAACAGCAGTATCAAAACCTATGGTTTCTTCAGTGCCATATACATCATTGTCTATTGACGCAGGAATACCTACCATAATGGTGTCAGTTTTAGCGCTTAAATCTAAGGCTCCATGCATTGAACCGTTGCCACCAATAACGACTAATCCATCAACATTATTCAAAGCAAGATTATCCGCAGCTTTCTGTTGATACTCCTCAGTTTTAAATTCGGGGCATCTTACGGTGCGCAGTATAGTGCCACCTGTCTGGACTATTCCGCCTACAGAGCGTGGGTCTAGCTCTACATAAGTGTTCGTTATCAGACCTTCCCAGCCACGCTGAAAACCTAGCACCTTTATGCCTTTTGAGTATGCAATGCGGGCAACTCCTCGGATGGTTGCATTCATGCCAGGGGCGTCGCCACCAGTAGTAACTATTCCAATTGTCTTCAATAATCAACTCTCCTGCTTTAACAAGAATCCTACACAACAATTGTTCGCTTTGGAAAATAAAGGTGACGATACCTAGGCATAGCTAAGAAGGGTATGGCAAGACTTTTCTTTGCTAATGTTTGTTATTGGTGTAGGTGAAATGATGGAAACTAATTATATAATTTTGTTAGTTACAACGGCGAATAAGCAGGAAGCAGAAAATATAGCTCAAAGCCTACTTGAAGCAAGGCTTATTGCATGTGCAAACATCATAAGTGCTGTATCCTCGCGTTTTATTTGGGCGGAAAAAATTGATCATGCTGACGAAGTTTTAGTTTTGATGAAATCGAGACGTGATTTGTTTGATGAGGTGTATGCAAAGGTGAAGAGTCTGCATAGTTATGAGGTGCCAGAAGTTCTTGCGTTACCTATAGTTGCAGGATCAGAAGCGTACCTTGATTGGTTAGGTAGTTCCTTGAAGAAAACAACGTAGTTTTATGTACGTTTTTGTACAAAAAAGCCTTAAATAATGCATAAACGTATTGTTGTGAACCATAAGGAGTACGTTGAAAAATGGGGTATCGCCTTTGGCTCACAGCAGCCAATAATAACACAAACAACTTCAACTAGAATAGTTGATCCACTAAATTTTAAGAAGATTCCCTTCACCAAAACGCCCCTTGAAGTCTTTTCAAAAATCAACAAGCAATACACAACAGCTTACCTTTTAGAATCCATTGAAGGTCCAAAAAAGCTGGCGCAGTTTTCGTTTATCGGCTTTGGTCCACGTTGTACTATACAGGTAAAGAATGGTGACGCACTGATATGTGATCAGGAAACAGGTGAAGAGGTTAAAGAAAAAACCACAGATCCATTGCATCTAGTCCAGCGGCTTGTCGCAAGCAGGGTAACAGCTAACAAGGAGTTCCGGTTTGCAGGAGGCGCCGTTGGCTACATTAGCTACGACGCAGTACGCTACTGGGAAAAACTGCCCTCCACAACAGCCGATGATATAGGATTCCCTGACATTGAAATGGGCATATTTGACGACGGTATAGTCTTTGACCACAAGCAAAAACGCGCACACTACTATTATTACAACAAAAATCGCCTGCCCGAAATCGAACAACTTTTAAAAAAGCCCACAGAAACCAAAGAACTATCTTTCCAGCAACCGAAAACAAACGCTACCCAGCAGCACTTCGAGCAGGCAGTAGAAAAAGCCAAGGAATACATCACCAAAGGTGACATATTCCAAGTTGTCTTAAGCAAGCGCTACGACTTCAGAGTGAAAGGTGACCTAACTGAATTCTACCGTACCCTACGAACAATTAACCCCTCACCATACATGTATTACTTCAAGTCAAACAGCAGGCAAATCGTCGGCTCAAGCCCAGAAATGCTTGCCCGCGTTGACAACCACACCGTTGAAACGTTTCCCATAGCGGGTACTCGACCCCGTGCTGAAAATGCCGTTGAAAACAGACGCCTAGCTAAAGAATTACTTATGGATGCAAAGGAATGTGCTGAACATGTTATGCTTGTTGACTTAGCCAGAAACGATGTAGGCAAAATCTCTAAGTTCGGCAGCGTACGAGTCCCCGAGTTTATGCAGGTCCATGGATACAGCCATGTGCAGCATATTGTTTCGCGTGTAGTAGGTGACCTAAGAGATGACTGCGACAGCTATGATGCATTGCGTGCAGTTTTCCCTGCAGGCACAGTTTCGGGCGCACCCAAAGTCAGAGCCATGGAAATTATTGAAGAACTTGAAACCGCAAGAAGAGGACCCTACGCTGGCGCTGTAGGCTACTTCTCATATAACGGTAACGCTGATTTTGCAATAACAATTCGAACCTTATTTGCGGAGAATGGTCAAGCACATCTTCAGGCAGGCGCAGGTATTGTCGCTGATTCCGTTCCCGAAAAAGAATGGGTAGAAACCGAGCACAAAGCGGGTGCCTTAATGAAAGCGCTGAACATTGCGGGAGGCAACCTTTGATGCGGGTATTAGTCATAGACAATTATGATTCATTTGTTTACAACCTTGTCCAATACATAGGTGAACAAGGTCCAGAAACCATCGTTTACCGCAATAATTTCATAACACTTGAGCAAGCTAAGGCACTAAAACCTGACCGCATAGTCATATCGCCCGGACCAGGTTCTCCCGAAAACCCCAAGTGCTTTGGCGTTTGCAAAGGCATCCTTGAGCATTTAAGTCCCCAGATTCCAACACTAGGTGTATGCCTCGGACATCAGGGCATAATAAGCACCTACGGAGGCAAAGTGGTCCAAGCCAAACGGATCATGCACGGCAAGACCAGCCAAGTAAAACACAACGGAAAAGGACTCTTCAAGGGAGTCCAAAACCCCTTCATAGCAACCCGCTACCACTCACTTGCAGGCGAACATAATACCATACCCAATTGCCTAGAAATAACTGCAGTATCTGTAGACGACGGAGAAGTAATGGGCATACGCCATAAGCAGTACCCCATAGAGGGTGTCCAGTTTCACCCTGAGTCAATACTTTGTGAAGACGGCAAGCTCATCATAAAAAATTTCCTACAGGGTGAACGGGCATGATTCGGGAAAATATTCAAGCCCTTGTGGACGGCGTAAGTCTCTCCTGTGAAGAATCGCGCCAAGTTATGAACGAAATTATGACTGGGCAAGCCACAAGCGCCCAAATTGCAGCGTTCTTGACAGCTCTGCGTATGAGAGGCGAAACTGTGAATGAGCTTGTAGCTTTTGCGCAGGTAATGCGTGAACACTGCTACAGAATTAACCCTAAGGTGGGCGGTCGCCTTGTTGACACCTGCGGTACGGGAGGAGATAAGACCAAGACGTTTAACATTAGCACGGCAGTTGCGTTCGTGGTTGCTGGTGCAGGCGTAGCTATTGCGAAACATGGAAACCGTGCAGTCACCAGTAAAAGCGGTAGCGCTGATGTCTTAGAACGGCTCGGACTTAACCTAAGCATGCAACCCTCTGAAGCGGAAAAAGCCATTGAGCAAGTAGGGATAGGATTTTTGTTCGCACCGCTCTTTCACCCTGCAATGAAGTACGCCATTGTACCCCGTAAAGAAGTGGGTATTCGTACAATATTCAACCTGCTAGGACCGCTTACCAATCCTGCTTCAGCAAACGCTCAACTGCTTGGCGTCTATGATGCCAGACTGACTACACCATTGGCTCAAGCTCTGCAAAGTCTTGGATGTGAAGAAGCAATGGTCATCCACGGTCTGGAAGGGCTAGATGAAATTTCTACTGTAGGTAAATCGATTATTTCTCACCTAAAAAAGGGACAAATCACAACCAAGGAAGTTTCGCCAAAAGATTTTGGCATAAAACCTACAAAAGTAGAAGCCTTGCAGGGAGCATCGCCTGAAGAAAACGCCCTAACATTATACAAAATAATAGCTGGGAGACTGCCAGAAAATGACTCTAAAGTGGAAGTTGTGCTTGCCAACAGTGCTGTAGGGTTAATAGTTGGCGGAAAAACGGATGATTTTAGAAGCGGTATGGAGCTTGCACGCGAATCAATCTATAGCGGAGCTGCATATAAGAAACTTAAAGCGCTAATTCAGGCATCAGGTGGCAGCCTAGGCAAGCTTGAGGAGTTTGAGCAGCATGAGTGACTTCCTAGACACTTTAGCACAGCAAGCAAAAGCCACTATTACTTCAGGATACTATGACTGCTTAAACCCCGTAAAGCCCGTGCATGTAAGTCTAAAAAGAGCTATTCTACAATGCAAAGCAGTACCTATTATCGCAGAAGTAAAAGGGGCTTCACCATCAAAAGGTACTATTAGAAAGAATTTTGATGCATCAGAGATTGCGAGCGCCATGGCAAGTGGCGGTGCCATAGGTCTTTCAATTCTAACTGAACCTAAGCACTTCAACGGCTCCCTTGACAACCTCATAAGAGTAAGAAAAACCGTAAAATTGCCACTCTTAATGAAAGATTTCATACTAAGTTCAACACAATTAGACGCTGCAGCAAGAACAGGCGCCAATGTCGTACTATTAATTCATGCTCTCTTTGAGCGAGGATACTGTGACATGGACTTAGATGATATGATTGCCGAGGCACATGCGAAAAACCTTGAAGTTCTTTTAGAAACGCATAGTATGCATGAATTTAAGAATGCTATAACAACAAATGCTGACCTCATAGGTATCAACAACCGGGATCTCGGAACGTTAAAAATCGACCTAAACGTAACCAAAGATATACTTTCCCAAATTAAATGCGACGATACACCATTTGTGAGCGAAAGCGGCATCAACAACCCAGAAGACATCCACTTTCTACGCACATATGGCGCAAAAGCATTCCTTATTGGCTCGGCAATTATGCAGGCTAAAAACATCCGTGAAAAAGTTCGGGAGCTTGTAAACGCATAATAAAAAAATTAAAACAATAGAGGAAAATAGCAGATGAAAACTGAACCAATGAAAAAATTAAGCAGCTACCCTGTAGATGGAAAATTCGGCAAGTACGGTGGACGTTTCATTCCTGAAGTACTTATGAAAGCCGTCAACGAACTAGAAGCTGCCTACGAGCAAGCAAAAAATGATGCATCCTTCAATAAAGAACTGGCCTCCTACCTTAGCGAATATGCTGGCAGACCAACCACACTTTATTATGCTGCAAATTTGACGCAAAAAGTTGGCGGAGCAAAAATTTACCTAAAACGAGAGGACCTCGCACACGGCGGCGCCCATAAAATCAACAATACTCTTGCTCAGGCGTTGCTCGCTAAGCGTATGGGCAAAACGCGGATCATTGCCGAGACAGGTGCAGGACAGCATGGCGTAGCCACTGCAATGGCAGGTGCAGTACTAGGATTAAAGGCAGAAATATACATGGGCACTGACGACATGGCGAGACAACGGCTTAATGTTTTCCGCATGAAGCTAATGGGCGCCGAGGTGCATCCTGTAGAAGCAGGCAGTAAAACCATGAAAGATGCCATCAACACTGCCTTTCGTGACTGGGTAACTAATCTCGAAAACACTCACTACCTTATCGGCTCAGTTGTAGGTCCACACCCATACCCGATGATGATCCGCGATTTCCAGAGCGTGATAGGCAGTGAGCTAAAAGAGCAATTCAAGCAGAAAGAAGGAAAGCTTCCTGATGCAATAGTTGCATGTGTAGGCGGGGGAAGTAACGCAGCAGGAACCTTCTATCCTTTTGAAGATGAGGAGACTGTGAAGCTGTATGGTGTTGAAGCCGCCGGCGAAGGTATAGAAACGGGTAAACATGCAGCATCTATCGGTGCGGGTGAAGAAGGGGTCTTCCATGGCATGCTCACCTATGTTCTCCAAGATGAGGCGGGTCAAATCCAGAACACACATAGTGTATCTGCAGGTTTAGATTACCCAGGTGTAGGTCCAGAGCACTCTTTCTTAAGTGCATTAAAGCGAGCAGAATATGTCTCTATCAATGATAATGAAGCCGTAGATGCATTCCTTGCTTTATCGCAGGCTGAAGGGATAATCCCCGCATTAGAATCTTCACACGCTTTAGCCTATGCTATGAAGCTTGCAAAGCAAATGAAGGAAAACCAATCAATCGTAGTCACTCTGTCAGGTCGAGGCGACAAAGACGTCGAAACAGTAGCCAAATTTATGGGGGCAAAAATATGAGTAACATCGTTGAACTATTCCAAAAACTTGAAGCTAAAAACGAAGGCGCACTTATTGCATACGTAATGGGTGGCGATCCTGAACCAAAGTATACACCTAAAATCGCAGAGGCACTAATCAAAGGTGGCATAGACATACTTGAGCTAGGCATACCTTTCTCTGACCCTATTGCCGATGGTCCAACGATTCAAGCAGCAAGCGTGCGTGCATTAAGAGCTGGAACCACACCAACCATAGTACTAGAAATAGCCAAGGAAATCAAGAAAAACCACTCTATCCCTGTTGCAGTGATGACTTACTATAACCCCATATTCAAGATGGGGCCAGCTAAGTTCTTTAGCATGGCAAGAAGCTGTAACGTTGACGGTGCAATAATTCCTGATATTCCATTGGAGGAGGCTGCTGATTACCGTAAAGCCGCAGTTGCTCATGGCCTTGACACGATTTTCCTTGCTGCACCATCTACAACAGAAGAACGGCTACGCAATATAGTTAACTGCAGTTCAGGTTTTCTGTATTTGGTTTCACATTTTGGTGTAACGGGCGCAAAAGACACAATAGACAAGTCAACTTTTAACCTCATCAAACGCGTGCTGCCATTAACCTCAGGCAAAGTGCCATTAGCAGTCGGCTTCGGAATATCAAAACCAGAACATGTCAAAAACATAATCAAAGCAGGCGCAAACGGTGCCATAGTAGGAAGCGTATTTGTAAACATTATCGGTACAAATCAAGGTAACCTTGCAAAAATGCTTGTCAAACTTGAAGAAACAGCTAGAATGCTCAAAGAAGCTACGTTACCTTAACTCCTTTTCCCTCTTTTGGAAGTTTTTCGGGTTTTCGGTTTAGTAGCAAATTCGCCTGCAATTCTTTGACTGTTTGTTTTTCCCTGCTGAAATCGCTGGGCAATTTCTGTTTGCTGGGTTTTGCTTAAGGCTTTCTTTGCTTTTTTGAAAACGTCGCTTTCCTCCTCTTCTATATGCATATCCACTATTTGGCTTAGAACTTTAACGTGTGGCAGCCACATTTCACTTGTCTCAGAGGTCTTTGCTATTTTATTTAATAAGGTTCTTGCAGTTTCATGCTCTACAATCGCCTCATTAGTTAGAAACGTTAAATCTTCACCTTGTTTAAGCGCTGGATAAAAGTATCTTTCTTCGCCTTCCATATGCGCAAGCAAATCCTGCCTTATTTGGGTAAATATTTCTCTATCGGGTTCAAACTCGTCAAGAAGATGCCTGAATAGTTCCTCTACCTTTCGATGGTCCTGCTTAAGTAAATCAAAAATGTTCGGCTCAGCAGTTTGGCGTCCAATTTGCTTAACCGTTTTTGTCGTCATATAATACGCCAAGCTTATGCAAGCGAAAAACAGTTTATAGGTTTGTGATTACAGCTAGGCAACCACATAATCTAAAGATAGCCAAAACTATCCGACATAATTAAGTCAACTACGCTACTTTGACAACAATATAACGGCTAGAGCCCCACAGCTATCGTTGCATTTTATACAGCTATAAGTATGTAGTGGCTTCCACGGGTGCCGGGGTCTTCTTTCTAATATTAACAATTATGGCTGCTAGAGTGACTGCAATTACTAAAATGATAATTATTGCCACTATGGTAACTTCTGAGATAGTAGGAGAAGGAGATCCGTTTGGTGATGATGTTAGAGTTGCGGTAGGTTCGGGTGATTGAGAAATGAATGGGGTTGGGTTGACAGATGCATTGGGGGGCGGACGTGTTCCTAGTGTTACGGGCACATTTTGGGGTTGACCGTTTCTGATGATAGTAAGGGTTATCTGATCGCCTGGTTGCGTATTTTCTTCCAAAAAGGAGGATAAATCGTCGGTGCTTATTATGCGGTTTCCGTCAATTTCAGTAATAATATCTCCGCCAATTGTCAATGTAGCACCATTGATGGTCCTTTGTGTGTTGCCTGCTCTTAGTCCAGCTTCATCTGCAGGACCGTTACGGGTTACCTGTTGGAGTAAGACTCCATAGGTGACATCTATATTCATTTCTCGGGCAATGTAGTAGTTCATGTCTACACTGGATATTCCTAAGTAGGGATGCCTATTATAAGAACCAGTGTTAACTAAGTCGTTAATTTCGCGAAGCAGTGTGTTTGAAGGTACGGCGAATCCTATGCCTGTTGATTCTGATACTGTAGCGGTGTTTATTCCAACGACCTGACCTTGGCTGTTGAGGAGAGGTCCCCCTGAATTGCCCGGGTTAATAGGTGCATCTGTTTGAATAACATTCGCTACTGGGTAATTGCTTGTGGTTGGTGAAGTTATGGTTCTGCCAAGTTGACTTACGATGCCTGTTGTCATGGAGCCAGAGAGTCCAAACGGGCTGCCTACTGCAACCACAAAATCTCCAACGTTAAGGCTTGAAGAGCTAACTACCTGTAAGGGTTTGAATTGGTCTGCTGGAGCACTCACAGATAACACCGCAAGATCAGCATAAGGATCAAAACCCAGTATATTTGCGGCGTAACCATTACCATCAGCAAAGGTTACACTGACTTCTACTGCCTGATTGATTACGTGGAAGTTAGTGATGATAACCATACGATTATTAAAATTATAGACGAACCCTGAACCTTGAACAAGATCAATTTCCGCCCCACCAATCGATTCTTGTACCCGCCGGGCAGTTACAGTCACCACCGAGTCCCTAACAGCTTGATAAAGATCTACAACTGAAACATTAGTCAACTGAACGGGCTGAAATATGGGTCCATTAGAATCTCTTAAAGCACCATCCTGGATAATAACACCATCGGATAAACCGGCTTGGCTAGTTAGTAGTAAACTTGAACCGTTTCCAACTAAAATACCAAATACTAACAATAGAAGCGGCATAAATACGCAAAATGACTTCAGCCATCTTTTCCTGCAAATTCGCTCCTTAGAAGTATGCCGTACCCAAAAATTATCCAAAAGACCACGCCCTTCTACCATGTCTATCTGTATGTGCTAAGCAAAACCTATTATCATATAATTTTGTGATTGAATAAATACAATAACAACTCCTCAGGTTTCAAGTTGCTATCAGGCTCCCAACATAACCGTGCTTTTCTGTTGCCAGGAAGACTTTTAATTGTACGCAGTTGCATTTTGTGTATGGACTTGCTTGGTGCCTTGAGGGCCACTTTTCGAAGCAGAAGGTTCTGGACCTGGCAAATTGCCGGAGTAATAATTTATGGGATTCCAGCGGCAATTCGCTTCGCCACAGGCAGTATAAGCATTCCGGTTCTAAATTGGCCGGGCTTCTGGATTGGGCACATTATACCCGGCAACTTTTTAGAGAAGCTTCTGGTTAACGCATTTTTTCCCGGAGGTGCAGGGGGCATAGCGGGAGAAATCTTCTTTAGCAGCTACCGAAGCGAAATCCTCAATGGGAAAAACAAGTATGCAGCTAGGCTTTTTGGGGCGCTGACGCAAACTCTAGCGTGGTCAGCCTTCCAGTATGTCGGCTACTACCTGTTTATAATGGGACCTTATGGCAGCAACATCTTCGAGCACGCCATAGTCTTCCCCATAAACTTCGCCCTAGCCTCAATCTCAATATTCACTCCAGATATTGTGTATTTCATTAAAAATATCGTAACGAAGCTCCATCATTGGCTTGCAGCAAACACAAATATCTAATTAACAACTGAAAGCTAAGCGCGACTCTGCCACAATAAGGGCATAAGGGGCAGCTACTAGTAGATAGCAGTTGAGATGGAACTGCCTACTTTGTGCTTTTGGCGTGCATGTGTATAATAGCCTTGTTTCGTATTGAATTGCCTGCTGCAGATTGAACATTGGAATTTGCCGTTTTCCTCTTTAGGCTCAGGTATCGTGATGCTTTCGTAAGCATCTGAGGACAAATTTTTTGGGCCTTCTATAGGCGAAGCATCGCCTTTCGTATTTGTGCTTGACAAAAGTTCACCCAAAGAAACTTGTTCAAACGACTTAATATTGATGTTTGATTCAGCTCAACTTTAAGGCAGCTTACCTTTTTTGGTGATATTTATGCATCAAATATGCGCTGTTGCCACGTTTTGAATTTTGTTCAAAAGAATAGAAAGCGTAAAATATTGGTTTAGATAGTTGCTATATACTTCTACAGTAGGGGCTACAGCGCAAAATTTGGTTTGAACTGTAGATATTGAGGTGTTTGGATGCTTTCGTGTGATTTGATTGCGCAAATAGATGCGTTCCTGTCTAATGAATTGAGCCGAGAAGTTGCCCTATCGGCGAATAGACGAAAGGTCCAAGCCGAGGTTACCAGCTGCCACAAAGAAGGTGACATATACTACGCAGCTTTAGATCCAAATTCCCAGCTGGCACTATTTGAAGAGATAACCTGGGTCGAAGTCAAACGAGGCAGCTCAACTCAGCACGCCAGCCTATGGATCACCGACGAAAAAAGCCCCTACCTGATCCTAAGCCAACCCATCCAGCCAGGAGCAGTCCAGCTATCGGAAGCTGACGGCATCCAACTCATCGAAATGCAAAAACAAGCCCTTAGCGCCCTGCAAGCAAAAACCAGCGCTAGTGCCCAGATGCTCTACGAAATAATTTTGGGAAATGTTGACCTTGAAGATTTCAATCAAGCTGAAGCTAACTTTGACCTTTTTGATGAACGCATATATAAGGTTGAGACTCAGGCTCTAGCGGTCAAAAAGGCACTGCAGTCTTGGGATGCACAAGGATTCTTTTTGATTCACGGCCCACCGGGCACAGGAAAAACCACAATCATAACGGAAATTGTGCGGCAACTAGTCAGCAGAGGTCAAAGGGTCCTAATCACCTCTCACACTAACGTAGCGGTGGATAACGTACTGGAGACCTTAATTCCATCTCTTGGACCCAAGATGGCGCGCCTTGGAGTAATGTCAAAGGTTTCTGAGCCGCTGAAAGCTTTGGTGCCGTCTCATAAAGATGAGCAGTTCAGACTTTCCGCTTCAAAGGTGGTTGGTGCGACCTTATCGAAGCTTTCAGTTTTGGTTTTAAACGGAAAGCTGACGTTTGATGAGCCATTTTTTGATGTAGTCATTGTTGATGAGAGCTCGATGGCTACAATACCGTTGACGCTGGCAGGTGTGCTATTAGGTAAAGCGTTCATTTTAGTTGGAGACCATAAGCAGCTTCCACCGATAACCAAGAGTCGCATGCCGCCATCATGTTCCTGCAAGGGCAGCTGCGGTGTGAAATGCGAGAGCCTTTTCCGTTTGCTCATTGAACTCTATCCACAGAATGCAGTCATGCTTGAAACCCAGTTCCGAAGCCACCCCGCCATTATAGAGTTCTCCTCTAGACACTTCTACGGTAACCGCATAAAATCAGGCGAGTCATGCCTTGAAAAGAAGCTTGTACCCAAGCACTTGCTGGTAGAGCAAATTAAAGGCATCGTTGACGGGTCGCCGCTTTGCTATATAGATATGCATTATGACGATATGCCTTATGAGAACGTGATAGAATGGTTTCCTTCTAAGCGCGACGAAGGTTCCAAGCATGTACAGCCATCTTGTTTAAACCGCTACGAAGCCACCATCGCCCTCAAAGTCAGACATGACCTAATAAAAGCAGGTGTACATCCAGACAACATCTGGTTTATAACACCCTACAGGTTACAGCGGGAGATACTCAAGAAGGCAGTCCGCAAAATCTACGGCAACTTGTCCAGTAATGACTACTTTGATGAGACACATATTGCATCCACAGTGGATTCAATTCAAGGAAAAGAAAACGAGATCGTAATCTATAATCTAACGTGGGTGCCTTCGGAGGAAAAAGAAAACGTCTCCCGGGCACTCACGGATTTTCGCAGATTAAATGTAGCCATGACTCGGGCTAAAAAGAAACTCATCATCATCGGTGACTTAAGCAAGCTTTCGGGACAATACCCATACGGCGACCTCGAAAGTTACCTGAGAAACAACGCCAAAGTAATCCCTGCGCCTCTGATTAAAGATATGGACGATTTTTTGACCATAATTGATGGCTGCTTTAGCGAGAAGCAAAAAATCATCAATGAAGAATTGGCCTGTAAAGTAAAGGTAGCGAAGTTTCACCTGCGCCAGCAGCTCCCATTATCACAAGGACTAAGACGATACGTAGTCCGCGACGAAAAAGGCTTTGACATATTCAAGAAAAGTGGCGAATGGGAAGACCTAAACCCAGATATAAAAAGAAAATGCTACGAATACCGCGCCAGAAAAGTCATGTTTGCTGTCGAAATCAGCCAGGATAGCTTAACCAGAGACACAAAAGCTCGGCTGGTTCCGTATAGAGTGCTAGATGAAGTAAAGGATGCTGCCGAACGCAAAGGCCAACGCACACCAATATTAGCCGAGAAGCCTGTGAACCTGCCAACACTAGTTACCCAGCAGGACTTTGCAGAATGCGGTTTAGTCAACCAGTGTTTGAAAGAAAATCCCGGACTCTCCGACAGAGAAATAGCCTTTAAAACCCGCCTACCCCTGCAGAGGGTTGCAGAATTAAAAGCCTACTTAGAACAGGAAAAATGCGCCAACAAAGAAAAAGATGCTCAACAAGCAAACAAACCCAAGGAGCCGCCTAAAACAGCACCCGCACCCTTCGGCAATTATGAAGTCAAGCCAAACGAGGTTTACGAGGGTATAGTCGAATCAGTGAAAGGCAGCATAGGTGTTGTTCGAGTAAAAGGATTTGCTTGTCACCTTTGCGGCGTTGAACTGGGCGATAAAGTGCGGTTTCGAGTAAAGCTCTTGACGCGGACATACGCAAAAGCTGAACTTGTGAAGAATTTAACCGAGAAGCCGATTCCGCCTCTGAAGACAAGAAAAAGTCAAATCGACGATTTGGATGCAGCAGATGTTAAGCGATGTATACGCTGTTTCGCTCCCCTTAACCAAAGAGAAATTGAAATACATAACACTATATGCATTAAATGCAGCTACACCAAAGCAAACAAAATCATGGCTAAAAATTACCGCCGTAGTGGCCTCTATGGCACGGACAGAGCTGGAACTTGGTAGGCCAGTTCAAAATTCAAATTAACTTAATTTTTCTTTTTCGGTTTCAGCCACCTTGCGTTTAACTTCTATCACGCTATCAGGGTTAACAGAAATTGAATCAATTCCTAGCCTAACTAGGAACGCGGCGAAGTCTGGGTAATCGCTTGGTGCTTGCCCGCAGATGCTTACTGTGGTTTTCGATTTATGAGCTGACTCTATAAGGCTGCTAATGAGCCTCTTAACTGCTTGGTTGCGCTCGTCAAAAAGGTGGGCAAGCTCAGCCGAATCTCTATCTATACCTAAAACCAGCTGTGTCAAATCGTTTGACCCGATCGAGAAGCCATCAAAGCGTTTGGCAAATTCCTCTGCTAGTATAACGTTAGAGGGAACTTCGACCATAACGTAAACTTGGAGGCCATTCTCGCCGCGCTTTAAGCCATGCGATGCCATCACTTCTAAGACTTGATCTGCTTCTTCTAATGTCCTACAGAAAGGAATCATGACCACAACATTGGACATGCCAATTTTCTCCCTAGCCCGCTTAATCGCTTGACATTCAAGGGCAAAGCCTTCCCGGTATTTGTCGTTATAGTAGCGGCTCGCTCCCCTGAAACCCAGCATCGGATTTGCCTCTTTCGGCTCAAACTGCTTTCCGCCAATAAGATTAGCATACTCGTTAGTCTTAAAATCGCTCATGCGAACGATAACCGGCTTAGGCCACTGGGCAGCGGCAATCTTTGCAACACCTCTTGCCAGGTGGTCAACGAAGTACTCCGGCTTATCCTGATAGCCTTGAGTAAGTTCTTGGATTTTCTCTTGAGTTTTTTCATCGAGGGAATTGAAGCGTATTAAGGCCATAGGGTGAATCTTAATTATGTTATTGATGATGAATTCTATCCTGGCTAAGCCGATGCCGTCACAGGGCAGCATCCACCATCTGGTTGCTGCGTCAGGGTCGCCAATATTCATCATTATAAGCGTCTTGCTCTTTGGCACATCCTTAACGTTTACCTCAGATTCCTCGAAATCCAAAATGCCTTCATAAACGTAACCCGTTTCGCCTTCTGCGCAGGACAACGTGATTTCTTGACCAGAAACCAGCACTGTAGTTGCATTTCCTGTTCCAACGATGGCTGGGATGCCAAGCTCTCTGCTGACTATCGCAGCATGTGACGTGCGCCCCCCATAATCTGTGACTATGCCCGCAGCCTTCTTCATAATTGGTACCCAATCGGGGTCAGTCATGCCTGTGACTAAAATAGCGCCCTCCTCAAACTGATTAATGTCTTCCACGCTCAGAATCTTGCAGACCTTCCCAACTGCTATAGCGCTCCCAATACTAGCGCCTTTTACCAGCGGCGTTTTTCCCTTCTCCTTTAGTTGATAAGTCTTAAGGGAGCTTGCTATTTTCTGACTTTGAACTGTCTCTGGTCGCGATTGAACGATGAATAGCTCACCGTTTTCGCCATCTTTGGCCCATTCAATATCCATGGGTTTACCATAATGGCGCTCAATGTCGCATCCCCACTTTGCCAGCATCAAAATCTCTTGATCATTTAGCACAAATTTTGTCCTTTCATCATTAGGTGTGTCAATGTTTTTTGTACTCTTGCATTCGTCTTCACAATAAACCATCTTCTTTGCCTTATCACCCAATGCCTTGCCAATAATAGGCACATAATTTGGGTTATCAAGTGCCGGCTTGAAGACAACGTACTCGTCGGGATTTACTTTGCCTTGCACCACATTTTCGCCCAATCCCCAAGCTCCGTTTATAACTACCACATTAGGGAATCCTGTTTCTGTATCGATGGTAAACATTACCCCTGCACTGGCTTTATCCGAACGAACCATCTTCTGGACGCCAATTGAAAGGGCCACCTTCATATGCTCAAATCCTTGCTCTTGCCGGTATACTATCGCGCGATCAGTGAAAAGCGAAGCGTAACATTTTCGGCAAGCCTCCAAAAGTGCTTCTTCACCCCTAACGTTTAGAAAAGTCTCTTGTTGCCCTGCAAAGCTTGCTTGGGGAAGGTCCTCTGCCGTAGCGCTGCTTCTTACAGCAACGTCAACGTTATCTCTTCCATAAGTCTTACAAAGCGTCCTATATGATTCAATAATAGCCTTTTTGATATCCTCAGGAAAATTAGACTGTAAGAATAGTTCACGTATGGCTTTACCTGTTTGTTCTAAGGTTTCTTCTTTATTTTCCATCTTTTTAATGTGTGACTCAATTTTTTCCTTCAGGTTATTTTTCCTTAGGAATTCCCAGTATGCATCTGCTGTGGTAGCAAAGCCTTCGGGAACTTTGATCCCCTTACCTTTTAGGGCTCTAATCATTTCTCCAAGCGAAGCGTTCTTTCCGCCAGCTATAGATACATCTTTTGAACTTAATTCGTCAAACCACTTTACATACACGCTACTCACAAAGCCTTACTCCCTGATAACGTATAAAACAGCCAGATAATTACATAACCAAGAGCACCTATTAAGGTATATACTTTACCAAAAATCCACAGCTACAAGCCTAGTTCATCATACTTTACCGTGTTAAGAACTCATAACTTTTTAATGCGTCTATAATAAGCTGCATGATTACTAAAGCAGAGGGACTTGCTTCCTCCTAATTCTCTATTGAAAACCCTTAAATTAGTGGATTAAACCAATTACTTCTTGGTGATTTTTGTGCCTTTATACGTTCTTTTATCCACCCTCACTTCTGAAGGTAGAAAAACAATCAAGGTAAGACCTGAAAGAATAAAAGAGGTTAACAAGGAAATCGAGGCATTTGGCGCCAAAGTGCTGCAACAGTATTCTGTTTTAGGGCGATATGATTTTGTAAATATTGTCGAAGCACCAAATAATGAAGCGATCGCGCGTGTTTCTATAGAGCTGGGCTCTCGTGGAACAGTGCATATTGTGAGCATGCCTGCAACACCTATCGATGATTTCATAGAATTAATTAAGAAATAATCTCCTAACCCTACTCGGTTTAGTTTAGCAACCACGTTCCCAGAGGAAATCAAGCAACATTTCTGATGCCCTCTAAGCTATAGCTCTAAGTTCATGAAAAAGTAAAGTAATTTATGGTTAGTTTAGGTGCCGCAAGCGCTCGCGAATTTTTTAAGCTCATGCACGTTATGTATTTCAATTAGGTTACTAGCATGTTTCATTTGTGTTCTGATGCCTGCTGTAAATAGGACGATTTCTTCATCGTTGATAAGGTCCATCGAGCATAATTTATTTGCGACTGCTCCTACCCGGTCCTTTTCGTGCTCATAGTCTATTTGCACAGGATATACGCCGAACAAGAGTTCAAGTTGGTTTTTGAGCTTTTTATCGGGTGTAACAGCAATTATCGGTTGCTTAATTTTGAATCGGGCGATGACTTTTGGGGTGTAGCCTGTTCTGGTTAGGGTTATGACTTTGTCAATGGGCATGCTTTGGCATAGTCTTTGGATGGCTTTGCTGACTGCGTCTGAAATATTATAGTACTGGTCTGTTCCGCCTTCAACTTTGCTTTTTACTGCTTCTTCAGTAACCATGGCTATGCTAGACATCATATTGACTGATTCCACGGGGTATTTTCCTACAGCTGTCTCTCCTGAAAGCATCACCACATCAGTTCCATCAAGTATTGCATTAGCCACATCGCTAACTTCAGCCCTAGTAGGCGACGGATTAGATATCATGGACTCAAGCATTTCAGTAGCCGTAATAACAATTCTAGCCCGTTGATTGCACCGTATTATGATTGATTTCTGAACCAAAGGAACTCTTTCAGCCGCAATTTCTATGCCTAAATCGCCTCGGGCGATCATAATTCCGTCGGCGGCTTCCAAAATCTCCTCAAATTTCTCAACACCCTCCATATTCTCAATTTTAGCTATAATGCCGCCCTTAAAACCGCCTAATTGAGCGTTCAAGTTTTTGATATCTTGAGCATTTCTTGTAAATGAAAGCGCGACATACTCGACGGCTTGCTCTTTGCTGAACCTGGCAATTTCTATATCTTTTTCTGAAAGCGTTGGTATCATGAGGTCCTTATTAGGGATATTTACTCCTTTGCCGTCAAAAATTACTCCATCGGACATTACCTGTAATTTTACTACACCATGGCTTTTTTCAACAACGTAGGTCCGAATTTTGTTGTTATCAATACTAATTGTGTCGCCAACTTCAATTTTGTCATAGAAATTATGGTTGAAGCATATTTCTTCATTGTGGAACCCAACTTGAATTGCTTCGCCTTTTTTTACGGTTTTTGTTTGTGTTGTCCTGATTCTTACTTCTGGACCTTTGATGTCCATCACTATTGGTATGTCCGCGACTTCTCGTACATTATCAATAATGTGCTTGTATTGTTCAAGGCTTCCATAAGCAGTGTTAATCCGTACACCATTCATCCCGGCTTCATACATCCTCTTAAGTACGCTTTTATCCATACTAGCAGTGCCAATAGTACACAGCACCTTGGTTTTCTTCAAAAGTCATCCTCCTGCCACTAAGTAAAAAATAATCCACACCTTTAAATCTAGCCACAACCGCTCAACCCGGCTGCTTCTAAAAATTGCAAAAAACAACCTAACGAAGCTTGTACATCAGCTACAATTAAAAGCAGCGCATCCGATCTTAATTTGGTGCCCTAAATGGAGCCTAAAACGAACCTTAAAGAAATCCAGAAGATAGTGGACGATTGGATTTCTCAGTTTGAGGAAGGTTACTGGCCGCCCCTATCGCTTTTAGCTGCTGTAGTTGAAGAGGTAGGCGAGTTAGCCAGAGAAATCAACGATCGCGAAGGCTACAAGAAAAAACGCACTTCAGATGACGCGAACCTAGGTATGGAACTTGCTGACTTGCTATTTAGCATTGTCTGCATAGCTAATTATTACCATATTAATCTTGATGAAGCGTTTAAAGCGATCATGGATAAATACACCAAACGTGACACGCAAAGATGGACGTTGAAAAAGGATAAACAGTGATATGTCTAAATGGGCGGTATTGCCTTCCATACAGAATTGCGTTTAACACGGAATTATTAATGAAGATTTAGTTTAAAACAAAAAGGGAAAGGGGCTTTGTTTGTGTCCCCTAATGGGTGTCTTTATTTTTGTGTCCTGATTGCTTGTTGATTAGATGTTTAGCCGTAGACTGCGAAATCATCTAACCACATTTGGTGTTGTGTTGTGTCGTCTGCGTTGTAGTAGAGGTCAGTGGAGAGGAAGTAGTTGCCAATTAGCTCAGTGTTGCCTGTATAGTCGATTATTTGCTGTCCGTTGATCCATACTTTGATGAGGCCGTTGGCTGAGTTGACTTGGTAGTATTCGAAGTGGAACCATTGCCCTCGTGGAAGGTTAACACGACCAGCTGAAGCGATTATGCCGTCATTGCCCATTTTGCTTGCACTTGAATCGCGAGCAAAGATGCTCATACCGAAGGTGCCGTCGCTGCTTGGTGAACTGATCATAAGCGAGTACATCGGGCATGCGTGTCCTGTATTGGATGCGACTTGGAAGAGGTCCATGTATGCGCCGTCTCCACCGCGTAGAGTGAAGTCACTGGGTAAGTAGACGTATGTAGATACGTAGAACTGGTTGCTAAGTCCTATGTCGTTGCTGTAAATGTTGAACTCATTGCGTCGAGATTGAGATATGTCTGTAACTTCCATGCCTAGAGCGCGAGAGCCGCTGTGTGCTGGCACGCCAGATGATCTGTCGAGCCCTTCGATCCACATGCTTGCACCGCCTGTGCCTTCAGTGTGGAATGAGTGCTTAAAGTCGAGACTTAGTGTTGCTGAGCTTGTCTTGGTTACGGTTTCGAAGTCGGTCTGGGCTTTTACAGTGAGGCCTGCAGGTAAGTTACTTGTTGGAGCCGGGGATGCTTGTACTGGTGCTGGTGTTGGTTCTGGTGCTGGTTCTGGAGTGGTAACGGCTGGAGCAGGAGCTACTGGTTCTTGTACTGGAGCGGGAGTCTGTACTGGTGCTGGAGGGACTACTTCAGCGGGTGCTGCTGAGTCTGTTGGTATGTAGGTTGCGTACATGCTGAATTTTGCTGTTCCCCATGGAATGAATTCTCCGTAGGCGAGGGAGCTGATTGCTGTTGATTGTTTGCCGTTGCCTGCTAATGCGCCGAAGTCATAGTTCCAGTAGATTAGGGTGTTTGATGCTACTGTTAGCCAGTAGTTTTGGCCTGCTTCTATTGGTGCATAGATAAGCGCGGTTGTCCAATCGTTTCCGCGTGTGACTACTATTTGGCTTTGAGCTATAAGCCTGTCAGGTTGTCCGTTAAGGTCGGTGTAGACTGCATAGCGGACTAATGCACCGCTTGTCTGGATATACATGGATATTGAAGTCATGATTCCAGTTTCAGGTGCTTGGTACATTACTGAATCTTTATCACCTATTGGTGTCCTATCAGTGTACGGGCCAACAACAGTATTACCGAAAGTGGCTGGGCCTGCAGCGTGGGCAAAGAGAGGTCCGACGGAAGCTGAAGCGGAAATCATCATCATGAACATCAACGAGATTGCTACGACACTGATTATGCGTTTTTTTGTTGCCATCATTTTTCACTTTGCATCACTTCGGCAGCGCTCTTAGTAAATTTCTATGTCTTTTTGTGCATCAAAAATACATAATATAAAAACTGTTCTGAATTAAACATGCAGGCGATCACAAAAATGTGAATCAAGCAAGCAAGAAAAAAACCACAAAATTTGGCATAAACAGACATAATTTTGAGCCCAAATACCCCACCAATTAGGGACAATTATTCTGTGATTCTGTAGATATCCTTCGCATTTTTTGTGGTTGCTTCCGCCACCTTTTCTATGCTTGTGCCTTTTAGTTCAGCGATTTTCCTTGCAGTTATCGGAAGGTAGCTTGGCTCGTTACGTTTACCCCGCATTTCTTGAGGCGTCAAAAAGGGGCAATCAGTCTCTATGAGCATGTTCTCTAGGCTAACCCACTTCGCAGCTTCATGCAGCGGATAAGCTTTTGGGTAAGTAACATTTCCGGCAAAGGAAATTAAAAACCCCAGATCCAGAAACTGTTGAGCGATTTCTTTGTTTCCTGAAAAACAATGTATAATGCCTTTGACTTTTCCTCTAAAATTGGAAATCATTTGGAGAATGTCGGCGTGTGCATCACGGTCATGAATTATCACAGGCAGCCCTAGCTCTTGAGCTAAACCGAGTTGGGCTCCAAATGCTTTCATCTGTGCCTCTATAGGGGAGAGGTTTCTGAAATAGTCTAAGCCAATTTCGCCTATGGCTACAACTTTTGGGTTAGCTGCAAGTTCCTTTAGCGTGATCAGGGTTTCTTCGCTAAACTGGCTTGCATTATGCGGATGAATGCCAATTGCCACATAAAGACCTGCGTATGTCTCTGCGAGTCTGATGCCCTTTAAGCAGCTGTCGAGATCAAAGCCGATATTTACTATGCAGTCGACCTGCGCTTTTTCTGCTCGACTTAACACCTGCTCGCGGTCAGCATCAAAGCTGTCCCACTGTAGATGCGCATGACTATCGACAAACACCCAACTTCACCAGCTTGCCTTTAAGCAATCAAGTACACGGAGGCATTAAAACTAGCTGATACTTCCAGCTAAGAATAGTTTTTGTACTTAGCTGCACCTATAATGCATTATTGGGGACAGAAAAATGGCTCAAGGTGGAACAGCAGTAAATGCCAACTTGCCTCTCCGGCCTCAAATTATTATCAATAATGAAGACGTCGTCCAAAAATATGGAATGGATATCGCCGCGTTAACAGTAGAAGAAGCCATGGGTGCATCACCTGTTTTCGCTTTTACTGTTAACGAAAATGTACAATTGAACATCATAAACAGTGAGATCTTTGAAACAGGAAAAACTGTACAAATCAAAATGGGATACGTAGGCGAACAAAGCCATTTAATTGGAAAAATAACAGCTATCAAGACAGTTTTTTCATCAAACACGTTTCCACAAATAGAAGTTAGCGGCGAAGGCAAAAACGCCGAGCTGAAGGCATCCGTATCAACAGGCAATCAAGCTATCACACTTGCGTATGGCAATAACCTTCATAGTGCTACAATAGAAGTTGCAACGGAAACCTTGGCTGATAAACCGCTCCAAAATACAATTATCTTGAAAAACCCAACTGCAAAAACAAATAGTATCATCTGCCGAGCCCAATGTGAAGGTTTACCCCAGATACACCCAGGAGTAAAAGTAAATCTGACAGGTTTAGGAAGCAAGTACAGCAAGCAATACGTCATCAAAAAATCCATACATAATTACAGTAGCCAACTAGGATATAGGACAATTTTCGATGCAACAACAGAAAACTAAGCAAAACACCATTCCAACAATATTTCACCTTTTTGCAAAGATAAGTCTTAACGCCATTTTGCATAATAGCATAACAGAATTTGAACCCACCCAACATGTAAACTGGTTAAAATCTTGGGACACAAATGCCTGCCCCTCGGAAATGATCAACTGCTTAACGCTCATCAAATAATAAAGATGCCGCTTAGGAACCCGATTAGCCCCTCTTTAATGCCATTAATCAAAAATATAGAATCCGTGCGAACTCTGAACCATGATTAATAAAAGCTAAAAGAAAGTTGATAAAGCTCGAATATAAAGCAGTCATATGGATAAATGTGAACAGTGCGGTGAAGAAGTCCTTCTTCCCTTCCGATGCAACTATTGCCAAAGTAGCTTCTGTCTGCAACACCGGCTACCCGAAAGCCACAGTTGCCCCAACCTCCCTAAACGAGGGCCGCTTGGCAGCAGCCAAACCAGAAAAGAAATTAATATAGCACAGATTGAACAAGACCGGCAGCTGCAAAACCCAAATGCCTCCAAAAGAGAACTGCCAATTTTTCGATTTCATAAGGACAATAGAAAGAAAACAAAAATGCAATTTCCAAAAAGAAGACGAAAAAGATAACTTGCCAATGGCACCATATAGTTGCTTAACCATTAAAGGATGCCATCAGTAAGTTAGGATACTTAGGTGAGTAATGTTTTGACCACTCGGACACTGCTTTGCGGATGTGTTTACGAAGAGACAGAATGGATGCTAGTACGCATAAAAGAGTGCGAAAGGCATCATAAACAGCGAACTAAAAAGAAAGAATATCGACCAAAAGCTGAATGCAACCGAAACGATACCAGAGGCGAATAATTCCTTTACACCCAAGGTCTTAAAACGGCAAAAAAGAAATTGACCCTTAATTTTCGGACAGGTTTCAAATCAATTATAAATACGTTAACGAACTAAAGGGCAGCTTGCCGAGTATAATTATAAAAATTGAATTTATGTGAACCTTTTCGCCAAAACAGGGCACGTGTCTTTAATAAAATAAGCAGAACAATAAATTAAGACCCAATCTGATTACTTGAAGCATAAATAGTAATAAACTGTAAGTGCCAAAGCAATCATCAACTTTTACTGGCATTATATTATAACTGAGAGACTAATTAATCAAAAAAATAGAAAAAAGAAAGAGTGGTTTTATTGTCGTCGTCTTAGGACGATTGCGGCTGCGATGACAGCGATGATGATGACGGCTGCTGCGATTGCAATGTATATTGTGGATTCAGGAATGCCGGCTGGTGGTTCGGGAGCAACAGTAGGTGAAGCTGGCATAGTAGGCTGACCTGAAGCTGCAGTTACGCCTATGGCTGTTTCTGCATATGAAGAACCATATGAATTGGTGCCTTCAAAGGTTGCAATGATAGTGTATTCTCCTTCAGTAGGCGGTGCCCATAGTTTCTTAAACATGCCGCTCATATCGCTCGTTACCGTGCCGATGTCGTGTGAACCACCGTTGGAGTCAATGGCAGTTAACTTTACTGTAACGCCTTTCGCATCTCCTGGAATTTCTTGCTTCATGTATAGGTAGTCCATCCATGCACTCATGCTTTCGTCAGCTATAGCAGGTGTGCCTTTTGCTCCCGGCGATTGGTCTGTAACTGTGCCTTCTATTAGTACGCTTGCGCCTCTACCTACAACTTTTGGTGAAGCCGAAACTGTAGTGGCTGAAGGACCTTTGCCATAGACATACATTTGGTTATCATAGTGGTTGCCTGCTACAATGCAGCCGTCTGCAACTGCCATGCCGCTAACAAAGTTTAGTGATTTCCAAAGCTCTCTGCCCTCGAATGCATCAACACATCGCAGGTATGAACCACGCCACATTGGTTGAGTTGGTGAGTGTTCCGTCGAATATAGGTATATTTTGCCGTCTGCAATTGCGCCAACGTTCAGTGGGTAGTCACCGTATGGGCTTTCATAGCCTATTCCTTTAGCTTCATATGTCCACTTTAATTCGCCTGTCTTGATATCGTAGCAGTAGAGAGTGCCGCCATAGCCACATGAATACATATTGCCATATGCAATGTTATTGCTCATACCGTATACGTCCCAGTCTTCCTGTGGTGCTGTTGGTCCCCAAAGCAGTTCTCCAGTCTCTAAACTATAGCCCCAATGCTGCATTGTTTCTTTGCATTCTATGGTGAAAACATTGTCTTCGTAGCTTACAGCGCCTATGTTGAAGGTTGTGTTACCGCCTAATGGTTTGGTGATGTTTTTGTCCCACAATAATGTAACGCCGTATCCATGGTTGTTGTTTTGCGCCCATGTCTTTTGTGGTAACGGACTATATGGACCTCCTGTGTCAATGCGGCTAACAGCTACTCGGAATTCTGGTTCACTAGATCCAAAGCTAGGTAAGTTGCGCATGTCAGATTGGAAGAACATTTTTGCATTACGTTCAGCATCTGAAAGAACAGTCAAAGATGTCGGTAAACCTGTTGCTCCTGTTGTGTTCATTGTGTATCCGGAACGTGGGCGAATGTCATCCTCATCAATCGGGCTAGTTCCGCCTCTAGTGCCGTATGATAGCCATGAAGTATCATTAACAGCGTTGATTATTGCACCTTGTGGGGGCTCCCATTGCTCTACACCTGTACCAGTTGGGCTTGGTGGAGGTATCGATTGACTAACGTTCCAAGCAAGATAACGGCCGGTATTAGCGTTGTAGCTATATAGCATAAGACTTCCTTTCTTGTCTGTAACGCTTGTTCCAGAAGGTACGTTAGTTATAGTTAAAATCCAGTTACCAGTATTTGCATCAAGCATATACCAAGTGTTACCCACAGTCATCCAAAGGTGATTAACAACGCCTGCACCGTTTAACGAATAGTAATTATATAGTTGTCCAAAGCTTAGTTGCGGGAAAGTTTGACCTGTATATACACCTGCGCCTCCAAGACCTTGATAGACCTGGTTAACTACGGGGTTGTTTAAGCCGTTGTCAGTCCCGTTCTTGGACCATACCAGTTCACCGGTTTTTAGATCAACGCAGTGATATCCATAGTTTGGATATGTCCCTGTATTGTAGTAAATTCTGCCACTCATGACAATAGGCGCGGGGAAGAAGTTTTCGTAGTCCGCAGTGTCATATTTTACTGCTCCAAATGCTGCGTCAGCAATACCGCCGTGAATTATTGGCTTTGCATACAATATGTGTGCAGTATTAGGTGCTTGGCCCCATTGTTGGTAATTATTGACTAACCAGCTGCCTTTGAGCCAGTTGCTTGTAAGTACTGACCATTCCCGGTTTGTAGTAGGTATGGGTCTACTCCATTAGTCTGGAAGAGGTGGTTCTTGCCAGTCAGGAGTTTTTTCTTGTGTTACTACGAGCGATAGTGGGTTACTAGTTGCGGGCATAAAGAAGTCGCCTTCATATTCACTAACACGTGGCGTTCCGGTGCCATTAGTTAAAACCTGACCCGGCCAGCTGAACACGATGGTATAGGTACCTGGTATGTCTGGTGTGTACAACGTCCATGCACCACCAATTTGGCTTGATGTGAATGGACCTAATTTTTCTATATTTCCATCCGGTTTAGTAATAGTCAATTCGTAGCCGCGCCAGAGATCACCGCCTAACCCGCCTGCAGTTGCTGGGAACTTGTCCAGCCACATTATAATTACAGTCGGTTGCCCAACTCCTACAGTTGCTGGTGAAGCAGAAACATAAGCATACGTTGGAACATCCCATGGTGGATCATGTGCTATAACTGTAGAAGTAGTTGCCAGTAAAGCAGAAAACGTAAGCATCAGAATCAAAGCAATTGCCACTGTCACTTTATTTCCTACAATTCGAGTTTTTACCTTTCCAAGATGTTTATTTAAATTATTTTTTCCATATTGCACTCATTCTTTCTCTCCTGCTTTAAAAAGGATGAGGCATATTTGTCCTTATTGATATTTATACTGTTGCAGGTCGTATGCCGACCTGCATAGGTTAGGTTTGTGTGGAAAACATAAATTATAAAAAAGTAGAACATCATTTTTTATAAATACACATGGTGTTCCTATAATATTAAAAATGACTAAAACCGCTGATTTCTTTTTAGCATTTATAACTCCTATTGCCTCTGAAAAAGGAAGGCGGGTACAGTACAAAAAGACAAAGTACATAGTAGCTATAACTTATTTAAGAGCGATCACGATAGCAGTGAATTTTCTGTCTTTGTTTTCGGTTGGCTACATCCACAGGCTATTGAAGTATGCACGGCTTAACGCTATTATGGTTGGGTTATTTGACCATAGGCCAGGTCCATTTATAAAATCTACTGTATTATCGAAGGCTATGACTGCTTGAGTGTTGTCGAAAATAGTGATGGATGCAGTAGGTGGATTTAAAAGGCTTTTTAGTTGGAAGCCTGATTCCTTTATTTGAATTTTGCCTATTGACTGTGGAAGAGGCTGGTCTGGCGGTTTTTCGGCTATAATTTTAACAATTATGCCCTCTTGGATGGCTTTTTGAAGCTGTTTTTCAAATATGCCAGTTATTTGTTTGAATTGCATCCAAGTAGTAACCACTTCTATGCTGTATTGAGCATTTCTTATCGCATTAAGAAATTTTTTTCCTCGGTCGCTCTCAAATACGGTGCCTAGACATAGTCTTTTAGTGAGAGTAGCTGTGTATAGGTTAGTTTCAAGTTTTTTTGCTAAACACTTTGTCTTCTGGCGGACAGTATTAAATTCTCTTTCTTTTTGTTGGAGCAATATTTTTAGAACTTGGTTTAATGGAGTTGCCGCGAAAGTCGTTGGGATGGTTATGTTTTTTTGTATGAGACCCATCTCTTGAAGACTATCAATTACTCTGTAGATTTCTTGGCGATTTACAAGCGAAAGGTCTGCAATTTCTTTAACTTTAGCATTGCCCATCCTAAGCAAAGCAAGGTAGACCCGCGCTTGCCTACCCGTGAGACCTAAGGACACTAGGGTTTCGACATCCTCAGCCCCAACTAAAGGCATACTTGCCCCAAGGTAGTTAGGAGATTGAGAATTCTGTAACTTCACCAAGCCAGTTTGATCATTGCCTAGTGAAACGGTGTTGAGCTTTTTCATACTAACTGACCCACACCTTAAAGGTATTGCTACATACCCTGTATATATGCCTAATTGTGCTTCTAGCTTTTACATTATTGGTATATTTAATAGCGCACATAAAAAATATAAATTCAAGTTGACCCAAAGGCTGTATAATAAACCACAATCATTTGTTCATTATTAAGGATGCTTCACTACTATTGTCTAACTTTTGATAGTGCCTATCTTCTATGCAAAGTATTCAATAAATTTTAGAAATCACTCTTCCTATCAGCTACAACATAATGAATAATGCAATTGACTCCTCTAACAATATTGATGCAGAAAAACCTAAAAATTTCAATAATTCTATTTCTAAAAATTTAACGCAATAACACGTTATAATACTCTTACAAGGTTGGAATCCGACAACGTGTAGAGCTATTTTAGTATGTTCTTGCAGTTTTTGCGAATATTTTTACGTCAATTTGGGAAGCTGGTTTTCCGAGAAAATCGGTTAGGGTTCCTTTCCATTGAGGGTCGCCGTTTGCGATGTAGCCTACGGTTTGGGCTATGCCTCTCCATAGTAGCGCTTTGTCGTAGTCTTTGGCATCTTGAGGCATGAACTCGAAGATAGATTGGCTAGCGACGATTATGAGCTTCTTTTTCATGCGGGAAATAGCTACATTTATGCGGTTCAGGTTGAGCAGAAAGTCGCTCTCGGTGCGTACATAGTCTGGGTCGCTTACGGTAGAGGATATGATTATGAAGTCGCTTTCCCCGCCTTGGTACCGCTCAACGGTATCTACGCGTACATCTGAGTAGCCGTCGCTTAGCAGATTCTTTATCAGCCCGCGCTGTGCATTATGAGGTGTGACTATGCCTACTTTATCTGGGTTTACACTGCGGACAAGTGCATCTACAATTTTTGCTTCCACTGGATTAGCTTGAAAGCTCTCTTTTTCACCGTGAACAATGAGAACAAAAACATTTTCAGGTTTTAGTGCAACACGCAGTCCATCCGTAATGGGTTTTGTATCTGTTAATGTATGGTTCTGGTCAGATCTGAAGTCAATTCCGTCCTTCTCATAGACCCATTCCTTTAGGAATTCAGCGACGACCTCATGACATCGGTGAGTTTCACTAAGGCGCTCTGCAGGAATATCTGCCTTGTGCTTACATTTAATGCGGTCAATACCTAGATCCTCTTGGCGTAGTAACCGCAGGAAATCCATAGCTGAAAGAAATGAAGCTATTTCCTCTATAGTACGTCGGTCTTCTTTTTCCCAATTATGTGCTTGAATGGGTGGTAGCTGTCGATGGTCACCAGCCACAATAATCTGCGCAGTCTTATTCACAAAGGCTCCCGAGAGAATCAGTTCTGGAAGCCTCATCATACTTGCCTCATCCACAACCAGCAAATCAAAATAACCTTCATCCCAAGCTGGTTCCCCATTGCCAATTTTCTTCATAAGTCCATATAACCCTGGAGGCGTAACACACAATACCACTGGGTAACCATCATCTTCATTTTTAACAAGTTTTTCTTGGCTTAACAGACATTCACGAAGTTCTTTTACAACTTCTTCATTTTCATTATAGTTAACATAAGTAACGCCTTCAATAGTACGCGCTGAAGAAACCTCGCTACTAAGGACCCTATATATTCTCAAGTTCTTGAGATCCTTGCCCCCTTCTTTGCAGTAGCTACGCCAAGAAGATGCAAGCTTGACAACAAACTCGTGAATGGCTTTGTGAGTAGGTGCAACCATTAGCACCTTGCATCGCGACATAGCCTTATGTGCTGCTATGTGAGTTAACACTGATAGTTGCAGTGTCTCGGTTTTACCAGTTCCTGGCGGACCCTGCAGCATAATAACCTGCTCTTTGTCAAATACATGCTCAATTAAGCGACTCTGCTCAGGTTTAGGTGGAAAACGCCTGCCACTAACCCACTTCAGGAAAGCCTCGGCAGATGTTCTGGGTAACGCTGTACGCCCAGAGGTAATAGGTTTACCAGCTAAGAATCCAGATAGTAAGCAATAGAGTGTATTATTTTCAGCATAATCTAGACATTTTGCAGCGCGCTCAGAAATAATATCATCTGCAAGTTCGTCTAGTATGTAGGTTCTGCCTACTTCGAAGAGCTGCATGTTCCGATTAAGGGCTTTTTCTCTGTCGGTGGTGGGCAGGTTGTGCCAAGTGCTGTATTTTCGGCTTTTACCACTAGGCCAGCTGACAACTTTAACAGTTAACTCCATCTTTTGCAAATCTACTTTGTCAACTATTACGCGTGCAGAACGCTCAACTTCGGATGGAGCTCTCTGGTTTATCTCTTCAAACTGACCCATCTCATTACGTTTAAGCTCTGTAATTACCATCCAGTCACCTGAACCCGAATCATCAGAACCCTTCACCCTGCAGGCGTTCAAAATGCATTCGGACTTTGGTAATCCTAGTTCACCATAAATTAGGCGACCCCGAATTATGAAATCCTTTTCGGTATCTAATACATTAATGCATTCGAAGATTACGGACCTGCCTGTAGCTACACGCTGGTAGGGTAGCAGCGCATAATGCTGATACAGCTCCTGGCGCTTTGCAAAATATTCCAAATCCAAAAACTCGCGGCAGCTACGCTCCAAAGTCGAAGGTCCTAAAGTGAACTCGGAGATTTTCGGGACAGCTATCGGTTTTTTGCCTAGGCGTCTGTTACGAATGTTCAGTGAACGCTCTATATGTTCAAGAGCCATACAAAGTTTTGATCCTAATAGCATTAGATCCTCATCGCTTATGCGCCTAGTCTTCTGAGGCCAGTCACACCACATCCTCTTTTCTACAAGAATCTTGGCAAGACCTTTTTCTTTGCTTGCATCAAGACGTCCTTTAGCAGCCCATATGTACTCAATGGGTATTTGGTTGCCAAAACGTGCACGTGCTGGGTAGTAGCCGTCTTTCTTTCTAAAATCATCTCGACTAAGTATGAATGACAGTGAGCCATCGGGGTTACGGCTATATGGCAATGAGTAATTGAAAAAGCCGTCCATGAAGACCCTGCGTAAATCAATTGTTGAGCCGTCGTTACGCTTAGCTATCCAGTTTGTATTGGCAAAAAAACCACTTCTTTCAAGGACCGGCAACAAGCCCGTGCTGTGATAACCTACAGCCTTTCTCATCATAATTTCGTCTTGAAGAATTGAAAACATAGGTTGGTCAATAGCTTGCCTTAGACCTAGAAGGTCACGTACGGCGCGTGCAGACATAAGTGTGGGTTGCCGTCGTACGGCTTCCATAAGTTGGTCACGTTCCCTGCGAGTATAGAAATAAAGGTGAATTGGCGCCTCATCAGGGCTTCCAACATCTACGGCTACAGTGTTGATTGCCTTTGTTAACTCTGAGAAGAAAGCTTCCAACATAGCCTTCTCTTCTTCTATGCATTTATCGTACTCGTCGGGAAGGTTATTTACAATTTTTGAGATGTCTATGGGTTGCCCATGGTACCGAGTACAGTTGACGCGAGCACTAACCATGGAAAGTATGTCAAGCATGTAATCCCATTCTATGTGAAAATAAACGCGTATCATGCCATCAGGCTTGAATGAGAGTGCTGTATCTTCCCCTGCTACTGGGCTATCTTCGGGTAAACTGCCATAACCTGCACCGGTAAGCCAAGGCATAACCTTCGCCTTATGCGCGAAGGGGCTATCGGGTCGAATACCATAGAGCATGAACTGCGCCCGCTGGATGATTCGATCGAGCTTGGTACCGACGACAGGGTCGGCGGATAGCTCTTGGACTTTAACGGGATCGCGAGCCCGGACGCCCTTGAAGTTAAGCGGACGTAAATCACTTGCCTCAGGGACGTATTTGAGGCGTGCGAGATCTTCAAGTTTTTTGATGCCATATTGCTTTAGAGTGTTTTGTTCACCTCGACTTAAGTTCAGCAATGCGATGCTTTCATTTTCTATGGCGCGCACAATACAACATTCGTTGAAGCCACAGTTGTCACATCTCCAGCAAAGCTGATACTCGACCTGAGACAGGGGCGTATTATGAATTTTGTAGAGTTCACCTTTTCTGCTAAGTAGCCTTTGAACATCTTGAACCAAGGGCTCAAGCTTGAACTTGGGAAGCGTCTCAGGATCAAGCGTCTCTAAATCAGATTCTTTATTGATAACTCCGCCTTCAAATTCGATATTCGACGCGATATAGCCTAAGCCATCTGAAAGTAGTAATTTGTAGATGGCGACTTGAACACGGTGCGCTGTCTGCTCCTTCCAAGATGATTTAATCTCAAAAATTCTAAGTTTTATCTTACCATTTTTGTTGGGCCATATCATTATTAGATCGGCTATACCTTTGATTTCCCAGACGCCAATGTACCCACACATGGGAACCTGATATACCAATACAGGCTTATCTGATGCTGATGTTTCTTTTTGGAGGCAAGTCAAGATTTCTTTTAGTTTTTGGATAGATCCTTGCCAAGCTTCGCCCCACCCTATGATGCGTGTATCTAAGTAGCTTAAGTCATGGTAGCTAGCAGCTTTATCTTTTAGCTCTTGAGTTTTCTTTATTTCTAGCTCTTTTCCCGCTCCGTAGAGTAGTGGACTTAGTGGCTTGAATGCCTCAGGCCATTTACAGCAACTTTCTTCATCACCTTCAAAGCGAAGTTTAAAGTAACGTGGACAGCAGTCAAAACGTATGTACTCAGCGATTCCTGAGGCATCAAGAGATGGTAAATCAGAGTCCAACATAGAATCTGCAACAATTGATGAATCAGCACCTTCAACTAGATGCTCCTTTTCTGTATTAGTGCCACTTAACCCTTCTTTTTTACTCGAACCTGAAGACTTAGATTCATCCAAACTCACTTAGCTGATACCTCTCAACACTATAGCAAAGTGCCTCAGCAAACAGACAGGCAAACATTGCTATGTGTAGTCACTTATGTTTAAAGCATATCTAAAAAAGCCTGTCTACTTGTCAACGCTTAAGCGACGAGAATTGCAAATTTTCTGTTACAGCCCACGCAAGCTTACCTTGCACAAACCTTTAATCTTAACCTTAGGTAAACTAGACTGGGAAGAAAGTTGGCCATAGTGCAAAGTAAAGAAAACAACCTGGATTCTTTAATTGCAGTCACTAAAGCGGCATGTGAGAGAATCAAAGAGATTAATGGCTACATAGACCGACTAAAAAATAAGATCAAAGTTGTACAGGGCGATCCTAACCTTGCTTATTATGAGTACACTTGCAGTGAGCTTGAACAAGAAAAAATTAGGATTGCAAACAGTTTATTTGGATCATTTAAAGAGATCATAAAATATAACCGTGAACTGCAAGGAAACTATGAACGATTGCAGAAGAGCATTGAGATACAACAAATAATGAACCGTTACTGCGCACGCGCACTTAAAGGGGACAGCAACAGAGCAACCCTGTTCAAAAAGAACTCAGAACAGCAAAAAAAGGATATAGAGAAGATACTCAAAGAACAAGAAGATATCGCCTTAAAAATGCAGGAGACATCTCCCATAGTTGATATTATTACCCGCTTACTAGATGAAACAGGTAAAAAGCAACACATCTAAAAAGTGTCATAACATATCGTTATACCAATATTGAACTTAGGCTAAAATGGATAATTTTAGTCATTATCAAGCTAAAACTTACACGTCTATTAGAGCCGTTCATGTAAGCAAATATTCAGCGGTTAACGTCTGCTAACATCGTATACTGGTTAACCAGTAAACAATACTGTAGATAAAACCATCAGTTTCTACTATACATTAAATTGTAGTGTTTAGAGAATGCAATCAGTCTGATGTAATAAAAAATTAGTTTCTAGTGGGACAAGGCATGTTGGTATTACTATTGCTTGCGGGATTTTAGTTTAAAAAATACTACGACCCCCCAGTATGTAATTGTTACTAAAACAAACGCAGCTGAAGCATACTGATAAGACATTAAAAAACCTCCAAACAAAAACAGCAATGCAGTAAAAGTCAAAATAGCCCCTGTTAAATTATAACCATACAATGCCTTCTTGTTCTTCAAAACCGAGCGAACGAGCAATAATGTTCCAACAGTCATAATAATATTCCCTATTAAGAAACTAAGCTCTGAGAAATTCACGTCTACAATGCACCTTACCCAATATTAATAAACAATAAGTTTGCAGGTATGATAAAATCTTATCTTGTCCTTGCTAGCGTTTCTGATAAATAATTCTTTGCCTGTTAGCTTTTTAGTGGGTTGTTGTAGTGTTTGTTTAGTCACATAGACTTTTTTGAGTTGTTGTTTACCCTTTTGTTTTGGTGTTTTATTATGGAAAAAAGTGTGCAGACATATTTTACTATGATTAGATTGAGCCCTAAGAAAGCAGGTCCCATATACGATGAATTAATGAAGTATAATGAATCACCAATGGAGGGTATAAAGCTAGAAGCAGCTTATCAGGTGTTTGGAAAGTGGGATTTTGCAGTGTTCTTTGAAGCTGACACAAACGAGAATGCGTTGCATTTTGTGGGCGAGAAAATCCGTAAAATCGACGGAGTAATTAGAACCTCTACGGTACCTATGGCAGCCATAAAGACCTACCGTCAAAAGTGATGCATGAATCTAAGGCGCTCTATTGCAGGCTGCGCAAATACCTGTGTTCTGACTATCGTGTCTGGGATTCTTGGTTAGCCAGCCAGTTTAAAATTGCATTTAATGCTTCTTGATCTAATTCGCAGTCGGGGACATTGTAGCGTAAGGCAGCTTGTACTAAGCTTGTCCCGAGGAGTCTCTTCATATTTGACGACATGATCGGAATTTTCAGGATAAATAAACGATACATTACCCCTATGTAAGGCTGCAGTTTCCAGCGCTTTCCAGTCTACTTGGATGCCTGTTTCTATACAAAGAGAATCATTAATTTTGTTGACTTAAGGGTAACACAACTTCTTTTAGTTTCTAGAGTTATAGTAATCTACCGAGGAAAAAGGGATATGCAAACTGATAAGTTTCCGCCAAAAAACAGCGTTTACTTTAGTTGGATTAACAATTATGCTGGAGTGCAACTTAAAACTCCTTCAAAGAACCTACTTATTGATCCGGTGGATGTTAAAGCCAAAAACTTCCCGCAGCTAGATGCGGTTCTAATCACTCATGAACATTATGATCATTTGGATCAGCAGCTTATAGTTGAATTGCAGAAAGCTACAAACTGCACCATAATAGCAGATGCAGCGTCAGCGCAGAAACTCAAAATGTATATTCCTACAGGAAAACTATTAACAGCTCACGTAGGCGACGAAACCTTTATCGGAGACGTTCGTATCAAAGTCACGAAGTGTCGCCACCCTGCTACCTCTCCTGTTACCTATATAGTCACTAGCGAAGATGGACTTAAAATTTTCCACACTGCCGATAGCCTGCCCTACCCTGATATGGCTATGATGGCGCAAAAAGAACAAATTGACCTAGTGTTTTGCACCGTAGGTATCGCCCCTGGTGCTTCGCCTGAGACAGGCAGCGAAATAGCATGGCTAATTAAACCTAAAATAGCCGTTCCGTATCATACAAACTCAGTGCAGAGTCAGAAAAAATTCGCTGAACTTCTGCGAAAAGAACTCCCTAAAACATCATGTGTTATACCAGAGATAAACAAGGTCTATCAAGTTTTTAGGGGGGAAAAGAAAGATGAACAATGAACAAAAACAAATTGAAATAGCAAAAATCTTGGGAAAAATTAATGCTTTAAAATTTGGCTTATTTACTCTTTCTAGCGGAAAAATTAGCCCATACTATGTTGACCTGCGAATTGTGCCTAGTTTTCCGGATGCCTTTAGAGACATCTGCGACTTATATACCGAAACAATAACCGGAGAAATAGGCACAAAAAATTTTGACCGTATAGCCGGTATACCCTTAGCTGGTATTCCTTTCGCATCGCAAGTTGCTTATAACCTCAGCAAACCCTTCATTTATGTACTCAAAGGTATCAAACTTCATGGTAGAGAACGCCGTGTAGAAGGCATCTTAGCTTCGGGTGAACGTGTATTGCTCATTGATGACTTAGTCACTACAGGCTTAACGATCAAAGAAGCCGCTGATGCTGTCCGCGCAGAAGGCGGAATTGTCACCGATGCCGTAGCGTTTATAGACCGAGAAGAAGGCGGAAAAGAAATAGTAGAAAAAAATGGGGTAAAACTCCATAGCATACTTAAAATCAGCGATATTGCAAATACACTTTACGAGCTAGGTGCCTTAGATGATGAGAATCTAAAAACTATTATGGCGCAAATTAAAACTTCAAAAACAAGTAAAAAAGCAAAAAAATAATACGCAAGTAGCTTCTATTAGCTGCATTAGTTTATTCATAGAAGATTAGATTTGTTTCCTCTAGTAGTCCATGTAGTCGTTCTATTGCAATGAAGATGTCCTCTTCTTTTTTGCCGCCTGTACAGACAAGTTTTCCGCTAGCAAATAATAGGATAACAACCTTAGGTGTCTCCATACGATAAATTAAGCCTGGGAACTGTTCGGGCTCATACATAGTTTTGCCTAGTATATACGCAGCCTTTTCTAAATCAATTAAGCCACTAAGACTAGCTGAAGCCACAATATTTTGAATCTTTAATTCAGGTTTGCTAATGATAATTATGCCTCCTTTCTTGAGTTCCTTGATGACTTTCGTGACTGCTCGACGGGCTTCCTTTTCAGATTTTGCGCCCGTGCAAACCATTTTTCCAGAATTAAAAATCAACGTGGCTGTCTTAGGTCTTTTAAGTCTAAACACTAACCCTGGAAACTGTTCAGGGCGATATTCTACTCCTGGATAACTTTTCACTACGGCGTTTAGGTCCACTTTTTGGTTTAGCGTAGCAGAGGCAACAACATTTTCGATGCTTATTGTGGCTTTAACTTTCGGCATGGACTTCACGTCTTGATTAATACTCCTGTATTAACTGACACTCTTTATAAACACACCTACGATTAACGACTTTTGAATAGATGTTCAGCAGATTAACCATTACGCTTCAACCTAAGTAAACTAAAGAATGTCATTAATAGTATTATAAAAATAATTAATGCTGAGATGGTTGCGTAAAAATCGCCTGACTCTGAATTGCCGATAATATTTTCCATGAATAAGACAACATATCCAGCCCAAGGTATACGCATAATTACTTTACCTTCTATTAACTCTTGGCAGATAGCACCTTGTGGTAGAGAATTGTTATTACTATACCACTGATCATAATATGCAGGGTCAACCTTACTTGGCCATTTGTATTGTGTGTTGCCATCACCTTTAGTAAAGAAGTATAGCGTACCGTTAACTTCCATTTTATCCATTATCCGGTGGATTATTTTTTGGTTCAAATCGTCTGGCTTATGGAAGACAATTATATCACTATATGGATAACTTGCGTTAAGTGACTCTACGTCAACGCCTTGAATAATCAATAAGTCTCCTACCTGTAGAGTCTGTTCAAATGGGTGAAGCCAAGTATTGTCTTTGCCGCTTTCAGAAATAGACATAGTGCCTGCTGAAACTGCAATAAACGGTGTTGCCGTATTAAGAGCGAGCTGTGCACTCCAATAAAAAAGTAGGCTAATAAGTATAAGCAAGCAAATCATGAGTATAAGTTGGAAAGCAGCCTTTTTCCAAGACGCCTTAAATGCAACCAAACTTATCCCCTGTATGCCATAAATTTAAAATCTGATTTGTAAGCTTTTATTTTAAAACTTAACTCAATAATCTCCCACAGAATTCAATTAATAATTGCAATTTATAAAACAATCATTGGTTGATCTAATTATGTGCTTTGCTAGGAGCCTATCCGAAAAGTCTTGTTATGTCCAATGCTGACGTTTAGTGCTCTAAAAACTGCCTTTGTTATCACTATAGAAATCAATATCTGAATTTTCGGTAGGTTCCAAGTAAATTTACGTCCAACACGCAATAACCTGAAAATGACTATAGCTATTATATCGATCACAAGAATTGCCTGTGATGTTCATTTTTTTGCTTAAATTATGAGTTTTCCTTTTGAAAAAGATTAATTTTCTATTGCTTATAGTTGTGTTGGTTACCCCTATATGGTAAGTATGCTTTTTGAGTGATTGTATTCATGGTTGATTTAAGTTATTACTGGTTTCTTCATGTGATAATGGGGTTGGTTGTTTTTCTTTTCGTTTAAGTAGTGGAATAACAAACTCAACTATCAATAGAATGATTATAATGATTATAATGATGGGAATAATGATGGCACTGTTGTTTCCAGTTATCGATTGCACAAACATCGGCAGGTAGCCAATCAAAGGAACGCGCATTATGACTTTTCCCACGACTAGGTCTTCGCTTACTGCGCCAATTGGGATGCTTAGATTATTGATAATCCATTTATCATACATGCCCTCTTGATATCCAGGCCATGTTACTGGCTGATTTCCGTCGCCTTTAGTAAAGAAGTATAGCTTTCCATTAATTGTGGTGCTGCTGACGATCCGGTGAACAATGAGCTCACTAGGATTATCTGGTCTGCGGAAAACAATTATGTCGCTGTTTGGATAATTTGTATTAAGTGTATCTGCACTAACGCCTTGAATGATAATTAGGTCCCCAATTTGAAGTGTACGACTGAATGGATGCAACCACCCTGAGCTTGTACCATCCGGGACTGTATCCATGCTGCCACTAACTACAGCTAACGCTGGTGGTATGCTTGTGTTAAGTACTGCTTGGGATCCATACCAGAAACCAAAGACAACCATGACAATTAAGAGAATAACAACGGCAGTTTGGAGGTATTCATTTTTCCACAGTTTTTTAACATTAGTAGTCAACTTTGTTCTCTCCAGAATGGCAACGTACCAGTCGATTGTGTTAGTTGTTATTTTAATATCTACCGCCCAAAGTAGATAAATGTATTAAATATAAAAAGGAAAAAAGTTTAGGGTTGCAAAATTGTGACTTCAAGTTCAGCTTAGATTTTTTTCTTGCTGAGTACTTCGCGGAATGTTGTTTTATCTTTGGGGCATTCAAATAGGCCGATTTCTAGCTGCATCCTTTTGCCTGCTTTATCTGGTCGGCCTGCCATCTTCCAAGTCTTCTTTGCTTTCGCGACTTCAGTTCCACATTTTGGACATTTCGCCATGTGCAATTTTTCCTCCGTGATGTTACATTCTTCATGCTTTCTTATGATGATGGATAAAAGACTTGCCATTGTATTCGCATAGAAAATGAGTATTTTAAAGATTGGAATTAAACATATTTTTGTTAAAGAATGTTGGTGTTTGGATAAAGCTGGTAAGCATCAGATAAACATAATGCGTGCAAAAGAATCGTGTGTTAAGTGTTTTGTTTCTTTACTGTTTACCAGCAATCTACGCTATTGAAACTAAATGTTTGTAGAAATAGGCAATATGTAGCCGTTCCTTCCATGGAAATGTACCGGCAGAACGTTTTATATAAGCCCAAAATAACCTTGCATAGCCACAGCATTTAATATAAAATAATTGTGTTCTTTGTTGTGCTTATACTTGATTGCACCCGATTGACCTCTATCTTAATTTTTTAACAAGTTCGCCTGCAACGTATGCAATTTTTTAAAGGTCATACAATACATAGAACGATAAGGTAATCATTCATCAAAGAGTATTTCCCCTATCTGCTTATTAATAGCCCTGTCTACCCCCATGCTACTAAATCGTTTGAATATTAAAAGCTGATTAAGTTGGTATTTGTTTTCTATTAGTTCTCTTTTTGGAAATAAAAACACTATGTATTTGAAGAAAATTAATCCAAAATACTTTTACCTTTGATTCTGTGCTTTATTGTATTCCTCTCTGAAGGGGTTACTCGATTTGCAGGAAGTTTCTGAGAACGCTTTTGAACTACTTGTGAAGCCAATTCGAAGGCTTATAGAGCAAAGAGGCTTCTCTAAACCCACTGAGCCCCAGCAGAGAACCATACCGCCTATTCTTGAAGGTAAAAATGTATTACTAATTTCGCCAACTGCAACTGGCAAAACTGAAGCAGCCTTTCTACCTGTACTTAGTATGCTCTTGCAGGAGCCAAAAACACCGGGTATTAAAGCACTTTACATTACTCCCCTGCGTGCTCTAAACCGGAATATGATGGACCGTCTTGAATGGTGGTGCAATAATCTCGACATAAAGTTAGCAGTGCGACATGGCGATACTGAAACCAAAGAACGAAGCCGTCAATCCAAAAGCCCTCCCGATATTCTAATTACTACTCCTGAAACTTTACAGTCCATACTTTCAGGCTGGCTGTTAAGACAACATCTACAAAGCTTAAAATGGGTAATAATTGACGAAGTCCACGAGCTTTCCGATAGTAAACGCGGCAGCCAACTGTCCCTCGCTCTAGAACGTATCAGAAACTTGATTGGCAAAGATTTTCAAATGATTGGGTTATCAGCCACTATAGGTACACCCGATAAGGTAGCACAATTTCTTGTCGGTACCAATCGCTCCGTCGAGATTATTCGTGTCTCAGTTGCCAAAATGGTAAAACTCCGTGTACTTTATCCTAAACCTGACGAAGAAGACATCCGTCTATCAGCAAAACTCTACACTCATCCAGAAGTTGCCGCTCGGCTAAAAATCATTCGTGACAATATGTTAAATCATAACTCAGTGCTCCTATTTACAAATACTCGCTCCATCTCCGAGGTTCTAGCAAGTAGGATAAAAGTCTGGGATATGAACTTCCCAATTTCTATTCACCATGGTAGCTTAGCCAAACCTAGCCGTATAGCAGCTGAAACAGGTCTAAAAAGTGGCGAACTTCGTGGTTTAATTGCCACCAGCAGCCTAGAATTAGGCATAGATGTTGGGCATATTGACCTAGTTATTCAATACATGAGCCCAAGGCAGGTAACCCGGCTGATACAGCGTGTTGGACGTGCAGGCCACACCTATGGTCATGTTGCACAGGGTATAATTATTAGCATGGACTCTGATGATACCCTTGAAGCAATGGTGATTGCTCGTAGAGCCCTAAAAGAGGAACTTGAACCCGTTGAAATTCCACCTAAACCTTATGATGCATTAGCTCACCAGATTGCAGGGTTACTTCTTAAAACGCGACGATTAGAATTTAACGAGATATTGAGGCTTGCCCAAAAGGCTTACCCTTATGCTGATTTAACACTTGATGACGTAGCTAAAATTCTTAAGTATATGCATGGGCGTTTTCCGCGACTTGCATGGGTTAGCATTGAAGATCAGGTGGTTCTTAAGCCATCCAGAAGCAATGCCTTGTTTGAGTATTACTTTGATAACTTAAGTATGATTCCTGAAGAAAAGCAGTTTCTAGTTATCGATCAAACAACCGATACATCCGTCGGTGTACTAGACGAAGCATTCATGGCGGAGTACGGTAAAGCAGGCACCAAGTTCATAATTCGCGGTAGCGCTTGGCAGATTATCCATCCTACAGAAGATAAAGTGTATGTGCGCCCTGTGGATGACCCTTCTGGTTCTATACCTAGCTGGATTGGAGAAGAAATCCCTGTTCCATATGCAGTAGCGCAAGAAGTAGCTCTAATTAGAGGTATTGTGGAAGAAAAAATCAAGGGCGGCGCCTCAGCAGATGAAGTAAGCACATTGCTTAGTGAACGATATCCGGCAGATAAAGTAACCATACAAAGGGCATTAGCGGAAACAGTCGAACAAATCCAAGCCGGTATAGTTGTGCCTACGCCCAATCGTATAGTATTTGAAGATTGGGGTGAATTCGTCATTATCCACTCTAACTTTGGATCGCTTATAAATCGTGCACTCGCCCAGCTTATAGGGCAGATACTATCTGATAAACTGGGATTCAGTATAATTGTACAACATGACCCATATCGAGTTTTCGTACAAACCATGAACCGCGTGGATGCAATACGACTAATTGAGATATTTGACGAACTGAAAAATATAAGCGAACAAACACTAAAGGAGACTCTTACAAAATCTGTAGTAAAGACGGGACTATTCAAGCGGCGCGTAATACACGTAGCTCGGCGCTTTGGGGCACTCAAAAAGTGGGCAGACTTTAGTAATGTGAGCCTGCAAAAGCTCATTCAAAGCTTTGAAGGAACGCCCATTTATGATGAAGGGCTAAAAGAAGTATTCACCAAGGATCTTGATGGTGATGGGCTTGCACAGGTTTTACGGCAAATGCGTAGTAATGGAATTCAATTGCAAGTAGTTGAAACTGGTGGTAACGTGACACCTATTGCACGAGTTGGAATTGAAAGAGTCAGTATGAAAACCGATCTTATTCCTCCTGAACGTATGCGAATAGTGTTAGTAGAGTCAGCCAAAGCAAGATTGCTTAATGAAACGGGCAACTTCATATGTACCAGCTGCTGGAGCTACTTAGAAATGATACGTATAAGCGATTTACCTGCTAAACCTAAATGTCCATTGTGCGGTAGTTTTGCCCTAGGTCTGCTCAAAGTTGAGGAGGAACGAGCAGAACCGATTATTGAAAAGAAAGCCCAGAAACTTACCAAAGATGAAGAACGACTGCGTGATATTGCACAGCAGACTGCCCAGCTTATTGAGAAACATGGAAAACAAGCTGCTGTTGCACTAAGTGCTAGAAAAATACAGCTAACAGATGTAAAGTCTATCTTAGATAAAGAATCCAAACTAAGCGATACATTTTATGAATTAGTTCTAGAAGCAGAGCGTAAGGCATTAAGTAAACGCTTTGGATAGGCGCTCAAACCATATTAGTACAAGATGCTGGTAATGCAACAACTATTTAAGCTCAGAGAAAGCTATTGATGTTGAGCGTAAAGCTATAAAAGGGAGAGAAGAGAAATTTGGAAATAAGCCGAAAAAAGCATCGCGCTGAAGTTCTTGATCGCATAAAATATGTAAAGACTTGTGTTATGGCTCGTGAACTCTGCTTGCTAGTACGGACTAACCGTGCTGTTTTGGAACCTAAAGATGTTCAAGATATCTGTAACTATATTTCTGGTTTATGTAAAGAAGAAGGCTGTAACGAACCTAGTGGGCTGTGCCAAAAAGCGGCAGAGGCAGTCGGCTCAGAAGGAGAAGAAAAATATCTTGAATTATGCGCTCAAAGCTGCATGAAATGTGGCGAAGCAAGACGACCTAGCCAGAAAAAAGATGTGTATGTTGCTTAATAATAAGAATGACTTTAAAGGATAGAATAAATAAACAGATAGAGAGGCTACTAAACTGTTCATAGCTCCTTTCGTCCCAAGTCCCGTTCCTGTTGTTCGCCGAATGCTACAGCTAGCTGAGCTTAAATCGGGTGAAGTTTTTTTTGATTTAGGTGCTGGTGATGGCAGGGCTGTTATAATGGCTACTAAGGCATTTGGTGCACGCTCAATAGGTATCGAGATGCGTGAAGATTTGGCTAAACGTGCCATGAATGTCATCCAGGATAATGGGCTAAGCGACCGCGCTACCATTGTCAATGGAGATATGTTTAAGGTTGATTTGTCTCCTGCTGACGTAGTCTTTCTATATTTAACTACGAGTGCAAATGAAAAAATAAAACATAAAATGGAAACTGAGTTAAAAAAAGGCGTTCGTATAGTAAGTCATGACTATGAAGTGTTAGGCTGGAAACCGATAAAAGTAGACCACTTTATTGAGAATCCTGCCGTAGGATACCCATCGCATACACTTTACCTTTATAGAAAGCAGTGATCCACTTTTTTTAGGAAACAGTTTTTAACGGGGTTTCCTTGATTTTTGGGACATGCCGCATATTCAGTTCGTTCCTTGGAGACAGATTTCAAGATGGCGCTGCATTGGATGTGGTGAATGCTGCAAAAATTACAGCGTGGTCTTAGATTTTTCTGAGTGGCTAACAATTGCCCAATTCTTCGGACCGCAAAATGTAGTTAGAGGGCTCGATAAGCTGTTCATTCGAAGGCTGCCTGATGGACGTTGCGCCTTTCTTTGTCAACTGGCAGAGATGCCACTTTGCAGCCTTCAAAATATGAAACCTAATGCTTGCAAGCTCTGGCCATTTAAAGTTCTCACAGAGCCTATGTATGGCGATGCAACGCAAGCAGTCTTTAACTATGCAGGAAAAATACTTTACATTTATGCTGATAGCAACTGTGCAGGGCTTAAATACGGAAGTCCGACATGGGAATTTTCAACTTTGACTTTAAAAGAATTTGTTGATATAGCATCAGGTACCTGTCAAGTGCAGCGAAATTCAACGCGTAGCTCAAGTGGAATATATACAAGACATTTTTAGCATTGTTTATGTTTTTTAAATGCGTATTTTTAACTATTTGATACGTGTTTCGATAATTACTACGGCATACTCCTCGCTGAATATTCGGTCTTCTTGATTTTTTACTATCTTTCATTATTAGAAGCATTTATCAATTAAAGATAATAATCCAAGTAGAGTTAAATCATTCTGGTATCGCATAATCATTGGAGTTTAAGCAATAATGAGTGAAGCAAGCGATTTTGAATGTTTACAATGTGCTACATGTTGCCGTAACTTGCTTGAAACGCGAGAAGGTAAAAGCAGCGGATTGACACTTACGGAAAAAGAAGCAGGGATTTTTCCTTCAACGATTGTTGCGCCTAAAATGGCTCTTGGAATGAATGCTCCTGAAATAATAATTCTGTATCAACTATGTGTAAAGTGTTGCCCAAATATTAACGAAAAAAACTTATGCCAAATATATGAAAAAAGACCTTTAATATGCCAGTCTTTTCCAGTTATATCTGGGGCAATTTCCAACAAATGCAAAGTCTTTTCCTATAGAAAAGTTGGCTTAAACTATAGCGAGCCTTACACAATGAATATACAATTGCAAGCAAGCGAAAAACTTGACAAGTACCTCCAACATCGTATCAGAAAACACTTTAAAAAAGGCATAAAACTCTGGGAATACGACTTATCAACAAAACAATGGAATTATAAAACTCACTTTAACAGTCCTCCATGATTCGAATCTTCTATCAGCGTTTAAATTTATATTAATTGATAAATCGTGCATTATTATCATTCCCGTTTTTATGCTGTCAAAAGTTGCCCTAATGGTTTATATACCGGTTAGGATGGTTATGTCGAAAAGTTTTAAGTCTTACCGTTGTTAAGCTATACTACGAAGATAGTGGGGCAGGTTTGACTTCAAGTTATCATTACATGCAGCTTTCACGAGAAGTCATCGTTGGAAAAGGTACCCTTAGGTGTGTACCTGATGTAGTCAAAAGGCTTGGAATAAAGGGGTCGGCTCTTATCGTTGCTGGTACAAAAAGCTGCACAGTTGCAGGAAAGACTGTTCATGATTTACTTGAACAAGCAAATGTCAACGTAGATACCCTACTGGTTCCTGCGGCAACAATCCGAGATGTCTTAACTGTTGAAGAACGAATAATTGAATGGAAGCCTCAGGTTCTTTTTGGAATAGGGGGCGGAACAAAAATTGATGTTGCAAAAATCAGTGCTGCTCATCAGGGAATTCCTTTTATTAGTATTCCAACTACACTTAGCCACGATGGCATAGCTAGCCCGTTAGCTTCGGTTAAAGGTTTTGATAAACCGTATTCAATTAAAGCACAGGCGCCTCTAGCCATTATTGCTGATACTGAAGTTATTTCCCAGGCGCCATGGCGGTCCACTGTTAGCGGATGTGGTGACGTAATATCGAAGTTCACTGCTGTTAAGGACTGGCGGCTCGCGCACATGGAGAAAGACGAGTACTATGGTGAGTATGCAGCAAGTCTTGCTTTGATGAGTGCAACACTGGTTAAAGAAAACGCAGGTTTTATCAAGTCTGATAATGAGGATGGATTACGTGTTCTTCTGGAAGCACTAATAAGCTGTGGTGTTGCCATGAGTATTGCTGGAAGCAGTAGACCCTGTAGTGGCTCTGAGCATTTATTCAGTCATGCATTAGATATTTTAAAAGAGTCAGATGCAATGCATGGAGAGCAATGTGGTGTAGGTACAATAATAATGTCCTACCTATATGGGGCGAACTGGAAAAGTATACGTGATACCCTCAAATGCTTAGGAGCTCCCACAACAGCAAGTGAACTAGGCGTTAGCGATGGGGACATAGTAAAAGCATTGGAAATAGCATCAACTATAAGACCTGACCGATATACCATACTTCAAAAGCTTAACTTGGACTACGATGCTTGCAAAAAAGCCGCAAAAGCAACTGAAATAATCAGCTAATAAAAAATTTAAGTAAAAAAAGAAAAAGAAATCAGAGCTTTTAGCTCTTTGTCTCTTCTACTGTTGGTTTCTCTTCAGCTTTTGATTCTGCTTCTGCTGCTGGTTTAGTCTCTTCTGCTGGTTTGGTTTCTTCTGCTGCTGGTTTTGCTTCTGTTTCAGGCTTTGGCTCTGTTACTGGCTTGGGTGGTGCCTGATGGGTTTCAACAAATTTAATTGCTGTTAAGTCGGTAAAGAATTTTTGCATATCCATAGCTAAACCACGTTTAGCAATTTGTATTCCTTCGAGATAGAAAGTTTCTTCTGGCATTTCAATAGTTAAGACGTTATCCTGAGTTGCGAATTTGAATTTTTCTGGTTCGATGACAGGGATTCTGCGGTGAATAAGTGCAGAAATTTTTTCCTCGTTAGTTTCGAGTTTCTTGGTTACCGTGACATCATATACTAAGGTTCTTCCTGCCAGTGGTGGGTTGAAGTCTAATAGTGCACGCCCTGCGCCTACACTGCGTATAGTGGCGTTTTTTCCTCCGAATTCAATACGCTGACCTACAATGGGGTTTATTCCCTTTTCAAGTAGTTGCCTAAGGTGTACACGCTTTACTTTTTCGCTGTCTCTTGGCCCAAAGGCTTTCTCAGGAGGGATTTCTATCTGTGCTTCTTTGCCGACTTCCATGTTTATGAAGCTTTCATCTAGGGGTCTAAGAACCCAGCCTTCGCCTATTACAACTAGTTTAGGTTCATAGAATTCGCCTTCTTTTTGAAGATGTGCTGTTTTTGCTGTCTCTTCAAAGGTAGTATCAAAAACTTCGTTTGTTTCCTTCACCTTTGCGGTGTAGTTGATTAGTATGAAGTCTCCTTTTTGTAAAGCCATACTATTTCACTCTTTGCTTGCGGTTCGAAACTAAGTTTAAACGGCTAATAAAAACCTTTCAGTTGTGAATAAATGGTTGCACGGTTCTGGCATCTAAAACAAGCTATTTTAGGGCAATTTTTATGTATCTAATTTTGCTTTCGGCTTATCTTGAGATTTTACAGAATTTTTGGCTTGACAATTTTTATTAGGATGGATCAGTCAAAGTGCCTTTATTGTTATGCTGGTCTAAGTCGAGTAGGCTTGCGAACATGTTTCTCATTCATTAGGAGTAGCTTGAGGGTGCGCGAAAATACATCATATTTTGCAAAGGCTGAAGCGCGAAAGAGTTATACGTACGTCGAAGCAAAAGGGCAGTAAATGGTGCCGTCATAGTGAGTGAAGCTTCGCTTTCACCCGATTCGGAGGGTCTATTTGGGATTCCTATTGAAACAGTAGTCATTATTATTGTAGTTATTGTTGCGGCGTTAACTATTGAGAGGATAATTACAAGGTATGTTTCGCAAGCGGCTAAACGGCTTAAATGGGCACCTTATACCATGAACAATATTGTGCTGATTTTCCGAATTTTTGTGCTAATAGGCACTTTGGCAGTCATAAGTAATATCGCTGGTTTACCTCCCGAATGGGTATTATCTTTATCTGCGATTGGTGGTGCTGCATTAGGTTTTGCATCCCAAAAGACTTTGGGCAATGTTATCGCAGGTTTGTTCCTTCTTGCAGCGCACCCGTTCAAGGTTGGTGACTATGTGCGTATTGGGCAAGTAGAGGGCATTGTCCAAGAGCTTACCATCAATTACACAAAGATATTGACTAGTGCCAATAGTACAATCTCAATAAGCAACCTGCAAATCTTGGACAGAGACATTACTAACTTTTTGTATCAAGAAGAAAAAATGGGCGAAAAAGGTTTATACTGTTATACTTTTGAAATTGGCTTTGACCATAGTGTCCCTGCTTGGAAGGGTGAGCAAATTTTTGAGGAAGTTTTTAAGGAACTTTTGCCATCTTTACCAAAAAAGCCCTCATATACGATTATCAAATCAACAGCGTCTGAACGTGTTTACACAATATACCTTTATGTACGTCATCCTGAAGATATTTTCAAGTTCCGACCCCAAATCGTCAAAGGAATTTATGATCGATGGGATGCACAAAAACAGCAAAAAAGAGAATAGCGGTTAACCTTTACATGTATGATTGCATTTTAATATTTATGTGTGCCAATAATTAATGGAGTGTGTCTAAGTATTACTGAGAATTTCTTCGCTAAAGCAGCTAGCCTAATGGGTTTAGTTGATTATCAGGATGGGGCAGTTGTAAGCCGTACTCTCATGGATAAGCAAACAGGAACTGTGACCCTGTTTGCCTTTGATAAAAATCAGGGATTAAGCGAGCATACTGCGCCATTCGATGCTCTGGTTTATATTTTTGACGGCGAAGCTGAAGTAACCGTTGCAGGCACCCCTATTCATTTGAAATCAGGTGAAATGACAATAATGCCTGCTGGCAAACCGCATTCTTTACGGGCACTTTCACCGTTTAAAATGATGCTTATAATGATACGTTCCTAATTGACCTTTTTTGATTTTTTCTGCAGAAGGTTTATTAGCTTAACCGCCTCAGTAAATTACGAGATCTCGCAAAATTTACGAGGTCTCGTAATTGGTGGTCTCGGATTTGGAAGCAGGGCTTTCGTATGAAGCCGAAGAATATATTGAAACTATCTATCGGCTACAGAAAAGAGATGGTGCTGCAAAAACAAAAGAGCTAGCAGAGGCTCTAAGTGTAGTTCCAGGTTCTATAACCAACACTATTGAGCATTTAGAGCGCCATGACCTGGTTGTTCATGAACCTTATCGAGGCGTCAAATTGACTAAGCAGGGCGAAAAGATTGCTCTCGGTATTATTCGTAGACACCGTTTGGCTGAAAGAATGCTTACTGATATGCTTAATGCTCAATGGAGCAGCGTTCACGAAGAAGCCTGCAAGCTTGAACATGCATTAACTAAGAAAGTGGCTGCCCTGCTTGAGGCGCGTCTTGGTTATCCAAAGTTCTGTCCGCATGGTAACCCTATTCCTACAGAAAGCGGACTAATTGATGAACAACCTAGCATAGCATTAACAGATGCAAATGTTGGCGAGAGCTATGTTGTAGTTAAGATAACAGATGAAGAACAAGATGACCTTGAGCTTTTAGCTCAAAAAAGAATCCTCCCTACTGTTACTATCCAAGTTGAAAGGCAGGATTCTCAGGATATCTACCTTCAAGTTGAAGGAATGGTTCAGACTTTAAGCATTGACCTTGCGACCACCGTTATGGTACGGAAGAAAGAGGCGAATGAAAATGCTGTTTAGACATAGACATGAGCATAGACATCAAGAAGGTTCTAACGGTTTAAATTTCAATGGTGAGGTATCTTTGACCACCCTAAGTGAGGGTACCAAAGCAGTGATGACTCGCACATCAGGTGGTTTTGGAGTAGTGCGCAGACTATCTGAGATGGGTTTAACGCCTGGATGCGAAATCAAGCTGCTTCGTAAATGCTCCTTTCATGGGCCTATAGAAATTGAAATCCGCGGTGTATCTTTAGCGATAGGTTATGGGTTAGCAGAGAAAATTTTTGTCCATCCACTGAAGGCAAACTAAATGCTACGTAAACGAACTAAACTCCTGTGTCCATGTCGCAACAATCCTGAAATTACAGTTGGTAAGACCAAACGTGCTGGGGAGCTAACAGTAGCCTTAGCTGGGAATGCAAATGTGGGAAAGAGTGCCATATTCAATCAGCTGACCGGTCTAAATCAGGTTACAGGCAACTGGCCAGGAAAAACAGTCGAACGCGCTGAAGGTACCCTCCATTTTAAAGGCTATACAATACGGGTCATTGACTTGCCTGGTACCTACTCGCTTTCAGCTTACTCTATGGAAGAAATTGTTTCTCGCGAGTATCTGGCTGTAGATAAGCCAGATATAATAATTAATGTAGTTGATGCTTCCGCTCTCGAACGCAATCTATACTTGACCCTTCAGCTTCTTGAGCTTGAAGTACCTATCGTTATGGCTCTTAATCAGATGGACTTTGCAGCTAAAAAGGGGCTAAAAATTAACATTGACACACTTTCTAAAGTACTGGGTATAAAAATTATTCCTACGGTTGCAGTGGCAGGCAGCGGCATAACTGAGCTGCTTTCCAAGGTCGTAACTGAAGCAACTAAAGAAAAGACAAACCGAAAAACAAAACTATTATACGGAAAAGAAATTGAAGAACGCATACAAACTATCCAAAACCTAGTAACCGCAGAAGTACCAGAGCTTTGCGCCGTTTATCCTGCTCGTTGGATAGCTATAAAGCTGTTTGAGCAAGATGCCGACATCGTAGCAAAAGCTGAAGCGTCCCCCATAGGTAAAGCAGTGGTCAAGCAGGTCCGCGCATTAACTAACGAGCTAGAAAAGGTGCATGGTGAAACTGCCCCAGTGATTATGGCTTCAGAACGTTATGCACTAGCCAGTAAAATAACAAAAGACGCAGTCACAATAGAAGCTATACCTAAAATAAGCATAGAACAGAAGCTTGCCTCAGTAACAACCCATAAAGTAACAGGGTACCTTATTCTGGCAGGTATAGTCGCTATAGTATTTGGTATAATATTTAGCGGTGGAAATTTCCTTTCGGAAATTTTAGGCAACGTTCTTTCTTTGTTATCCGTAAGCATTCAGACTTCGCTGAGTTCTATGTTGCCTAGTGCTGCTGTGGATTTGATTGTGAATGGTCTTGTAGGTGGAGTGGCAGCCGGTATAACCATCGCATTACCTTACATTGTGCCCTTTTACATAGTATTGTCTTTTCTTGAAGATAGTGGATACTTGCCTCGTGCGGCATTTTTGATGGACAACGTAATGCACAAAATAGGTTTGCACGGTAAAGCTTTCATTCCCTTGATACTAGGCTACGGGTGTACGGTCCCTGCATGTATAGGTTGCAAGATAATGGAAACCCATCGTGAACGATTTCTCGCCGCGTTTGTGGTTATGCTCATTCCATGTGCTGCTCGAACTGTAGTAATATTGGGATTAGTTGGGCAGCATGTAGGTTTAGGGGCAGTAATAGGTCTCTACGTGTTTGACCTAATCCTAGTTTTTGCTTTAGGAAGGATAGCCTTCAAAGCCCTGCCAGGCGAACCTGTAGGATTAATCATGGAAATGCCAAACTACAAGCTGCCTTCCGCTAAAACCATTGCATTAAAAACTTGGAACCGCACAAAAGATTTCATTTATGTGGCCTTTCCTATCATCATTATAGGCAGCCTGCTCGTAGAAGGCTTTGCACTTTCTGGTCTTATGTCCTATTTCGTAGATGCGGCTAGCCCGCTGATGGTCTGGTGGCTTGGGCTTCCCGCTGTTGCTGCTATTCCGCTGTTATTCGGTGTCTTGCGCAAAGAACTCACACTAATCATGCTGGCAACAGTGTTGGGCTCCGTTGGGCTAAGCATAATTTCATTAAGCCCTGTACAGATGATTGTATTTACCTTAGTTGTTATGATCTACGTCCCATGCATTGCAACAATAGCCGCCTGCAAAAAAGAATTTGGCTGGAAAAAAGCCCTAGCTATAGCAGCCATCGATATAGCCTTAGCACTGTTCATAGGTGGGGTCGCTTTCAGGATACTAAGTATGCTTATGTAGTGTCAGCATAATTAGAACGGTATACCCCATTTTTCTGCGTAAACCACGTTACCAAGGGGCTTTCGAGGTGGCGGTTTAGGCTGCTCTGCGGGATATCCAAGGGTGATTAGCGCCTGTGGCTCAACTTCTTTTGGAATTTTAAGTGCTTGCCTTACTGCGTCTTTACAGAATATTGGTGCACAGTACCAGCATGCGCCTATTCCTTCAGCGTGGGCAGCAAGAAGCAGGTTCTGGATTGCTGCACTAAGACTTTGCACTGCTAGTTCGTGTTCAATATGATTGCGCTTTTCATCAGGATAGACATCCATGTCTTCGAGCGTTAGGCAAGCCAGAATAAGTACTGGTGCAGTCGAGAAACGCTTCGTTGAGGCTCTCACGGAATCTTCGCGCATCAATTTGGGTATACCGTCCTTTTCGAGTTCGCTTAGCCATACTTCTCCCATGGCGTCTGCTATGTTGCATTTACTATCCTCTTTAGTTAAGACTATGAACCGCCAAGGTTGAGCATTATGAGCTGAGGGTGCCCAAATTGCAGCATCAAGAACCCTTCTAATGATGTCATCTGTGATATGTTGAAAAGTGTATTTCCTTATGCTCCGACGTTGCCTGATTGCATCAGCCAAATCAGTCATCGACAATCAAATATTCAAAATAGACCTATCATTTTAATTATTCGCTCATAGAAAATAGACTAGCCCTCTTGAATAAAATTAATCACTTTTAGTAATTCAAGTCTAAGGCATAATATTTATAGGCTCAATGGATTCGTTAGCCCCTCACCTAAGAGGGGAGTAAGTAAAAACAACAAGCATTGAAAACTTAACAAATCTAAAAGTCTCTAGATTAATGACAAAAGTAACTTTATGAAATATTGTTTCGTTTTCTGGATAATGGTCAATAATAATAAATTCTGCATCTAAAGCTTAAGGATTTATATCAAAAATTAGGGTTGGCGGATTCAGGCTCGTTAACTTGGCGCGGACCTGAAAAAATTTCTGGGGAATGAGGGGATGAGGGGACACTTTTTCCGCGTGTTCGTTAACTCCTGACCCGCCAATCTTGATGCAACGCTTGATGGCTCAGGACACAATTAACACTTAATGCCAGTAAAGGGATATAATAGTATGTGACTGATGTTACACAACAACAAACAACAACCAAACTACTCCCGAAGATGATTTTGGTAACGTAATGATTATCTATTGCCCTGCCAAAGGTTGCTGTGTAGGCAGGTTTCTCTGTGAGTGAGCGGGAAGTTCGGGTTTCCAAAATCAAAGACGGCACCGTCATCGATCACATCAGCAGCGGATACGCCTTGGACGTCGTCAAAATCCTAGGCATCACGGGACACGAAAAACAGGTAATAACCATAGGCATCAACGTACCCAGCAAACGTATGCGCAGCAAAGACCTGCTCAAAATCGAAGGTCGTGCCCTCAACCATCAAGAAGTCAACCGCATAGCCCTCATAGCCCCCCGAGCCACTATAAACATCATCCGCAACTACAAAGTCGTAGAAAAAGTCGAAGTTCAACTCCCAAAAATAATCCAAGACATCATCAAATGCGCCAACCCCGCCTGCATCAGCAACAGCAACGAACCCATAGGCTCACGATTCTACGTCGAAAACGAAGAACCTCTCCTACTCAAATGCCACTACTGCGGCCACATACTAGAAAAACCCGACATACTCAAACAATTCTAAACCCCAACTAACCATTTGGTCCCACCCTACCTTGGATACTTATAATTCAGTAGTGTTTTGAATAACTGCTATTCATTTTTTGGTAAGTAGCGAATAAATTCGGGTATCATACAAAAATCAAAGAAAGAGAGGCTAAACTAATTTTTGAAGCAACCGCATACCTGGGCGCCATCACACATTCTTTCATTCCATATAATTGAAACGATATATATTTAATTTCAATATTATGAAATTACATGAAAAGTTGTTTACTATATATTTTATGTATGTTATAAATTGCTATATTGTTTATGACGAGAGTCAATATATCTTAAATCGTGAGTATATAGCTCGAAAAAACGAGGACATGAAAAAATGAATAAAATGATTTTAGCCGGTATAGCCGCTTTGGCGATTGCCGTAATCCTTGGAAGCGTTTTAGGCGTAATGTTCTTGGGTCAGTCAAATAGTCCGCCTGACTCGTCTCCAAGTGCTTCTTCAAGTCCAACTACAACAACCGTGTCACCTAACGTTCAGGCGACATTGAATGGTGCAGGCGCAAGTTTTCCGTACCCCCTCTTGAACGAAATAATTACCATCTACAGAACAATCGAACCTAACGTGCAAATCAACTATCAACCATCAGGCAGCGGCGCAGGTATAAGCTCTTTGAAAGACAAACTAGTGGACTTCGCAGCCTCAGACGCACCGTTAACCGCTTCGGAAGCCTCAAGCATACCCAACGCGCTGCACATGCCCGAAACCATTGGTGCGGTCGTTGTAACCTACAACTTCGGTTCAGAAACGCCCAATGGTCTACAGCTAACTGGGCAGGTCATAGCAGATATCTTCCAAGGTAAAATAACCCGATGGAACGACCCTGCAATTCAGGCCTTGAACACAGATGTAACGTTACCTAATCAGCCAATTCAGGTAATTCGCCGCGCAGAGAGCTCAGGAACAACCTACATCTTCACCAGCTACCTTTCAGAGGTCAGTGATGACTGGGAAAGCGAAATTGGAAGTGGCAAGTCCGTGGAGTGGCCAGTAGGCAGAGGCGCAAACGGCAACACAGGTGTCGCCTCTATAGTGCAAAGCACCCCTTACACGATAGGCTACGTTGAACTAGCATACGCACTGGAAACCAGCATGAACGTGGCAAAGATTCAGAACCCCGCAGGCAACTTTGTACTGCCCACCACAGTTTCAACAGAGTACGCCGCTCAATCAGCCGCCTCACAAGGGCTACCGTCAGGAGATGCAAGCTGGACCGAAGTAAGCCTCCTCAACACCCCAGACGCAAACGCATACCCCATCGTGAGCTTTAGTTACCTACTAGTCTACAAAGAACTCAACGTGGTACCAGGCATGACACAGGACAAGGCTACGGCTCTAGTAGACTTCTTGTGGTACGTAATGCATGACGGACAAGAAATCGCCCCTGAACTCTCATATGCGCAGCTACCCTCAAACGTAGTACAGATAAACGAGGCAACACTCAAAACCATAACCTACAACGGACACGCCCTGATAAGCTAAACACAGAAAAACACACAACACAATACAACAAAACAACAACCCAACAACCTTTTTCCAACAACACAACCAATAGCTTTCAACACCACCCCCTCAACCTTCCAACAAAACCACCCGCTATTCATCCCAATCTAACCCAACTTTACCCCATTTCGCCCATTTTAGACCTTTTTCGCCCGCGGATTAAGCCCGATTTGAGTCCTGAATCAAAAACAGCGCCCAAAGCGAGTCCTGACAAAAAAGAGAGGGGGTAGAAGAAAAATCGCAGCAGAGCCTGAACTACAGAAACAGTTTAGAACCTAAAGAAAGAAGGCTGCTTTGTAGCGCCAGCTTGCTCTTTGAGCCGTGAACTGCTGGGTTTTTCCTGCAAAAGGTTTAGAATTTCTAGAAGGGGTTATTACGGGGTTTGACGGTTAGACAGAACCTAAGTTAAATAGATTCATGGGATGATGTTATGTCTGCTATGTCTGGGCCTAAAGTTAGTTTGTCGATGCTGTATTGTTTAGGTGAGTCGTTTGGGAAGATGGTTAAGCGTTTGCCTGATGTAGGAACACGTTACATTGAAATCGTGGATGATGGATGGCATACGCTCAACAGAAAACGGGTTGCCCTGCTCCAAGAAGCCGCCAAGTCCAACGGCATAGAATATACTGTGCATGCACCCTTCGCAGACATCAACATCGCCTCACCCACACAAATAATGCTCAATGCAACGCTAAAACGGCTCAAACAATCCATCGCATGCGCTGCCGCTCTGGAAGCAAAAACCTGGGTACTGCATCCGGGCATGAAAACCGGCATAAGCAACTTCTACCCTGAAGCTGAATGGAAACAAAACCTCGCCCGCATTAAACAACTCGTAAAAACCGCCGAAGACCAAGGCTTGACGGTTGCCGTTGAGAATCTTCCTGGTAAGTACTGGTTTTTGATGAGTACGCCTGAAGAGTTTTTGCGATTTTATCATGAATCAGGCTTGGAAGTTGGCGTAGTCTTCGACATAGCGCATGCTTATCTAGAAAAACAGGTAGAACCCTTTTTACAAAAACTGCCAGGCAAAATTACCCACATTCACGTAAGCGACAACTTCGGAGAAATCGACAACCACTACGGCATAGGCTACGGCAACATCGACTACCCACAGTTCGCCAAGACGCTAAAGCAAATCGGCTATCGCGGCAAACTGGTCATCGAATCAGGCGACCACATTCCCGAAAGCATCCAGACACTACAGCGGCTATTCACTTAACGGAAGCTCCAGCTCCAAAAAGTCCTCCGCGACTTTGGTGTTTGGGAAGACTTTTTGTGCCTGACCTAAAAGCAATGAGGCATCAGCGTAGCGTGCGCTTATGTGGGTAAGTATGAGGCTTTTGGCATTCGCCGTTTTTGCCTGCAGGGCAGCTTGGCTTGGAGTTGAATGCCCATCTAACGCGGCTTTCTCAGATAGCTCATCGTCAAATGTTGCCTCATGCACCACCACATCTGCATCCTGCGCAAACGCGGCAAAAGCCTCAAACGGCTTTGTATCCCCAGTGTACACGACCTTTCTGCCCCTGCGCAAAGGACCAGCAACATCAGATGGCTTAACAATTTCACCGTTAGGCAATATGTATTCTTGTCCGTGTTGAAGTTTGCCCCAAGCAACGCCTTCAGGAACGCCAAGAGCACGGGCTTTGTCGGGGTTGAATCTTCCAGGACGTGGTTTCTCGGCAAACGAATAGCAAAAGCCGTTAACTGAATGGTTACTATGCTGGGCTTCGATGAAATATTCGGCTTCGTTGCAGATTATGCCTGAATTGGCGATTTCGTGGATGTTGACTTGGAATGTTAAATTGAACTGAAGAGTCTCTCGTAGGCACGTAATGAACTGCTCTAAGCCTTGCGGTCCATAGATGTCGACTGGTCTTTGGCGGTCCATAAGTGCCATGGTTTGCAATAATCCGGGCAGACCAAGCACGTGGTCGCCGTGCATATGTGTAATCAAGATCTTTAGCGGCTTATGTAGACCTGTTTTGGCTTTCATTATTTGACGTTGAACTCCTTCACCGCAGTCAAACATTATCTGCTCGTTGCCCCGGCTAAGAAGCACTGCTGGCAAGCTGCGTTCCACAGTTGGCACGGCCGCTCCAGTACCCAGAAATGTCAAACACATGCTCATCTATTTTTTACTCCTGTTTTTCAAACACGGCTACTTCTCGCGTTAAAGTCCGATGCACGTAAGCGAAATGAGATTCCAGATGCTTGTAACCGAGTTTTTCGCCTAGCTGCGAGACGCATAATGTTTTAGGTGCTGCTATACAAATTCGTTGCCCTTTGCCCAGCAGCGGGTACGCTGAAGTTAGTACACCTTCTATGATGGCTTTGGTGTTGCTTTTCATGGTTGTTGCGCTTCTACCATATGGCGGGTCAGTGACTATGCAGTCAACTTTAGTCAACGGAAGCCTTCGTGCATCTGCCAAAACGATACCATAAGGGCTTAAGCCAAAATGACGTGTGTTCTTTAATGCACCATTAGCCATCTTGCGAATAATATCAGTGCCAACTGCTTTGCAGCCAATAAGCGTGGCTTCGATAACTGTGCTTCCTGTGCCTACAAACGGATCCAGAACAACGGTGTCAGTTTGTGCATGTGCCAAGTTAAGCATGCACCTTGCTAGTTTGGCATTCATTGCCGAAGGGTGAAAATACGGCTTTTTGCGTGCACGGCGTTCCACAAACGGTTTAGGCACAATTTCGCCCAGCTTTAGACCGAAGACGAGCTTCCCGTTAGTTAAAATACCAAAGAAAGTTTTATCGGGATTCCGCAGATTGACTTTAGCATGCCTTGCATTTCTAAGTATTAAAGTACCAAGTTGCTTTTCAAGTCGCATCGTGTCCTCTTTAGTGGAATATTCTTTTATGCGCCGTATACGGACTTCGAAGGTTTCGCCATCAGATAGTACAGTATTAAACCTGGAATTTTCTGCGGCGTTGGCGATTTCTACGTCGTTTGCGTCACATGTAAAGAGTTCTTCGGCGCATACTCGCGTGTAAGCGCTTCTCCGCAGAACCTGTTTAACGCATGCTGAATCGGCTTGTAACCTAACTGTCTGGTCGAGTTTCTCAGTAATTTCATAGGGATAGTTCTCTGCTTCCAGTATCGCTTTAAGTTCGGAGCAAGAGAGACTCTCGAATTCGCCGCTGATAAGGAAGAAGAGCTTTGCCACTATGGCTGCGCCTTGAGTTCTTGGCTTAGGAGCGGTGCAAGTGAAACTTTGCTGTTTTTACTTGGAATGCTGTCAGTGGCAACAATTTCTTCTACACCCGCATCGAGAATGCGTTTTTCAGCATCACCAATCAGCAATCCATGGACGCATGCAGCGTAGACGTGTTCTGCACCCTGCTCTTTGAGAATTTTCGCTGCACCAACGATTGTTCCACCTGTACTTATTATGTCATCAAAAATTATAACCGACTTACCTTTGACATCCAAATGTGAAGCGGTCTGCGTAGTTTGCCCAGTATACCTATCTCGGGCTTTTTCCATAAATCCACTTTCGCCGCCAAGCACTTGTTTTGCCTGATCAGCAATGTACATAGCTCCTTTATCAGGTGAGAGCGCAAACGCGTTCTTAACGCCTTTGTCAATGAAGTACTGCGCAAGAAGCGGTATCGCGCTTATAGTTTTAGCCGGGAATGGGAACAGTTTAAGCGCGTTGGCTTCGTGGATGTTCACAGTAATTAGCTCATCTATGCCCGCTGCACCAAGCATCTTCGCGATGGTTTCAATGCTGATGTTCTCGCCCTGCAAGAAAATTTTATCCTGTCTTGCGTATGCGAGGTATGGGATAACAGCTGTGACTTTTTGGGCTTTATTGCGTTTTGCCGCGGCAGCCATGAACGCAAGCTGCATAAGCCGTGTATCCTGCGGTGCGCACGTAGTCTGTACAATGAAAAGATGTTCGCCCTCCACATTGCCTTCTAGGCGTACATATGATTCGCCGTCAGGAAAAATCCTTGAAGCCACATTAACTTTCTCATAACCAGTTAGCTGAACAATTTTCTCTCCGAGCTCCTGCGAAGCAGGGCCAACAACAACCTTCATCTCAACAATTCCCTCATACATCAAAGTTGTAAACAGTCTTAGTTTAGCTAACTCCGAAAGTGCTTTTTAACTTTCCCATCTTTTTACCACTTGCTGTTTGGAGTCACCTATACCCCCTTTCTCAATGGTGCATCAGCTTTATGTCGCTTTTTGGAAAGTTAGAAAGCAAGCAGGGATAGAGCTTAAGCCGAAGATTCTGAAAGAGGTTACACCATACATAAATATAATACAAAAAATAACAGTTGCATCTTCTAAACAAAAAACAGCAAATAGCTAAGTTTACATATCTACTAATTTTAGCAAGCATGAAGGTTAAAAGAACAACAACACGCAATCCTATAATCTGTTGTTGTTCTTCTCTTGCTTACTGGCATTAAGGCAAAAAGTTACCTTGCCATTATCATTTTCCCTGATGCATAAAAACTCGGTCTCTTGCTGTCTCTGTCGCTTGTTAGTTTATTCTTTGATGTTGGCAAAATGTTATTAGCTGTTAGCTTCCACCTATCGTATGGTGAATCTTAAGTGAAGTATAATCTTCAAGCACCTATGGTTATTGTGAATTTTAAGACTTATCTTGAATCTACTGGCCAAAGAGCTCTCCAGTTAGCCAAACAAGCTGAACGCGCTAGCAAGGAAACTGGCATCACCATTGTAGCTGTGCCCCAGTTTTGCGACATAAAAGCCATCTCAGAAGCAGTGGAAATCCCAGTTTTTGCCCAACACATTGACCCAATAAAACCAGGCAACAGCACAGGTCACATTCTAGCAGAAGCCGTAAAAGAAGCAGGCGCCGTTGGTACGCTAATTAACCATTCAGAAAGGCAGCTCAAACTAAGCGACATAGACGCCATAATCAAGCGCTCCAACGAGCAAGAGCTAATCTCATGTGTTTGCGGCAACAATCCAGCAACCAGTGCCGCCATAGCCGCACTTAACCCTGACATCATCAGCGTCGAACCCCCCGAACTGATAGGTTCAGGCATACCTGTTTCCAAGGCACAGCCCGAAGTCGTCACTGACACCGTCAAATTAGTACAACGCATAAAACCCGGCGCCACCGTTCTATGCGGTGCAGGCATCAGCCGAGGCGAAGACGTGAACGTTGCCCTCAAGCTTGGCACTCAAGGTGTGCTTGTTGCAAGCGGCATCGTAAAGGCGAAAGACCCATATATGATGCTGCGCGAGTTCTGCGATCAAGCAAAACTATAACCTGTTGGGACTTCATAGTGAAAGTTGAACCTGAATGCGCTGGCTGCCTGCTATCCAGAGGCACCGCCGAAGTCTATATGGCAACAACCAATCCTGCCCTACGATATCGCGCAGTAGCTGAAATCATCAAACTGCTAAACAAGGAATTCAAGCCCATCGCTAACGCCGCGGAACTAGGCACCAAACGAGATAAAATTATCCGCGAACTAACCGGCAACCGTGATCCCTACCAGCGAACAAAAAAGCAGAGCAACGAAAAAGCCAAAGAACTTGTGCCCTTTGCCCAGAATTTTGTCGACGAAGGCTACAACCAGCAGGACCGTTTCAAGAAAGCATGCCTCTGCGCCATAGTCGGTAACATCATGGAATTCGACATCCCTGGTCATAACTTCACGCTCAAAGATCTACGTAAAGTAATCAGAGATGCTGCCAAGGACTTAGTCATAGACGACATCGACAAAGCCTACGAACTGGCTAAGAAAACCGGCAGATTACTGTATTTAGCGGATAACGCTGGCGAAATCGTTTTTGACACGATCCTAGTTGAACAGCTTAAAAACATGGACGTTCATGTAACCTACGCGGTCAAGGCTGCGCCAGTAATAAACGATGCCACTATGGAGGATGTTGAATTCAGCGGCATGGATAAAATAGCGGACGAAGTTATCACCACAGGTGCAGATGCCGTCGGACTGCAAATCAAGCTTGCCAGCTCAGAATTTCTAAAGGTTTACGATCAAGCAAAAATTGTCTTCGCCAAAGGCATGGGCTACGCCGAGACTCTAACAGAATACGAACTTAACAAGCCGCATTTCCTCATGTTTCGCACTAAATGCCAACCTGTAGCCAACTATTTCGCGGTACCTCGTCACAAAAACGTAGCTAAACTATTACCCTAACCGCTGTTCTATTCAGACGTTTCTTTTCTCCCTTCCTTATATTCACATTCAAAGACGGCTATGTTGTAGCCGCGAATTTTTTGTCTATCGCCATGTGCTATTATATTGGATAAGGTTTCGCCAGGACCGCCCCAAGCAACGTCAGCAGAGTCGATAATCTTAACGTATTTGCCTTCGTCAAATGGAAACACAAAGCTAGACTCGTTAGGGCTCAGGTTAACGATGACCACATTGGCACAATCAAGTTGGCATCTTTGCATAAACAGCATTTTCTGAGATTCGCTTCCCAACAGCTTCATTTTGCTCCTATCTGCGTAACACGGCGATATCATGCGCTTTCTTAGCCTAATTAGAGCCTTATAATAGTCTAAAATTTTCTTTCCCTTCTCTTCATAGCGCAGGTCCCAGTGAAGTTTCGATGCCTCAAATGTCTGTACATTTGCAGGGTCAGGATTCTCTCCTTTCCAGTGAAACTCCTCGAACTCTTTTATTCTGCCTGCACGGGTAACCGCGGAAAGTTCCTTATTAGTGTAGTCTACAAAAAAATTAAACGGTGCAGTTTCACCGTACTCTTCGCCCATGAAAAGCAGCGGTGTATAGGGCGAAAGCAACGTCATTCCTGCCCCAACTTTAGCGGCTTCAAAACCAGCAATGGTAGTTATGCGGTCGCTTAGTAATCGGTTCCCGACTTGATCATGATTCTGAATAAAAACTATCAGGCGATCAGATGAAATCCATAGAAAATCTTCATTGGGTTTTCTTCGCCTAAATGATTTATCGAATCCTCCACCGCCCACGTGCAGGTATGGCTGGACTAGAATCTCCATCAGATCGCTGACGCTGCCGTAGTTGCGGTAGTAGCCTTCTTGTTCACCGGTTAATAGTGCAAAGACTGCATGCTGGAAATCGTCTAGCCATTGTGCATCAAACTCAAAGCCTCCAAGCTTGCGCTGCGAAAGCACCTTGGGTTGGTTGTATCCGCTTTCCGCGATGAGCCACATCCTGCGTCCGATTGTCTTTGAACATTGCTGGACGGCTTCGGTTAACTGCTGCAGGAAGTGCTTGGGGCTAGAATCCAGCATTGACAGAACTGCATCAAGACGTAGACCATCAAGATGATACTTTTCGAGCCAGTAAAGCGTGTTTTGCAAGAAATACTCGCGAACTGGACCATTAAATGGGCCATCGAGATTAGCCATTGGACCCCAATGAGTCATTTGTTTTTCAAGAAAATATGGACCGTATAAGTTAAGGAAGTTGCCTTCTGGCCCCGCATGGTTATAGACTATGTCAGTGAATACTGCCACACCCTGCTGATGGCATTCGTCTACAAAGTGCTTTAGGTCATCAGGTGCCCCATACGTGTTTTGAACGGCATAAATGAATGCTGCATCATAGCCCCAATTACGGCTTCCAGGAAACTGAGCAATCGGCATTAGCTCAACTGCATTTATACCCAAATCTACGAGTTCCTTTAATCTGCCTTCTGCCGCCTTAAAGGCACCTTCAGGCGTAAATGTTCCAATATGCAGCTCGTAAAAAATCATATCTTTAAGTTGAAGCCCTCTCCATTTATCATCTCTCCAACTATACGACCCGTGATCTACCACTGCTGATGCACCGAATACGCCGCGCGGCTGAAAAAATGACGCAGGATCGGGCAGAGGCGCATGTCCATCTAGCTGATACATGTATTCAAGACCTGGTTTCACGTCGCCAAGGATCAGCTTCCAGTAACCGTTAGCATCTACTTTTCCCATAGAGTGCGCTACATTGTTGTCGGTAAGAAATAGCGAAACCTTCCGAGCGTTTGGTGCCCAAACCACAAATTCGCAGCTTTTTTTCTGATAGTTAGCTCCAACACGCATAAGAAAACCTCAAAAATGATGGACTTAGTCTCAAATAACTTCGCTATCGCAAATTATCGCTGACACGTATTTGGATGCTTTAGAGCTAGTTAACATTAACCTTTGTCTAACTAATATTGCTTTATATAGGCTCAAGGGCTTCAAATTAAACTGGCGCTATCGTTCCTTTATGACGCAACATTTAGCCTATACAGGGGTAGCGCTATATTGGGTGTCTAACCGTTCAGTTGGGGTCTGTGGAAATGCTAAAATGTTTCCATGGTACCTTTTAGTAGATAGGAGTTTATCTTTGTTGTATAATGAATTACGCAGGGATTATTTTGTAGACCGGTGGGTTGTGATTGCTTCTGAACGTGCGAGGCGACCGATGGATTTGGCGAAAAATAACGTGCGTTCACAGACACAAAATCATGCTGTATGCCCAATGTGCCCGGGAAACGAGCATATGACGCCCCCAGCGGTGCTAGTCTACTTGCCCTCACCCGACGGGTCGCTAATAAAAACCAAGGACAAAGACGATCTGCGACATAAGAATTGGCTAATTAGGTGCGTGCCCAATTTGTACCCGGCTTTTTCACCCCCTAAAAATGCAGATGAAGCCGGTGCAGGTGTTCTTAGGAGTGATAACTTTGGCTACGCTGTTGGCCACCACGAAGTACTAATCGAGTCACCTGACCATAACGCGCACCCTCCAGACGTAACGCCTCAGCAATTAGTCCATATTATAAACGCCTACAAAGACCGTCTAAGCGCACTTTCGCAAAAGCCCTACGTTGGATACGTACAAATCTTTCGTAATCACGGTATAGCAGCAGGAGCATCGCAACCGCATCCCCATAGCCAGATAATTACCACTTCCTTCACGCCGCCGAAGATTTGCCAAGAAATTGCCGCAGCTAAAGGATACTGGGAAACTCACAAAGAATGCCTAATGTGCAGCATAGTCAGAAATGAGTCGCAGACACCACGGTCCATAACCAGCAGCGAATACTTTGAGGTTATTGCACCTTATGCAAGTGTGCACCCTATGGAGTATTGGATAATCCCTAAACGCCACAGCCTCAATATACTCGATTTGACTCCTGCAGAAACAGAGGACTTCGCCCAGACGCTAAAAGCCTCACTTAAAGCTCTCAAAGACCTCATTAATGACCCACCCTACAACTTCAGCTTTCATATAACTTTAAACAAGGATGCCAGCGACTACTATCACTGGAGCCTTCAGGTCTACCCGGCGCTGACGACTTGGGCAGGGTTTGAAAAAAGCACTGGTATCTACATCAATACAATAAAGCCTGAAATTGCTGCTGCAGAACTGCGAAAAATGCTTACACGCTAAACCTAAGTACATCTTTTTCGTACTTTGGTCTTATTTGCAAGATATCTTCTATATAAGTTCGCAGGGGTTCACCGACGCTCCAAGCTTGCGCGATGCAACCGCGCGGTTTATGTGGGGGATCGCCGTCAAAAATTTCGTTTATGGTCCCTAATCCGCCTTCATATATTTGATGTTCAAAAAGTACTTGCAAGAAAGTCTTCATAGCGTATTCTAAGTTTTGCCCGGTAGTGCCCCATGCTTTGAGGTAACCAGTAATGAAAGGTCCTAAAAGCCAAGGCCAGACTGCTCCGTTATGGTATGCTTGGTCACGGACGCGCATTATGCCATTATAGATGCTTTTGTAGCGAGGGTCACTGCGGGCAAGGGTACGCAATCCATAAGGTGTTAAAAACTCTTGGCGAACTAGTTCGACTACAGCTCGACTTTTCTCTGTGTCCAGCATCGTAAAATCTAGCGAGCAGGCTAGAATTTGATTAGGCCTAAGCGATAGGTCAGGGCCTGATGGTTCAAGCACATCATATAGGCATTTTCTTTGGGGGTCCCAGTACTTATCGTTAAAGTTTTTCTTCGTATGAGCAGCCATGGCAGTATATTTTTCCACCAAAGATGTCTCGCCGAACCGGTTGGCTAGAAGCGCCATAGTTTTGAGGGCGTTATACCAGAGAGCCTGTATTTCGACGGCTTTTCCTGTTCGAGGCGTCACCGCGTGACCTTCTATGTTAGCATCCATCCATGTAAGCCGTTCTCCATGCGAAATTAAGCCATCAGAGTCTAATCGTATGTCAAAATCCGTTCCTCGTTCATGGTGCTCAATGATTGATGTGAGCATGTCCCAAAGGTGCTCTTCGATGAACTGGAAATCGCCCGTATACTTCAGATATTGTAGAACCGCGTTTATATAAAAGAAGGTTCCGTCAACGGTGTTATAGGCGGGTTCCCCAGATGTGTCATCAATGAGGTTTGGGATTAAACCTTTTTTGTAGTAGCGGCCATAGCTTTGCAGAACGTATTTTGCATCGCTGTATTTGCCTGTAACTAAAAGCAAGCCTGGCAGAGAAATGAATGTGTCTCGTCCCCAAGGTCCGAACCAGAAGTACCCTGCAATGATAGAGCGCCGTTGATCGTCTTCCTTAGTTACGAAGGAATCGGAGGCCAAAAGAGCCCAGTTAAGCCATGCGTTCGGAACTATCTGTTCGTGAGAGTTGTAGAATGCATCTAAGAAGCGACTACGCTCATCAAGGACTTGCATGAACAACTGGTCAACATCATGAACTGATGTGCCCGCCAAATTTATGAGATCCTCTGCGTCTTGGCCTTTTTCGCTTGCAGCTGCAGCTATGGCAAATCTTGTTTCACCCTTCGCAGTCATAGGCACTTCGTAGTATCCAGGTTGATAGACATCGTCAGTGTCTAGCTCGCCGCGTACATTCTCCTCGTGGTAGTGTACTGCATTTACCCAGTTAGGCTTCTCGACGAATTCGCCTGCCGAAGAATAACCAATGACTGTGGCGTTGGGGGCGATAAAGGTAAGCTTGACTTTGCGTTCGCCATGTTCTTGACGGAAGTGCAGCGGATTTCTCCAGGGGTCAACGGTTGTATGGAAATATCGGCATGTCATTAGCGGATAGATGCGCAGCTTAGCCTCGTTGTCGCTTTCGTTTAAAAAGCTATAAAGGGCAACAACAAGGTTTTTCCTCTGCGGCATAAAAATCGTTTTTTTAACCGTCATATCATGTACTTTGTATGTAAACGTTGGGAAAGGCGCAATCACGAACTCTTTGAGGAACATGTAGCCCTGTGGGTATATGGAGCCGTGGAACTCGTTGGCGCCTAGCCTGAAAATATTATCATCTACGAGGATGTCTTCGTCTAATTTGGCGAGGCAGACTGTTCGTGCGCCTGGCGGATGAAGTGCGGCAACAAGTAGCCCGTGGTACTTGCGTGTATTCAAGCCCAAAATGGTTGATGAAGCATAACCACCAAGACCGTTTGTTATAAGCCATTCTTTCTGTACAGCTTCGGTAAAGCGGGAAAGCACCTCTGAGGACATAGTGATATTTGGCAGCTTCATCATTGATCACTTATTGGTGCTGCTATGTCATAATTTGTTGGGTTGGATGCGTAGCCTGCGTAAAAGGCTGCAAAAATCATGGTTCCTTGTATGGTAGGGTTTGTCCACAAAAGTGCTCACAATTATAAAGTTGCGATTTGTCCTAATATCTTTTAGCTACACACCATTACTATCTTTTTTATCTATACCTATTTTCTTATTTTATCATATCAACTATCTTGTTGCAGTTCTATATCTCGTTCCAAAAGAATAAAAAATGGTAAAATTAGAGCCAGAAGGGTTTTCCTTTAAGAAAATCTGTAAGGAACTTGGCAAAATCCGTCTTGTCCTGATAAATGCTGATTATTTCGCTGTTAACAAGGATTTCGAACTCCTTGCGAAGCGCATGAGAAATGAGTTCAGCAACACCTGCATTTCTGCCGCCTGTTCTGAGTTCTATTTTTAATAACTCTACTGCATCCGTGTACTTGCGAGGCACATGAACTACCCAGCGCCCCTCCTCCACATATGGTCCGGCGAGGACTTTTTCGTTATTTGAATATTTAGATAGAAAATGTTCGCATTCTTTTTCGTGTGTTAGCGGTGGTCCTAAGTGTTTCTTAGCTATGGGCAAGATATGCTGTTCGAGTTCAAAAACCATAACAGTGCACTCTTGTCCTTCTTCGTGCCATATAGAATCGCGCAATACATTGAAATCACTCAACTCCAAGAGTTTATGCAGGCTCCTCTTTGTCTTATACAGCTGCCCCCATAAAATGTCAGGAACTGCTTGCACTCCATTAAATGCAAGAAATATTATATCAGAGCCATAGCTCTCCAGTTTCTGCTTAAGCACATCAGGTGCCATTGGAGAGGTTATAGGTGGATAGAAAAATTCTCTACGGGGCGCCTTGAGGAAGGCTTGACTTGCGGCGGCAAAGACTTGTAGCTTTTGAGGCTGAACAGCTGAAGCTACATTACGTCCTTTATCTACTGGATCAACGATTACAAGCGGTTCAGGGAAGAGAAGCTCGGCCTCTCGTGGTCTATCCTTATAGTAGCCTTCAATGTCTATCGTTCGCTTGGGCATGTGATGTGCAAAAGCCTCCAGAACTAAAGTAAAAGAACCATAATGCAAAATGAGTAATTCACAAAGGTAGCCACTAAAACCGCCGACCCTTATTTCTGCCCCATATACTCCAATACCTTTCATGAACTTCTTCAGTAGTCTGACTTCGTCCCGCATGTTTCTGCTCATATGCTTGTTGATGTAATCAGTATGGAATGGTGTGCGGTCGGTGGCGCTTTGCCATTCTCCTGGAGTTGCATCATAGCATGGTACCACATTGACTCGTGTGTCTTCAACGTAAGCTTCCAAGTAGGGGTGCTCGGCGAATCGTTCTATTTGTCTTGAGCCTTCGGTAGCTCTACGGGCAACTTTAAGACTGATTTCACCTAGTGATTTCCGTGGAATGGATAGGGGCAAGCGCATGAATATATCTATATCCGGGTCGCCTTTGAGCCAGGTGTCTTTTGCCACAGAGCCCTCAACGCGTACTATGGCATCAACGCCGAATTCTTTGCATGCAGACATCACTTTATGTTCCAGAGTAGCAGCTATTTTTTCCATCTTCTGCTTCTCAGCCGCAGTTGGCGTAATTTCTTGTCGTATCTGCTCGATTAGTTCTCTTGTAGCATCTGCCTGCATGGCATACTTTCTCCGCTACTGCTACTGTGGGCTGTACTCTTTAAGTGTTGAGTAAATCGGACCCTGAGGCGTCAACTCGCTGCGCTTAAGTAGTAGCGTTTGGGCTTTAATTTCTCCAAAATCGACTTGGGAGTTTTTCTGGACAAAGTCAACAAGCTGCGATTTACCCCTAGCTGATCGGATACGTGCAATTGTCAAATGCGGGCTAAATCCCCTTGTGTCAGGAGTAAACCCTAGCCTTTGCAGGTTCGGTTCTAATTGCGAAAAGACGCTTTGTAGCTGGTCTGAGCCTTGTGTTATGCCTGCCCACACAATTCGGGGGTAGCTCAGATTAGGAAAAACGCCTATGTTAGAAATTTTTATTATAAATGGTTTGAATTGTGTTTTTTTCATTTCTTCATAAATCTTATCTACCATGTTAAGGGTAATGTCGCCTAGGAAACGTATCGTGATGTGGATGTTTTCCGGTTCAACGAGTTTCATATCTGCGTTGGTCCTTGCTAAAAGTTGCTGCACATCGATTAATTTTTTCTTGACCTCTTCGTTATTTATATCAAAAGCCAAGAAGGCTCTCACGCACTCAGACATTGCTAGTTCCTCAGGTACTTTCTGCCGATTCACCTTCATAAAGCCTTTTTCACAGACCCAAGTCTATAGATCAGCTAAACATCGCTTATGATTTGAAGTCAAGAGTCAAGTTTGGTTTTTGACTTTCCTTCCAAAAAAGAACTGCTTTACAATGGCGTGCATTTCATCTAAAATAAGAAATTAGCCCTTATAGGATTACATAGTTATCAATTTAGTTAGCTACGAATTGTTTTTAATTCAGGGTGTTGCTATGATAGGAAATAAGAATTGGTGCTTGTATTGAATACTGATAAGTTAGTCATAGGATTAACTGGTATGCCTGGTGCAGGTAAGTCTTCGGTGGTAAAATCTGCACAAAAAATCGGCTATGACGTCGTTATTATGGGTGACGTAATTAGGGAAGAGACCGCGAAAAGGGGATTGGAGCTTAACCCAGTTAATGTGGGCAAAGTGATGCTGGAGCTCAGGGCGATAGGTGGGGAAAACATAGTCGCAGAAAAATGCATCTCAAAAATCGAAGTAAAAGAAACCGCTAATGTAATAATTGACGGCATAAGAAGCTACGCCGAAGTTGAAGTATTCCAAAAGCACTTTTCCAAGTTCACACTTGTTGCAGTTCACGCCCCGCCGCTAATCAGATTCAACCGCCTTGCTAATAGAGGCAGGAGCGATGACCCTAAATCTTGGGAAGTCTTTCATGAACGGGACATGCGTGAACTAGGCGTAGGTATAGGTAAAGCCATCGCTTTATCAGAGTACATAATAATAAATGATGATAGCATAAGTACACTTGACGAGAGAGTCAGACAGATTCTAAGGAGAATCGAACAAAAATGGACGTAACTGTTCACTTGGAAGTCGATGTGAATCCTACTGAAAGCGAAGATAAAGTCAAAAAAGCCATCTTTTCTCTTTTCGGAGATTTGGCAATTGAGACTAAGCCTGCTCATCGAGGCAGCGTTATAACCGCACAGGCAGAAGGACAAGAAACCCTCAGCACCCTCCGCAACGTATTAGCTAGAGATCGCATTCGAGATGCAGCTCGCAAAGCCTTGCACGATGGAATGAAAAGCGATTCCTTGACATTCTACCTAAACAAACAAGTTGCTTTCGCTGGTCATGTCTCATTTTCTGAAGCAGAAGCGGAATCGCCACTTGGACCCATAAAAGTCATAATAAAATGTGAAAATCCGCCAGAACTTATTAATTGGCTAGCGCCCCGAACTAGTAAACCCTGAGTGTGCATAATTGACTGCTAAAGCCGCCGTGACTCAAAGAGGCGCAATACTGCTGGGTGACTCAGTTGCCTGCGACGCTTACCACGAAAACCGTCCCTTACGTATAGTTACACATGCGCATGCTGATCACACAAGCGGCTTAAGGTGGAGCCTGCGAGAATGCGAAAAAGTCTTAATGACCGAAGCTACACGTGATCTTATTGATGTTTTAGAAGGTCCCATTGGACCAAAAATTAAGTCTATTGAGACTTTAGAGTATGAGAAGCCTCTCAAGTACAACGATGAAATCATTACCCTGTATAAGGCTGAGCACATTTTGGGCTCTGCCCAAGTGCTGGTAGAGAATGCGGAGGGCGACCGTGTTGCTTGGACAGGTGACTTTAAAATTGATGGCACCCCAGTGCTGGACTGTGACACATTAGTAGTTGAATCCACTTATGGTAGTCCTTCCTGCAAACGTTCATTTGATGTTGATGTGCGCGAACTTTTGGTGCAAATGGTTGAAGCGCGTCTGAAGAAGGGGCCTGTCTATATTTTTGGTTATCATGGCAAACTGCAAGAAGTTATGCAGATACTGCATAAAGCTCACGTAACAGTCCCATATGTTATGCCTGAAAAAGTCTATAACATCTCTAAAGTTTGCGAACGCCACGGTATGCAGCTGGGCTGCTTGACCTTATCTACACAGAAAGAAGGAAAACAGCTTCTAGATGAGAACCTGCCATGCGTTGCATTCTATCATATGAATAGCCGTAACCGTGTTGGCCTGCTTGATGAACGCATCTGTATCAGCGGCTGGGAGTTCCGCTCCCCTTGTCGAAGAATCGGCGAACGTGAATACGTTCTCGCATTAAGCGACCATTCCGACTTCGACGGACTAATAGAATACGTGCGGCAAGCAAAACCAAAACGAGTCATAACCGACAACCACGCAGGTGGTCACGGCGAAGCCTTAGCTAAAGAAATTAAAAAACGACTCAAAATTCCAGCCGTTGCCATGCCCTGCAAAAGTTTCCAATCAACAATCCCATAAAAAATTGTCCACAACTAGTTATCTTCTACAAATTTGATTTCTTGCATGCTGATAGAATAAAATGATATTATTCTGTTATGTTTAAGTTTTGAAGGTTGCTTAAAATGGTGAATGCAAAGGTTTCTCTATACATCGCGATGAGCCTTGATGGATTTATTGCGCGTAAGAATGATGATGTTTCTTGGCTGGACCCTTATCAAGCTGGTGCGGATTATGGCTATTCGGGTTTTATTAAAACAGTCGGTACCGTAATTATGGGCGCCCGGACATATGCTCAGTCGCTAGAGCATCCTGAGCGGCTGTTTAAGGGTATTAAAACATATGTGCTAAGCAAACGATCTTTTCCAGTTGCTGTAGGTACTGATGTTGAATTCTATAGCGGAGATCTTGGAGTACTTATTGAGAAAATAAAAAAAGAGACTAACAAAAACATCTATCTTGTTGGCGGGGGCATAGTGGTGTCAAGTTTTTTAAACTCAGGACTTATTGACGAACTGATGATTTTTGTTGTGCCTATCTTACTGTCCGAGGGAATTTCCCTGTTTCCTACGCTTACCAAAGAGATACAGTTCAAATTCATAGAGGCAATCCCTTATAAAACAGGCATTGTGCAGCTGAATTACGCAGTGGATAATGTATGACCTGTAGACTTCTTTTCCTAAGACTTAAAAGTACATGCTTATACCTTTAACCGTCAGGTGTAAACTCATGGCAAGTAAGTCTTCCTCGATTTCAGGATTCTACAAGCTTAGCCCTAAGGACCGGGTGGCAGCGGTTAAGGACTTTGCTGGTTTAACTGATGAAGAATGCAATCAGCTGCTTAACACAGGTTCGTTGCCGTTAAGCGTAGCCGACGGCATGATTGAAAACGTAATTGGTGCATTCCCCTTACCTCTAGGTATAGGCGTTAATTTCCTAATAAATGGAAAAGACTACATGATACCTATGGCTATTGAGGAGCCCTCGGTTGTAGCCGCCGCCAGTTACGGCGCTAAAATGGCACGCGACTGCGGAGGTTTCTTCACCAGCAGTACTACTCCTGTGATGATTGGGCAAATCCAAATTGTAGGCGTGAAGGATCCTCATGGCGCTAGACTAAGGGTTTTAGAGCATAAACAAGAACTGCTTAAGAAGGCAAACGAGCAGGATTCGTTGCTGGTTTCGCTAGGCGGAGGAGCGAAAGATATCGATGGACGTATAATCCATACGTCACGGGGGGATATGCTTATCGTAGAATTGCATGTTGATTGCCGTGATGCGATGGGTGCAAACGCAGTCAACACTATGTCCGAGTCCATTTCTCCTGAAATTGCTAAAATCACGGGAGGGCGCGTCTATATGCGTATACTTACAAACTTGGCTACTGAACGTTTGGTAAGGGCCCGCTGTGTTGTTTCCAAGGAGGCGGTTGGTGGTCCAGACTCCGTCGAAGGTATTGCGAATGCCTCCGCGTTTGCAGCTGCAGACCCTTACCGTGCAGCAACTCACAACAAAGGAGCGTTAAATGGCATAATAGCTGCTGTAACCGCAACAGGCAACGATACCCGTGCTATAGAAGCCGGTGCCCACGCGTATGCAGCAAGGAACGGTTATTATACGTCGCTCTCTAACTGGGAAATTAATGACAACGGTGACCTTGTCGGTTCTATCGAGTTGCCTATGGCTGTGGGGTTGATAGGTGGCGCAGTACGAACGCATCCAATTGCGAAAATTGCGTTAAAGATATTAAATGTGAAAAGTGCTAATGAGTTTGCTGAAGTTTGCGCTGCGCTAGGCTTGGCTCAGAATTTAAGTGCATTGCGTGCTTTAACGAACGAGGGTATCCAGCGTGGTCATATGTCTCTTCATGCGCGAAACATTGCAGTGGCAGCAGGTGCAACAGAAAGCAATGTTGATGAAGTAGTTGAACGCATGATAAAAGAAAAGAAAATTCGTATGGACCGGGCAAAGGAGATAATCGATGAACTAAGCTCCAAACGCTAGCAATCCTTTCTTTTGCTATATTTTTTCTATTGCTATTGTTGTTTCTTCTTTTGGCGACTTCTTGACTGTTTGCTGTTTTTCTGCTTAAAAGATTCAACTGGAGAAAAAAATCGCTTGTTTCTTTTGTTTCTTCTTGAGATTGGCTTTTTGCAAGTTGAAGTGCGAGCTAAGCAGCTCAAAACAGCTTATTAATGAAGAGCAAACGCTCTAAGAAAAACGATTAGCATTTTGCCTTTAGACCCGTCCAATAAGCCAGCTGCCATTAGACTAATTAAGAAAAGCACTTAAACGCACACAAAAGGATCTGGCAAATTGAGTTTCAATAAATGCTTCTGAATAGCCTAATAGCTAATTTGCTGTACTATCCATTAAAATAACAATTTTTGTTTTTAGAAACTCATAACGCCATAGTGATAGTGATCATAATGCTATGTTGAATCACCCTTATTTTGTGCGGTGTCTGTTTGCCTTAACTTATATGAATATATATAAGTTCTTTTGTAATGCCGCACTCAAAAAGGGAACTATATTTTCCAATTGTCTCACAGCGATTACTGATAACCAACAACATAACAGGTTTATAACAATTAGAGTCTTCTGCACAATCACGCTAAGTAGCTGATTTAGGAAATAAAGCATCTTAAAAATTGGAAATAAAAAATAAGGTAGCTTAGATAGCTTTTAGAACTCTATTAAAGGGAAGATTTGATTAACGCATCATTCCTCTTCCATGGTCGCCCATGTGGCCAAAGCCATTAACGTGCCCAGCACCATCCATATGGTTAATGCCATTCATATGATTGGCATCGTTATGGTTAACACCGTTCATATGACCATCGTCAATGCAACCAATGCCATTCATGTGACCTGCTTCGTTCATATGGTTAGGATCGTTATGGTTGATGCCTATCATGTTGCTGTTTTGAGTACAGTCGTATCCATTAATGCTTGTGCTATCAGTTGCGCCTATGCTATTGGGACAATTATTGTCTTGCACAGTGGTACTATTGGTATAGTTGCAGTTGGCTGCAGGGTCAATGTTTGATGTTTGGGTATTTGTGGTATCAGCGGTTGCATTGTATGCGAAGGCAATGGCAATGCTTAAAGATGCTACAAGAACTGCTAATATGGCTAAGGTAAATTTTTTCTGTATCTGCATCTGATTCACCTCTGAAAACACTATGGTCGCGAAAGGTAAGTAAGTTCGTTGAAACAGATATGGAACAAAAGTGAAACAGATTGATTTATTGCATTTACAAAAATATTGCTGATTTCTTCCCTAATCTCATCTATCAATAGATGCAATAATTTTAATATGTTCTGCAAGAGGAATTTTATTGTATGATTATGTGTTTGAATTTAGGTTTTGTTAAAGTCTGCAAAGTCTAATTTTGGAGAGTAAGAGAGAAAGAGACATGCGGGCTCTTCAGACTCTAACAAACCTTACTGATGGACTATATTGGTCTTTTTCCAATTACAAATGATTATGTTTTATCATTTTATGAAAACAGTCGGACAATATTTGGAGTGCAATAGAGCAAACATTGGTAGACACTATTAGTTCACGTGCGCCCTGATTATGTGATTTAACATACAATCCGCAAATACGAGCGCATCTAAAAAATTCATCAAGAATTAATTAGGCGTATCGACCAGGAATCTGTCTCCGACTGCAATTTACAGCCAGTTTATTTTATATTTTTTTACTCTTACGCAGTAA
>CAYRSV010000007.1:41981-111196 GCA_964427115.1 uncultured Candidatus Bathyarchaeia archaeon | reverse complement strand
CAGCTGCAATGGAGAGATTAACTCTAAGTTCGAAAAGTCTTGTGCTGCCTGTTATTAAGCCTTGATAGGTTGCCTGAGCCATTGCATGTTTTAATGTGACTTCCTCTTTTACTATGCGTCCTTTGGTTTGGTCTGCTAATATGAGGCTTTTAAGAAAACGCATATACTTACCCATTCGGGATGTAGCGATTTCAGGGGCAAGAGGCTTAACACAAATTAGTACTCTTTCGCATAAGCCATAAAGCTCACTTACAAAGCCTGGCAAAAGTGTGCCTGGAAGCTGATAAACTGTGAATGATCTTATGAGTTTACCATTCTCAAGAGCTAGGTATTTTGGGAAGGCTTTGATAGGTTCTATCTTGGGCAATTCGGTAAGTGGTTGTTGTTTAAAGCCGCATTGTTCTAATAACCAATCTATTGGTTCACCTAAGCTTTCAATAAAGAAGCGATAATAGGTGGTTGTTAGTTGATTTTCTTCGATCTCAAGGGTCTTTTGGGTTTTCACTGCAGATAGCTTTGCTTCGCAAGGCAGGCTGTTGAGCAGTCTTTGAAAGCGCCAAAGGGTCTCCTCACGCTTCTGCTTAGGAAGCATAACAAAGTTTACCGGAAAAACTTCATAGATACATGCAGCTCTTTTTTCAGGTTTTGGTTTTAGTTTCTGCAGTTTCAATAACCTCCTTTGGATTAACCTTTACAATTATTTGCTGGGTTGAGTCTGCAAAGCCTTCAGGTTGGATCTCTATTTTGAAACTTCCAAAATGGTCAGGAATAAAGTAGGTGCAAAAAAAGCCCTCCTCATCGGTAAATCCTTTTGAGTAGGCTGTACCCTCTATGTTTACTTCAAAGTTTCTACCCGAGAGCGCCTTTCCAGTTGCGGGGTCTTTTAAGACTCCGACAACTTTTATTGGCACACCTAAGGTTGCAGAAAGCAGCATAGATTTCGAAGCTTGCTCAATAGGCTGCTTGCTATCAGGTGTTTTGTGGCTTTTTTGTTTTATTTGCAGAGAACGCCTAATGCCTATCATGTAGAGTAAGTGCACTTCAGGGGGAATGGTTTTGATTTTTCGCGTGAAAATGGCTGCGCCGGTAAAAAATATGGCACCCGCTATTACAATTTTGAATACGAGATCTTCAGAGATAAGTGAAGCTATCCAAGCTAAGAGCCCAAAGGCTAAAAAGATTCCAGTTTGCCTTATAGAAAATCGGCCAACAGGCGTATCAAGCATTTGCTCATTAAGAAAACCTACATCCTCAAACCATAACGTTTGCATTGGCTCTGACAAGCAACCCACCCCTCAACATAAGATGGCAAACGCATCTGCGTACTGCCACGAACTTACCTACTATTTTTTTATTCCACAAAGCATTTGCCCAACAGTCTAATCACCAAAATTTTTAAACCGGCACCGCCGTCTACGTAAAAATAGAAGCCTGCTCGGTTGCAATTTCTGTTTCCTGAAAAGTAGAAGGCAAGGTATAACAAAATTTTCTATTATTTATTATTCCTTACTTGGAGGAAAAAGTAAGGATCAACAAAATATTTTATATTTTGATTTTCCTTACTTTTCAGGCATGCCCTGGAAAGAGATATTTGATAATATTTCAAAAGAGTAAGTTTTCTGCATTAAAAACATAACATCGCTTTGTAACAACTATTCCAAAGATCCGAGCAAGTTTTGATCATAGAAAAATTAACAGAGTTGGAATCTATCGTACAAAATCTATAACCAAAGCCTGGCGCAAAAACCCCCGGATATGGGGCAACTAGTAGAATAGCATGGCTCAGTTCTGTTAAAATTCGCTTGTATGAACAGCAGGTTGTCCTTAGGCGGGGGTATAGGTGAAGTTTGTGATATCTGAATCAGATAATTCGATACATGATTGAGGTATATACAAAAGTAGTTTTACTGTCGCCAAGAGAGCTTTGAATTGCAGTTTTTTAGCACATGATTTGTGTAGGTCTAAAAAGGTGTTAGTCAAGAAAGTTTGATGAAAATCCTTTTATAAAATTTTTGGCTCATACAAATAAGGGTTACAAATACGAGTAAAAACGAAAAAACTTGCGCTTTAATTCTCATCGGACTAATCGTTGTCACATGTGTAGGTCTGTTGATGACTAAACCTGCATTTGCTCAAACAGCACCTCAACCTTCTGTGCCAGAATTCACTGCAAGATTAACCGCTTCTTCCCTAGAGGTAAAGATTAAGAATCAACCGCTAACCGGATTTGAAAACATAAATGTCACCAACCCACGTCTTTACTACGGATTCCGATTTAAAGACCCTAACGGTATGATTGGTGGCTGGGAATATGCGCCAATATACTTTGTAGGCACCTTATCTTACGGGACCTATTATGAAGCATCTGCTTCAGACTACACTGTTGTATCATTCCCATTAGATGACTATCCATTCGATGGCGAAAATCATCGAACAGGAATTTCTAAAAGTGGACCGATAGACATGCAAGTTATGGCACTTATTGGAATCGAGATTCCAACCACCGAACAGAATGGTAGCGTGTATCGATTTGAGGGAGTAACAAGCGACTGGAGCAGTACCCAAACGATAACCATCTCTGCAAGTTCAAGTTCACCAACCCCAACCCCAACCCCAACCCCAACCCCAACCCCAACCCCAACCCCAACCCCTACTTCACCAATACCAACTACAAATATGGGCAGTATTCTTCCTAGCTTTGGACTCTTCTTAGTCATAGCAGTTATAACTGTTATAGTAGCGTCGATATTGGCAGCTGTGCTTTACTTTAGAAAAAAAAACGCAAAAGACAGGGCAACCCTGATAAAAAAGCAGCAGTAATGTTGCTTGTTTTTATTTTGGTCGGTAGTTTCTTTACGGTTTTTCCTGAAAGCTCATTGTCTTTAGAAGCGGTTGAAAATTCTTAGAGCGTTAAGAAGCCCTTGCCTCAAACGGAGGAAGTAGAGCTGCTGTCGTGGATGGAAAAATTAATCATTGCTGTTTCTATCATCGTTACCGTTGCTGTCACTGGCTTGCTGGTTTACTTAAAAAAACGCAATGGTTAATTTATTCTCACCAGCTAGATGGTTCGAGTATCCAATATTAGGCTTTCCTTGACCTCTCGACATTAATTCCCCTTAGACTGCGAGATAGGTAAAGTTTGTGATGTAGCTGTTATAGGTTGGTGTTCCCCAGTAGAATCTGCCTCGGTAATGGTATGTGTAGTCGTAGCCGTAGTACCAGCTTTGTGAAAGATAATAACTTACGGTCCAAGTTTGGCCCTCAAGGGAGGTTGCTCCTAATTGGGACGTAATCCATTGGTCTGCTTGACGCCAGGTGATTCCTGTGCACTGATAGTATACCCTAATTACTATGGCATCAGTTGGTTGCAACGTTGTTTGGGGTGGGGTCCATGTTGCAGTTTTTATATAGTTTCCGCTGATGAGGTCGCCTTTGGAGTCAGTTCCAATGGTGGCTATAGCAACTGGTGATCCAGAGGTGAGTTCTGTTTCTGAGCCATCAGCAGATAGCTTGAACACTCTTACGCCCCAATAGTAGGCCCAGCCTGCTGAGTGGTCATAGTTGGCTGAGCCTTGCTGGTTTGGCTGCTCTGTTAGTAGTGTCTTTGCTGTTTTGGTGTTTATTGTGGTTTGGGTGCTGCTAAAGTATAAGGTTTGGCTTTGAGGAGTTGCAGGCGAAGGTGTAGGTGTTGGGGGTGGTGTGGGGTCAGGATTTGGGGACGATGAAGGGTTTGTCGTTGGAATTGGTGATATGGCTCCGCCACCTTGACATACAATTGACGTCGATTGAGCAGCAGAGCTACCGCCATTGAAAGTTGCTATGGCTTTGATTAGATATGATTGTCCCGATATGTAGGTGCCTGTAGGTGAGAAATTGGTGGATATGGATTTGCCTGGTTCTATCCCGTTGGTGGGAATAGATATTGGTCGGGGTTGTTGTGTTGAGAGTTGAACTGTTAGGCTGTTGATTTGGTTGGTGCCGGTGTTTTTGATGGTTATTGAGAAGACTGCATTGCCGTTTGTGTCTTTGATTAGGTTGGCTGATTGAATGTTGAGCTGCTCATTGGTGCCAAATACTTTAGTGTTATCTAGGAACACAAAAGCAGTTATGCTCCCGGCAACAAGAACGATTGCTATGGTTATTAGAACAGAGTACAGTTGACTTATGCCATGTGTGCTTTGTTTAAAGTGTCTATTCATTGCTATCGAAGATGTTGGTTGCAGGATTTTTTAAAGCAAAAATAGGTCGGGTTTAGTTACGCAGATGCGTGAACGTAATGTTAAAATGGACATAATAACCGACAAAATAGGTTTAACTGCTCTTGCTCTCAAGGATACTAGCTGGGCGATAGTTACAAACGCTGGACAAAAAGCTGCAATCATAATTGGAGTCCAAACTTCCTTACTTTCACGGCTTAGTTATTCAAATGGCCGATAAAATTAAGACATTACTAGTATTTTTAGTCTCTCTAGAACCGCTCTTTGCTATGTCAAGCTAAAGGATGAAACAATGCTCGCCTGAAGGGCGAAATCCGCCCCCACCCCGCTCCTCGGTGCTCCAAAAAATTGAATCGTTGTTTAGCTACTTTGGGTCAAATTTTTAGAATATGTGTGTGGGTTGGTTTTTTCTGATTTAGGGTGGATGTGGCTGGTTTGTTGTATACCGGTGATGGAGTGCTGTGTTTGTAGGTTATAGTTTTGTGCTTCTTTAGCTGGTTTTAAGTTAAGTTGGTGAGGTATTCTTGTTTACTGAAGGTTGGTTTAGCGGATTTAGGCGGCTTTGCTCTTTGAGTTATAGGTTAGGTTGTTGTGGTGGCTGTTAGGGGGTCATTTCTGTTATGTTGGCTTGGCGTGGGTCAAGGCTGGTTGGGTGGATAAGTTGGGTTCTGTGTTTGCTGAAGAATGGTTGTGTTATGTCTGTTATCATAGTTATCGATTTAGGGCATGTAAGTCCAGCTTTTCAGGATAGGAAATGTCCAAAAAGTATTCATAAAACAGGCTAAAGGCCCAGGATCTGCTAATCGAGGCATTGTAGACCAGCATCTTGCTGCCCGAAGCCAAATTCATCGAGAAATGAACCAGAATGGTCAAAAAGTACAAGCAAGTCAAAATTTTCTAATCCAGAGATGCAGCAGGCACTACATGGCAGGTCAGCCAAAAACCATGGCCAGCTATAACAGCAACGCCAAAAAACAGCCAGCTAACCAACCAAGCTACAGCAGCCACAACTAACAGATAAGCAGGTAAGTACACTTACAAAAACATCAACCAACAAAAAAATATAAAGATAATAATAGAAAGGAGGGCAGGTAAGTACACTTACATGAGAGCAACGCTATCAGGGTGACTTGAGGGATCTCATGTTTGCTTTTTGCAGTGCTTGCCTGCATTATTAGCAAGGCTCATGTGCCGAACCAAAGTTATCCAGCTCAGGGATTATCCAGAGGTAGAATAATTAGGTTAAGGAAATGATATGTGGATTGATTTTGCCAGCTTTGTTTTATCTTTGGCTGGCAGATTATAGAAAGGCAGTTTCCAACTTTGGTTGGTTGTGCTCTCAACATGGAGACCTTGTTGGCTGTCCATGTTTCGGCTTTGCCGCATACACTGGATATGCTTCCAGTGGCTGGCGCGACAAGCCACCCCTCAGTTTTAAGCTAAGGAGCAATCAGCTAGGCAGTTTGCCATACTGACATCATCAGGAGAGTTTACCAGCTCATCGGAGAAAGCAAAGCTTCATCCGGAAAACATCAAGTGAACTGCCCTTGAAGAAACGAGGCGCTAGTGTTCACTTGGAATAAGAAACGCAACTCTGCTTATAGAAAAATTTGAGCTTCTTTTCTAAAATGTAGGGTGTTTATGTTTTTATATCGACCGTTTTTGATTGTAGCCAAGAGGGTAAATCTGTTTCCAAGGTTTCAACGTAGTTTAGGTATTCTTGGTTTGTGGGTTGGCGCTTTAGGCAATTTTTCAGTTGCTCCATGATTGCCGTTTTGAAGATAACAATGTCTTGGAATATCGTGATTCGGTTGCCGCATTTTCTGCAAACAATTTCAGTCACATCTGTATTCTCGGAGTTTGCTTCTTTTTCTGGTTCATAAGCTTTCATTTTTGTAGTATTTACGATAAAGAATCTATCAGTATGCATTTGGATCTCATCGCCGCCACAATCAGGGCATCGATTAATTTGGAGCTTCCTAATCAAATTCAAAACTTCACGCTTATTCAAGTTTGCACCTCCAAAGATAGAAATTAACGCTTAGTAAGATCAGTCTTCCACACTCTTACTGATCTGCTTTTGTATGCTCTTGGGTCTTCAGAGCAATTAAATTCTTGGTATCTTAGCTTTTGGGTAGCCTTTAGAAGCTCTGTCCTGATTCCTCGTTGAGGTCCTCCAGAAGCATTTATAACCTCAGAATTATCGCTTGTTTTCAGCAACCATGGACATGTAAAATTGAAGACTACGCTTACTGTTTGCAGCAGTTTTCCATTGACCTCACCTATGATTATGCCATATGAACCAACAAGAATTAGGTCATCATCTGTAGCACTAACCAAAACCAAGTCGCCAGACTTTCGGGGTTGATTCTTAAGTGTCATGCTTGTCACCTCAGATCTTTTTTGGGCAATTTGCTTATTGAGAGTTCTTCCTCAATGAGTCGTCGAATGCGGTGTTTCAGTTTTTTAGCTACATACTGCGAGGCCTTTCGAGCGGCTTCTGGATTGTCTTGAATAAGTTTACGTAAAGAGCTCAACTCGCCTTTTTGCATTTTTGTATTCAGTTCACGGGTCATTTCTCGAATGGTCAATTCAGCTCTTAAACAGATTATTTCCGCAAAGCTTTCAACTGAGGCCTCTTCAAGGTCTATGTCTTCTTTAAGCAGGGATTCACAGAGCTTGTCTATGTAAGGGGCAAGGATTCGATAGATGCTTTCACTTTCCAAACCCAAATGCGAGCCCCCTCGGCTAAGGAAGGATTACTAAGGCAAGATCCGGTCTGACTTTTCCTACAATTTCAGCGATGTGTCGCAAGGTAAAGTTTTCTTTAACATCCTCTAATTTTGTTGGAAGCTTACCTTTTTCATAAGCCCTTAGGACTGCTTCTCGCATATCCACTTTCTTGCTATAGCAAAGTCGGTGTACCTCTCCGTTTTTTGAGATGAAGTAAGTTGACCAGTCACTATGCACAAATAATCCTTCGGAAAACGCCAAAAAGCACTTACTTTCAAGAGTCTGGAAGAGTTGATCTCTGCTCGCTCTGCTGCTTGCTTTGTCACGAATTTCTTTAAGCAAATGGTAAGCTTGACTGGTGTCTTCGAAGAATTTGTTATAGCATACTTCACATGTGTCGCCTCTGATGTAGTCGATGTAGTGATTAAGTTCTTGGACAAAATCAAGGAATTCTTTTTCTCTGCCAGATAGCCACCGATATCTATCTAAAGTAAGTTCAAATCGTGTGTATTCTATAGGCGAGTTGTAGACATTTAAGGGCAACTGAGATATTGTTGGATTCAAGTCTTCCGATGCGTAGAAGCGCATGGCTCTTTCAGTTGTAACTAAAACTATTCTGCTGGTTTCTATCTGCCTGTTATGGTTCAGTTCGGCATAGAATTTGGGTTCGCTATTTGGAAGGTGTTGTTTGTATTGCTGAAGCTGGAGCCATACAAATTTGAACCCTTTTCCGCAGGCTTGCTTAACCATGTCCTTTCGCGTGGTGTCAGTGATTGAGATTGTTGTGAGTTCGTTGAGTAATTTCTGCGCTTCGACTTTTGTTTCTTCTCTTAGCAATAGTAAGCCATATTGGGGCGGAAGATAGAAATTTATTCCTTCAACATCACATCTGTCAACGGACAATTTTATGCTACCTTTAGAGAGGGTTTCTCCGTCAAAGTCAAAGGGCATTGAAATGATGCTTGTGCTCATTTTTAAGCCTCCATTAGCTTTATCAAAGCGAGTTGCTGCAAAATCGTTTGAGGCAAACAAGCAGAGTCAACTTTAAAGTCATTTAGTTCCGATAACATCTCGCGGTCGTTTAGCACATCCCCGTTCTGAAGAAGATCATCCGTCAGCAGTGTTGCGTCGTTTTTCATAAAAGCCGAGTAAACCTTTGAGCTAGCAATTTTTCCCATGCAGGCTCTGACGTTCCCATCGCTCGCATATAGACCAAGAACTAACATCGAAAAGCCTCTACAGTAGTATCGTCTTGGGAACAGACAGACAAATCCGTCTAATGTCTGTATGACCAGTTGCTTGCGGTGTTCAATAAGTTCTGACGCTGTTGCGTAGTAGTTTCTAAGGGCCAGTGAGACTTTTTTGTTAGTCTTGCGTGGCGTGCACGGCGTAATTTTAAGCGGATCTAATTGTATTGTGTGAGTTCCTTCCCAGACGAATTCGCCTCCCAGTTTAGAGCTCCAGATATAGCTTGTGCCGCGTATACTATTGATAAAGAGATGTAATTCTGATAGAATGGCATTCAGTCTATTGAAAGTAAGCCAAGTCTTCCAACCGCAATCATCAACCATTAGGGTATTGTTCTTTTTGTTCCAAGTTGCAACTTGATTTCCCCATAAAAGATATCGAACTTCGTCGTCTTCAACCACTACTTTGTCTCTCGGATTAGATTTTCTGCATCCTTTCCAGCATGGGTTAGATTCCCAAAAATCTCTATCTAATGACATACCAATCACCTCCATTGCTTGTTTGAGAATTGAACCAGTAATTTTCGAGGATTTCCCCAACAAGGGGTTTTCTAACATCTACTCTATCTACTAAACAATTCATCAAAACACTTCCGATTGAAAATTAAATTTAAGGAGAGGTCAAAACAAAGGTGGAAATTTGTAAACTAAACATCTGTTTCTAGCAGATGCTTATGATGGTTGCAGTAGGGGTTTAGGTTGCAAGACTTTGAAGCGTACTGTCTCTCTTTCGCCATAGAGCATTTCTTTCACATCATCGCTAAAGGCTATTAGGTCAACCGAGATTAGGACAAACCGGCCGTCTCTGCTTTTTCTCATCTTTATTACGCCTTCAACAGGCTTTGAAAAAGAAGCCTTTGTTAGAGGCGCAGGTTCTATTTTGAGTCTTTGAACATCAAGTTCTTTGGCTTTGGCTTCAACCTCTAATACCTTAGTTTCAGGTACAACCCAAACCTTTGCTTGCGGATCCCATCTCGCAGTTATGCTCTTTAGGTAAGTAACAAATCTGTCGTTAAACTTGAATGATATTTTAGCCATAGAAATTCACCTCTTATCTTGCTTGAAATAGCCCTAAGCGTTCAAATGTTCAGGGCTCAGGAAAATGCCCGTTTTTTACTTGTATTTTGGGAGCATTGAGATTATTGTTTTTCCTGTTTTGTCGGGTCTAGCTTCGAATAGCTGAATCTTGTTAGAGATTGCTCTCAAGTTATCTACTCCATCAGCCTTCACGCTAACAACTGCTGCTATGACCTTGTTTGCCCTGGTTTGTTCAGCAAGTTGCAAAAGATCCTGCGGAAGTACACATCCATCAGTCAACAGGGCAACTAGGGCTTTTTCAGGTCTGAGTCTGGCTGTTAGTTGTACTGCGTTTCCCAAGTTTGTTGTGCTAAGTGGTTTGAGCATGAAAATTTGCCTAGCATGTCTAAGGTAGTCTCTGGATTCGCCGGCAGTAATCCAAGCCTCACTGCTAAATGCGATTGAAGCCACTGGAAGGTTTAGTTTTTTGGCATAAGCTATGAGGCTATATGCTGCGTCTTTGATGTATCCTAAGACGGTTCTGTTGCCGTAAGTTGTTATGGTGCTTCCTGAGCAGTCAATTAACATTATAAGCTTTGAGAAGCCTCCTGATTCGCCTTCATGCTCCAACGTTAAGGTAGTTGCAAGGTCCTGTTCACGCCACTTTCTTGGATCATCGGGTGATTTGATGGTGCTTGATGGATCGAGTCGTTTTGAGTACGGTTTCCATCTCTGTCTTATTGGCTCTTTTATGTCCAGTGTAGCTGTGCTTGAGAAAAGTCCTTTGAAGCCTAACAATGTTGTCCATAAAGCTGCTCTAACTTTGTCTTCGGCTGCGGTCTTTAGTGCTTGATCTAGCTCCTCTTCTGTTACGCCCATGAGTTGGGCAAGTTGCTGGTTGCTTAAACCTGCGTCTGAACCTATCTCAGCGGCGTCAGCTCTAACCTGTGCGTCACCTCTGTCAAAGTCAACATCTCCAGATTGTCTCCCCTTTTGAGGCGGGTCAGGCCTTGAAAGCTCGGATACTAATCTGGCTGCCATAACTACTAACTCGGTAGTCTGTTGGTCATTGTTTGCGGTGTTTAATGCTAGCAGTTTTAGTATTTTTTTGAGTTTTTCATAGTCTAAGTTATTCTTTAACTGCGACTCGTATTGTGTTTCTTTGAGTTGGGTTCCAAAGAAGTCTTTGTATACAATTTGGAGCAGATGGTAGCTTGAACCTTTGGCTTTGGCGCTTATTGGAAAACGGTCAAGCCACTCAATGCACATGCCTTTAGCGTCTAAGCCTTCTTTTGCAACTCTTAAGTCCACAATAACATCGTAAACTATGTTCAAAATGCCTCTAGCTAATCCAAGGTTGATATTCAACTCGCTCATGACTTTGGCTTCATGTTTTAGAGCAGTAAGGTAGGTGTAGGGAAGACCATCTGAACTAGCATGCTTTGTTTCATGAGCAAGCAGCTCCTTGAAGAATTTGAGTTCATGCCAGTACTTTGGAGCGGTTACAAGCATCTGAGATAAATTCACTGAGAATGTCGGGGCTTTCTTGTCGACTTGGAGCCTTAAAGGTGGCGGTACAGGCGTAAAAGAGCTCTGAACTGCGTTAAACACGCTATAGAGTACGCTACTCATTTTATTCACCTCTCGAAAAATGAATTTTTCACACTCGACTAACTGTTATTAGGCAGAGTTGTTTAGGAAGCTGTGTTGCGTTTGGTTTTTAGTGTTTTTAAGGCATTTTCGATATTAAGTTTGGGTTCTAAAACTTCAAGTGTTAGGTTGTCCTCTTTCTTCTTGGCAGATTCTTTCATCATATCCACTACTTCGTCTAGTATTGCTCTTGCAATAGGTGCGTCCCTGAAGGCTGTTTTAAGTTCTACTGCGTCTTTGGCGTTTGGTTTTTTTATGAGCCCTTCAACTTTGGCTATTTGCGCTTGTTGGGAAGCGAAAATGTTAGCGTACTTCTCGACTAGCGCTTTTGTGGCAACGAATATGCTGCCTTGATCAGCTAAGAATTCATTATTGTTCCATGATAGCCGATGCGGAAGAACATGGAGCAACGCAAAAGCTAAGTCTGATTCGCCGGCTTCTTTCCTCATATTCAGTAGTGCATGTGTCTTGATCGTTTGCTGAAGCCTTACTATGGTTCGCACTTTACCGACGTTAGCTAATCCGCACGGGTAATTTTGTCCATAAATGCAAAGTGAGCAGTCTTTTTCAGCTTCAAAGGGGTCTTTGCTTTCTTCGGCTCTTGTTCCAGTTGAAACACTAAAGTAGCATCTGCTTAGGTGACTGATTAAACCAAGACTAAAAATCATGTATTCTTCAGGGATTATTACTTCTTCTAAGCATTTTCTTGCTTCGTAGATAAGTTCTACTGGCGCGGTTTTCTTTAGTTTTATGTGCTTCCATCGCTCTGCCATAAACAGGATTTCTTGGGTGCTTGGGGGAAGACCCCTCGCTGACAAGGCGTATCTATCTGTTGTTGCTGCATTGATGATCTTTAGGTTGGTTTGGTAAAAATCGTTTAGTGGATTAGTGCAGAGCATAATGCCCAATGGTTTAGTCTCAATGGGTCCAACGGTTGTATCGATGACTTTTTCGTTTAGCACATGATGAAGCTTAGAGAGCAAGCGAGTAGCGCCGAAGATCTCGTCTAAGATTACGTAATCGCAACCTGAAGCTCTTCCGGATTTAACTGCATGAGGGGGCTTTGAACCCAAAAGGGCCGGGTGATCGACGCCATAGCCCAGTAGATCCTCGGGGTCCATTTGGTCGTTGACCTGCATGCTGAATACTTTAATCGGTTTTCTTTCTGATTCTGCGCGCTTTTTTGCGAAAGGATATTTGATCAGGTCAATTTCTATGGTTGCAGTTAGCTCGTTTGTTGCCTGCTCATACTGGACATCAATGCCATCAACGAGATTTTTCATCAGCTTTTCTGGGTCTACCTTGAGTTGAGAAGCTAACTCTTCGAGCCATTTTTCAAGGTTTCTTCGTGTAGAAAGCTTGTTTTTTATTGTCGCCGTGGGTTTATCAAAAAGGCTTCCGACAAAGTTGGCCATGCTTGTTTTCATTACACCATGAGAGCCGATGAGCAGTACTGGTTCGCCCATCAATAGCCCACAGAAGATTGTTTCAACCATCGCGTGTTGCCAATAACCCCTATAAACATCGGTAACTGTAGCAACAAGTTTATTCATCGCTTGTGATACGTCTTCAAAACTCATTATTGTTCACCTCCGTTGTTTTCTTCTCTGGAAGCCACAAAATTGTAGGTATCGGTTGATTCGCCTTGGTTTCTTCGTGTTATAATTAGGTTTTTGGCTTTTTCAACGGCTTCTTTTGGTGTGTCAGCAGGTATATTGGTAATTTGGTAGTTTTCTTTCCAAACCACTGTGAACCGTGGTTTACGTTTAGCCATCAGTCTTCCTCTCACTCTTCAGGCACATATTCTCTGCCATGAACGGTAACTTTAGTTGTCCACTCGGTACGTTCGGTTACTTCAAATGGGCAGTCGCAGTCTTTACATTCGTATTCAGTTGTGGATGATGCGTAGTCTTGGTCGCCTGTTTCTGCTTCTTCTTCTCCTGTGCACTGCAAATTAGTGGAAGCGCATTCAGGGCAGGAAGTCATTTTATTGAAGTCTCTTTTTATGGAGCAAGGTGAACTCTGAGCCAAGTCTCGATCTTGGGGTCGTATGGACCGCCTATCTTCACGTTTGGGAATAGGTCTGTGTTACAGTTTGGGCAGGTTACTTTGAGTTCTGTGAGTTCAACACAATTGCTATCAAAGTCAAGTTCGCCTTTGACGTTAAGCCTAACTACGCCTTCATCAATTTGGTTGATTGTAATGTTTGCTTCTTCGAATGTTTTACCGCAATGAGGGCACAGAAATAGATCATAGGGGTCTTTCATCGTAATCCATCCTTGAACTGTTGAAACCATTCTTCAAAATTGAGGTCACTCATGAAATAGTCGACATATAGAATATCGAGGTCGTTTGTTGTCAGCTCATTAGCCTCTTGGCTGTCGTCTAAAAGCTTCAAAAGTTTGGCTGAGAATTCAGATTTAGAGATGGCGTTAACAGCTTCTTTACGTAGAGTATTCGCATGTTCTTTTAGTGAGCTAGTTAAGGTTGAGTCCTGAAGAAATTCTAGTTCCTTGTCAAAGTAGAAGCGTTCTCCGATATGATATCGGGGTACAAATTTTTCGCCGAAGTCCTGCACGTCACCAATTTCACCGGTAGCTTTTACTTTAGCTCTCATCCAATCCACCTCCTAAAACAAGATTTTGAGCGGGAAATCCTTTACAATTTACGTTTGCCATCAGCAGCAGCCATCCTCTGTTAATTCGCCTTCACAAATGGGGCACTTAAGAACCGGCGTTTCAGGGTAAGGTTTGAGCTGAGCTTTGACTTGCAGGTCCCGAAGGATTAGCAGTTTGCCATAGATTTTCTTGAATTCCATTAGTCGATGAATTCTGCTTTGAATAGTTTCTTCTACGCTTTCTTGCTGTGTTTTCTTTGCCTGCTCTACAACCTTTTTCATGTGGACATCGTACCATTCTTGCAGATTCATGGTGCTTCATCTGTAGCTTTTAGTACACGAATTATCGCTGAAACTGGTATTCTGTACTTGACTTCGTCAATAGTCCCTACAACAGTTGTTCTATGGATTGCTTCAACAGTCACTTCGCGGAGTCTACCTCGAACCTTTACCTCGACAATTGAGCCCACTTGAAGTTTGCTTAGCGTCTTGGCAGAAGATAAGTTACGGATAGTTTTCCATTTGGTTCGGATTGCTTCAAAAGCCTCTTTGCATTCTTCTTCAGTTTTCAGTCTGCCGATAGCCTGCCTCATCTCTAAAGAAAGCATTCATTTCACCCCTACTCGATGGTAAATAGCATTAGGGATTCGCCGCGTGCCGCTTTCGCTGCAAGCTCAATGTCCCTTGCTGGGTCTCCAGTTGCCGCTATGCCTAAGCTTGTGGCTAGTTCGCTGACAGCGCATGCTAGGGCATTGTTGTCTTTAGAACCTGCAGCGCAGAATACGTTACTTAAGGCTTTGAATGGCTTCGCATCGTATTCTACTCCAACGCTTTCCACCAGTTCAATAAATTTGTCATAGCGCTTCATTGCGGTTTTGCTTGCCGTTCTACTGCCAGCCAGGATCGATTTGACTGCTTCCTCAGCCAACGTTATGGTTGACGCAAACTTTTCTTGCAAGTCATGTTTTAAGGCATCAAGCATTTCCTGTCGCTTTCGCTGAACTTCCCTTTCCAACGCCGATAAACCGCGTCTTCTTCTTTCTTCAAGCTCTGTTAAATTCTGAGCTTTCTTCTCATCGACTTCGTTGACTGCTTTCTTTTTCTCCTCTTCCAAGTACTGCTGAAAGAAATCCCGACTGAGGCTTAAGGGAACTGGTGAAATCTTTATGGTTGACAGGTCGGCGTTATGGCTGCTTAGTTCAAAACCGGTTGCTTTAATGTGGTCCTTTACGGCGTCGAATCTTTGGCTCGTTTCAAACTCTTTCACATCAACCTTTAAACCTTCAAGCAAATTGTTAAGTTCTTCGACACGAAGCATTATTTCGGCTGCTAAATTGGCGGGTAAGAAATAGAGTTTCCGCTTCATCTTTCCGATTCGTTCTTCCTGCAGGATGATGCAGTTTTCGTTGAGGGCATCGTAGACTTTGCGCCTAAGCTCTTTTAGGTGATTGACTATCATGCTAGGGTAGGGTTGAAAACTTGCCACTTTACGCTGTTGACCCTGTCCATCCTTCACATAGCGGACACCTACGCTTCTGCCTCGATGAAGTCCTTGTTCAGTCTTCTCTTCTTTACCTAGTTTTTCTCTTCGATAGTCAGCGTCGACGTTTCTCAAAAGATCTTGAAGTGCGCCCACCCATTCCATGTGGCGGTAACCCGCTAACCCGGATAAATCAACATGGGCAGCAAGCCTTTCCTCAGATGGCACGTCGACATTTAGGAGGAAGCCAGAAACAATTACTCTTCCTTTAGAGTCCATTTGGCCCATTTGCTTCTTCCCCCATTGCTTGTTACTATTCCTTTTTTCTTCATGTTTTTCAGCGCGTAAGAAACAGTCTTTTCTTTTATTCCCAGCTTGTGAGCTATTTCAGGACAACTGCACTCTTTATAACATCAGGAATTCTCCACGTCTTAGCTCTCCAAAAGACGTCAATGTATCGGGTGACGTAGAGGTAGACTGCTTTGGAATATGCTATCGCTTTGGCGGTGAGTTTACCTTTTGCGTTTATGTAGCCGATTTTCCTTCTAAAGAGCACCAGTATGCACTTTAAGAACTCGTCTCCAAAGTCATCGTCTTTCCCAATGGCAAGGCTAACTTCATAATGTATCTTCCAAGAATTTCCTTCATGTACCCTCCGCTTGCTTATTAGTGCTTTGTCTCCAAGCAACGCACCGATGATATATGCTCCTTCTACCGTCAGTTCATCTGGTATGAACACTTTATGGCTTGGATCGTTTGGGGGTAGCGCAAGTTTGGTTCTTCTATGTCTTACTGTCGTTCGGTGGACGTTTAACTTTTTCGCGGTTGTTTCATCTGATAGCCCCTGATGATACAATTCTTTGAATTGTTCATCGGTGAACTTTTGGTTCCAAAGGGGCTTCATGCTCAATCCTACATACATAATACATCAAACTCCTTTTTTGTTTTGGCGAGTTCTCCTAGGCCAGGTAGCTCCCTCGCCTCGCTTCTTGAAGCCCAGGTTTAGCCGAGTTTGCCCACGCATATGCGTGAAAAAAGGGCAGAGTATCCACTAACGCGCTTAATTCCAAAAGGGATAGCAGACTCTTGCTCAGCTTACAAGTTATTTGCAAGCGGGTCCGACGGGAGTTGAACCCGCGACCCCCGGATTAAAAGTGCCGCTAAAAATCGACTGGAGCTCAATCCGCGCCGATTTTACCGTTTACCTCGATTCCAAAGGCTATAGCAAAGGCTACGCAGACGACATATTACATTACATTGACAAATATTTGACGGTGATAAATGGTCCAACCGACATAATGTGAACTTTTACGCAGGTTAAGCAAGGTAAAAGGCACCTGTGGGCTGGCTTACGGGCAATCTAATTTTATGGAGGCAATAAGCTACGATTCTGAACCGCTCAACGTTTACCGCAAAGCTTTACCAAAGCTGGGCTGTGGCATCGATTTGAAGGTTCCAGAAGAGCCCGGTATACTTCGGGCGCTTAGCCGACTACCGGAAGTTTCAGCGCATTATATTGCTCTCTACAATCTGCTTTTGGACTCAGGCTTGCGTTTAACTGAGGCGATTACGGTTGCAGAAGCGTTTGATTCAGTGGAGCGGATAAATGGCTTTTACCGTGTGGCGCTTGGAGCGTTCCGAGGTTCCAAGCAGGCTTATTATGCTTACCTTACTGAGCCGACATATAACCAAATCTTAGCCGCTCGAAGTCAACTTTTAGAGATTAAGTCGGATGCGCGTTTCCCACGTAACCATTGCTTAGTCCAACCGAAGTATCTGCGTAAGTTCGCCTTTGACAGGATCCTTGAATCGTTTTTTATTGGCGAAAATAAGATCCGGTTCCTCTATGTAAAAACTACTTAGGGGCATTATTCTAACTCTCCGCTAAAGCTATCGAGCGTTTCACTAGTTGACTCTATAGTGTCAAGTGCTTCAATATCGACAGCTTCGTCGTGGTTTGGTTTAGCCTCTGATTCGACACTCCCTTGGTACAGAACTTTAACTGGCTGCTTTTGCTCCCTCCCCAAAAAACCTGTAAGACTCATAATTCCAAGATGCTCAGTTTCTGGGAAAACATGTCGGCACCAGAACCTAACGTCATAAAGCTGATTTGGGTTGCGATTATACTTGCTTTTCCGGAATTTTCTGTCTTTTTTGTCTGCTTCTAATCCTTCCATTATATTAATCCCGTCTTCCGAGAACAGGAAACGTGGTCTTATTTGAACGTAGAATTCGCCACCCAGAATAGCTGTAGATATAACTGCTCCTCGATGTACCCAATAGTTGACTTTCCCTTCACTCTTCATAGATCGCGTAAGTTCTCTGGTTGAGTATCTCTCTTTAGGTTTCCACTTTGCCTCCACTAATCCCTCGCCGGTAGCTTTCCGTGGGTAATAGTATGTTTTTGTGGTTTGGTGGAATTCCAACCCAATGCTTCTGCAGCGGCGTTTTATCCATCTGTTTATGATTAGTTTAACAATGTACTCTTTGGTTGAGTCTACAACAAAGTCTTTGAAGTTTGTAGAATGTGTGCTCTCTGGTTTTATGAATTCTCTAAATGGGTTAGCGGAATCGAACGGCTCAAAGCAAGTTATTTCTCCGTTGCTTAAGTCATGAGGCGGGTAAGTCATTGGTTTTTTAGCAAATATGTCAGCGGAGGATGTGTAATCGGTTTTAGCGGTAAATATGAGTGGCGGTACCTCAAGTTGGAATAAATTAAAGTACAGATTGTCTTTTTTCATTAAAGGGGAAACGTTGCCGTAATTCGTAACAACAATGGTAGAATATTCAGCTTCTGCAAGGGTTGGTTTAGCAGGTGGTGTTGGAGCTAACTTTGCTTCCGCAAACTCCAGCGATTTTATATCAGCTTCTTTAATGGTTGTGTCTTCGAAGAATTTTTTTACGTCTTCAAAACTGGCGTTCTTAATTATGGTTGCTTTTGTTGGTTCTGAAAGGCTGATTAGTTTGTTACAAAGTTCTGTAATGGCTAATGGATCAAATTCTGAGAATACTTTGTCAATCATAGGAGAATCGATAAGTCGATAGAAACCGAAAATCATCTTAAAACGGTTATCAGGTGTTCTTGAGATATATTCCGCTAAGTATTTCGCCAATTGTTTTAAAAAATCACTGTCTCCCAAGCTGATGGCTGCTGCTTTAACCTCTAACCAATATTCTCGTGTCTCATTTTTTCGGGTTAAGACTAAGAGTGTGTCCGGAAAAGTGCCCTCAACATCGGAGCTTGCTTTAACAGAATAATATTCTCTCGCCGCTAAGTACCGTAAAAATCGCTTCTTGTATTCTTCGGTAGTTACGGTTAGAGATTCTCGCATCTTACCGATTCGTTCTACAGGCACCGCTAAATCACAGTTGTACTTATGCGCCTACAGGCTTTTATTTTTGTGCTATTATCACTTGTCCGCAATAGAAGTTGACAAGCGGCTTTTAACGCCTTATTGATACTTCGAAAACCTGATTCTTGAACTTTTTCTCACTTTCCCGTATAACCTGCAGAATGTAATGGAACCATGCGATACTCAGCTCCCGCCACACCCAGTGCGATACCTTTTGCGATTCATACGCTCGATGTGCCACCTTTGCAATGGGTGGTTAACGGTGGAAGTTGCGGAGAACGCGTCACCTGCAGCACTTACACCTAAAACTCGAAGCCTCTCTACTCCCTACTTATCTCTCTATTTTATTCTACCTATAGACCGACTTTCAAGTTTGGAGAAATTTAACTGACAAATAATTCAAAATATCGATTGCAGATTTTGCTTCCAAAGCTGCCACATCTTTCCAAGTTAACCTTAACCGGACAAGAGCCCGTGTTGTCTCCGCTTCTTTCTCTGACAATTTCACAGATATGTATAACCATACGCTTCGTTGTAGCATAACAGGGAATACGTTTGCTGGCAGAGGCTTGAGAAAATTTAGCAACGCTTTTTTTGTGTTCACATTAGTAATGCGGAAGTCTGGTGGCTCAGGGTACGCTTTGACTTTTTCCGCATTTTCCCTTAGCCAGACATGCAGACCAGCACCTTTTCCCATGTCATCCAAAATGGCGAACAAATCAAATCACCCCCGGCATCGTATAAAGCCCACAGTTTATACCTTACAAGAATCCATTTTTAGAACTGCTTCTTGCTCATGAGGGTTCTAAGAGTGTCTTACTAGCTATGAGAGTGGATGCTTCTTTTGTATAGCCGTTGTTCCGTAGCCAATCAGCTATTTTTACCCATTTTCCTTTTTTACTGGCTGAACAGGCGGTTCTGTAGAGCGTTTTAGCTATTTTAGCCAGTTTTAGGTTTCCTTCTGAAAAAAGCTGCATGTACCTGATCTGTGATGGTTGCTCAAGCAATGAAATTCCTCTTAACAGGGCACCATCCGTTTCGTTCTTGATTTCGCTATGTAGCAGCTCTTTTAGGAAAGGTCTGTTGATGCTATTTGCGTCCAGAGCAACAGTTATGTTTAAGCTTCTAAACTCAGTGATAACTATGGGAAATTTTTCGAGGTTTAGCTCCTGATTGTTGATTTCAGTTTTCGATAATATCTCAAAGGCGCTGGGAACGATTTCAATTCCGAGATCGCTTAGAAAGCTGTGGTGTCGTGTTGTGCCTTTGGATACTATTTCAGCAAGCTCTTCTTGGATAGGTCGTTTGTTTGACTGCGCAATAAAGTAGGCTAGGGCTAAAGCAACATTTTTTGATGCATACGCTGTGTAACCATAAGTCTGCACCATGACACCTGAAGCATAGGTGTTTAGTAACCATGGGATTGTCTCATTAGGCGGGATTTTTAAAAATAACTTGGTAGATTGATCTTGTGCTTTCACTATAAGTATTGACATGGACTGGTGAGCATAGTTGCCAAAAGCTCTTGCAGTAAACTCAACAATAATCCCAACATCGTCAGCACTATGTGCGGCGGTAGGTGTGGGAATGCATTCTTTTTCACTATCCAAAATAATCACCTCCTAAATTGATCCATTTGCGTGATAGCAGCCGATTTTAGTTTGGTAGATTGCAGGAATTTGTGTTACACTTTTGAAAATATAGGATTCTTTTGACATGCTTGTAGGCTTAAGTTTACTGTCTGCTGTTATAGCAACTATTCGACCTCGCGTCCAGTTATGGAAAGGTAAAAAAGCGTTACTGAAGTGAGGCGCAAGGTTGGTTGCCAGTCTTCCGCTAACTTTGAATGTCACACCGTTCTCAGTCATGTATTTTCGTATTATTTTTGAAAGGTCAACGAAATCGTCTAGGTCTGGCGCTCTGTCACGATAGGTTATGCCCCGTCCTGAAGCAAAAAAAGAGTTCACCAAGAAGTCTTTAACCCCGCAAACTACGCATTTCTCTACTATATTATCGAGAATTGCGGCATTTCCTTTGTATAGGAGCAGATTTACTCCGACCTCGAATTTTCGGTTAAGAAATTTTTCCAGTTGTTTGCAGTCATCTATGCTACGAACGCTTACTCTAACTTCGCTCACATATCCTTCAAGCTGTTTGATCTGATCTATCATAGCGGCATAGCCGTTTGTTGTGACTGAAACGTCTAGTCCTGTTTGCTGCCAAGTATACTGTGCGATTTTGCATAGATCCGGGTACATGAAGGGTTCTCCTCCCCCATATGTAACGCCAAAAATTCCCCATGCATCCAGAAATTTAACCAAGCGCTTTAACCGATCCAGCGGCCACTCGCAAATATTATTTGGTGAAGAGTCAGCATAGCAATGCCAGCAGCTTTGGTTACATTTTTGTGTTAAGGCAATCTGGGCATATAATGGTTTTAACCACTTGTCCGCTTTTTTTGTGTTGGTAAATAAGCATTTGCCAGTGTTGCGGTCATAGAAGAAGGTTCCTTCAGGGGTAGAAATACCTCTCAAGAACATTCGCCTCTTCTTATTCTTCGACTACCCAGTTTTCTCTTTCACTAACTATGAACTCAAACCCCATGCTTAAGCAATCATCAGAGTAGATTTCGTCGCCAGCATAGAACCATTCATACGTTTGCTCACCGTTTTCACCTGCGATTATCTTTGGATCACCGATATGTTCTGTCAACCACTTTATGGCTTCAGCTTCATCTTTATCCAACACCAGCATGGCTGTTTGAGGCGTTAAGCCCTTAGGAATCTTCACCGATATCGTTACTTCTTGATAGCTGCTATAGCAGTTTAATGTTTCAGGGTCAGCTGCTTCTTGAAGTGCCGCTTCTACATCATCAAGGCTACCTGCACTGTAAACTTCAAAAGTAACTTGGTTGCCACAAGTTGAAACCTGAGCTTCATCAGGCGACCAGTCCGTATCGTAGTTTTCAGGTTGCTTTGCCATATCTTTCAAGAGTTTCTCCACTGCTTTCTGCGCTTTAGTTGCGTCCTCATCTGTTTGGTATGTTGCTATAATTGTGTAGTCTTCACTATGGCTACTTGGCCTAAACTTGAACGCGTAAAATAGCTTATCGTTCAAGATTCTTTCCTCCGTTGAGGTTTTCTGCATCTGATGACACTACAATTGCCACTTTTGGGCTAAGATTTTGCGCTATTGCCTGCAAAAGAGCTTTTGCAATTTTACCGCTGGTATCATAGGTTTTATCATTGTATACAATGGTGTGTAACCTTCGACTGCTTACATGTCCGTATTCTTTGGCTTCTTCTACCGCTGAAAAAGTTAAGCTATGATAGAAGAGAATAATTTCTTCCTTCGCAATGCTAAACATGAACCTGTAGTCGCCATCTTTGTACTGAATTTTACACTTAACGCCGTTAGGCATCTTAAATTGGTATCCACCTTTTTTCGCATCGGCTATAACTTTTCTAAGAAGACTTGCCTGCTTATACCGCCTCTTATCCCACTGTTGCGTATAGCTTAGTGCATAGTTAGGTTCATTGCCAATAGAGAGAGACCATTGAAACTCCTTTTTACTGCTAACTTTTAGTTTCCCATATTCCTCGATTATTCGAGATGATTCGGCTTGGTTTTCTGAAGCCCACCTCAACAGTTCAAGGGTTCTACTTGGCGGCATTTCACGTGTCATATTGTTGAGCATTTCGATGAATCTATCTGAAACATCAATTTTCATCGAGATCACCAGCATTTTTGGTCACTTGTAAAATTACCTCATAGCGTCCAGTCCGGTTAACTAAAGTAAAGCCTTTTTCGTAAAAGACATCGTGTTCAGAACCATTAGGTTTACCATCCACCTGAGTGTAAACTACGCCTATGTGCCTTTTAGCATACATTGCGACTTTCTTTTGCACAACTTCAGAAGAACACGCATAGTCTGTGTCGGTGAATGATTTAGATTTAGTCACCATTCGGTCAAATTGTTCAACGCTAAGAACTTGTGGTAACTGATTCTCTAGAGCTTGGAGGGCAGAATCTATCGCTTCGCGGAGAGAGACCTCGATTACATCCCAATTTAAACCGATGCTTGCATCCCATTTCTTATCCATAACTTCCAAAGTAGCTTCTGCTATCGCTTTAGTTATTGACCAGCCATTTTCCTTTGCCACATCTTTGATGTCATTTGTAGTCCACAGTTGGTAGCATACAACATCTTTTGGCTTGTAATTACGCTGGAGATAAGCAATCAATTCATCTATAGTTGGCACATCTTTCACATCCTGTATATCATTATTCTTTTAGGCAGCCTGACTTTTCGCAGATGCAAGCTGCTATTGCCTTTGGAGCCTGCAGAAACTTTTGCCATGTTTCTGGCAGATGGTCAATCATGCCGTTTTTTCTGGGATCTGAATCGCCATAAAAGCCCCAGCAAGAATCAATCGTTTCGCATTGCTCTTCTTCGCATTTTTCGCATGTGATTACTTTTTCAAGTGTAAAGCCGTAGACTTCACCGCTAACGTATTGACTGTAAACTTCGACTTCGCTTTTCAAAATACTCCGAACCATTTCAACGGTCTTTTTGCTGATTCGTTTCTTACTGTATTCGCTGCGTACTCTGCTGAGCTCTACATAGATGTAGCCTACTTGCATGCTGTCCCAGAGATCGCTAAAGCCGCTCGTATTGAACGCAAGGCCGCTGTGGTCAAACATGTACAGATTCAAAACTATTGACGGGTGGGTTTTGAGCCAAGCATAAAAATCATCTGGGGTACTAAAAGGATTGTCGTCCCCAATTTTGTATCTTCGATGCCAACCGATGATTTTACCAAAATTATCCCATTCACGAGGGCTTTCAGGAAACTCATCAATGTAGATTCGCAGAACCTCTTCTCCGAGCCTATATTCTTCTATAGATTCCATGTTTTCACCTTCCTTTAACGCTATGATTTTGAAGCCTTCTTGGCTTGGCTAAAAATTGCGAGAACAGCCTGAATTGTTTTTTAGTTGTTGTATACTGCTTTTGGTTTTCATTTTTTACACCTCTTTTGAGCTCTTCTCCATGTGCTCTTTTGGGAGTGTAGCAGTTGAGAGCTCTCGCTACCGAACATGGTTTACAAAAATGAGAAGGCTAAGTCAGAAGACGCTGAAAAATCAAAGAAATAGGACACTTAGGATTTATAGTTCTATGAAGGCTTTATTGAAGCCAGGTGCTTCAACAGGTTTATGGGTGTATCCGATCATAGCAAAGCCTGCTTTGTCTGCAACTCTACGAAACCACTGTTGGGTCTCTTCTTTTTCCGTATCGAAGATGTCTCCGTCGGTAAGTATAATCACTGAATCGCCTGCATCCATTAGTTTGTGGACTCTTTGTAGCGCAGGAAGACATACTGTCCCGCCGCCGCCCTTCATTTTTGAGGCTATCTTACGTGCAACTTCACTAGGCCTTTCAGCTTTGAGTACATCATATGCCTGGGCATCCCATGCTATAACCCTAAGTAAGGCATTCCGTGCCTCGTGTTTTGCTACTCCTAAAAAATGCTGTAGCTCATCCTGTCCAATGCTTCCGCTTGTATGTGGGACAAAAAGTCTTTCATGGTTAACTTTGTTGTCTATCCACCAAGCACCAGACAGTATTAGAGTAGCCTAATGAGCCAGGTAGATCGTCGTTTCTACGGTTTGGAAAAGCGAAGCTTGAGTCAAAGACTGAACTGTTGCGTAGACCAAAGCGGATTGTTGTTTGCCATGGCGGTTTAACCTCAAGTATTTCATCGACAATTCGCTCAAGTGATGCGGGCAAGGTTCCTGCTTGCTTAGCAAAAGCCTTAGATTTTTCACAAAGTTGCTTCCACGCCTGCTTTAGTTCTTCTGCGTTTAATGGTCCGCTAAGTGCTCGTTCGCCATCTTGAACGATTTCTCCATCAACTTGGCCCCTAAGCAAGTCATCAGCAAAACCGGGCGTGCCATTTGAACTATTCAGGCCTTCTCTAGAGGTCAGGGTTTCAAGTTGGTCTGAAGCGTGAGAAGAGTTTTCTAGAATTCGAACTATTTCCTCAGTGCTCATTTTGCGCAAATCTTCAACCTGAAGCTTGGTTATGGTTGCGAGCGAGTTTAGCGTCACTAAACCATCTCCTTGGAAGCTGACACCTTGCACATTTGCCTCTGCTGTCGCATAGTTAACTTTGCCATCTGCGCAGATATTATACAGCATAAGGTCAAAGCCTCGCGCTCTAAATGGATGACAAAGAACCACATGCAAGCATTCGTGAATCATTGCGTACCGTTTGGATTCAGCGTTGAGTGTACTCCACCAACGAGGGTTTACAATTATTCTGGCCTTCTCATCAACCCCTGCAGTAGGAGCTTGCTCAGAAGCTATTATTCTTACATAGCTTAATGGAATGACAACAAAAGGAAAATATCGACCCGAAAAAATCCTAATGTCTCGAATGTCATTCTTTATGTCATCAATATCCAATACATATCCCCTCCTTTACCGTTTATCTCACGTATTTAGTGGCTAAAAGGAACTGATCAGTTGTTATTTGATTGTTTAACCAGGCTTTAACGATGGCCCCTTTGGTTCGCAGTTTGCCAGCGTGATTGCATTCCCATATTCGATGAACAGGCAAGTAATGTGTTGGATCAAGACGTTTGCAAGGGCAGGATTCTATCTCAGAAATAGAGACGGCTCTGAACTGTAACTTTTCCATTTCCGTTAACCTCTTAGAGTAGAGCTTTGCCGGTGAGTTCTAGAGCCTTGAGCACTTGGGGGTTGTCTTTTACTGCGACGAAGAGTTCGCGTCGTTGCTGTTTTTGTAGGAAAGCAAACAGGGCAGAGATGAATTCTCGGTCATCTTTTTCTGCCACAAAGCACATGAATTTTTTGGCTTTTTGGATGTTTTGGTTTGTCTTTGTTATGGCTTCAGCAACTGTCAATGCAGCAAGATATTTTTGTTCGATATTGAAGTCTTTGACAACTTCTGGTTTGGCTACGAGCTCATTGAAGGGTGGAACCTTATTTGCTAGGAATGCAAGTAATGTTTCTCCAACCCTGCCTAGTTTGCCTTTTGCTACGCTTGCACGCAAATCTGGGTCTTGGACTTTTGTGAAGGCTAAACTTACATAGCTCCAGCCTCTGGGCGTTGCTGGTGGTTCATAGCCATTGTCTTCAACTGTGTCCGTAATATTAGCTAGAAAATCACTTGGCTTCCAAAGCAAATAAGCTAGTATGTTGCGTTCCCATTTTGTGGATCCATAGCGTTTGTCCATCCACTCAGCCCAACTATCTACTGTTGATGCATCTGTTTCTATGAAATCGAAACGATCTCTAAGTGGCTTAGGAATGCTGTTTGAGATGCTGCTATGTTCTGAACCGTTTGAGGCTGCAACCACTAAGGTCTGCTTGTTTAATGCGATATCGCCGATCTTGTAGTCGCGCACAATTTTGTATGCCGAGCTTAACATGTTGGGGCGGCTTTCATTTAGAAATTCATCAAGGAACAGTAGACCAGCCGTTTTGCTTAGCAACTTTGCCAATGCTAGGGGCAGAAACATAACGTATTGGGAACCGTTGACTAAGCGGGGTAGTCCGGAAAGATCAATCGGGTCCAGCCCAGTTAGGCGTTTATCAGCGAAGATATAGTACTTATCTGGTGACTCTGTTAGATGTTGGATGTCTTCAGGGGTTAATGTGTCAAAATCAATAAATTGCTTGTGAAGTTGTTTGGCTTTCTTTTCGGCGTATTCTCGCACTATTGTCGATTTACCTACTCCGGGCGGTCCGATTAGGTGTGGGGTTATGGGTTCAAGCTCGTCTAGTCTCATTTCAAAAGACAGGTCTAACCGTTTCTCAACAATATCAAACTTCAAAGGGAACACCTCTTAATGCTGAAGTTGTTTGAAGGTCATGTATCCTGTACTGCCATGGGTGTAGGGACAGTTGCTTCCAAGTCGTTTAATTAGGCAGTAGCCAAAATGTTTGTCATGGAAATCACAGGCAGAGCAAATTTTTATTTCGGGGTTTTGTAATCTTAGTGTTTTGCAGCTTTTGAGTTGTGGTTTTTTTGTTGTTTTTTGGGGTTTTAGGATTCCTTGTATGATGTATTTTTCAAGGGGGAAAATTCGTTTAGAAAATCTGGGTTTATACATTCAATTTTTACCTCCTTATTTGTTGCCTCTGAGGGAACCTAGCTTTCGCTAGGTCGGAGCCAGGGCTTAGACGCTCCGCTCGCATCCTTCAGCTTGAAGAAAAAGAAGCGTAGAGCACGCAAATGCGTGCTTAAATGCGTTTATTGGCAGAAAGTTACGAGAAAGAGAATAGTGGAAAAGAAATGTTGATATATTTGGGTACCCAAGACTTAGTTGGGTGTTCAATGTATGAAGACTACTCTTGTTGTTGAGGGTGATGTGATGGAGCTTTTTCAAGAAAACGTTCAGAGGACATGGGGAAAGCTCAAGGGCGCGCAAAGTGAAGCGTTAAGAGAAGCTATGATTCTTTGGCTTTCACACAAAAGACAAATTACAGCCGTCAGTTTCCATGACGGCAAAAGAGAACATATAGGAACAGTTGAGGAGTTCTTCTCAGTGTTGAGTGATCTTGCTCAAAGGAAAAGAGGAATTCATTGCAACGCAGTTGTCCTAGGGCAGGGGCAAGAGAACGTTCTATCAGGCACTCTTAGCGTGCTGATAAATGTGCTCAATAAGCCAACCACAGTCCAAGTTAGAGACACCAAAGAGGACAAAAACTTAGAAGAACTTTCAGGAATGGATGTTAAGGTTTGGGTTAGAAAGCTCTTTGAATGTGAAGACGCTCTCGAACATCCTGTTGAGTTGTCTGCAGAGTGGAAAGATTCAAAGCTGCAGTGCATTATCCATCCATCGGGTCAGATATACGTGGGCAAACTTCACCCTAAATTAGACCTTCAGACTCTCCTCGCGCAGAGTCCAGCCCAATCTGGAATAACTGGATGAGGCAACGCATAAACAAATCTGTCCTTCTCTTTCTCTTTTCTAGATAACAATGCAATTCCATTCTTCAATTCGTCGCGAAAACTTGATCTGTGTGCAGGAGGATTGATCCCGCCGTAACTTGGCAATAAGACAGCATCCATGTTTGGTATGTTGTCTAGAAGCTTGGAAAGCATCGGAATTTCGGGTGCGTCGAGTTCTCCGACGAATAAAATGAGAAGTTTCTTTGTGGATATTATCCACCAACAAGCATGCAGTCGAGTAATCGTTAAACCTGTTAATCTTGAGAGTGTTTTTGGCCCCAAGGCAGAAACAAATGTGCCGCCGATTTTTTCTCGGTCTCCATCGTTTAGCATTAGTGCGTTTACGCTTTTTTTAGGCGTATAGTTTTTTGAGTAAATTAGTGGCTCTGGAAAATCAAAAGAACTCGCTAAAGGATCGTGGTCTGTGTGGCAATGGCTTGTTAGAGTAAAGCGAGTCGGGTAACCAAAAATCCATCGGTCAAATTGTATGCTGCCAAGGAGCTTTTCAATTTCTTCTCTACTACTATTAGAGTTCATTTTTCCCATCCTCCATGTTTAGACTTCTCTCTTGTGTTATTTTTCCTGTATAGGCCGCGCTTTAAGGTCTGGTGGGAAATTTTCCCATTTTATTATGTGCTTATTTTACGCTTTTTTAAGTAGAAAAGATGTAAATAATCCCCTATTTCTTATTTGGGGGTGTTTTCCCATGACTTTGGGGCTGAATAAGCTTTCTTTGGGGTTTTCCCATTTTACGTTTAATGATTTTAGGCAAGAAGTAAAGGGTATGCTAAAAATTGTTTGAGGGTTTTTCCCACTTTTCCCATTTTTTCCCATCTATGGGGATGCCTTAAAGCCGGCCAGCAGTCCTTTCGGACAAATAGTTCCATAACAGGAAGCAACCATTTAGCTTCCCAAAATATTTAAAGCAGAAACAACCGCTACCAACGTCTATATTTTCAGATAAGCTTTGAGCTTTGGTACGCATCATTAGATTCTGAGGTTTAGCCTATGAGGCTCATTTATCCCCGCCATTGAAGCCTTTAACTTTAATTCTGTTTTCTTTGATGATTTTTTTTGCTTCTTCATTTAACAAGCCGATGCTGCGTTCTTCTTGACCTCTCCTAGAGCAAAGATAGGCTTTGCCGTTTATCTTTTTGACTCTAAAACGCCAACCCTGGCTCGTAAGTTTAAGGATTAATCTTTCCCTTTGCTGGTCCGCTATAGGTTGCTGATTAGGTTCAATTTCTGAAGCCTTATTTAGCTCCAAGATAGGCATAGAGGGCTCCGGGCATGACTGCTCAAGAGGTTGTTGCTCAATATGTTGAAATTGCTCTCCTGTTTTCTTAATTGCTGAACTTGGCGTCTCTATAAGCCCAAGTAGCGTCTTGATTGCTTCAACTATTTTTTTGCTGTCCCCTAATTTTGTCTTGTTGATTTTGCTATCAGCTCCTTTAATTGCAAATAACTCGGTTTTCCCATTGTTCTCTTTTAGGACAAAATCGCAATCCTGCAGATTTTCAAGTAGAAAAAGTAATGGCTCCTCTTTATCGTTTGTATCCTTTTCTATTTGTGTGTCTCTTGCTTTGTTTTCTAACTGAGGTAGCTGTATTTCGCTTTCAGACTGTCCTAGCTGAGCAGACGACGCCTTTTTTTCTATGTCTATGTCTTGTTTGACATCGCTTTCTTTTTTGACTAAATTTGATTTTTCAATTGTTTGGTCTACTACTAGCTGGTTTTCTTCTTCTAAGGGCTTTAACTCACGAGCTTGGTTAGACTCAATGGCGTTACTGTTTTGGTTGCCAAGCGTTCTAGCTACTTCGATGGTTGCCATTTCTGGGTGGTCGGGTTCAAATTTTGTGGAGTTAGCTACAATGGTGGCTTTCCACTCGACAAGTTTTTCTTTTAATTTAGCCTCATCAGCTTGGTTGGGCACTATAAAGACTGTGGGGAAACCCATTCGTCTGTTTCGCTTGTAATTGTTTGCTAGACGATCCCAATGCTTCTGTGGATAACTCTCCACTTCAACAGCAAAACTTCGTTTGTAGTCCCAGTGACTTGGGTCGATATAGCCCTTAGCGCCTTCAACACTCGAAGCCGACATAATAGGCGTAACGTAAAGGTCAGCTATGCTTTCATCTGTCTCGCCTGTGTCCACTCGTACGATCCAGCCGTTTAGCCAGTAGATTTTTCGCTGCGCTATAATTGCTTGAATATGTTTTACGTTACCTGCTTTATCGCCTTTAAACGTGCTATCTAGGAGCCGCTTTGCTTTATTATCGCTTAAGTCCAGACTCCAGATTCTTGTGCGCTCTTCTTTGGCTTTTACCTCTTTTTTGCCGTATGCATAAGCTTCTTCTCGCCATTGCCGCACAGTTTCATCCCTAAAAGTTAACCAGGCGTCTCGTTTTACGTTATCGATTGAGAGGTTTTTGAGGGCGTTTGCTAACCAGACCTCCGCAAGTGCATAAGATTTAGGCTTGGCTGGATCGTACAAAAGGTGGTTCCTTAAGGATTCTTCATCGACTGAGCCGCCAAATAATCTGATCGTAAGAAGCACCGTCCATTCTGCTGGGTTTACAGGCCAGTCTAAGAATTCTTCCTGCATAGCCCTGTTTTTAACTTGGCCCATTAACTCATCAACATCAACCTTACGACCGTGTTTTTCTAGACTGTGCTTAATTACTTCGTCTGGATTGCTTGGTCCTGTTTTGTAATCTATTGTTTCTAAGACTTGGTATTCGCGGTTTCCACAGAAAGGGGTTGAAACAAAAAATAGGTGCCTTGGCAGATTCATTAGAGTCTGATAGCCGTATTCTTTTGGGTAAAATTTTTCAAGAGTTTTGGCTGTATCTTCTCCGACTCGGAAGGAAATGATTGTTTCACATGTTTGAGTGATTGCTTCTTGGATGTCTCTGCGATACTGCTCAAGGTACTGGCTAGCTAAGGTCATAAAGACTTTAAACTTTCTTAGCGACTGTAACGTTTCAGGGATGCTTTTGGTTGTGTAACGATAGGCTTCGTCTACATATACAAAGAACGGTTGGCGTTCTTGCTCTGAAATGTCTTCTCTTGACATGCCTGCTATGTATATTCTTGATAGAATTAGGCTGCCAACAAAGTTGGCTATGTCTGTTGTGACTTTTCCTTCTGGGAGGTCAATTATGATGATTTTGTGTTGGTCCATGGCTTTTCTAAAGTCTATGCAGCTTTTCTCTGCCATGAATAATGGTACAATTATTCTTTCCTGAACAAGCCGATACATCTTTGTCAGAACAGCTACCGATGCGTCTTTTGGCATTTTATCGTATTGTTTTTCCCAAAAGGTCTTCACGTTGTTGTCTTTACATTTTGCAATAAGCATATCCCTAAATTCATTATCGGCAAGTATTTTGTATAGGTCTGGAAGCTTGGCTGAGTCTTTCTCCATTAGTAAGTATAGGGCATTGAGCAGTATCATGTCTAGGCGTGGTCCCCACCATCGTTCGTAGATTTTCTCCAAAGTATCCATAAACATTCGTGCGATTACGTCTCGGTCTCGGGGGTCTTTGCATTCTAAAAAGTTGATTTGCACTACCCGGTTATCGTATTTATCTTCAAAAGCCGACCAAGGATTAATGTAAATAACCTGATCCCACTTTTCATGTGGAATGTGAGATAAAACAAGCGGTGTAAGGTCTCTGTGTGAATCTAAAACCATGAAACCTTCGTTATTATCAATATGCTGTTTTATCATAGAAAGAAGAAAACGTGTTTTGCCACAGCCTGGAAATCCCATAACTAACAAATGAATTCGGTCTGTAGCGTAGATGCCACGTTTTAGTTTTCGTCCAATTACGGGGTCTGTCTCTGCGTCGATGCCTAGAACATGGAGTCTTCCCCTATTGGTAGTGCCTGTATTCGCCTTCTCTTTGTTCACTTAGGGTACCTTCTGTTTTGCTCTATCAGAGTTTCGTTGTTTAAAAAAGGCTGAAGGCAGATTTTCTAAGCGAATAACATTGGTTGAAGTATGCCAAAACCCTTTGAAAACAGCCTGCGAGGGCACAGATATAGCTGTGTACATCCAAATCGGCACTGAGAAACTGCCGATTTGTAGGGAATGTTGGAGAGAACTTTCTGAATCAGATATTGGGTGGGACAAAGAAGGGCTAAAAGTTACTAAAGAAAAAATTACACTTAGCCAAGTTTAACAACTAATTGATTCATAGCTGCCCAATAAAGAAACAGTGAAAAAATATTTGCAGTTTAGTTGCTCTGTTTTGACAGTATGTTTACGCAGTTTATTATAACGATATATCTTTAAAAGAAATATTTATATCAATGCGCACCCACCCATACCAAAGGTACAGGCAAAGGCAAGCCACATGAGCCAAGAAAAAAGCAAAAAAATCGTTCTTAATATCGGCGGCATGAGTTGCGTAAACTGTGCACGAGCGATAGAGAAACAACTCTCTAAGTTAAACGGCGTAACCCACACTACAGTCAACTTGGCAGCTGAAAAAGCAATCATAGATTATAATCCTAACGCTGTAAACCAGAAGGCTATTGAAGACGCCATAGCTGAAGCCGGATACCAAGTCATACACGAAAAAATTGTGCTTCAAGTAGGCGGCATGAGTTGCGTAAACTGTGCCAAAAGTATAGAAAAAGCATTAAACAATCGAGAAGGCATCTACAAGGCCGTTGTCAATTTTGCAACAGAAAAAGTCACAGTTGAATACAACCCCGAACAAATAAGCACTGCAGGAATCAAAAAAACCATAACAGATGTCGGTTACGAAGTTATCGAACCCCAAAAAGCCGTCGAAGATACAGAGAGCAAAGAACGCCAAAGCCACATTCGACACCTAAAATACCTATTAACCGCAAGCATTGCACTAACCATCCCCATCATGATTTTGATGTGGTTCCCTGTTCTGCCCATGGCGATAAATAATGTGGTGATGTTTCTCCTTGCAATACCTATCCAATTCATCGTAGGCTGGACCTTTTATGTTGGCGCCTACAAGGGCCTCCAGAATAAAACTGCTAACATGGATACCTTAATCGTTATGGGAACATCCACCGCTTGGCTATATAGCACAGTAGTTACTTTCGTGCCAGACGTGTTTCCAGGTGCGATTGTATTCTTTGATACAGCCGCAATGATTATGACATTCATTTTGGCAGGCAAACTCTTAGATGCCATCGCTAAGGGCAGAACCTCTGAAGCTATAAGAAAAATTATGGGTCTACAGGCGAAAACAGCCAAAGTTATTCGCGACGGTGCAGAACAGGAGATTCCTGTTGAAGATGTACAAGTAGGAGATATAATTGTTGTTAGGCCAGGCGAAAAGATACCTGTTGATGGCGTCATCGTTGAAGGGTACTCTGGAGTAGATGAAAAGGTCATCACAGGCGAAAGCATACCCGTTGAAAAGAAGAAAGGCGACCAAGTTGTAGGCGCCACAATTAACAAAACAGGCATGCTAAAATTCAAAGCCACCAAGGTCGGCAAAGACACTGTTCTTGCCCAAATCATAAGCATGGTAGAAGATGCCCTAAGCTCTAAAGCACCTGTCCAAAGGTTGGCTGATATTGTGTCAGGATACTTTGTTCCAGCCATCATAGTCACTGCGTTAGTCTCAGCCAGCATATGGTATTTTGTAGTGGGTGCAGATTTCATCTTTGCGCTTACGGTATTTATTGCCGTTTTAATTGTTGCTTGCCCCTGTGCGCTTGGGCTCGCCACCCCAACGGCCATAATGGTAGGCGTCGGAAAAGGAGCAGAAAACGGAATTCTAATAAAAAGCGGAGAAGCCTTAGAAAGCGCCCATAACCTTCAAGCTGTGGTGTTTGATAAGACTGGAACGCTTACCAAAGGCGAGCCAGAAGTTACAGATATTATCACAGCCAATAGCTTGGTACAAAATAGCAAACCGCTAAATGAAAAGCGCCTTTTGCAGCTCGCAGCCATAGCGGAGAAAAACTCTGAGCACCCACTTGGAGAAGCCATAGTCAAAGAAGCGGTCGCAAAAGGCATCAAGGTTGGCGAACCCGAATTCTTCAATGCAATACCTGGGCACGGCGTGGAAGTCAAACATAACGGTGCAACGATTTTGCTGGGCAACCGAAAACTCATGGAAGCAAACAGCATAAACATAGTTGAACTGGAGGGTAAAATGAAATTGCTAGAGCAAGAGGGAAAAACAGCCATGCTTGTAGCAGTTAATAATCAAGTTGCTGGTTTGATAGCGGTGGCTGACACCTTAAAGGAATACTCCGTTGAGGCTGTAAAGTCTCTTCAGCAGATGGACTTAGAAGTAATCATGATTACAGGCGATAACAAAAGAACCGCCAAAGCCATCGCACAGCAAGTAGGCGTAAACTGCGTATTAGCAGAGGTTTTACCCAACGAAAAAGCTACTGAAATAAAACGATTGCAGACAGAAGGCAAAGTTGTTGCCATGGTAGGCGATGGAATAAATGATGCTCCTGCTTTGGCACAGGCAAATATTGGGATAGCCGTTGGTAGCGGAACAGATGTTGCCATAGAAACTGGAGATATCGTTTTAATAAAGAACGATCTGAGAGATGTAGTGGTAAGTATTCAGCTAAGTCGTGCCACGATGAGAAAAATTAAGCAAAACTTGGCTTGGGCGTTCTTTTATAATATCCTGCTCATTCCCTTGGCAGCCGGCGCTTTTTACCCCATATTACATGTGCTGTTTGACCCAGCGTATGCGGCAGCTGCCATGGCAAGTAGCTCAGTGACGGTGGTCACGAACGCCTCTCTTTTGAGGAGATTTAAACCAAAATTAAGTAACAACTTAAGACAAATAGATAGTTGTGGAGGTGAAACCTGTATGGCTAAAGATTTAGTATGTGATATGAATGTTGACGAGAAAACTGCAAAATGGAAGACAGTATACCAAGGAAGAACCTACTACTTTTGCGCACCAGGATGCAAAAAAGAGTTCGAAGAAGACCCACAAAAATATGTAAGCAGCAATTCATCATGACATTAGGTCACGGCCACGGCAGACGCGGTTGCAGAGGCGCTAAACTCGTTATGTTTTGCTCTTTTTTTGAGTCACCTTTTCTTTTTAATAGACCTGAAAATGCAGCTACAAATACAAGTTGTCACTCAATCTGCACACGAACAGCATATGCCCATATACCTGTAAGCATAGAATACGAACGAGACCATGTTAAACTAATGTAATGATAAAATAGCCACAGAACAGAACCTAAAAATTTCTTCACAGCTTTTGAATTAGCTAAAATGAGGATTTGTTACAGACCTAAGGTTTGTTTATATGATGCGGCGCAGTGGCAGCAGCAGAAGGTGAGTTCTTTGTCTTTGATTTTTTCTGAGTATCCGCCTTCGTAGACTTTGCAGCCGCAGTGGGCACAAACTTCTAGGCTTGGCTCTAGAGCGATGCTGATAAGGTCAGAGAAGCGTTTGAAAAGCTGCTGGGAGAACTCTTTGCCTTCATCTGTCAGCTCAAAGACTTTCTTTTTCTTGGCGCCGACAGGTTTTAAGGTATGTGTGACTAGGTTTTTTTGTTCTAGTTGCTTAAGGAATGGGTATACTAGGCTTGGGCTTACGTCTTTGCCTATGGCTTTTTTGAGTATGGTTAGTATGTAGACGCGTGAGAAGTCAGAAACGATTTCGTTTATTTCGGGGTTGGATATATTTATAACGTGAGTTTATAAAAAGATCAGCGGTAGCAGGTTTGCTGGGTCTCTAATTGGAAGGCTCTGGGTTTTGAGTTTGGACCTTAGGGCAAACATAGTTTAGCCTTATGTTGCTTGCACATAGGAGACCATTCAGCCCCCTACCGTGACCTATCTTCTTCAGGCACTCACTGGGACTAAACAGTTAGTTGTCTTCAAATTTGGAAATTATGACCTTGAGACTATTTGTCCACTCTTCTAGAGTTATGTTAGGAAATGACCAGCTTGCATGTGGGTGATACATGTTGTCTATTGTCATGGTTTTAAGGTCTGGTGCAAAGTGTTTGAGTCCTGAGAGGATAAGCGCTTCCATGTAGTAAGGCAAGCCAACGAATATGACAAGGTCTGGGCGGCCTTCGCCGTTAAGACCTTGCCAAGCTGGGTCAACGATTCTGTTACCGATGTCCATTGCAGACATGAAGCCTGTAGGTTTGTAGCCTCGATTTAGGAAACCTTTAATCATATTGGCTGTCGCTACAACAGGAACTTTGCTTGCATTGGCAAAGTCAACCAGATATTCGATCAAAGGTTTGCCCTCCAGATGTCTCTCAGTAGCGTTGCTGCCAACGATAAGGAGAGGGCGGGTAGCTTTCTTTATCATGGCTACGGCTATCTCAGGCTTTTGTATGGGGTTTGCTTTCTTTGTTGCGGCTATTTCTGCACATTGCCAAGGTTCACATGACATGTCACATTCACTCCTTAACTTTACGGACCATTCGCGGAAGTATAGTCGGGTCAGGAATTATGGTTTCTTTCCAGCCTTTTGCTTCCAGCATCTTGGTTATTTCATCTTTCATGGTGATAGGTATGTCTGCGGGTGTTCGGATGAGCTTTTCTAGGCCGTTAGGCATGGTTCCATAGAGACGCTGGTGCAAGTCAATGTAGTGGGTAAGTTTGCCCATCCTGCCTTTCCCAGTATCGTTTGGGCGCATGGTTAATTTGGCGATGGTTACCATAGCTTCTTCTTTAGTTTCTACAGTTTGGAAGAGGTGTTCAGGTGCTGGGCCTGTGTAGACTTTTTCGCCAGTGCGCGCGTCAATGCTGTACCAGTTTTCGGCTTTGTCTTCGCGTCCAAGGAGCATGCGTCGGTATTTGCTTCCGTGTGGACCAACGAGTACTGGAATGCCTAAGCTCCAGAAACCAGAAGCGATTGAGGCAGCTTTCTGTGAGTATGCACCCCAAGCTAAGCCAACTGCGCCGATACGGTTGTGGATGTAATCTGCGATTTCTTCATAGTTGCCTCTTAGATTGCGCTTGGCAAAGATGTTTGCTACTTTGATGGCTGCACCTGCAATATGTGCGTTGGCAACGCATGAGCCGATATTGACTACACCTCCTGCTTCAAAGCCGCCTGGAAATTCTTCGTAGAGTGTTTTGCCCTCTTCATTTTTGTATGAGCCAGCAGACATTGCTGAACAGCCAGTGGTAACTACGATGAAGCGGCGTTTAGCGAATTCTCTGCAGATGTCGTAAACGTCTTTGCCACCGTTTGGATAGTTAGCGCAACCAACCACTGCGAGGATGCCTGGAATTTCCCCAAGAACCAATGGACCGCCAACGCTTCGGATTTCAATGTCTTGTACTGCACCTCTACCGACACGGCAAAGGTTCTTTTCTTGAGTCATGTATTGTTCGCCGGCTTTGAGTATGAAACTATGTATCTGGAGCTTGACGGGGCATGCTTGTTCACAACGTCCACATCCAATGCAGGCTTCATATAGGTTAGCAAGTTTAGATAAATCACCTTCAGCGGCTGCGGTTAGAGCTTCTGAGATTGATAGGTCTTGTGGGCAGCTTCTTTGGCATAGGTTGCAGTGCCTGCAGGTCTTGGCCAGTTGCTTAATTTCTTCGATTTCAGGCAGGCTCTTCATTTTCTTGCGTAGTGGCGCAACTTTTTGGGCCACTTTTACTGCAACTTCACCGACTTTTTCAGGGTCCAAAATCAGTACGCCAGGTACTTTGCCGCTTACAAGATCAGCAACGATTTCATCTGCCGGGTCATCTGTGCGATCCTCAAAACCGATGCAGTTCTTTTCGGATGCTGCGATTACAGGTGCCTTTACACGTTCAGCTTCAACTGAAGCATCAGTTCTGACACATTGCTCATCTAACACGACAACGTCTGCATAGCCACCTCGGATGAATCGCAGTTCCCACGAGATTGGGCCGACAATTTTTGCGCGGTCGTAGTATCTTGTGTTGTCTATGGCAGTGCAGCATAAGCCGACAACCTCCATTTTATCGTCGAGTTTGTTATCTCTCATATAGTCGATTATGCCAACTGAGGGAACGACGTTGTGGCCGATGCACATAATAACGGGTTTTGTTGTGTCAACGCAACCAATACCCATTTGGACTAATGGTGCTTCTGGGTCAGCTTTTGGGAAGCCTAAAGTTGAAATTTGGGCTATGTCTGCTACTTCCATGCCAACTTGATCCATCCGTCCAGCGTGGAATGCTTTTGATTCAAAATCCAAATTGTTTGCTTCTTGACCAGTATGTGCAACGGATAATAGATGTGTGATTTGTTTCTCGCAGTATTCTAATACTTCGTCTAAGTCTCCGAGAGTTTCAGGTTTTATGCCAGTCACAAGCCTCGTTACTGGCGCTTCAACTTTTACGTTTAAACCGCCTACATTAAGGGGGTAGCGTCTGCCGTATTTTTCGATTAAGTGATCAACTACATGGCGGGCATGTCCTGTGTGTGTTGCGGCACCGATGCTACAGGCTAAAAGGACAATGCGTGATGATTGGGCAGCTATGTCCAGTCCGCAGGCTCCACGTTTTCCTGCAGTTAAATCGCATTTACCATAAGTGCAAAGGCAACATAGGTCGCAGTCGGGCATGTAGAAGGGCTTGTATTTGTTTAGTAATTTCATGTCCCACTTGCGCAGCGCGGTTAAATCAGGCATAGGAGTTGGCCCCATCGGTTCCTCCCATGAGTCGTTGATAACTTTTCCAACGGATAATTCAAGATTTTTTATATGGCCAATATTGCTGTTTAATTCGCCTATTTTTAGACGCACGTTCTTGCTCGTCAACTTTAACCCTCAGTAAACAATCTTTTGAAGATTAGTTTAATCACTAAACATTATTAATTCATTTCGCTTAGAAAATAAACCTATCTACATTCAATAAGAAAAGAATAGCAAGCATTCTCCATTCTTCTTTTTTGAAGTTTCCCAAGTAATTTGGGTCTTCTCGTAAGACCTTGGGAATGTAGTTGCATATTAGGTCAGATTCAAAGAGGTCGCCTGTGTAGAATTCTGCGCGTGTTCTGCATCCACCGCAAATTTCTCTATACTCGCATACTCCGCATTTGCCTTTGAGGTTGCTTTTGTCGCGCAGTTTTAGATGGAACTCGCTCTTTTGCAGTTGTGCCCATGCGTCGCTTAGTTTCATTTCTCTACGTTGCCGACGTGATAACCTTTGTGAAAGCCACAGCTACGGCAATCGCTGTTCTCAGTGATGCCGATGTAGTTGCCGCCGATGGTACATCGTTCTAGGTAGCCTTGGTTGTACCACCCCCAGAAACCGAGGTATTCTTCTGTTTAACTATGCGAGCGCAGAATAAGGAGTAAACATTTACTTTGACTTTACCATAAGAGCCTCTGTTGGATTTCATAGATTACATTGAATGCTTTCTCGTACTCCTCGGGGGCGATGTTTTCCACGTGTTCGCCTGCCCGCCCGATTGGCACCAAGTTGTGATAGACGGCACTGCGCGCATGATACTCTCAGCTAACGCTGCAGCATGAGGCAGGTCATTAATGTTAAACTTGGTCATTGTGACCAAGCCATCTAGCAAGCCGTCGCTTAGTTTCTTTATGCCGTGGGGGGCTTTGTCGTAGTCGCCGGGTCGCCTGATTTTGTCGTTTGATTCTTTCATGCCATCGATGCTGATGGCTGTTTTAACGTTATACTTTATCAGCTTGTTGAAGCGTTCTTCATCCTATGCGTAGCCGCTTGTGATTAAGCTGACGTTTAGGTCATGCCCTTTTTCTGTGTATTCAATGATTTCCCAGATGTCGGAGCGAACTAGGGGTTCTTCGCCACTGATTCCAAACCATTGTGAACCAAAGTCCACTATTTCATCAACCATATGTTTGGCTTGTTTGGTGCTTAGTTCTTGGTCTTTAGCGTAGTCTTTTATGTAGATGTAATACGTGCAGATGCCAACGCAGTTGCGGGTACAGCGCCAAACAACCATAAACAACGGGATTACGGTTGAATTCATTTAATTCACGGGCATATCTGTCTTTATGTTGGCCTAAACTCTCTGAAACAAACAGTTGAATGGCTAAACACCTTTAATGCATTGCGTTTCAAAAATAACCTCAAATGAGCAAGCGCTCTTTCGCATTAAGAAATCTAAAACCAAGCTGTACCACAGCAATCAGGCACCTGATAAAAAGAAGGAGGACTATTATTTGCTTGGGAACTTCCTCTGCCAGTTAACTGATCAGCTCTTCTACTTCTTTTTTACCTTCAGTAAGTTCTTTCTCTTGTTGTTTATCAGTTATCAGCAATAGAGCTTGGAACTCTCCAACATGAGTCTTTTCTTCTTTGGCTATGTCTAAGAGTACCGTTTTTAGCTGCTTGTTTTCGGTTAACGCCGCCATCTGTTCATAAAGATTTACTGCATCTAACTCGGCAATTATAGCCGCTCTGAGTATTTCGTTATCTAGATCTGCCTCCGCTATTCTTTCAAGGTTGATTGGAATTTTTGAGAGCAATCTGATTTTTCACCTCGTTTTCTTAAAAAAGGGAACTGAGGAAGATAATAGGTAACTCGCGGTTAGTTACTTTTTATTTTGGCCTTAATTTCCTCGATTCTAGCTTTAACGCCTTCCAATTCCTGCTCAAGGTCTGCTTTCTCAGTCGTCAAAATTTTTTGGTAGTTTTCTAAAGCTGTGATTTCTTGCTCTGGAAGCTGTGGTTGGGTTTGTGGGTTAATTGGCGGAACAATTGCAGACGGTGGGTACGCATACCGACCTCTACCAAAGCCTCGTCCTCTACCCCGGCCGTAGCCTCGCCCCCCGCCTCTGCCGCATCTAAATATTGGATTTGCATATCCGGGAACTGAATAGCCAGCGCAGTATCCGGTGGCTCTTCCGGTCATGGGGCCATCGCCCCAGGGTCCTGTTCTGTCTCCTCCTGGCATTTTCTCACCTCTATTTTGTGTTTATGCACATATTTGCAATTATGTGATAATGCACAGAAATATATAAAAGTTCTGCAAACATATTATTCCAGCAACAAACCAGTAGGCATAACGATGAGACCAGAACAAGAAATCAGAAAGCGCCTAAGTGAACTTGAAAGTGAGGCATTAAACAACGGTCCATTCAGGGAATGGGAAAACATCACTAGGAAAGCTGCAAAGCAGGCCTTAGAGTGGGTTCTAGAAGATACAGACAAATTGCTAACTTATTAAACGAAAGAAAAAGGCGATCATCTGAAAATGTGGCGAGGAAGACATAGATGTGGCAGAAGAGGAAGGCTCCCAAAACCCATCACCTTAGGAACCATTCCACCCATAACCAGCTTCACACCTAATCCACCGAGAAGCCAAGATCCAGTATTCATCGAATTCGCAGAAATAGAAGCCTTCAGGCTAGTAGACATGGCGGGCTTATCACAGGAAGAAGCTGGACAAAGAATGAGCATTTCAAGAGGAACAATCTGGAGACTTGTCCAAAGCGCAAGAAAAAAAACCGCACAAGCGCTCAGCGAAGGAAGACCAATCTACGTAGTCACATCAAATCCCCGTAATGATGATGCCCAAAATATTGGGACCGAAAAATGAAATACTTTATCGGTTCTCATCTGAGATGACCAAAATAATGAGCTTGGAACAGACCGAGCAAACAGCCTCCCTACAGAGACCGAGATGAAACCACACCAACCTTTGACATCTTGCTTCTCAAGAACCGCTCTATGTGTTCAAATGATAAGGAAGTTCTCGTGCTAGCACACAGGTTTTGGCATAATTAATTTGGTCGAGCAATTCTCTTCTTGCTTTTTCATGGCTTATTCTTAACATTTTTTATCGGTTCTTGTTGTTGTATTGCTAACCTGAGCATTCCTTTTTAGGATTGCCGATCCTGTTTTAACTCCAACATCTTCTGCTATGATTGGGCATTTTACTTTCAAAAGAAAAAACATCTCCTTATCTGATATATCGCTTAGGGATTCGTAGTTGCCTTGACCTTTACTGATTACGAAACTGCAATCCTCAAATTCCTTTAGAAATCGTGGTGAGCACTCTCTAAGCAACATACCTGTGCAGTCGGTTCCAATTGATATGACTTTAGCGATCTTTGCAATCCCTGCCGCTTCAGCATCTTGAAATGTGGCATCATTAAGTATAGGTGCATCCTTAACGGCGTAGGTTACTTCAGCTTTTTGCTTCATCAATTCTTCAATTAGTAGCTTATCGAAAACTGTTTCTCCAGCGTTATCTGCAAGATAGAGAACCTTCTTAGGTTCAAGGAGCGACTCTCTTAGCTTGTCTACATCGTTTATTGCAAGGTCGTTATTTAGTACATCAAATATTTCTTTTTCCAAATTGATATCTAATCTTAGGCCAAAATCTATTATGTTGCCAGCAATAGCCATCTTAGCTGAAGTTAGCAAGGGGTCTTTTGAAGACTCAACAATAGCTGCAAATTTCGGGTAACCCTCCAAGGCGGCATGAGTGTATTTCTCTTTTAGCTGGCTGTAAGGATCAGGGTTGCTTGTAACTTTTTTTATAAGTCTATGCACGTATGTGGCAAGTTCAGGCGTAGTCCTATCCCAATAGATATTTGAAAGGTAATCCGTTACTTCTCTAAGAGCCCGCTCTCTTGTGTCCACATCAGTGGAACTTAATTTGGTTGCCTCTAACGCCTGCCTAAGCAAGCAAGGGATACACTCAAGATGCACTTTCATGTTTCATCAATCCTTCTGCAGTTTTCGCATATAGTACCTGTTCCTTCGTACTCTAACTCTACAAGCTTGTCAGTAGCTAAGTTTCTCAATAATTTACCAATTTACATTCGCTTTCTCTAAGAACGCCTTGACGGCAACCGCAATTCTCACACTTTTTCATGACAAACTCCCTTTAGTATTCCTTTCCATTTGGCTATCAATAAGTCACTTGTTTTGGCATTCATTTAATACATTATTAGCTAGCTACTCATTTTTGGTTCGTAAGTACACCATGGTTCTTCTGCTAAATAATCCCCGTGTAGTCCAGTTGGTTCATGTAAATCGCCGCAGAAATCAATGAAATCGCTTGTCAAGCCATAAGCACGAGCTCTGCACCCACCGCAAACCCCATTATATTCACAGTTTCCACATTTGCCTTTCAGTTTTTTGACATCTCGCAGGTTTTTAAGGACCTCTGAGTTAAACCAAATGTCTTTGAAAGATTTCTGCCGAACATTACCTAATGCAATAGGCAGATAAGGGCAAGGCGTAACTTCCCCATTAGGATAGATACGGCAGTAATACATTCCAGCCATACATCCCCTAACCCAGCGACTCATGTCAACTCCAATTTGCTTTGCAATGCGCATGAACTGTGGTGCACAGGAAGGTTTTATGTTGAGATTATACTCTGCACTCTTAGAGAAAGAAGAAGTAATCATCTTCTCATACATATCTGGCGTTATATCTTCAATTTTCACGCCTCTTCCCGTTGGGACTAAAAAGAACAAATGGAAATTCTCAGCCCCCAATTTCTCAGCTAGAGTGAAGATTTCCCCAATTTGACTATAATTCTGCTGGGTTACAGTTGTATTCACCTGAACAATTATCCCGCTTCTTTTGAGCGCCTTAATTGCTTCCACGGCCCTTTGCCAAGACCCCTTTACCCCCCGAAACTGATCGTGAAGCTCGGGCACACTTGAGTCAAGACTAATTGAAACTGTGGTTGCCCCAGCATCTTTCAGCTTTTGCGCTACCGCATCATCAATTAGCATTCCGTTGCTTCCCACCCCCATCTTCAGACCACGCTCCGTACCATACCTGATAAGTTCAAAAATGTCCTCTCTCAGCAGGGGCTCTCCACCACTTAGTATAAGTAAGGGTTTACTGACCTCAGCTATTTGATGTATCAGTAATTTTCCAGCATCAGTACTGAGTTCATCAATTTTCTTCCACTCATCAGCATTTAGATAGCAATGTGCACACTTTAAGTTACATTTTGCCGTCACATTCCAAGAAACCACCAAAGGAATAAATTGAGACTTAATTTCGCTTGATGCTTGGGCTAATTTAAGATGAAACTCGCACAGTCCATTGGAAAACATTTGTTGGGGTCGCGAGATTTCAAATGTGAAGGGCAATACGGTTTCAAACATAGCCTTTGCATGGGCAACACAGAAATGATTGCAGAAGAGTTCAGCGATTTCAGCCTTAGCTTTGATTTTGTTTAGCATGTAATGGTGGCTTCCAAAGATAGGGCAATTTAAAAGGCGCATAGAGCCTTCCAATTCAGTCATATTCATTTTGTGCTCAATATAATGGTCGCTTAGCATGATTGTCTGTAATTTTTGTCTAGAGATTCCAGTTTTTAGTGTTACATTGAGGGCAGCAGTTGCGGTCGTCTTTCCAAATTTTTCTTCAACTCTTTCCATAATGTTGTTTATGTGTTCAATTCCGAGATCATTTATCAAATCAGCTAAAACCAAGAAACCTTTTATTGTCTGATACTCCTGCCTCATCCGCATATCAACAATACTCGTAGTCCATGCTAGAAACAGATTTCTCAGCTCACGTTCTACTTCAGGATCATCTTTCTTGAGCATATTTTCAACTGTGGTTGTCTTCTCGGTTAAATGATTGAACAATGCGATTCTTTCTTTTTCAGAAGAAACAGCTTCAATTGTTGCTGCTTCAGGTTTGACTTCTACGCCTAAATCTATCTCCATAAATTCTTTAACATCAGACACAAACGCATCAAAAAATTCCCGCAGTCGCGTATTAACACTATGCTGTTTGAGGCCCAACTCATCAAGAACAAGCCTATGCTCTGCCTCCATTTTAATTATCATAGCCATATGATAGAGTAACGATCCCTCCATGCCTGGATCGCTACCTCTGTTACGTTCCGAATCGCCATGAAAGATTTCTGAGACCAGCCTTTGCACTGCCTCATAATTGCCAGATTCTCTGGCCTCAAATGCTTCCTGCAACTTCTGTTGCCTTTTTTCCAATAAGACAGCCCATTTATGACAATGCTTTTCATCAAATATTGTCAAAAGTCTCCCTGCCCCAGAAGAAAAAAGCTTGAATACCCTTGCTGAACTTATTCTTTTCCACAGCTAAGCTTCCAAGCTTTCTTTAAGTACTTCCGCCTTATCGGTTTGTTCCCACTTAAAGTCTGGGTCCGCTCTTCCAAAGTGCCCAAACACGGCAGTTTTTCTATATATCGGTCTTCTTAGGTCCAGATGCTCTATGATCGCTTTGGGTCTAATATCAAAATGCTTCTTCACTAACTCAAGGATTTTCCCATCCGGTATTTTGCCTGTGCCAAAAGTATTAACCATTAATGAGACAGGTTCTGCAACGCCTATTGCATAGGATATTTGAACCTCGCATTGTTCTGCTAACCCCCCAGCAACTACGTTTTTGGCGATGTAGCGTGCCATGTAAGCGCCGCTTCGGTCAACCTTTGAGGGGTCTTTTCCGGAGAAACAGCCCCCTCCATGCCTTCCGATACCGCCGTAAGTGTCAACGATGATTTTGCGCCCTGTCAAGCCTGAGTCTGCCAAAGTTCCGCCAACCACAAAACGTCCTGTCCCGTTGATTATGTACTTGGTCTTGGAATCCAGCAAGTTAGCAGGAATTACCTCCTTTATCACTTGATTTATGATATCTTGACGCATTTTCGCCAAGTCAACCTCAGTAGCATGCTGAGCGGCGATAACGACAGCATCAACTCTCTTCGGTTTACCATTTACATATTCGACCGTAGCCTGAGACTTACCATCCGGTCGCAAGTAAGGCAATATACCTTTCTTGCGGCATTCTGAGAGCCTAGCAACAAGTTTATGTGCAAGCATAATCGGCAAAGGCATCAGCTCTCCTGTCTCATTCGAGGCGTAACCAAAAACCATACCCTGATCTCCAGCACCCTGCTCATGTCCATTGCCTTCATCTACACCCATAGCGATGTCTGGAGACTGCTCTGTAAAGGATGTCAGAATACCGCATGTATCGCAATCCAGCCCCTCCTTGGCATTGTCGAAGCCTATTTCACTCAAAGTCTTTCTAACAACGCTGGGGATTGATATACGGCAAGAGGTTGTGATTTGACCTGTGAGTATGACGTTACCTTGCATGATTAATGTCTCGCAATCTACCCTTGCGTTGGGGTCTTTGCTGATTATTGCATCTACAACACTATCAGATATTTGGTCTGCCACTTTATCGGGGTGACCTTCTGCTACGGATTCAGAGGAAAAAACGTATTGCTCTCTGGTTTGAAGTTTGCTCATTTTTACCACATTGCCTGCTGCTTACTCAGCATTTAGAAACAGTTTAATAGCTAAACCTTATTAATGTTTTATGTTTAAAAAATAAACAGGAGAACTAGCTTGGATGCAATTGACAAGAAAATAGTCACTCAACTGCAAGCAGATGGAAGAACAACACTTGAAGAACTATCACAAATTACTGGTTTCACAAGCATGGGAACCAAGAAACGGCTCGAACGACTCATACAGAAGGGAATCATAAAAGTATCAGCACTCATCAACCCCAGCGTCCTTAAGCTGCATCCAGCAATCATAATGCTTGAAATGGAAAGTGCAGATGCCATGCAGGAACTGCTAGACCGATTTGAGCACTGCCCAAGAGTGATTCAGATTTTCAAAACAGTAGGCGGCTTCAACTTGATAGCATTTGTTGTTGCAGAAACCCAAGAAACACTTGAGAGCATATCTATGGAAAAATGCTCCCTTAGATGCAGCAGGGGCGTACGTCGCTCAGAATTCTATCCCGTAAGCGAAACCTACTTTTCACCATTTCTCCAGATAAGGGAAAATCTAGCTCACAAAGAGAAGAAAGTAACACCATGCAAGATTGAATGTGACCCCTGCAACCGATATGAAATCCAAAAATGCGTCGGCTGCCCAACCACAAGCAACTATAAAGGGTCCCTCTAAGCTGGGAGCGCTATCCAATGAGCACTGCTTCGGTTGGGCAACTTAAGGTTGCAGAAGTTGATGGTATAGAAATCATGAGCTTAGTTGATAATTCAGCAGATTTCCTCTCCACCATCGATAGAAAAGAGGTTCAATCCTTTAGGCAATGGACGAAAAAGCGACATAGTGAAGAGTTAGCAGAAACACATTCGGAATCACCTGTTGCGGAACATGGCTTCTCAGTGCTTATCCGTGTTTTATGTGGTAGAAAAAGCGTTAGCATTCTATTCGATACCGGCGTTAGCGCTGGTGGAGTCGTTGAAAATGCTAAACGAATGGACTTAGAACTCAGTGAAGTAGAATACGTTGTCCTATCTCATGGACATTATGACCATTTTGGAGGCCTACTATCAGCGCTGAAAGTAATCAACAAACCTAACCTACCGCTTATCCTTCATGAAGACATGTTCAAGACAAGAGGAAACGCCACCAGCAACCGAACTATACGAGCGTACCCACAGTTTCCAACCGAAGACCAATTAATTTCAGCGCAGGTAATCAAAACAAAGCAGCCTTACCTGATCGCCGACGGCACCACTCTCATAACAGGGGAAATTCCTCGGGAGACAAGTTTTGAAAAGGGCTTTTTAAAACACCGAGCGCTTGTAGATGGGGCATGGCAACCAGACCCCTTGATTTTGGATGACCGTGCAGTCGTCTTTAACGTTAAGGGAAAAGGGTTAGTGGTTATTTCGGGTTGTGCACACGCAGGCATAATCAACACGATAACGTATGCTCAGCGCATCTCTGGAATGAGAGATGTCTATGCAGTGTTGGGTGGTTTTCACCTTGCGGGCAAAGAAAACGAAAGCAGAATCCAGCCGACTGGGAAGGAGTTGGAACGAATAAGCCCTAAACTCATAGTGCCCATGCATTGTACTGGTTGGAGGGGAATGTTTGCCATAGCAAAAGCGTTACCTGAGGCTTTTGTTTGGAATAGCATTGGAAACCTCTATAGGATATGAAATGTCAGAACTTTCTAAGGAGAAAGAATAACAAGTTAAGGTGTTGATGAAACATGCAAGAAAAAGGACCTTTGTATATTTTGCCTTGGCGATGTACATTTGCCTGCAACTTTAACTGCGTGCATTGCACGTCAGCAGGAAAACCAAAAGTACCGGATGAGATTAGCACCGAAGAAGCAAAAAGAATCGTTGACCAAGCTTATGAGTTTGGCTCAACCTTCTTTGGAATAACGGGTGGAGAAGCCCTACTACGTAAAGACCTATTCGATGTAATAGCATATGCTCGCAAGGTTGGCATGAATGCAAGCATCATTACCGATGGGCGCCTCCTTGATAACAAAGTCTTTGAAAATATAGTCAGAAATGAGGTAAAAGTATCCGTCAGTATTGATGGCGGCGAGACCACAAACGATTTGGTCCGTGGAAAGGGTGCCTACGCTGCGGCAGTTAAATCGATTGAAAAGCTCTCGCATGAAAAGCTGTTAAACTGCCTTGTATACACATTGGCTAACGTGAATGATTCCGTCACTAATGTCAATGAAAAGGACTTTGTCGATGTGCTAGACTTAGCAGAGAAGTATGGTGCTCGATGGGTCATCTACCATGGCATGATTCCTTACAGCAAAGACCCAGCAAGCCTAAAGGCTTGTCCTTCACCTCAGCAGAATGAGTGGGCTTGGAACAAGCTATTTGATTTGCAGTCAAAATACAAGGGAAAGCCTGCGATCAACGTTTATTATCCATCATATGCTCGTGTTGCAAAGCAACGTGGCATAGCTGATTGGGATAACTGGTTTAACCACTTTTTCTTGGGCAGGTGCTTCTTTGGCAAGTTCATGAGCATTGCAGAAAACGGTGACGCTATCCCCTGCAGCTACAACGACGTTTACCGCTTCGGCAATATTAAAAACCAATCCATCCAAAGCATATGGGACAGCATGCAGAGTAACGAATTCTTTGCGCAAGTCAGAGACAAAAGCAATCTGAAGGGAAAATGCGGGGTATGCGAGTACAAAGACATCTGCGGCGGCTGCCGAACCTCAGCGCTATTCTTCACAGGAGATATCCTAGGACCAGATCCACAATGCGCCTATATTCCCAAAGCGTTACGTGAAGAAAAATAATTTACGCCCTTATGACTGATGTTTGGAGGGAAGTGTAGAGTATTAACATACAAACCGATTGGCATAGTACATTCACCTTTCAAAGATCCAAATAATGTACCAATACAAGCGGTAGCGGCAAAGGGCACCAAAGGAAAAGTTGAAGTATTTGACGAATACTTAGCTGGCCTCCAAGATATTGAAGGCTTTTCCCACATTATCCTTCTGTATGATTTCCATTTGGTAAGGGCTTACTCATTAGTAGTAAAGCCGTTTTTAGACGATGAAATGCATGGGGTATTTGCAACCCGTTCTCCTGCCAGACCCAACAAGATAGGGCTATCTATAGTACGTCTTGTAGGACTAAAGGGCAACTATCTACATATTGAGGATGTGGACATCTTAGATGGAACACCGTTAATTGACATTAAACCATTTATTCCAGCATTTGACTGCAGAGATACGGTAAAAATTGGGTGGTTTAATGGAAAAATATGCAAGCTTGAGGATACTAAAGATGATGGAAGATTCTGTAAACAGAGTAATCACATAAAAAGTTTGGAGACCGGCAAGGGAGTTTAAGATATAGAAAACTCGGCGTACTATCCTGTTTCAGATAAAAAAGAACTAGAAGAGGGAAATATGAAGCTTGTTAGGGTGTAAGGTACACCGGGTCATGTTCAAACTAAACGTTAACAGTTCAGTAGGTTAGGCTCTGAGAATTAGCAGTTTTATACATTAAAACAGGGAAAGAAAATGAGGAAATGGCGAGCCCCGCGTTCGCAATTTCGCCTAAAAAGTACAAATTAAACTCTATAGGATGGTAGCTCGTGAGGAACCAGCTGGAGAGTCCAAAACGCTAGAAAAAGACAGCACAAGCCCTCAGTGAAGGACGAACAATCTACAAGTCACATCTATGCCAGACAAAACTACCCAAAACAACAACGAAACCAAATAAGCCTCAGCTTAAAATGTTCAAAAACGGATGAACAGAAATAATACAGTTTAGAAAATAAACTTGTAGCCAAATATCTTTTTATTAAACGAATGTATAGTCAGTATGATTGATTATTTTAGAAATTAAGGTGAGAAAATGACAGAAGCTCAAAAAGAAGAGATAAATGCGCCAGTATTGGGTCAAACCGCCCCCGATTTTGAAGCCCTAACAACCCATGGAACATTGAGACTCTCCGACTACAAAGGCACATGGCTCATTTTGTTCTCCCATCCAGCCGATTTCACCCCTGTCTGCACCACAGAATTTATGGCGTTCTCTGAAATCTATGAAGACCTCAAGAAAAGAAATGTTGAACTCTTAGGCTTAAGTGTTGACAGTGTCTCTTCCCACATAGCATGGATGCGCAATTGCGAAGAAAAGATGGGTGTCAAAATTCCCTTCCCCATAATCGCTGATTTGAACAAAGAAGTTGCTAAAAAATACGGTATGATACATCCTGAACAAAGCAAAACTGAAACCGTGCGCTGTGTCTTTATCATCGATGCCGAAAGCAAGATTCGCGCAATGCTATACTATCCGCTAACTACAGGCAGAAACATGACCGAGATTTTGCGACTAGTTGATGCCTTGCAGACAACCGACAAATACAAAGTAGCTACACCAGCGAACTGGAAACCAGGCGAATCCGTCGTTGTTCCCGCACCCACCACCGCTGAGCAAGCCGAAGAACGCCTCAAAGAAGGTTATGAATGCAAAGACTGGTATCTTTGCAAGAAAAAACTCCCCGAGACCTGATAATATGCCATGTATCTCAGCAGACGGAAAACCAACAACATCTGGAATGGCCACACTCAAATCACTTAAAGATGGCGCATTAACTCCTGAAGAAGCAGCAAGCAAAACAGGCCAGCCCCTGTTTAAAGTGCGAAGCGGCTTACGTGAACTCAAAAACGCGGGCTTTGTAGAAGAAGCAGCCGATAAATACATGCTCTCAAAAAATGGGGCAAACGCAATCCAGTAACTGGGTTTTTTTACACCCATCTTTTTTTATCCATATAATATGAGCGGATACAACGAATTATCGCAAAAACAAAGCAGGTTATATTCAGTCAGAAAAAATACAACATGAATGAATCTTCTCAAGGTAAACAGTGAATAAAGGGGTTTGGTAGTATCGATTGGTTGTCATCCTGATGATGTTGAGAGCGAATGTTTGGCACATTAGCTTTATACAGGAAAAGGAAAGCTGATGTCAAAATCCTTCTATTAACGGGAGGAGAAAACGGTGGCGACAAAGAGGTTAGGTTAAGGGCAGCTGAGGCTGTATGTGCAGTTATAGGCGCAACTTTAACCTATGCAGGATTTAAGGACGGCCAATTAAATAACGACGCTGAAACGGTTTCTTGGATAGAAAAAGAAACACAAAAAGCCACAGCTGGTATAGTTTTTTGCGCCAAGTCCTTCGGACAAACATCAAGACCACAGAAACGGAGGCAACGCCACAATATCAGCAACAAGAAACACAGCAAACGTACTGCTGCATGAAACACCCACCACAACGGAATTCAAACCGCAGATGTATGTCAACATAAGAGAAACACTCGATCAGAAAATGAAAACTTTATCTAGAATAAAACGCAGAAAGAAGGAGCACTGGCTTCTGATGCGATCAAATGCTTGGCCAAGTATAGAGCCTATCAGATAAGACAGTTAGACGGGAAAATTGAAGCTTTCCAAGTAATGAAATGGATGCTTAATCCCACCAGACACATATAAGTAGACAAAAACAAAAATCATTTTTCACTTACAAATATAGCGGCCGCTATAGTTGTTGTCCATAAACCATTTTTATCGCCAGTAGCGGACTGGGTTATATTGGCTGTTTTTATGATTAAACCGGTTGTTTTGAAGAGCTGTTTGCGTTCATCCCAGGCAGTTTCGGGGTTAAACTGAATACCCATAGTTGTTGCGAGCATAGTGGCGGCGAGGTCCTCTGCATAGTCGCCTGCGGATTCATCTGTTTGCCCAAACGAGTGGTGTTCGCTGAGGTAGCCATACTGGTTTTTCTCCGAGGGAATGGCAACGCCGATCGAGGATGCAAGCAGTCTATGCGGCTCAAACGTAGAATTTCTGGCCAGAACTACATACGTAATTTCTCCGGGTTGTAGCATCTTTAAGCCCTGTTCTCGTGAAATTAATTTGCATCCTGCTGGGATTATGCTTGAAACGTTCACTAGATTGCAGTATTGTATGCCGGCATCTCTTAACGCAAGCTCAAAAGACTGCAACTGCTCTCTGTGTTTACCTACACCCTTGGTTAGGAAAAAGAATTTCGGTATCATGACTGTCTTTCACCTAGAAAAAGGCACATCTTGTTCCACATACTCTTTATCTCTTGTGTAACACCACTTTCAGGCGAGTATTCAACTATAGTTTTCCCATTAACCATTGCCTGGGTAACTTCAGGGCTAAAAGGAATGACACCTGCAACTTCTATTCTGTTTTCACTGCAAAAGTCCAAAATCTTGGTAGCGTTGCTTACGTTTACATCGTACATGTTTATGCAAACAAACGGAATAACACTAAAGTGACCTAATAGTGTCAGAACTCGTTCAAGATCATGAATTCCAGACATTGTTGGCTCCGTTACCACCAAAGCAGCATCTACTCCTGTGACTGAAGCTATTACAGGGCAGCCAATCCCTGGTGATCCATCAATAATGATCTGGTCACGACCCTCTTTTTGTGCCAAAATTTTAGCGTTTTGTCGAACCAAAGTAACGAGCTTTCCAGAGTTGGACTCTCCAGGATTAAGCAATGCATGTGACATAAAGCCGTATTTAGTCCTTGAGATGAAAGCTTTGCCAGAGACCCTTGAAACTAAAGTTATGGCTCCAACCGAGCAAACAGCTTTACAGACGCCACATCCCTCACAAGCAATAGCATCAACCTCCAAATCGCTAGTTATCGCACCAAAATGGCAATTCTCTCTACATAAACCACACTTGACGCATCTCGTTTTATCAATAACTACCAATTTTGATCCGATGAACTCTTGCTTCTTAATCACCTCAGGATGTAGGAGCATATGAAGATCAGGCGCATCTACATCGCAATCTGCCACAACAGCATTTTTTGCTAAAACAGCAAAAGAGGCAGTTATCGACGTTTTGCCCGTGCCACCTTTCCCGCTTAAAACTGTCAATTGCTTCATTTTCCAACCAACCCCGCAATTTCACCATAGAGCATCTTGAACTTATCTTCCCATTCAGGCATCTCCAAACTGAACGGAACGCCTTTAGAGTAAAGTTCAGCTATACTTCTCTCGTATGGAATTTCAAGCATTATGTGAATGTTCTCTTCCCTGCAGTAATCGTACAGTTTTCTATAGCCTATGCCTGCACGGTTAACAACTACACCAAAAGGAACCCTAACATTTCGTAAAACTTCAACTGCTATCTTTAAGTCGTGTAAGCCAAAAGGGGTCGGCTCTGTAACCAATAAACAAAAGTCACTACCACTCACAGTTTCCACAAAGGGACATGAGGTTCCAGGCGGAGAATCAAGAATTACATCTCCTCCATCATTTTTGATTTGGTTTTTAACAGCTTTTATGACTGGAACAGCCAAAGGCTTACTTACCTCAAGCTCCCCATAAACAAGAGCGACTTCATCAGCTGAGCCAAAATTTAGTGTTCCGATTTGGTGCTTTTCCCACGTGATCGCCTTTTTAGGGCAAACTAATGCGCATCCACCGCAGCTATGGCAGAGCTCTGGGAAAACAAGGATTTTCTCAGAGGCTACAAATATAGCGTTGTACTGACAGAATAGGGCGCATTCCCCACAGGTATTACAAAGGGTTCTATCTATCTTTGGGATTGAAGTATAAACTGGCTCTTTCTTTTGCATTTCAGGGTGCAAGAGCAAATAGGCATTAGGCTCCTCGACATCGCAGTCTAGAAGCTTAACTTTACCCACAGAGAGAGCCAGGTTAACGGCAACCGATGTTTTTCCTGTCCCGCCTTTACCGCTTGCAACAGAGATTATCATGAACTTTAAGTACTCCTACTTTTTTCTTCTAACTGTTCAAGTGCTTTGTACAAAGCGTTAACTGCAAGCTCTGCACAATGGTTCTCTGGCAGTCCATCCAGCTCATTTAAAACGTCGTCTTTTGTAATTTTCCAAGCTTGCTGGATTGTCTTGCCTATCACTAAACTTGTTAATGCTGAGCCTGAAGTTGCTGTTCCTACACAGCCGATATACTCAAATTTTGAGTTTTTGATTAGTTCGCTTTCAAGTTTCAAATAAAGGGTGATAGAGTCTCCGCATAGAAGACCTCTATAGGTGGAAACGATATCTGGCTGCTTGATTGCGCCAACATTGACCTTGTTTAAATAGAGCTTTGTGGCTTTAGCTGAATATCCAGCTTTCAACAAAAGCTCTTCAAGGGTTTTCTTCTTCAGCATAGTTTACACTTGGAATGTGTTGACTTTGCCTTAGTGGTGGTGAGCATGCTCACAGCCGTCTGTAAGTTCTGATAGTGCATCGTTCTTGTATGCTGAGATTACTTCGCTGACAGTATCGGCGTTTGCTTTTAGAACCGCAACTCCTGCACTTTGGAAAGTGGTAAGTCCTCTAGGGCCCATACCGTAGACGATAAGCGCTGTTGGTTTATACTCGAGAATGTGGTCGTGAGAAGAGCCCATTCCTCCTGCATGTTCGCCAACATTTGGAACCGCCTTAACGTTTGAGACTTCACCGTTCTCGCCAAGTTCGACGATGGTATAGTAGGGTGCTCTTCCAAAGTGTTGTGCTAATTTAGCATTCAAGCCTTGCTGATCCTCTGTAGGAACTATTACTCTCTCTGTCAATTGCTCACCTCCCTTTGGGAAAATGATTTTTCTGGTTCTTCACAGTTTAGGTGGATTATAGCTTTCATATGCCTTGACCTCTTTCTTTGTCCATTCCGAAATGCCCTCCAACAGTAGGTGCGCTAGCACTTTGCAATTCACCTTTTTTGAATTTCTCAACAACTTCCCTAACTGTGCCAGTTGCTCCCGTTAAAATTTCGATACCTGCCGCTGATAGTGCTCCGAAAGCGTTGGGTCCAACATTTCCAGTTATGACTACTTTAACGCCATTGTTCACTACGTTTTGTGCTGCTTGAATTCCTGCACCGTCTGTTGAGCCCGCAGCCATATTAGGGACGGCTTTGAACTGCATGGTTTTTGAATCTACAATTACAAGGTAGAGACATCTACCGAAGCGGGGGTCTAACTGGGCGTCTAAATTGTCTGCTGTTGCACTTACACATATTTTCATTTTTATTATCACCTTAACTGTGACATAAAGAGACTAAGGACGCGTTATCGTGTCTCTTTAAGCAGATTTTGACTTAACGGTCCTTCTGAGGGTTCGTTATGTTTCAAAAACTGCTCGATTTTCTGGATAATCTCTCCAAACGCTTTGGTTGCAGGTGAGATTTTGTTTTCAGCTATGAACGGCAATCCATTATCTGAGTCGTTGCAGATATGGGGGTCTATTGGTATGCTGCCTAGATATGGAACTGACAAAGCTTCAGCTATTCGTTTTCCTCCGCCTGTTTGGAAAATGTTTACTTTGGCCCCACAGTCAGGGCAGGTAAAGCCGCTCATGTTCTCGATTATGCCAATTATTGGAACGCCGATTTGCTTAGCGAATGTAACAGATTTCTTAACGACTGCTTCAGAAACCTCTGAGGGCATAGTTACGATAATGACTCCATCCATGTCTGGAATTAACTGCATGACACTTAGTGGCTCATCACCAGTTCCAGGAGGAAGGTCCACAAATAAGTAGTCAAGGTCGCCCCATATTACGTCAGACAAAAATTGTTGGATAGCTCTCATCTTCAAAGGCCCTCGCCAAATTACGGGGGCTTCATCATTTGGAAGCAAAAAGTCCATTGATACAACTTTCACCCCCAATCTGCCAGTTACTGGAAGTAACGTATCCTCTGGTCCACCCATTAATGTCTGTCCTTTGAGACCTAACATCTTTGGAATACATGGTCCATGAATGTCTGCGTCAAGAACACCGATTTTATCTTTGTGCCCATTCATGGCAAATGCCATAACAAGATTTGCGGTTACAGTGCTCTTACCAACACCGCCCTTACCACTAATAATTGCTATCTTATGTTTAATTTTGCCTAGTTTTAATTTTAATCTTTGATCTTGCTCAAGCTGCTGCTTTTTTTGATTGTTATAATCAACCGATAGAGAACATGGTTCACGTTTTTTGTCGCATACTTCGGTTGAGTTTATCTGCTCGGTTGCATCAGTCATTTTTTCATCGCCTGAAGTTGAAGTAGTTTATAACCTAAATGATATTAATACATTTTGTTTATAAAATAAACAAATTGGGCGGTAACTAAACGTAATGGTTAATTGATAGCCCAAAAGAAAGTCTTTTAAGCTTGCTGACAAACAAAACCGAATTTCTATGGATTCAAAATGGTTAAACGACTAAATGAAGTTACCATTTAGTTAGATAAACCTTATCGTCTTCTTTAAAGGCGCGAATTAGTTCACAATGCCGAAGAATGGCAAATTGGGCTTCCAACTCTTCAGGTTTAATGTTAATTATTTTTAGCATCTCTTCCTGGGTAATTTTTCCTCTCTGTTCAATTAGATTGTAAATTTGTTTTTGTAATTCTGTTAAACCAGCTGCTCCAGACTGGCCTAGTTCTTTACGAATAGACGTAGCGGATGCCACTGCCATGGGATCACAAGCCTTAGGCGGATTTGTTACATACATATAACAATCCTCACAAAGCTGTTTGCCATGAAAATCATAGATTTCATTTTCTTTTAGAATAACACTACAACGGTCACACTGCATATCCTTTATCTCCAGTTTGTTTTTTAATTGCAATTAAATGCGGTTTAATACCTAAGACCAATTAAATTGCGCCCTAAAACTGTTTGATTCTCTTTGCCAACTCTTCGCAAATAAGCTTCACTTTATCAAAGTCATTTTCGGTTGGAGGTCCGTTTATTTCCATAGAACCAACCACCTCTAACCCGGTGGGACCTAAGACTTCAACGGCGTGAGCTAAAGCGCCTTTGCTCCACCCATAATTTGTTAAGATAACCCCCAGTTTTAGCGGAGGTTTTAACACTTTAACCAAGTGAGCAGCATAAGCGGCTAAAGGATGCATCTTTCCCAGCACTGTTGGAGTGCCAAATACTATTGCCCGCGCATCGACTAAATCTTTTGCAACTTCGCCTAAGTCAGCATTAGACAGATTATGTACGCCTACATGAACATCGTTTTGAAGCAAGCCATCCACAAGTTGATTGACCATTTTCTCTGTGGACTTCCACATAGTTACGTAGACAACAATTACTTTCTCTTGAGTTTCTCCACTTACCCACTTTGAATAATGCTCTAGAATTCTCTGCGGATTTTTATGGATTGGCCCATGACTAGGGGCAATTATTTTAACATCTAAATCTTTGATTTTCTGCATTGCCCGCAACCCAAGACTTCTAAAAGGCATCATTATCTCCCCAAAATACCGCTGAGCAAAACTTTTCAGTTCGTCTATGTCCTCATCGTAGAAGCCATAAGCGGTGTGCATTCCAAAGAAATCGCAAGTGAAGAGAATTTTATCTTGCACCAGATAGGTGAACATTGTTTCAGGCCAGTGAAGCATGGGTGCTTCAATGAATTTCAGGGTCTTGCCGCCAAGCTCTAATGTGTCGTTATCTTTGGTTACCATGATTCGCTCTTCTGGAACATGGAAGTAGGTTTTAGCTATCTGGGCTCCTATTCGGGTGGTAACTATTTTTGCTTTGTCATTTGCATGTAAGATGTACGGGATGGCTCCTGCATGGTCAGGTTCAGCATGATTCATAATTATATAATCGATTTGACTTATTGCACTTACATTGTTAATTTTGCTTTCTAGTTCTGCTTCAAATCCAGGATTAACAGTATCTATTAGCGCTATCTTTTCGTTTCCTTTTATTAGATACGAATTGTAGGTTGTTCCTTGAGGAAGAGGTATTAACGCATCAAACAGGCGACGATTCCAATCTCTTACGCCTACATAAAAAACTCCATCGCCAATTATGGACATGTTTGGAAACTTCATATTGTGACCACTCAACATTTATTATCTTTAGTTTTTCAGCGGTTACTGTTGTTAGCTCTTGAGATTATCACATAAACCTTATTAACTTTTTTTGTTTATAAAATAAACAGTCGATTATGCTTTTTGTTCGCGCAAGGTTTTATTTCATAGAAAACCGTTTTGCAGACCAATTTGAGAAGATACACTTTGTTTGTTAGCAAGAGGGGACTTTGGAACCCTCTTTTATCCAGCCGGCAAGTTTTAGCATAGTGCCTAATTCAATACCTTCTATGAGGTCAGCTTTTAAAATATCTCTATCATTGAACAAGCTCCACAAGTAACTACATCTGCGCCGCTGCTATTAGGTCTTGAAGCATTTTTTCTAAATTATAGCATGTTCTGGGGGTTTTGCCCCTTTCTGGCGGAACTGACAGCATCGCCTGGCAAGAAAACATTAACACTCATGCCGATTAGTGCTAAGATGGATGCGGTTACTAAACGCAGAGCATTCCAAACTTATTCGCTCCCATACGGCGCGCCATTGACAATTATTGTTAGAGTATCCAAATCATCACCTGTAGAATTGTGGTAGTTAGTGGGTCCAGTCGATTGTGTCTGTTTGTACTTTTTCTGTGACTAATTTTTTGAGTTTTGCAGCGAATGGGCAAGGGTACTCTATTGAAGCGGGGGTTCCCTTGATTATGCAAGAGGCAAAAACGATTTTTTTCAGCGCCTCGCTTCTTCATCTCCATAATTCTTGCGTAGACTTGTTTTCCGGGCAGCCACCGCAACTGTTTGTGCCGATTACTTCCACGGGCCCTGTTTCAGCAAAGCCACCTTCGCCTTTAGCAGCCATAGCAAGACAAGTAGTCGCGGGACAATAGATTTCAGTTTGCTGACAACGAATTATTCCTACTTTCATGCTTAAATCGTCCTTTTGAAATTAAGGTTAAGTTTAGTGCATAAATCTTATTAACTTTTTTTGTTTATAAAATAAACAGACAAATAAACAGGCGAACTGTCTTGGACGAAATAGATAAAAAAATCATTACGCAATTGCAAGCAGATGGACGAACCACCCTACAAGAATTAGCACAATCAGTCGGATTTACAAGCATGGGAACCAAGAAAAGATTGGAACGACTAATAAAAAAAGGCACAATTAAAATATCAGCACTCATCAACCCAAGTGCTCTCAAACTTCATCCCGCAATTGTAATGCTCGAAATGGAAAACGCAGAAGCCATGCAAGAGCTCCTCAACCGATTCGAACAGTGCCCACGAATAATCCAAATATTCAAAACAGTAGGCGGCTACAACCTAATTGCACTAGTCGTTGCAGAAACCCAAGAAACACTTGAGAGCATATCTATGGAAAAATGCTCCCTTAGATGCAGCAGGGGCGTACGTCGCTCAGAATTCTATCCCGTAAGCGAAACCTACTTTTCACCATTTCTGCAGATAAGAGAAAACCTCGCCCACCAAGAAAAAAAGACCCCACCCTGCAACGTAGACTGCGACCCCTGCAAAAGATATGAAAAACAGAAATGTGTTGGTTGTCCAGCAACAAACCACTATAAAGGGCCTCTATAGATAAAGCTTATATGAGCACACCTGCACCTGGAAACTTTTAAACAAAGTAATGGTCTAGAAATCATTAGCTTGTTGATGATTTAGCAGATTTTCTCTACAATCGATAGAAAAGAAGTTCAACCTTTTAGGCAATGGGCAAAAAAGCAACATGGAGAAGAGTGGGCAAGGACACATCCAAAATAATCTATTGCTTAACATGACTTCTCATTGTTAATCCGTGTGCGATGTAACGGAAAAAAGGTTAACGTGCTATTTGATACAGGTGTTAGTGCTGATGGATTCATCGAAAATACGAAGCGAATGAGGATAGACCTCAGCGAAGTGAAGTGCGTTAGTCTATCACATGGCCATTACGACCATTTCGGCTTTGCTGTTTTTGCCTGTCAGCACCGTTTTTGAACCTATATCCAAGAGGCTGTTCCTATGACCATAGAGAATACTGTTAAAGCTACCCTAGATTCGTTGCCAGTGCAATAAGCTACAGGATACATCTGCACATCGCAAACCAAACGCATACAAACATAATTTGAAACAAACACAGCTTTGTCTTCAACTTGAACGGCACTTCTTGGTCGCACAAGTGTTTGTTCACCCCATTGATGAATCATAAAGTTTAGCATAGCACTTTTTTGACGTAGATTTCAGAAACGCCTAAGTGAACGGCGTTTGGAACGTTGGAGTGTTGTAAGCAGCTTGTGATTATGTGTGCTTTGGAGTCTTCCTCAGTGATGATTAGGTTATGGACTCTTTGTTCGAGATAGTAAGAAAACCGCCTATATAGGTAGGTTTTCCTGCGACTAGAAATGTGTTTGATATTGTGGTGTTTTGATATTTCCAATTGTTTTTTTTGATAATATCCATTGACGCTAAAGCGTCCAATAATGCTTTGGTATTTTCTGGAGTAGTTATAGGGGCAATATTTTCCGCGGGTTTAACTGCAGTGCAATGTTTTGCCAGCGATGTCCAAATAGCATCTATTGTCTACTGGACGTTTGGCGATTTGAGCCGCATAACATGGGATAACTTGACCCTGATTGTGGTAGTGTCTCTTCCTGTGCTTATCTATTTCCTATATAATCGCTGGAACTACAACGCCATCGACGCTGGAGTTGATACAGCAAGCAGTCTAGGCGTAAACGTAACCCGACACATAACGGTAGGTATGGTGCTTGCCTCTCTTATAGCGGCGTTGATTGTCTCTTTAATGGGCATAATCGGCTTCGTTGGTCTATTAGTGCCCCACATGGTTCGAAGAGTAATTGGTTCAGACAACCGCTTTGTAATTCCGGCATCAGCCATCGTTGGAGCATTAATTTTAGTGACCTCTGATACTTTAGCTAGGACAATAATTTCTCCGCTGATCCTTCCAGTAGGCGTCATCACCTCATTCATGGGTGGCCCACTCTTTCTATACGTTCTCATCCGGGGGTACAAGAAATTATCTTAAAAATCCGCGATATGGAATTTTCCTACAAAAACGGTACGTCAGTCCTAAAAGGTGTCAATATGGATGTTGGTATCCATGAAACCTTGGCAATTTTAGGCCTAACGGCGTGGGAAAATCAACGCTACTCAAATGCATCAATGGGCTGCTGAAAACAAAAAAAGGCACAGTATACGTAGGTGAAGAAGATATTTGTAAAATGAAGCGTACAGATGTCGCTAAAAGGCTAGGTTATGTGCCTCAAAGAGCAGATGTATCGCAGATTACGGTTTTTGATTCTGTGTTGTTGGGGCGAAAACCCCGTATCACGCGGGATATCTCAAAAAAAGACCTCCAGATAACCAAAGCAGCCATATCCCGTTTCGACATGGAGTCGCTTTCGCTAAAATACATTGACGAAATAAGCGGCGGTGAACTACAAAAAGTGCAAATCGCTCGGGCACTAGTGCAAGAACCTAAAGTTTTGCTCCTAGATGAACCGACCAGCAGTTTGGACCTGTGCAATCAGCATCGTATCATGGCAACGCTAGTTGATGTAGTGAAACACACTGATTTAACTGCAGTTATGACTATGCATGACCTAAACGTTGCAGTGCGGTACGCAGACAAATTCGTAATGCTCAAGGATGGAAAAATCTTTGCTGCTGGTGACCACAGTGTTATCACGCCTGAAAACATCGAAGCTGTGTATGGTCTCCCAGTTAATGTAGAAACATATCGACGTCGACTTATTATAATCCCCATCTAAAGAGGATTACATTAATCTTTTTTTCTAAAAAAATAGTAAAGTAAAAGATGCCTAGTATTTTGTGGGGCTATCTTCTTGCTTGCCTGCGGATAGGCTGTTTAGCAGCTCTATGGCTTCTGATGCGCAGCCATAGGCTGGGCCGCCGCCCATCATGATTCCTACTGAGATTGCTTCCAAGATTTCAGCGTCACTGTTGCCCGTTTTCACTGCTGCAGGTACATGGTTTTGAATGCATGGTTGGCATCTTATTGCTACTGAGATGCCTACCGCAATAAGTTCTTTTGTTTTTTCAGAGAGCACGCCATTGGACATGACTGTATTGTGCAGTTGGTTAAAACATCGGGCTACATCAGGTAGCTCTCTAAGCAAAATGTTGGGCGTGGGTTTTATTGGTTGCTCTTTCGAATTCACTATTACTAATCTCCTACAGTTTTTCCCAATAGATAGTTGTGATGGTTGTATTTATTTGGTCTACTACTTTGCCGTCTTTTGATATTGACGCGAGATACTGCTTTATCTTGTCGATTTCGTCTGATGTCAGTTGCTTAGCCATCATTGTTCTACCTATGTAGTAGGAGCAGGCGTCTTCATAGGGCTGATTCATAGGCCACACTTGATGTTCATAGGCAAGTTTTGGTAAATAACCCATGTGAAACAGCATGTCTAAAATGTAAATACGGTCATTTCCACGGTTTCCGCTGTCATCATCTAAACCTACAATATTGCGGACTTCGTGCAGAACTGGTTCAACCATTTTGCTGGGATTAGATATTACGCAAAAACGTTTGCTGGCGTTGTTCATTTTTTCAAATGTTGATGCATCATAAATTGCAGGGGTAGTGTGAGCAAAAACCAAATCAAAGTGCTCTTTGAAACCTTGTTTCTCGATATCAATTGTGCTCCAATCCATGCAAGAAAGTGTCACGTTTATTATCTTTTCATTTTTCAGCTTTTGTTTACCCTGTTCTATCATTTTTGGCGAGAAATCGATTCCTGTTACTGAATGCACCTGTTTAGCTAACACCATTGCATAAACGCCGACACCGCATCCGATATCTAGTACATCATAAGTTGAATCTATCATGTGTTCTTGTTCTAATAGCTGCAGGAATTTGTTGTCCTTAAAAGTTGGCATTAAGTTATAGGTTGGATCTTTCGCTTGGGAATCCCACATTTTTACTTCATACTTTATATTCTTATTTTGTACTACCCAATTCTTTCTGATGCCTTCAACATCCATGTAGTATTACTCCAATTAAAAAAAGTGTTACTCGCCTTTGCCTTATTTATTTTTCCCACGATAAATGAGCAACAAGCCTCCGTAACTACCCGCCTATTCAAAACGAAACTAACAGGCAATCAAGATGTTACTAAACTCAAATTATCATGTGACAGCAACTATTCTTTTAAAAGAGAAAATGTAGCTAAGCCGACTATTTGGAGTTCAATCTCTACTCCTATTGCTTGTATATCTTCGCTTGAAAAAACAAACCGTCTGTAGTCAAATTATCGGTGGATTGAAGATATTGGACAATTCATCGATTAACTTTGATGCCTGCTCTTGCTGTTTACTTTATGTTTCTCATGGCTGGCGTATTTTTAATGATGCAGCGGTTTAACTCAAATTTCACCATCTGGACGTTTCAGCAAGTTTAATTGATATAGCCTTTTTTATTATAAAATTAGGTAAATTCCAATGGGTAATTAATGTGTAAGGCATCATGTTTGTTTCTTCGCATTATCAGTGATAGGCGTCTACCACGATTTTTTACCAATTAGGTGAAGGGTTAAGCGATAGATAAAAAAGATAATAAATTATGGTTGGCTTTTAGGTTCTATTAAGAGGATAGCTTGCAGATTATCTCATAATGGTAAGGGCCCACTTCAGTCTGCTTTATGACTGTAAAGCCGTTTTCTGAAAGAGCTTGTTTAGCTTCATCTTCAGAGAGGCGTTCTTTTAGCGGAGGGCCATGTTCTGTTTGAATCTTTTTCCAATCTATATCAACAACATGCGCCATTGGTTTAGATATACGTTTAACCTCTTGGAAGAAAGCCTTCCTATCATCTACTTCATGGAGAACATTTGCGAAGAAAACAATATCAACAGATGCTTCGGGGATTCCCGTATTGGAAACACCGCTATTTATGAGTTTAATGATTCTCTTATTGACTCCAGACTTGGTTATATTCTCTTCCAAGCTGTTCAGCATAGCTTGATTGCTATCAACAGCATATATTATACCTGTTTCTCCGATTATCTGAGCCATGGGTATGGTAAAAAAGCCAGGACCAGAACCTAGATCAGCCAGAATCAGCCCAGCCTTAATTCCAATATTTTTTAAAATTACGTCTGGATTATGCCATTTCTTTCTCTCATCAGACATTAAGAACTTGGCGCGGTCGTTATGGTTATTCATTGTTTTATTCCCCAGTTGTATTGAAACTATAGAGGTACCAACACCGCCTCAAATAAAAGTGTTAGGAGGCATATATTGTAGATATTGCTTTTCAATAATCTGCGTGGATTTATCTGTTTTAACTCTTTGAGAGTTTGTTCAATTTGCCTTCCCCTTACAGTTAAATGAAAGCTGCCTATAAATGCGACCGCCATGGCAACTAACCTTTTTTGTTGACATAAAAACGAATAACAATAGTATTCTACTGAGCTACTATCTGCGTAGTCCTTGATTAAGTCCCGAGCCCTTTAATCACGTCGATTCGGGCACTTTATACTTTTTTGCTGTATCATAATGGAAAAAGGGGTAATTTTCCTGTTGGCAATTTATTGGATGCTTTTTTAGCTTTTCAGTTCTTTGATTCGTTCTTCTACTGCTGCAATTTCTTTCTTAAGTTCTTCAGTGTATTTCTCTAGGTGTTTAATTTTTTCTTCTTTTGTAAAGAAGCGTCTTCCATGATGTTGAGTATGGCCACCTAAAGAAGATGAGCAGTTGCATCCTTCGTGCATTTAAATAGTCACCTCCCATTTCCCTTCATAAATACTATCAAAAGTAAAGTATTTAAAATATCAAGTTTATAGTTAGATAGCAACTATGCTCAAAGGAAGTAGCAGCATGCCCGATGAATGCAACCATATCTGCCTTTGCCCCATCAAGGGCATCATAGATCTCATAAGCAAAAAATGGGCCCTCTTAATCATCAACACTCTTCTCAATCGAGAAAAGCTTCGATTCAACGACCTAATGAAGGAGCTAGACGGAATAAGCCCAAAAACCCTCTCAGACACACTAAAAGAGCTACAAGTCGAAAAATTAATCAAAAGGCAATCTTTTGCTGAGATACCCCCGCGAGTTGAATATACTCTGACAGAGGATGGAATAGAGCTTGGAAAAGCAATCATACCCCTCATAAGATGGGCTGCTGCAAGAGAACATTATAACAAAAGGTGCGCTTCGACATATCAAAATATCTCTTCGCACCGCGTAATGAATCCACAAGGCAAGTAATTTTTGTTATTTGTCATCCACTACTATCTTTAACAGCTTTAAATGATGGGTGGTAAAGTAATGAAGGCTCTTGAAGTCGCTTTGAAATGGCATAAAATTGAGGGGCTTAAGTGAATTAAGATAAGTTTGAGCCTCTTAAAGTCCAAGAATATTCTTGTGTGGATCAAGTCGATTTAAGAAAAATTCATACAACTATGCATTGCTGAAATGTGCACCCGTCAAACTGAAGAGACATTGTCACAAGTAAAATAAAGAACGGCGTAGCATACTATTAATAAATTTCCACAAAGCGCTTTTATCGACTTTTGGGTCTGCAACTATTGTGCTTTTACTACTTTTTTTGCCCTAAGCTAAACATAGCATCAAGTTTAGTTAATAAACGAAAACTATTAATAAGGTTTATCTATTAAACTTGCTGTCGTAAGCCTGCCGTGAGACCTGAACTTGGTCTTGCACAAGCCGTGCCATGTGTTTGAATGTGCCTTGGGCAGCATACTAAAGTGAATGGACTACGTGCCTTCATTTACTCGATACTCCCCAAGTATCTCGAAAAGCCTTCAAGACCCTTTTGACACAAAGGCTAATCAGGTTCACGGCAGCGCTCAAAGATAGCCTAAAAATTTAGAAGGAACAAAGTATGACTCGTCGAATTGTAATTCCTGTCGAAGATAAAACGGGCATAGATGCACAGTTATCGCAGCACTTTGGTCAATCACCCTACTTTGCGGTAATCGACTTAGATGAGAAGAATAACGTTCTAAGCATTGCCACCGAAGCTAACAAGAGTGAGCATGTCGGCGGCATCGGGCACCCCCATGAGCATCTAATGGTGCTAGAGCCGGATGTGTTCGTGGTAAACGGTATGGGTCCAGGGTGCCTAGCGAATATAGTTGCTGATGGTATAATGGTGCTCAAAGCAGAAGGAACCACCGTCAAAGAAATACTAAACTCCTACAAAGAAGGCAAACTGGGCATACTGGAAGGCGGCTGCCAACACGCACACCACCACTAATCCTTTTTATTGAATAATTGCCTTCAGGTATTATGATGTGCTAAATTGGATTTGACCATGTTTTGCCTTTTTACTTTTTGTTGATATTTGGTTAGTTGTGTTTGCGCAAGTTTAATTAGTTAGATTATCTAACCATTAGAAAGTGAAACAAATTGTCGATTACATCTGCTGAGGCCTGTGCCCGTGAACTACTCGAAACAGTTCCGCTTGTCATGAGAGATATCCGCACACAAATGCGTAACCGAAGAAGTGCTGACCTCACCGTCCCTCAATTTCGTACCCTAGCTTTCATACACCGCAATAAAAGTGCCTCACTTACCGAAGCCGCAGACCATATGGGGCTCAAGTTGCCAACTATGTCAAAGATGGTTAACGACCTTTCCAACAAAGGTTTGCTGCAGCGCGAGGAGCAATCTACGGATAGACGCCGCGTAAAGTTGGTCGCTACTCCAAGAGGAGTAAAAATAATGAAAGCTTGTAGACAGGGCACTCTTGAGTATCTTTCTATGCAAATAGAAGTTGTAAACGCCGTGGATAGAGAAATCATTGCGGAAGCGATGAAAATATTGCGTCTCGTCTTCAAAGAAGCAAATCAGCCCGCAGAAGTGAAATAGTATGTTTATCTTAACAACTAATTTCCGCCCCACTTTGGTCTTCGAAAAATTACTAAATTTTGTCAAAGGTGAAATTCTATGGAGTTAGCTATTGATATTGAAAATCTTGCTAAAACCTACCCTGGAGGGTTTAGAGCACTTAATGGTGTCAACTTAAAGGTTGAAACCGGCAAGGTTTTTGCTCTTCTGGGTCCTAATGGTGCTGGCAAAACTACTTTGATGAGAATATTAACTACCCAACTCAAACCTACCGAAGGCTCAGCCAGAATCTTTGGATTTGATGTTTCCCATGAAGATGCCAAAGTTAGGCGGCTTGTTGGCTATGTTCCCCAAGAGATGAGCGTTTGGACTGATATAAGTGGTTATGAAAATCTGCTTATCTACGCCAAACTGTACGGTATTCCATCTTTAAACAGAAAAGAAATAATCGAAGATGCCTTAAGAAAAATGGGATTAACCGCAGTTAAAAACAGCCTTCTTAAAACATACTCTGGCGGAATGATTCGCAGACTTGAGATTGCCTGTGCTTTATTGGTTAGGCCCAAGATTCTTCTCGTGGATGAACCCACTATCGGTTTAGACCCCTCAGCCCGAAAGGTGGTTTGGTCTGAGCTTACATCCTTCAAACGCGAATATGGTGTAACAGTCTTCTTCAACACACACTACATGGACGAAGCTGACCTATACTCAGACGGAATTGCAATAATTAGCAATGGCAAAATCGTAAAAGTAAGCACTGCTGATGAACTCAAGCGCTCAGTTGGAAGAGATATTCTATCATTAGTTATAGATGGTGACCAATTAAGCAGGGATTGCTTTGAGAAGGTCAAGCATATCCCGTTAGTTGATGAAGCTGTTCACAATGACTCAGAATTAAGGATTACAACCAGAGATGCCGAGACTATTTTGCCTAGCGTCATCGAAACTCTAAGGTTTGAACACGTCTCGGTCCATAAAGTTTCAATGGCTAAGCCTACTCTTGATGATGTTTTTCTTAAGTACGCTGGGCTTAAGCTTGATGCTAAGGGTAGCCTCAGTGAGGCTAGACAAGTTAGGGCTATCATCAGGAGAAGTTAAACATGCAGTTGTTTGTTTTTGTTAGAACCTTATTTGTCATGATGGAGCTTGAACTGAGAAGAATAAGACACGACAGAATGGAGCTTTATGCTCGAGTAATTCAACCAGTGCTATGGCTAGTTGTTTTTGCGCCAATAATGAGCGGTATTAGAGCTATACCTACAGGCAATATACCTTACGTTGACTACGTTGTGCCCGGCGTTTTAATACAATCCACAACGATGGTTGCTATTTTCTTCGGTTTAACGCTGATTTTCGAAAAAGAATCGGGAATACTCAAAAAGCTTCTAGTTACACCCACTTCCAGATACACCATTGTTATAGGCAGATCGCTTTCCGCAGGGGTTAGAGCGCTATTTCAAATCTTAATTATTGTTCCCTTTGCCTTACTACTCGGCGTCAGCTTCTTTCCTAATCCCCTGTATTTCTTTTTGGCACTCCTGATAATGTTCTTTGCCGCTGGAGGGTTCGCTGCGCTCTCTATTTTTATAGCGTCATTCTTAAAGGCACGCGAACGGTTCCAAGCCATAGGTCAAGCCATAACATTTCCCATGTTCTTTGCAAGCAATGCCTTGTATCCTGTTAGTTTGATGCCGCCTATCCTGCAAGAGTTTTCACGTTTTAACCCTATGACCTACATTGTTGATGCAGTAAGAGGCTTGCTTATAAGCGGGGACCTGTCTAATCTGCCTATTGATTTGCTGGGCATTTCGGTGTTTGTTGGGTCAATGTTCTTTTTAGCTTCTATTAGCTTCAAAAGAATAATCCAATAATTTTTTCTATTTTTCTTTTTCCTTTGTCTCAACAAAATAAAAGCGTTTTACTTAGCCTATGAAGAAGATTATGTTACCCAGATTGCCCGTAGTAAACCTTAAAACATCAAGCACTTGCAAAACTCAGTTCTCACACCATAGCACCTTTTCGAAAGAATTATGCTTGATAAAAACGTACCACCGTCAACTAGTTAAATAGATTAAATATTCATAGTTTTTATTTATCTTTTTGCTCTTCCAGGTTGTAACTTGCGTGCGATTAAACAATTACTTTTGAGTGATGCCTATGATGCGCTCTTGTTGCTGCCCATTTCAGATTCCTATGCTTTTTAAAATCATTTCTGGATTATGCTACTTCTTTCGCTCATCAGACATTAAGAACTTAACGCGGTCATTAGGATTTTCCATTGCTTACCCCTCATAACAGTTAAAATTCATAGCGGCTACTTACACTGCCCCAAATAGAAGCATTAGGTAAGGCGTTAACGACGGCAAACATTGCTTTCCAACCTGCACAATGCGAGGAAATTATTCTTTTAGGGTTCACCTGTTTCAGTTCCTTTATTGCTTGCTCGATTTTACCTTTCGTTTTTTCTACCGGCCAGATGGAAGCCGCTCATAACTGCATAAACAGTCTCAATTCCAGTGATTTGCTTTGCATATAGGATTGTGTTTATTATTCCAGTGTGCATGCCAGAAATAATGACTAAACCTTTCATTTTACATTGAAGACGATTGCTCGGTCACCCCAAACAAAAGAGTCAGGCTGCCAAGTTCCATTTACTATGCTTGCTAGAAAGCAAGGGCCTTCTCAAAATCGGTTACTCTTGCAATTTCACCAGTTACAAGCATCATGCCGTCAGCAAACAGTTGGGGTCGCTTTGTGTTAATTATTTTTGCTAATTCGTTAAGGATGGTTTTGGTCGTTTGCTTGAAATTATGTATAGTTATTTTATTTATTTCATTCAAAGTAGCCTGTCTGTTTATTTTATAAACAAAAACTATTAATAACATTTATAAAATAATGGTTGGATAATCCAACCAGGTGATTTGTCGTGAGCAACAAAAAAGAATTGCCCAAAAAAAAGAATTGCCCAAAAAAAAGAATTGCCCAAAAAAAAGAATTGCCCAAAAAA
>CAYRSV010000007.1:29630-41881 GCA_964427115.1 uncultured Candidatus Bathyarchaeia archaeon | reverse complement strand
AATTGCCCAAAAAAAAGAATTGCCCAAAAAAAAGAATTGCCCAAAAAAAAGAATTAGTATTAATCGCCAAAAATCTCCAATCCATAACCAGCTTTAACTTGGGATTAAGAGGTGAGTCATAGTGCAGAAAACAACCACTATTTTAGCTATAGTTATTGTCGCTCTAATTGCGGCCGTTTCAGCCTATGGTGCCTACACTCTACTATATCCAACAGCGCCCTCATCACTCTCCACCTCGCCATCCGCCTTGCCTTCTCTTTCTCCTTCAGTAACTCCTATCCCCACTACAGTTCTCACAACTGCGCCTACTTCTACGCCTTTGCCTCCAACTCAGCAGATTATAGACATGGCTGGCCGCACGGTGACTGTACCCACTAACATCACACGCATTATTTGCGTGAACACTGGTACTCTGCGTTTACTTACCTACTTAGGTGCTAGTGACTTGGTCTGTGCAGTGGAGGAAACTGAAGCGGACCCGGGTAGTAGACCATACGCGCTATCGCACCCCGAATATGCCACCTTGCCTAAAGTTGGCCCAGGCCACGGTGGGGAACCTGAACTCATCGGAGCCCAAAAACCCGACATTGTATTCAAAGGAGACATTGATATGGCGAACCTTAATAATTTGCAGACTCAGTTAGGTGTACCTGTTGTGGGCATTGTCAGTCCTAGTCTAGAAACCCCTGAAAATACAGAATTGTTCTATGATGCACTAACCCTTATGGGTAAAATAATGCATAAAGAGGATAGAGCCACAGAAATTATAAACTACATAAGTGGACTAATTGCTGATTTTGATGCTCGAACAGCCAGTATACCTGACGCTGATAAGCCGACTGTGTACATTGGTGGGCTTTCAAGCCGTGGAACTCATGGGCTAATTTCGACAAACGCACGTTATGCTCCATTTGTACTGACACACTCTAAGAACGTAGTTACTGTAGAGATGGTTAAAGGTGTAAACGGTACAGTGAACCTAGATTTTGAAATAATTCCCACCCTTGATCCTGATATAATGTTCATTGACTACGCAGGTCTAAGCCTATGCCAAGACGATGTGGCAAACCATCTTGATGTATTTGGAAACATGGACGCAATAAAAAACAACCGCACATACGGTGTAATGCCCAGTGGCTCTTACGGCTCTCAGCCTGAGGTGCTCCTAACAGATGTATACTACGTGGGAAAAGTCTTATACCCTGATAAGTTCGCAGACATAGACCCTGCTGGAAAAGCTGACGAAATCTACACCTTCCTATATGGTATGCCACTCTACGACAAAGTCGCAGCAATCCTCGGGCCGTTTGCTCCTGTAAGCCTATTACGTTGAGGTGCAGAAAAATGTGCAAATCTTGTAGGCAAAAACATTCCTCCCCTTTTTCTACTGAAAATACAACCACATTGGAACAAAAACCTACTAAAAACATAAATAATCTCTTAAAAGAGCCTTCACCAAAATCAAAAGCATTCACTACTACCGTAAGAAACTCGTTAGAAGGCCTACAACAATTTTATGCAATAATGACTGCTTGGGAAAGCGGCATATTCGAATATACAGTCACACCCAAAACATATCAGGAAATAGCTCAACAGCTTGGATACCATGAGACCATGACACAAATGTTTTGTGAGGCCTTAGTTGGAATTGGGCTGCTCACAAAGAAAGATGACAAATATCTAAACTCACCATTAACCTCTGTCTACTTAAACCGCTCATCTGCATGGTGCATGCCCAACACGCTTAAAGATATGCAAACAAACGCTCACCTCTGGAGCCAATTGTCCAAACTGCTTAAGGATGGTCCCATTAGCAGAAAGAAAGAAGGCCAGTTTAGTGATGGCCGAATTTTGCGAATTGCTGAATGGGCTGAAGCAGGTTCTGTCTGCAATACTGTTAAAATTGTGACAGATTCATTGGACATTAAACGTTGGCGGAGACTACTCGATGTTGGCGGTGGTCACGGGCTCTACGCTATTGCTTTTGCCGCGCTTAATCCTGACCTTGAAGCATACGTTTTTGATCAACCCAGTGTAACTCCAATAACCCGCCAGTACATCGATGCCTATGGCGCACAAAGAGTCCATGTAATTTCCGGTGACTACAATGTCGACAGCATCGGACAAGGTTACGATGCAATCTTCTCATCGCATAACGCAACTAGCAGTGACCCCAAGTTTATATCACAACTTGCTGACGCACTAAACCCTAACGGCGATCTGATTTTAAGACGGCATAAAGATGGCCCTAGGGTCAATTCAATGCAAACGTTGGACTGGAACCTTATACATTATGAAGGAACAAAATTGGGAAGACATCCTCATTCATCTGATAAAATTGTGCGTAAAAACATTTATCTAACACACTTGGAAGCCGCGGGCTTCACAATACTAGATGGTGACGCTGTAGACAATTCATCCGACATAATCCTTGCACGCAAATCATCCATTAACCGAGTCGATGTGTAAATGGAATACAGCCGATCTGCCAAAAATAAAACTGATGACATGCCTGACTACACCAAGTATATCGGAAAAAAGGTTATGTTTATAGTTGCCTGTGCTGCCGTTTTGGTGGCACTTTTTTTTGTGGCGACATCTATTGGGTCATCAAATCTTAGCCTTTCTGAAGTAATCAATCAAATATCTAACCAGAGTGGGATAGCTTGGAGCATTCGATTACCACGCGTTTTAGTGGCTGTGATTGCAGGTGCTATGCTTGCTGTTGCAGGTACAGTTATGCAGTGCTTACTAAAGAATCCTTTAAGTGAACCGTATACGCTTGGGCTTAGTCATGCTGCTGCCTTTGGAGCGGCGTTCGCAATTATGTTTTTAGGCGCTGGGGCGATGTTTAGCAGTTCTAGAGATGCTGTAGTAGTCAGTAACCCGTATACTGTGACCACGTGTGCGTTCCTTTTCTCTTTGGTCTCTACAGGTGTTGTGCTTGCCCTTACACGGTTGACTAAGGTTTCCCCTGAATCTATAATTTTGTCAGGTGTAGTTATGGGATCAATTTTCACGGCAGCTCGCACTGCGTTGCAGTATTTTGCTAACGACGTACAACTTGCCTCTATGGTTTATTGGACATTTGGGGATCTGAGCCGGATAACTTGGGATAATCTTGCGCTCATTTCTGTGGTATCTCTGCCCGTGTTCGTATATTTCATTTATAACCGCTGGGCATACAATTCTATCAATGCTGGCGTAGATACTGCAAGAAGCCTAGGTGTAAACGTTGATAGGCACATTGTTGTAGGCATGGTTCTTTCTTCACTTGTTGCTGCGTTAATCGTTTCTTTGATGGGCGTTATTGGCTTTGTGGGTTTGCTAGCTCCTCACATGGTTCGTCGAGTGATTGGTTCTGATCACCGCTTCGTAATTCCTGCCTCTGCTGCAGTGGGTGCACTAATTTTGGTACTTTCTGACACCTTAGGTCGAACTTTGATTTCTCCGCTGATTCTTCCAGTGGGCGTTATAACTTCGTTCCTAGGTGGACCACTGTTTCTCATCCTACTTATCCGGGGGTACAAAAAATGAAACTAGACATTAAAGACCTTGAATTCTCCTACAAAAATGGAAAAATCGTGCTAGAAAATATTCACATGGCGGTTGGGGTAAATGAGCTTTTAACTATCTTAGGACCCAACGGTGTAGGCAAAACAACCCTGCTAAAATGCATTAACGGACTGCTGAAGTCGCGCAACGGCACTGTCATGGTAGACGGGGAAGAAATCCGCAAAATGAAGCAAGTTGAGGTGGCAAAAAGGATTGGGTATGTGCCTCAACGGGCTGAGGTTTGTCAGATCACCGTTTTTGATTCTGTGCTGCTTGGCCGTAAGCCCCACATCACCTGGGATGTCTCAAAAAAAGACCTGCAAATCACAAAAAGCATCATAGACAGGCTTGGTTTAAACAAGTTTTCTTTAAAGTACATCGATGAGATAAGCGGTGGTGAACTTCAGAAAGTCCAGATTGCCCGTGCTTTAGTACAAGAACCAAAAGTTCTATTACTAGATGAGCCCACCAGTAGTCTTGATTTATGCAACCAGCACCGTATAATGAGTACTCTTGTTGACGTCGTGAAACATAATGATTTAACCGCAATTATGACTATGCATGACCTAAACCTTGCAGTGCGATATGCCGATAAATTCATAATGATAAAAGACGGCAAAATTTTTGCCGCTGGAAATAGCAGCGTCATCACCCCTGAAAACATAGAAGCAGTATATGGACTGCCTGTTGATGTGGAGACCTATGGAAATCGGCTAATAATAATACCAATTTAAGCTATCTATTATTTAACTATAAGTCGTTTGTCCTTTCTCTCATTTATTTAGCCCCTTTATGCCAAGGTGTAGCATGCTTGCATAACCTTCAACTCAGTAAATAAGTATTTATTTACAGTTATTTATTGGTTGCGGAATGCATCTCTATAGGCTTGATGCAACCGCCTAGGATATAGATACTGATAAGTTCACAGGTTTTTCCCGTTCATGGCGCGGGATGACGTCTATTTTTTAAATAATTATAATTCACAGATTTTATACCTCAATCAAGCCACCTCTGATTAAGACTTAATGGTGAAAAAATTGGCTGGAAAACGAATAAAAAGAATCTTGGTTCATATCCCCTCAAATTTTCTATCGGAGTTTGATAGGGAAATTCAAGGGCTATATGCCAGTAGAAATGAAGCCATAAGGGCCGGAATGATTCTAGTGATAGAGGCGGAACAAAAAAGAAGATACATTGAAAAATAATCGCGCCTTAAAAAAATAACCAGCTTCCTCCGCCTGCAGTAAATCCCAAACTGTTGTAGGTGAAGCCATAAAAAACTAAACTATTCAAAATGATCTACATTTAGACTTTACTTACCTGCTTGATTTTGATCCTCTATAGAGAATGTTTCTTATGGCGTCTCTATATGCTTCATCTACGCTGACGTATGGACTTTTTCCACTCGTTACCCATTCTTTTATGCAGTTATAGTCTTTCGCAGGTACGCTTACAGTCTTGTCACTTTTACGTCGATTGTTGGGCATTATCTTTACCTCAGGCTATAATGGTCTATGAGCCATTCTCCTGATTTACGGCATAACTCGGCAACAGTATTGTAATGTGAGCTAGGCTTTAGAACGAATTTTTCGATTTCTTCATAGAGCGGATTTGGCATATGTATTCTTTTAAATTGATTAACCATTTTCTATCTCCTTTCATAAGCTTGGTGCAGGAATGGTATATTCAGTGCTATCCTACTGGTAGGATATGTATTTATATTTTTCTCGAGTTATAAAGCATATTACACCACCAGTAGGACAGTGGGCGAAATTGAAAAGTAAACAATACAACACAAACTTTTCAAAAATATGGCTACTCGTTCCTAGCATCTTTTTGAAACAATTTGATGAAGAAATCAAAAAAACCTACCCTTCCCGCAATGAGGCCATCCGACGAGGCATGAAACTTGTACTTGAAGAACTCAGGCAACTAAAAACCCAAAAACACGAACCTACATTGTCCAGCCAATTAGTAGAGCCTACTGCTATTCAATCAGTTAATGAACGGAGAGATAATCGTGCTAAACATTGTTAATTCTATACTGGTTCATACAGGACTTAACTGCGTCCTGCATCACCTATCTGGTGACTTCAATAGCAAACTAACCAAGAGCAATAAAAAGGGCAATCTAGGAGGGTTTTGATTGAGTGAGCTATACCAATGCTCTGAATGTGGAAGCAAAAATATTTTAAATGATTGTGGAAGTGGGGAAATAGTATGCATGAATTGTGGATTAGTGTTAGACGAAGTCGAGTTTGCACCGCCTGCAGATCGCATACCAAAGCGTGAATCAAATAGCCCTTTCGCATACACAAGTTTTGCAGTCGGCACCGAAATTGCATCTACACAACGCACTGAACTCAACGTAGCACAAGACATAGACCGAGTAATACAAAAACTAGAACTGCCTCGTAGCCTACAGCAGATAGCGATTAATTATATGCGAAAGCTTAGGCGTGTAACACGACAACAAAAAGAGGCAAAAATCCGACTTACACGAACAGAGTTAGCTGTAGTATCTGTTTGGAACGCAATTAAGGTTTCAAATTATCCGCTAAGTGCAGGTGAGTACATCAAAAAGCTTCAAGGGATTTTCAATGTTGAAAAATTGATGAAAATCGAGAAGCGTGCAAGCTTTTTTGTTAAAATTGAGAACAGAATTCCAGACGCAGAGCTTGTCATTGGTCACATAAACAAAATAATTGCCAAACTTGAACAAGCAGTTGACAGCGCATATGCAAGTAAGGTAAGTAGTTATGCTGTGCAAATTGTCCTAGCTAATCCAGGGATCATAACGAATCGGAAAGCAAATTTGGTTGCTGCTTCAGCGTTATTGGCTGCAGATGAATTGCTTGCGAAGCGTTTGCATCTAAGGCCAGTGGTGCAAGCGGCCAATACCGGAGCAGGTAGCGTGTCTGAATTAATGGCTACTTGCAAAAAATATGCACCGCCTTTACCAAAAGAATGTGCTGCAATCAAATTTACCAGTTATCTGTTTAAGGATAGTGGACGTTTTGATGATAAAACTTAACCTAGATCAGATTAGGGCAAATCCTTGGAACTGTAACTTTCTTAGTCCTCAAGAAAGAGCCAACCTTAAGCAACGAATGAGAGAAGATGGCCCAGAAAAGACTCTTCCGGTTGTTGTTAGAAAAATAGCAGAAAACTATGAGTTAGTTGATGGGGAACAACGGTGGGAGCTTGCAGGTGAACTTGGCTGGATTGCTATAAATGCTATCGAGCGCGAAGCTAACGATCTGCAAACGAGGGCACTTTGTGTTAGCTATAATCGATGGCGAGGACGGCTAAACTGGTTCAAACTTTATGATGTTATAAAAAAGGATCTTGAATCAGGCATAGACATCTATGAATCTTATCGAGGCGCACTATCAAATAAGGAGATTGAATATGTACTTTCGCTGGGCAATTTGATTTCTGAAGCTCGACAGGTTCTTGAAGAATCCTTAAAGAAATACACAGAAATTACCCTTGAACAGCTACATTTACTTTCGCTATTTCCCGCCTCCCAGCAGGAAAGTTTAGTAGAAAAATTCAAAACCCCCGTAGTTATTCAAGCACTACTACAGGCGTTGAACCCGTTTTTATCCAAAAATCAACCTCAGAGTTTAGTTAAAAAATCATTTGAAAAAACTCAAGATCAAGATATAAGATGCACACCTGAAAGAGCAGCTAAAGCTATATTTCCAAAGGATTTGCCCCTTCACAGATCAGATTTTTCTAAAGAAATAGACTCAGATAAAGCATTGACATTTTCGCAAACTAAGGCATACAATAAATGTGGACAAAATAAACAAGCTGACTCACAGGCAATAGAGTCTGGGATGACACAAAAATTTGAAAGAAGAAATGAGGCACAGCAGGCCCTATTAATAGAAGTTAGCTATGATTGTGATTGCGGTCGCCATTACCGAGTAAATTTTAAGAATTTGTCCGTTGTGATGCAGAAGGAAAATATGTTATTTGAGCATGCAGATGTTAAACCGCGAACTTTTCAAGCGCACTGCGACAAATGCAACTCTGAACACGAGTTTACTGTAGACGGTGTTGAAAATGAAACTAAACAGGTTCTCTGTAGACGCTGCAAGCCTCTTCCAAGACAAGGAGTCTTAGATGTTAACACTGGAGAAGTCACCTGGCTTGATTAAACTGGGTTGGCGAGAAAAGAGCATACTTCTACTAATGCTAAAAAACGATAACCCGCCAGGTAAGTCTAACCCAATTTGGTTTGACATATACAACAAGTTTGACATAAACTACAATGCTCTTCCAAAGAAGTATCAACCAAAGTTTCGAGAAGAAAGAAACTTTAGGCTATCCGTTCACCGCTTAACCAAGAAAGGACTAGTTAAGCCAGTATGGGTAGTACAAAAAGAATCTTCATTACCTGACCCTAGAGGGTATGGATATGTTTTCTATAGCTTAACAAGGACTGGTCGAGTGATGGCAGAAAAGCTGCAACAGGATGAAAAAGTATCGAAAATGCACGAAGACTTAGAGAACGCTGTGAGGCAGCTTAGGGTTTTGGGTAATATGCAAGTTACGATAAGTCAAGTTCGCGAGTTATTATGGCAGCAGTCACAAGATAAATTTGCCCACAGAGATGAGTTTGATAGTTACTGGAATAATACCAAACTAGGTCTTATGTTGAAGAAATGCGCATTTGGGCGAACTCGGATCAGCATAAAAGATAGCAGAATGAAATATTACTTGGCGGCATGACGTAGTTTTGGCTAAACGAATCACTTAGTGATTCGTTTTGCGTCAACTATGTTATAGAATATTTTGAATACGCAGTTGCGTGTTTAGATGTGTAAGGTTGATTTTTTGGTTGTGGAGCGCATGTTTTTGAATGCGGCTTGTAGATGCCCAATGGCAGCTATGCCAAAGCTTGCCGCAAGACATGCAAACAGATTGACTGGCGAGTTAGGAAACATGTAAGCATAAAGCATTTGCAGAGAAAATAGAGTAAAAAACAGCAGTATAGGGAGCTCAAAGACTACTGGAAAGGCAGCTGATGCTTTTTTAAAGCCAAGTTTTTTTGTGAGGTAAATGAAAACTTTGTTTCGCTCATTTACGCTAAACTTGCTGGGATTTTCTAGGTAGAATTTGTGTGTAGAAAAGATGTCAAAGATAGTTGAAAAGATCCAAAATACAACAAACAGGCCTTGGACTTGTGGAAGAAGTACAGCTAGAAAAAGAAAGAAAGGTATGGGAATTATAAGTGCCAGTATGCATTGGAGCACATTTTTTCCGTCCAGAGTTATCACAAGTTAGAAACTAAACTGGGTCGTTGCTTTGGGGTCTGGTGTGAGCAAGTTGTATTCCGCCATAAATTATGCCTGCGATGACTACGACAACACCTAGGTACATGAGCAGTTGCAGAAGATTGTTTACAGCATTAACTAGTTCTTGAGGAAGACCTTGTTGCATTGTTGTATTCCAGCCAGTGACCCAGAATGCAAGGGGTCTAGCAATAGCCATCAGTACCCCTGCTATGATGCATCCCGCCAAAACTTTCTGTGCCCTAGCCTGCTCTTCTGGACCTTCAGCCCTAACAAGACGTAAGGTAAAGTAAACAATCAAAGCTGTGATGAATAGCATAAGGAGCGCGGGCAATGCTTCTGTTGATCTAAAAATGTTAGAACTTAGCAAAACTATCGTAGGGGCCAATTTTAGGGAGCCTCCTGTGTTTTGGCGTTTTGGTTTAAGACTTGTCTCACTTTTTCGGCAATTGATATTCTGATAAATTCTGCTCTCGATTGCATCCCAAGCTTAGCCATAGCAATGCTAATCTGCTCAACAAAGGAACTGTCAATGTGCGTAGTTATTTTCTTGAGTTTTGAGGTTTGTTCTCTTAACTTAGGCATATAGATAACCTCTTAAAAATTTGGTTTTTGCAAATTTTTAAAAGGGCTAAATTTGGACTGTTTAGGCTCCTTGTTGGGTCCATTACTGTAAAAGGGAATCTTCGTTTTTTAGTTGCTTTGATTTCCATTCTTTAACGTCTAGTTTGAGTACTTGACCTTTTAGTTGGCGCAGGCGGTTAGTGGCTGTTTCAGCCCAAAATGCGTTACTGTTCTTTAGAGTTATGTGAAGGTTACCCTCTGCATCTAAATCTGCAGCTAGAACTTTGCCAATTATTCTGAACTCGTTGCTGTTCTGCATTCCTACATCACAAGAATGGAGTATACAAAATTTTAAACCGCCTGCTTCTAAGTCAATCTTTTAAATTTAGGAAGTATACTTACTTTTGGAGATTTGATGCTCAAGATTGCTCTTTCACAGATTTTCGATTGCCAACCTGATGGGGAGGCTCATGCACTTATGGTCCAGTACCCAAATATGGTTAGGTGGTGGATTAATCGTGCTGAAGAATTTACTGGAGGCTCTTTTAGTAAGTTCAGGAACCAATTTTATGATACCTGGAAAAAAGAATGGAAAAGCTATAACAGCCAACATGCCCAAACAAGCAGCCTAGTTGCCTACAGTGCTTTACAACTTTGGAAAGAGAGCGCCAAAAAAACTAAACCTGAGCTGAAGTGGAACTTTGCCGTCATAAGTTCTAGAATAGCAAAAATTGAAGACGATAAGCTGATTTTTCCAACCCAACTTTCAAAAAAGGCTCACGTGAACCTTATTGCAGAAAACATGCGTCAACAAACGCTCCTTGAGCAAGTTCAAAATGAGCATTGGCAGGTGGGGCAGTCCATTTTAACACCTGAGTGGTGTGCTATTTCCTTCACAAAGTTTATAGATTTAACCTCAGAAAAAGATCGACTAATAAAAGAACTACTAATGACAAAAGCGCATTAAGGACAAATAAAAGAGATATCTTTAGTCTGCTATCGGCCTAACTTTTCAACAGACCAAATTCTATGGGTAAAATTTGTATATGTTTAAGGGTTGGTAACCGTTTGGTGCGCTTGTCATGCTAAAGTCTATCCTATAAATTTCTGATACCATAAGCCCAACGTATACCTGAGCATTGAAAGATCCCCCTGAGCCTGTTGTGGTGCTTGCGCTACGTTCTAGTACATCACCTGGATTCCAAGTTGTATGAACGCCTATACCGCTCATTTGTGTGCCGTGAACCGAGGTTATAGTACCGCTTGCCCAGTACCCTACGCTAAACCCGTTTGTGCCAATGCCTCCGGCTAGGTTTTGGAAGGTTAAAGGTGTTTTATATGTGGCACTGTATGTTGTTGACCCATAGACGTTTATCGATCTAACTGGGCTTGCGCCGCCATCGCTCCAGCCATAGAAGTTGGTAGTGTAGCCAAAGGCATTTGTTGTTTGCATGACTGCTAAGTAGTAAGATCCGAGCTGAACTTGGAAGGTGACTATGCCGTTGGAGGCTGTTGAGCCGCTGGCATACAGAGTTTGTTGCAGTGTGTAGACGTAGACTATAGATCCGCTGATAGCATAGCCTTGATAGTCTTTTATGCTTACAGTTAGTGGAACGGTGGATACTGAAAATATTGCGTGTAGCGTAGTTGGGTTAGATAGCGTTATGGGATTGGTTGTGATTGTTGCCCCATTGCTGATCCAGTAGCTAAAGCTATATCCTGAGTTTGGTGTTGCGCTAAAGCTTGTGCCTGAAAGATGCCAGCCTGAGCTTGGCGTAATTGAGCCGCTGCTTGAGGCCCCTACGTTAACATAAACATAGCGGGTGTAGTAGCTAGTTATGCTGCCTCCGCCAGTTGGAACTGTTATAGAGCCGCTTAATGTGGTTGGTAGACCGTTGGTGCTTGTGGAATAACTCCATGCGTAGCCAGTGTCTATGCCGCTGATATAGTATGATTCATCGGTTTGGAAATTTGTCCACGCATATGTATGATGTGAGCCTATTGGCCAGGTGAAGCTCACTGGAAAATTAGTGGCTGAATAGCTTACACCATCAACGGTTAAAGGAGTTCCACTGCTGCCTACCCCTGAGGTGTAGAAGCGTACTGTGGTTGTTTGCGGGGGCGTTACGGTTAATGTGTATGTTGTTGATCGCGTTTTTCCGCCACTTGAACCATAGATTATTAGGGTGTAAGTTCCTGTGGGGGTGTTTGAAATCGATAGTGTGCTGGTGAAGTAGGGATTTGGTGTTCCTATAATAGGATTCAGGCTTGCGGGCACCCCTCCAGAACTCATGCTTAAACTGACAAGTTGGGGAGTTCCGCTTGTGCGAGAAATGGTAACTGTGGCAGATATACTACCGCTGCCTGCGATCATTGAACCACTGTTGGGGCTTACTGAAACTACAAAGTCAAATGGCTGAACTGTCACTGTGAGTGTATAAGTAGTTGTCTTTGTTAATTCGGCTCTGGCTGCGGTTATCGTTATAGTGTAAGTTCCTGCAGGTGTCGTAGTTGAAGTTGTGATTGTTAACGTGCTAGCGTATGTTGGGAATCCCGCTGTTGGGTTAAACGTTGCATAAGCTCCACTTGGAAGTCCTGATGCTGAAAGAATGACTTGTTGAGAAACACCGGCATGCAAGTACGTAGTGACAGTTGTTGCCATGCTTGACCCCTGCTCAACAGTTCCACTTGAAGGTGAAACCGTTACAGCAAAATTAAATTGTTGCGGAGTTGGAGTCGGTGTGGGGGTAGGTTCTGGCGTGGGCTCTGGTGTAGGTTCTGGCGTGGGCTCTGGTGTAGGTTCTGGCGTGGGCTCTGGTGTAGGTT
>CAYRSV010000007.1:0-29530 GCA_964427115.1 uncultured Candidatus Bathyarchaeia archaeon | reverse complement strand
TGTAGGTTCTGGCGTGGGCTCTGGTGTAGGTTCTGGCGTGGGCTCTGGTGTAGGTGAAGCGGTTGGATTTGTGGTAGGTGATGGGCTGGGAGTGGGTGTTGATGTAGGTGTTGGCTCTGTTTGAATGGGAAAAACGTTTCCTCTTTGGGTCAGTAAGCCCAGTCTTGAATATTCGCCTGCATAATTAATTGTCAAAGTTTGCTCTTCTAGGGGCAGTAAAAATTCTGATGGCGCTATATTTAGGCTGTCAAGTGAGTTATCATGTCTTGTCACTAAGAGTTGAATTATCTCAGCGGTGACTGAGCCTATGTTTTTTGCTTCAATTTTTAGTTGCCCGTTATCGTTTCCTTGAAGCGTTGCTTGGAGTTGTTCGCGTACTCCTTTTACGGCTTGTTTCTGAGTATTTACTCCGGTGGAGGCTGATTGATTTTGGTTCTCAAGAAAAAGCATGAATCCAACTGTGAGTGAACCTATAAGCAAGAAAGTTATGATAAATGCTACAAGAGTGGAAATGCTTCCATGCGTACATTTGATAATTTTCATATAGCTTCTCAAAAAAGCTGTTGTTGAAACTTTTTTAAAGGGAAAACTCTGGTGCCTAGATAGTAACGCTGACCAATGCCCGATTACAGTATGCCTTTTTCGCGTTGTTTTCTACATTTTACCCTATATATTGTCCTAATAAGAAATGTCCTGCATGGATAACAAAAAATTAGCGGTATTTTGTAAGGAAGAAAAATGAGATTGCTTAAAGTCTTCATATTACTATATCAATTCTGGGTTTCAGATCCCCAACTTCCCTGGGTTGGTTCGTTGTTGACATATTTGGCTATTGCATAATATTGGTGATAGAGTGTTAGGCTATTTCCATTTGAAGTATACCCAAGGGTCGTGTGTGATATGCTGCCCGAATAGATAAATTCTTGTATAGTGCGGGAAGTTGAACTTAATGAGTATGTGGCTACAACTGTGCCGGTGGATAAATCGTCGCTATCGCCATGCCAGGTAGAAAAGAAGTTTAGGCCAGCACCACCTGTCGAAGAGTAGTCTAGGACGACTATGTGTTTTCTGTTAAGAGTAGTGTCTGCGCCGTAGCTGTTTGAGGTTTGCCATCCTGTAGGGACAGGATTGTTACGGAATCGTACATCTGTACCGCAGCTACCATAATTGCCCCCATTTATGTATCCGTAAAAGTATAGATACGTCGAGGTTGCCTGGAATTGTTTGCCACCGTAGTAGCGGAACCACAGGCATGGGCTAGCATAGATGCCCTCTACAGGTGAGCTTGAGGCAAAGCCATCTCCAGGGTCTCGAGCGTTAGGATAAGTTGTAAGAGGTATTATGCCGAATTGTGCTTGGATATTTGAGACTATATCTTGGAACATGATGAAGGTAGCTGGACCGCTGCTTGTTGTGGTGGCTGTGGGGTTGCCGTAATACATGTATATAGTGGCGGGGCTTGTGCTTAAGTTGTCTGTAATTTTTACCCAGAATACTGCATAGGTTGAGTCCACGACATTTTCTATCCAATAGCTTAATTGTGTGGTGGCATCGCTGGTGGTAAATCGTATGTCTGCAAAGTCCCCTCTACTGTGGCCGTTTAGATAGACTGTGGCTGCGTTGTCTGTTCCTGTCCCATAGTTGACTGTGATTTTTATTTGGTAGTTTGTTCCTGCGCCAGTGGCGGGGTTAATAGTGTGGCTTTTTCGGAATTCCCAGCCTGTTAGCCAAGGCTGAGTTGAAGGCGTTGGAGTAGGTGTTGGGTTAGGGGTCTGTTGGAATTGTGTTTCCCAAAAGATATTTCCAAGGGATGTGAGGACGCCGATTTGCCAATCTTCTTGGATCTGTTGATCAAAGTTGAATGTATTCTGGCCTAGAACTGTACAGGTTATGGGCTGGTTAAGATTGTGGTAGTTTATGCTGTTGTCAAAGGAGTTAAGCGTTAGGACCGCAACTATCATGCTTGGGGTTGAGCCTTCGTTTGCTGCAGTTATGGCTATGCTTTCGCTAGATTGTGAAGATTGGATGAGCAAGTTTTCTTTAGCTTTCATAGAGTCTGTTTGTGTTGTATAGGCGATGCTTCTTGAGTAGCTGTTGTATTCTAATACGATAATGGCAAGGCAAGAGATTGCCATTGTGAACATCAAAATGATGGCGATTGCGCCGACTGCTACTGTGCCCTGTTTGCAGCTTAAGGCTGTCTTAATTTGTCGTTTTAGCCTTAGAAGGTTAGTTTCCAAGTGAATAAGCCTCCTTCGACAGTTGTTATTACAAGATCGATGCTTGATGAAACAGGAATTGGTAAAGTGAGTTTAACCAATGACTTTGGTGATATGGTATCACATGTAGTTTGGGTGTTCATATTTGTCATAGAAAGTGCAGAGTACGGTACCGCGTTGGTGGCCGAAAAACTGCTATATGAGTTGTCTTCCCACTGATAATATTTGGTTGTGACTTGGTGTGTTCCAGGCTGTAGGGAAACTGAGGCTGTATATGTTGTAGTTGATTGAATATGCCATGCATTTGCTAAGAAAACTGCTTGTCCGTCTATGTAAACTTCCATTCCATCGTCTGTTTGGATGGTTATGGCAGTTGGAGCAGTAAAGTACATAGTTGTTGTAGCCTGATAGCCTATATGAGTACTTTTATCACCATATACTATCCCATTTCCCCAGTTGAATGTATACGAGGTGCCTGTATAGGTGGTTTCACCTATCTGTTGTCCAAAATCGCCGTTAGCACTGGTTATGGTGTACCATTTGAAATCCCAAATAGTTTGCCAGTATGCAACATTCTGGTTTATTAGCGCAAGCTTGGGGGTCGAGTTTTCGGTACCGTAGTTATATAAGAAAAGATTTACAGCATTATCTTGCTTATAATAGTATGCTAGACTTAGGCTTTGCTGCTGACTTTTCGTAGCAGCCCTCAACATATCGACCATACTTGTTGTTTGTTCGCTATATCGTTCTCCTTCTAGCATAACCCATGACATACTCATGGCAAGAACAATACCGGCAATGAGGATTGCCCCAACAACTTCACTGAGGCCTCTTCTACCTTTGACTTTGAACATAGGATACCAAGTATTAAAAAAAGGGTAAATTTAAAAGAAAGAGTTTGGAGGGTTAACTTCCTGTGCATGTTGCTGTTAGCGCTTTAGTAAAGCTACTTCCGCTTGCAGTCGCTGATATGCTTACGGAATAGACGTTTCCAACTGTTACGCTAAAACCATTAGGGTTAGATGTTGAAGCGCTCCCTACTTTGCCTGGGCTTATGCTTCCTATAGTTAGGGTTGCTGTGCCTGAATCACCAGTAATGGTCACCGAGCATGACGATATCTGTATGTTTCCGCTATTTTTTATAGTAGCAGCCACTAACGTATTCGAGCCAGCTTTAATTATGTCGATTGATTGCACTTGAATATCAAGCATCGAACTCATTGTGCCCACCATGCCAGAGACTAACGCATAGACAGATAACCCAGCAGTGACTGTTATAGAGATCAAAACAATTGTTGCAATCAGCGGACTTATGCCTCTTTTATGTCTTAGGTTTCGCATTAATTTTGCCACTTAATCACCTCGAGCTCAAAGGTAACGTATTTTTAAAAAGAAAAAGAAAGAAAAAAGATCGAATATGAGCGATTACGCAACAGCGTAGTAAGCTAGGTTATTCCTCCGAATGCATTCATCAGAACAGCGGCTATCTGCATTGAGAAAACTATTGAGCCAGCGGCTAGCGCCATGTTGAGGGTTATCCAGAGTGTGTTCTTTGCTGTAAGGTTTACAGTTTTGGCGGTTAACAATGCTATGCACGCTGAGGAGACCAGAACTAGTAGATAGCTCATGTCGATAAGTCCTTGGGGCATTTGGGCAATTGAACCTAAAAAGCTAATTGGCTCACCTGGGGTTACTGCAACTGCGAAAGCTGTCATTAAGGTGAACATCAAAGCTGTAATTAGACTTAAGCCAACGGGTGTGAAGATGCTAAGCATTTGGTATAGTCTCATGCTGACGCTTGTTTCATGTTTAATTCTAACAACATTGCTAACGAAGTCGGTCAATTTTTCCATGCTGCTTGCTGTTCCACCGCCAGATTCTACGATTTCTGTCAAAAGAAAGAAGCTCATCTTTGTAAGCCAGCTTCGGGTTGGAATCTCCACTTCAGCCATTCTCACGCCGAGCCTCATTTGTCGCGCTACAGCCTGAAGCAAATTATTGAAAGCTATGTTGTAGGTGTTCTCTTCAGATATTTTCACGATTGCTTTGCCAATGTCATAACCCATTTTTCTATACTCGGTTACATCTCGAAGAAACTGTGGCAGTACCTTCTCATGCAGCCCGTTTTCTCTGATTTGAAGAAAAACAGAAGCGCCATAAAATGTGCAGGCTGCAGCTAAAGTTGCGGCGATGCATAGCCAAGGGGCAGTTCCTAAAAGAAGCGCCAAGACAAAGGTTATGGTTCCCGCTATTAGGCTCAGTCTCAAGTCGCCTTTTAGGATATCGAATGTTTTGGGTTGTGAAACGTTTACCAATCCAAAGACGGCAACGGTTATGAGCGGAATCGCCACTATGGTGACTATGCCTACCATAGTCATCGCTTGACTAGGAAAAATAAATGCCGACATGAGAATCATCATCGGCAGCACAAAGAGTAAGCTGACGGTTGTTTCACCTAAGTCTGAAGCTTTATCGGCATAGTTTTTCCATTTAAAGTTCATGTCTTTGAGTAAATCTTCAGCTTTAGCTTCAAGATATCTGCCTAAATCGCCTCCGCTTCTCCATTCGCTTGTGTAACCCAAAAGAAGACTTTTCATTCGCTCATTTGGATGCATTTTGCCAACTTCTTCGAGCGCCTCAACGGGGCTTCGGAAAAAGAACTCGACGTTTCGTTTTGCTATTAGCGCATCTTTTTCGATCTGTTTGAAAACACCTTTGCATAGTGATTGTAGAAGTGTGTTGTAGAGGTTTACTCCAACGCTTTGTAATACACTAGCATATATGGCAAAGAAGGGTAGTTCGTCATCTACTGCACGTTTGCGGTCGCCAGTGGCACTTTTCAGCTTCAGTTTAAAATACGTTAGGGGTACAATCGGTAATGCGGTAATGGTGAGGCATATTGGATTAAGAAGTATTGCCAAAATGATTGCTATAGGAACGCATATTGCTAGCGTTATTAATGTAAAGCATAGGCTTTTTGCAGCAAGTTTGTAGGGACTTAAAGTTTCGTTGGCCTTCCTTACGTCTTTTGATATGCTTAGGCTCAAGCGTTCAGAAAGTTTGCGCAGGAATTTATATTTCGATACTACGGCAACAGAATATGCTTCCGAAAGTGGTCGTATACGAGGTTTTGCAGACTTAGCATTGGTTAAAGGTACCTTGTTCTGGTTGGGCCATAAGTTTATGAGATCTATGAATAGGAAAATAGCCAAGCTTGATCCTACGCCTAACAATATAGAAGCAAAGAGCCTACAGTATGCTGCTTGGGTAGATGAGATGAACTGCTCAAGAGGAACCGCAAAAGCTATGCTAGAAAAAACAACACACAAGATACAAATGATAACAAGGTCTATAGCAGTGATTAGCTTTTGCCAGCGTATGTGTTTCATAAGGTTATGTGCCTCCTGCTTGAGACGTAGAATTTTCTTATGGATTCTGAGAATTCGGCGTAGTCAAGCTTGCCATCTTCGACGGCTTGTTCAAGGTATTGAGCTCGGCGATTAAGTTCAATTACAAGTTCATCTTCAGACCAGCCCGTAAGTTTTGTAACTGTTCGCAGTTTAGTGCTTTGTTTTACAATATCTTCGGCTGTTTGCGGTGTAAAGGTGTCGGTTCGGGCATTCCATGTGAAAATGCGTTTTAGGCGTAGGTCTTGTTCTTTGGGTTCGACTTCCACAGCCTCAAGGACACGACGGACGACTTTGCCATCGGTGGTTCTAACTCGGTTGAGTAAGGTGAAAGATCCGATGAGTAGCAAACTGCCTTCGCTAACTTCCATGGGTGGACTGCGCATTCTCACCAGTGCTGCTTCAGGGCTTTCGGCGTGGAAAGTGCACAGTGATCCATGTCCGAGCGCCGCTGCTTGAGTCAATGCCTTTATTTCTTCACCTCTAACCTCACCAACAACGATGTAGTCTGGTCTGTATCTTAGTGAAAGTTTGACTAAGTCAAAGAGATCAATGTCATAGCGGGATTCGGTTATGTTGTAGGTATGCCTAGCCTTGAAGCGTTGCCAGCCTGAATGAGGGATTCTGCATTCTGGTGTGTCTTCAATGGTTGCTATTTTTAGGGTTGGATCAATCATTGTAAGAAGAGAGTTTAGAAGAGAGGTTTTTCCGCTTCCCATGTTACCAAGAACCATTATGTAGTTTCGGTATTCAATTAGAAGCCAGAAGTATGCGGCCATCAGGGGAGTTAGTGTTTTGTATTTGAGCAGGTGTGCCATGCTTAGGGGTGATTCTGGGAATTTTCGGATGCAAAAGGTCGAACCTGGTAGGGTGACTTCGTTGGTAAATGTTACTGCAAGACGATGCCCTTCCTTAGTCATTGAATCTGAATATGGGATGGCAACTGTAACGCTTTGCCCTGTTCTTTGGGCTAGTTTTTGTACAAAGTTTTTGAGCATATCTTCGTTTTGGAAGGTTATGTTGGTTTCTAGCCAGTCATATTCTGAGAATTGTCTGTGTATGGCGGCTACTGGTTTTCCGTAGCCTGTGCAGCTTATTTCTTCTATGTGGGGGTCTTTCATGGGTATGTGTATGGGTCCGTAGCCGAAGGCGTCGCGGGTGATGAAGTATCGGTATTTTTGGAAGCTTTTCTGTACGGCTTCAACTACTCCGAGCTCTTCTGCGGCATCCCACATAAATCCTTCAACGTACTTTAGCGAGTCCTCGATTTTGACTAGGGGTTTAAGTGTAAAAAAGAGGTTTTCCATTAAAAGACTGTAAATGCGCTGCTCTTCAGAATTTAGTTCTGGTTCGCTTACTGTGTATAGACCTTTTCCTTCTTGGTCAATGACAAAAACGGTTGCTTGGTCAACCAAATATTTGTCTAAGATTTCGCCTTGGAATGCAGCAACTAGAGGTTCAGCTCTGAAACGTAAATCGGCGTCAAAGTTTGTCTTAGCTTTAGGGGTGAAGGGCAATTTGATGTTAGGCATTTTGAGGGGCAATCTGGGCATCTTTGGGGGTTTTAACTTCATATGCTTGACCGATAATGAGGCATCAGGGGCTTTTAAAGGACGAAAATTTAGCAACTACACACTTAGAATGAAATCGTTGACTGTAAATTTGATTGGTATAAAGAAAAGGAGGGGTGTTGGAAAGAAGAGCCTAGTTTTATCCTATTGTGCATGTAACAGATACTGTTTGACTTAGGGTGCTTCCGTCTGTGGTTTGGGCTGTAATGATTACGTTATAGCTGTTGCCTATAATGTAGTTGACGCCGTTGAGAGGTGAAGCTGGAATGTAAGATACGGATTGGCCAGGTTGCAATGGTGTGGTTGGTGTAACGCCTCCGATGCCGCTTGGTGATTCGTCTGCTAGGGTTACGCTTAGGCTGGTGAAGGGTTTGTTGCCTACATTTTTGATTGTCATGGTAAAGACGGTGTTTCCTTCTGTATCTTTGATGAGTGAGGAGGTTTGGACGTTAAGTTGGCCTGTGGCGTTGAGGGTGTTTGCGGTGCTAAAAAAGATGCTATAGATGAGTGCTCCGCCGGCGATGCATATGGCTAGGAGGATGATAGTGGCGATAAGAGGGCTGATTCCTCTTTTATGTTTTAGAGTTCGGCATAGTTTCATTTATTTGAACACCGAACTGCAATAAAGCCAGAATTTTAAAGGGAGAGTTTAGGCAAGGCAAGATTGCTGTTCTTTTTAATTTCAGTGAGTATTTGGTTTGGTGAAAAAATGGGTATATTTCATGCGTTTGAGCGCTCAGGACGTATAACAAAGATTAATGGTACAGTTATGCAATCCGGTAAACACATAAGGCTAAGTGGCTTAATGCTTAAAAGACAGATTAAAGTAAGTGTACTTACTAGCGGGAGGTTGTATAAATGAGCAACACCGCATCTAAACAAGAAGATATAACGTTTAATGAGTGGGCATTTAACGTGTGGACGGACAGTAGGGACTGGTGCGTCCAATGCGATAAAAAGAATAACAAACTTGAGTTTGACGACAAAACAAAAACCACCCGATGCACACAGTGTGGACACGTTGAAACTTACGATGATATAGACTGGAAAATTCTCCAAGCGCAACGATATGTCGCTTATCAGTATATGCCGGGCAAGTACTTTTTCAACAATCTTTCCCTCGATGTAATTTTCAAAAAATACCTCCGAGAACTTAGTCACGTTGATTGGTCTTCATGGCTCATACATGATTATGTGCTTGCCAGGATGAGAGGAGACAAAGCTGTACAAGACAAATTAAGAGAAGCTGCAAAGCTGACTGTTGAAAAGATGAGCTACGACCAAAAACCTTGGAAAACACTTTTTGAGAGAATGGATGCACCAGATACCGAGATATTTCAGCAAGTACCTCAGATCATCTATGAGTCAGCTGAGAAAAAGTTCCTAGAAACCGCATCCAAAGAAGAGTTCTCATCTATCCTTCAAGGTTACAGAGCAAACTTAACAAGCATATACAGCTACAGCAGATGGAAAGGCGATAGAGTAGCTTGCTGGGTGTCCAGTGAGATCATAAAAATGTGCGATATTGATAGCTACTCGACAGAATTCTATACAGAACTCTTTGGCTGCGACCCATTCTTAGAAGGCGTGCAGGAAGATATTCTTGCTGGGAAAAAGCGCGAAATCAATGTTAAAGACTCATACGTTCAATGGGAACTTAGACTGGCCGATAATTACTTAAAACAATCAAAAGCACTAGGAGCAGTCTGGGCTGCATATGATGCTTTAACAGCCAAACTTGGAATCCACGCAGATTGGCCACCGACAAAAGTAATTAACTTTGATATTCAAACCGTTGAAAAGGTTTCTAAGATAGTTAATGATCCTGAACTCTTTAGACTCTACGACTTAGCCACCGATTTAGATGCAATTGATCCTGGAAAAGCATGTTGGTACGCAAAACATTTCATCGAAAAGGTTAAAGAACTGTTGCCAAAAATAACCCCAATCGAGCAGGAACTGGCAAAACCTTCTGCTTATATCACATAACAAAAACACTCACAAGTCAGATAAACACCCTCAAGAGTTACAAGCCAAGAGGCGCTGACGGTAATTTACCGCCTAAACTGTGCGCTGGATATTTAAACAATCCGATAAGGAAAAAGACAGCCTTGCTATGTGTTAGAGCACAACTGCCAGCACAGTTAAGTGCGTGCTTTCTATATGCCTAACCCCAAAGTTGTAATCAAGAACAGGACATAGATCGCCAGAAACACCAAGCCCTCTTTCCAAGTGATTGTTTTTCTAGACATGAAGTACCAGAAGAACGTGTTGATGACTATGGAAAATATTATCAGGTTGAGGTACACGTTCATATCCAAAGTTAAGGGTGAACCCACCAGTATGGGCACAAACAGCGTGATGCCTAAAATCAAGGTGGTGTTAAAGAAAGCTGCCCCAATTATGTTACCCAGCGCCAAGTTAGAGTGGCCTCTCAGTATTGATTTTACGCCTATGGTTAACTCGGGGATGCTTGTGCCCAACGCAACGATTGTAGCGCCGATTACTTGTTGCGCAATGCCAAGAGAGGTCGCTATAGAAATCGCTGATTCAACCATCAAATTAGCGCTTATCACAACCCCCAAAGCGCCGATAACAGTGAACAATGCGAATTTTTTGAGACTGCCCCGCTCCTTTGGAGTAACGTCCACATCAGTTTCTTCGGTTGTTATCCGCACTTTAGAGAGCCTATACATGTAAACGCCAAAGATAACCAAAAGAACTAAGCCAACAGCCCACGCCGCTTGCGCAGACACATAGATAAGCGCCAAGGGCACAACAGACGCTATAAACAAACCAAACTCTATGTTGCTTAACTCAGATTTCACCAGCTCAGGAATAATGTTGTTGCTTTTTACGGTGAGGGGTTTCTGTTTTTTATTCCCCAAATAGATTGTTACGCCTAAAACAACAGCGCCTATACCAAGAATGGCTGAGATGTTAAAGATGTTTGAGCCTAAAGCATTCCCAATAGATAAGGCGGTCCCGCCTGATAACACGGCAGTTAAAGCCACGGTCAATTCAGGCAGGGTAGTGGACAGCGAAATCAGAGTGAAGCCGATGGAGGTTTTGCCAAGCTTACTTATGGCGGCCACTTTGGTTGCGTACTTGATTACTACGTCGCTTGCAATGTTTAGAAACACTAACGCAACCGCGATGATTACCAAGTTGACGATAAAGTCAACATTAAACAAGTCCGCCATATCTTTCGCCTCCAAACGCTTTTTTGGCTTTGCAACAGATTATATAAATTTAAGGATTATCCTGCCGCTTTTTAGGCGGTTTAAAAAAAATCTTTCTATACATCAGATAGAACCTCGTTAGACGCGCTGTCCTTTAAGTACTTCTATTCAGACCCTGCTTAATAATTAACGTGGTAGCATCTTCTTTGTATTTTTGAAACCTGTCTTCCCCGCGGTTAGTCACAAGCATACAATCCTGTGCCGGGCACTAGATGCGCTTAAGTGTGGTCATGTTTGCTTAAGCCTCTATCTCCATCCTAAGGTAGAGCACTCAATAACTTTGCCAAGCAAATTGACGGGATTCGAGGAGACCGCCCCGACAAGCAACGCAAATCGGTACCGATTTGCACTGTTGGGGTGTTTGCACTGTTTGCCCCTCTCCCTCGCGTTTCCACAAAGCCTAAACCTTCTGACGAGACCGTCTAAACTTTGTGTCGTAACATCTCCTAATATAACCTGTCAATATCTTTTGAAATTCCACCACAAGAAGAATTATCGCTCCGCCTGCAAACAGATACATCCAATCCACTGCGCCCAGAGAAACAGTGCCAAACCACTGTTGCATAAAAGGAAGATAGGTGTATCCTAATTGTATCAATATTAAAACTCCCGCAAGGATAAACGCCATTTTGTTTTTCCAAAAATCCTTGCCGAAAATCGTATGATGCATTTTACGGCAGCTGAAAAGATAAAACATCTCCCCAAAAATAAGCATATTTACAGACATTGTTCTGGCATACGCAAAACTATAATTGCTTTTATAAATTTCAAAGAACAGCAGTGTAAACGCTGTGATAATTACCGCCACCAATATCATGTGCGGGATTAAACGTGAACCAATCAACGATTCTTTTGGGCTGCGCGGCGGCTTGTGCATAACATCTTTTTCTGCCGGTTCAAAAACCAAAGAAAGCGCCGAAGTAACAGCGGTCACCATGTTTGCCCACAAAATCTGCACAGGAGTAACCGCCAAAGTCGAACCTAAAACCAAGGCAACGGTCATCACTAACGCTTCAGCACCGTTTGTCGCAAAAATAAACAAAATCGTCTTTCGTATGTTAGCATATATCGTCCGTCCTTCTTCCACAGCCGAGACGATAGATGCAAAATTATCATCCGCTAACACCATTTCCGCAGCATCTTTAGTTACCTCGGTGCCTTTAATGCCCATCGCCACCCCAATATCAGCCTTTTTCAAGGCCGGAGCATCATTAACACCATCCCCAGTCATTGCCACGATTTCACCTTGCTCTTGCAACGCTTGGACTAACCTAAACTTATGCTCAGGGCTTGTCCTTGCAAATATGTCACAATCCATCACTGCTTCTCGAATTTGCGCATCATCCATGCCTTCAAGTTCAGCACCACTAATTACTCTTGGATTATTTGTCAGCCCCATTTGCATAGCAATTTCCCGAGCGGTAAGTACATGGTCACCTGTAATCATTTTTACACCGATTCCCGCGTTTTTACACACACATATGGCCTCTATGGCCTCAGGTCGGGGCGGGTCGATAATTCCAACAATACCTGCAAATATCAGGCCTTTATCTAAATCATTATGGTCAAGGGTAGCCTTATCATCACTCACTTGCGCATATGCACAGCCTATAAGCCGTTGCCCACGGCCAGCAGCCGCTTCTATCTTAGCTTCCCAAAATGCATGGTCTATCGGCATCGTCCCATCCAAAGTTGTCTGCTGCCCACAAATACTTATGAGCTTTTCAGGCGCACCAACGGCAAAGAGAACTTTTTTTCCATCTATGTTATGCAGTGTTGCGCGATATTTATACTGTGAATCAAAAGGTATGTGGTCGATTTTAACCGAATCCACATCGATATATCCAGCTTTACGGACAAGCGTTTTTAGCGCCGCTTCGGTAGGCGCACCATGAGGAACCCAAATGCCGCCACATTCCAAAATATTTGCTTCATTGCATAACTCCAAGGACTGAATAAGCTGATATAGTAGGGCATTATTAAAGTCCGTGCGCGTATCTTTAAAGGTTATTTCCCCTTTCGGCGCATAGCCTAAGCCCGATACGGCAAAGTCTCCGTTTGAGGTATATATGTTGGTGGCAGTCATTTCATTTTTGGTAAGTGTCCCAGTTTTGTCAGAGCAAATCACAGTAACCGACCCAAGGGTTTCAACCGAAGGAAGCCGCCTGACTAGTGCATTTCTCCCCGCCATGCGCTGTACGCCAATCGCAAGCGTGATGGTAACTACAGCAGGCAGACCTTCAGGGATTGCCGCAACCGCCAAGCCAACTGCCGCAACAACAGTATCCCCCAAAGAAGCATTAGTGAAGAAAACCGCATATACAGTTAAAAGCGCAGAAAAAGCAAGTATTACAACTGATAAGGTTCTGCCCAAGCGATTCATTTTTTTGATAAGCGGTGTGCTTTCGGTTTTTGTTTCGGTGAGCATAGTGTTGATTTTGCCCACTTCCGTATCAACCGCTGTTGCAACAACGATTCCTGTGGCATCGCCTGTGCGAACAGTCGTTCCAGCGTATGCCATACATTCCCTCTCGCCTAAAACAGTACCTGCTAGAACAGGCTGGGTTGTTTTTGATACAACTACGGACTCGCCTGTGAGTGAGGATTCGTCAACTTCAAAACGGCTTACGCTAATAAGCCGAATATCGGCCGGCACTTTATTTCCTGCTTTCAAAAAGACAACATCACCCGGAACAAGGTTTTCTGCTGCAATTTCCTGCCGCCTTCCGTTACGCACGACATCTGCTTTTAACGAAAGAAGATTCCGTACGCTGTCCAACGCTTTTTGTGCTTTATCCTCTTGAATATGTCCAACGATGGCATTGATAATAACAACGCCTAAAATAACCCCTGTATCAAGCCAATGTCCCATAAGCGAGGTCAACACAGCCGCGCCAAGCAAAACGTATATTAGCGCATTGTTAAACTGCAACAAAAACCGCTTGATAAAGTTAGCTTTTTTTCTCTCGGGTAATTTGTTCTCGCCAAACTGTTCCAACCTCTCGGCGGCTTCCTCATTTGAAAGACCGTTTGTGTCTGTATTTAGTTTGGTCAATACCGCTTCATCAGTTAGTATTTCCCAGTGAGTATTGCGCAGACTTTCTTTCATGTTTAATTATTCCCTTTTAATTTGGATATCCAAAGCGCACGGTTTTTGCCATGCTTAACATCTATTTCTGAATATATCCTTTTCCTGTCTTCAGAGAGCTTGTTGTAGCCGTATTTTTTGAGGTTGCCCTTTTCTTTTGGGGCGACTTCTACGTCTGCTTCCTCGGTTGTTATCCTCACTTTAGAAAGACGATACATGTAAACGCCGAAGGTAATCAATAGAACTAAACCAACAGCCCACGATGCCGCCGCAGATACATAGATAAGTGCTAATGGCACAACAGAAGCAACAAACAAGCCGAATTCTATGTTGCTTAACTCGGATTTCACAAGCTCAGGAATAATGTTATCGTTACTGTTTACTGGGGGAGTTTTCTGTTTTCTTCTTCCGAAATGGATTTTTAAGCCTAAAATCACAGCGCCTATGCCGAGGATGGCTGAGATGTTAAAGATGTTTGAGCCTAAAGCGTTTCCTATGGAGAGGGGTGCTCCGCCAGACAAGGCGGCACTTAAAGCCATGGACAACGAAATCAAGGTAAAGCCGATGGAGGTTTTGCCGAGCTTGCTTATGGCGGCCACTTTTGTTGCGTACTTGATGACTGTGTCGCTTGCAAAGTTTAGAAACACCAACGCAACAGCTATGATTATCAGGTTGATTCCGAAGTCAATGTTAAACAAGTCCGCCATTTCTTTCGCCTCCAAACGCTTTTTTGGGCTTTGCAAAGGATTATACAAATTTAAGAATTTTCCTGCCGTTTTTGGGCTGTTTAATCAGAATTTACCTCTGTTTATCCGATAACGGCTCTTCACGCTGTCCTTTATGCGCTCTATGCAGACCATGCTTATCAGTTGAGGCGACAACATAATTGCATTTTGAACTTTATCTTAAGTTCTCAGAGTGTATCACTGTGCCGAGCTCTAGATGAGCTTAAGTGTGGTCATGTTTGCTTAGGTCTTCGGTTGTTTTGCTAAATTGTCTGACAAAGAATTTTCTTATCTCTTCAGCGAAAATCACTGCAAGCGTTATCAAGAAAAGGTACAGCCAGTCCATGATTCCCAGTGCGGTGGTTCCAAAAAACTGCTGCATTAACGGAACATACACTAGAAAAGCCAAGATTGAAATCTGCGCTATAATGCCTGCGATAATCCATTTATTTTTAGCCAAACTTGTCTTGAACAGGGACTGCTTACTCGTTCTACACGCAAGAACGTTCCCTACTTGACCAAGCACTATGCCAGCAAACGTCATCGTAACCCCTTTGATGTAAACCGGGTCATTTTGAGCAAGGTCCATACCAAATTGCCAGCCGCCGTTCACCCAAGCGTTAAGGCACCCAATCATTGCACCAGCAGCGATGATTAAGCTAATGTAGAGTGAACGCAGAAAAACTCCGCGAGTGAATAATCGCTCTTTGATGCTTCTAGGCGGCTCTTGCATGATGCCTGCTTCAGGTGGTTCACGACTAAGCGCTAACGAAGGCACAACATCGATTGCTAAGTCGATGGCTAAAACCTGCACCACCAAAAGCGGCAGCGGAATCCCAAGCGTAATGTAGAGCACAAAGGGAACTAGTTGAGCCCAGTTATGGGTGAATACATAAACGATGAATTTACGGAGGTTCTCATAGATTGCCCTGCCTGACTCAACTGCTCTAACAATCGAGGCGAAACTGTCATTTAGCAAAACCATATCTGCGGCTTCTCGGGCAACATCTGTACCCGAAGCACCCATAGCCACACCAATGTTTGCTTCCTTTAGGGAGGGCGCATCGTTTGCTCCATCGCCCGTAACCGCCACCACTTCACCACTCTTTTTTAGAACCTTGACAATGCGGAGTTTCTGCTCAGGCGAAACACGCGCAAAAATCACATCACCTTTCTTTACTTCGTCAACAATAGCATTATCGTTTAACTCGTCTAAGTCTACGCCACGAACAATCTGACAGCATGAATCTCCAACGATGCCAACTTCTTGAGCAATAACTTGAGCGGTTGGACCATAATCACCCGTAATGATAACAGTTTTTATACCTGCCTGTTTTGCTTTTAGAACAGCGTCTTTAACTTCGTTTCTTGGGGGGTCGCGCATGGCGGCTAAACCCACAAACACAAGGTCTTTTTCTACTTCCTCACCTTTCTTATATTCACCTTTAGGTAACCGCTTGCATGCAACCGCTATAACCCGCAAGCCTTCAGTGGCAAATTCATGGATTTTTGCCTCTATATCATCTACGTTTTCTTGGTTTAAAGCTTCTACTTTGCCATCTACGAGCACTTTACTGCAAAGCTCAAGGATATTTCTAGGTGCGCCCTTAGTATAGACTAAGACATCATCATTGAACTTATGTATGGTGCTCATGCGTTTTCGTTCAAAACTAAATGGCAAAATGTCAATGATGGGTTTTTCAACAATCAATTCTTCTTGAATGTTCAATCCGTATTTTAAGGCTGCAGCAAGCAATGCGCCATCCGTGGGGTCGCCAATCACGCTCCAGTTGCGGTTTCGGTCTGAGGGCGGGTTAATCTTGGCGCTGTTGCAGAGTGCAACGATTTCCAGAAGCTGCTCAAGGGTGGCGGTTTCTTCTTTGTGTAACGGCTCACCGTCTATAGTGAAGTTGCCGACTGGGTTGTAGCCTAAGCCTGAAACGTTGATGATGCGGTCTTTTATCCAGAGCTTGTTGACGGTCATTTCGCCTTTGGTGATGGTGCCTGTTTTGTCAGTGCAAATAACCGTGACGCTGCCCAAAGTTTGGACTGATGAGAGCCGTTTAACCAAAACGTTCTGTTTAACCATCTTGAGCATGTTGATGGCCAACGCGCTGGAGACGGTGACTTGTAAGCATTCGGGAACACAGCATACCATGACGCCTATCATGAAGAATATGCTGGTGGCTAAGGGAACATTTAGTAATAGATAGCTTATGAGGAAAAAAATTGTGCCGACGGTTAGGGCGATGACGAAGTCATATTTTGCCATTAGCCTGATTTCTTTTTGGAGTGGGCTGTCTTCTTCTTGGATTGTCTGGGTTAGGCTAGCGATTCTGCCGAATTGTGTGCCCATGCCGCTGGCGTAAACAACGGCTTTGCCTTGTCCTTTTGCTACGCTTGTGCTCATGAAAACAAGGTTTGGGGAGTACAGGTAGGCTTTTTCAACGGTTTTTACTGTTTCGGCTTGTCGGGGTTGTGGTTCGGATTCTCCTGTTAGGGGGACATTGTTTGTCCACAAGTCGAAAGCTTCAATGAGCCGTGCGTCTGCTGGAACACGGTCTCCTTCTTCTAAGGAAATGATGTCTCCGGGAACGATTTCTTTGACTGAAATTTTCTTTAATTCGCCGTCGCGTAGGACTTTGGCGTATTCGGGCATCCAGCTTTTGAGGGTTGCTATGGCTTTTTCTGCGCGTGATTCTTGAAACATGCTGACGAAAATGTTAACGAGCACTACGCCTAGGATGATTAGGGCAAGTTCTGTGCTGCCGCTGATGTAAGAGAGAACGGCGGCTACGAGCAGCAAGATGCCAAAGAGGTCTCTGAGTTGTCTGAGGAACTTGTGGATAAAGGGGATTTGTTTTTTCTCAGAGAGCTTGTTGTAGCCATATTTTTTCAGGCGCAGTTTAGCTTCTTCGCTTGTTAAACCCTTTTCTGATGTATTGAGGTCTTCGAAAACCTTATCAAGCGGCATAGAGGCAGCTTTTTCCATATCTATTCCACCAAAATTTAGAGAAATAATATTAGTTATGAACGACCACAATGACGAACAAGGGTGCTTAACGCTGAGGAATCCTTAACCGATGCTTCCTTTCTTTGAACTGAAACGGTTTGAAGACTCATTTGTATCCCCAGCGCCTTAGTCTTTTATGGTCGATTCTTGAGGGTTATTTTTAGCTTATTATCAATAGGGCATTTAAACTAATCGGGCACAAAGCAACTTTGGCATTCTTTTCTAAGCCTGATGCTTCGTTTGGATACAGCTTTGCCATCCGTAGTTTTAGGTAAATATAGAGTATAATGCCTGCCCCTATGAGCAGGAGGATAAACGCAAGGTTTACTTTTATTTTTAGTTCAATTGGAGAGAGGACTGTTACTGTGAGGAGCAGGAAGCTGATGGTTGAAACAATTATGATGATGCTTACTGAAGTTTTTAGATTGAAGTTTATACCCCCTTATTTTGGAGATTGTGTACTTTCTCTTGGTATCATTTCTTTTTCTGCAAGTTAGCAGGCATATTCTTTTAACCTTTTTTGCAAACTAAAATTAACCAGCTTGCAAATCCCATTTAACCGCTCACTCGCTTGCTATTATTAATCCTCTTTACGTAAACTTGTGCTTCATTCCACTTTTTATCTACAAAACGCAGTTCGCGCGGGAAGGTCGATTTTTCAATTGATAAGGAGCTATCTAAAAACATAAGTACTCAAAAATGTGTGGCTGCTCTTAAATTATCAATTGCCCTCACCAATACGTCTCTCCCTCGAAAACTCTTTTCTGCATTTCTAATAAATCAACTGGTCTGCTTTTCGGTTGTTTAAGTTGAATAATCGGTTTTGAGCTGCTAGCATTAACTGGAGTTTTGCTTGGTTCTATTTTGAATAGGCTTTCTAGAGAGTGGATCTCTCTTTGCTTTACGCTTAAAGTGTTTGCGAGCCAAGCGCTGGTTCTATGTGACTCCATATCTTTTACTGCTTGGGCTGTGAACTTTTCGTTATTCATCAAGCGGGTAAATTGCTTGTTTCCTTCTCCTGCGACATAATATGCCATGTTTGTGGCTAATGCTGGATTTCGCTTGGTTATCACGTTGCGAACTTTTGCCATGGCATAACCGTATGCCATCTGCTCTTTTGCGGTCATCTTTACTCCTGTAGCTTGAGAAAGTTTCTTTCCTAAAGTTTCAGGTGTAGCTGTGTAGAATTCTAGCTCTGCCTTACGATTAACTCCTCGACGGCTTTCAGGTACGCCTAGTTTTTTCATTCCGACAAAAAGTTTAGCATTTGCGATTGATCCCTTTTCTGTAACTGTTCCAGTATTGAAGGTATCTATGGCAAAGCGGGGTGAGGTATCTAGTGCTTCGAGATTGGGTGAGTATATGCCTTTTTGGATTGCACTAACGGTTTCTTTATTTGTTCCGACTTCATCGCGTGCATTTTGATAAAAGGTTGCTCGTCCTTCTTTTGGAAGGTTGCCTTGGCTTTGGGCTCTACTCCAGTTGCTGTAAGCTACCTCTGGGGGCAAGGATTGTAGGTGCTTTTTAACTTCTAACCCGGCGGCTCTTGGGTCTTTGATGTTCTCTGCTAGTTCAGGGTAATTGTTGGCAACATAGCCATTGAACATTTCCTCACCTGATTTCTTATCAAAGTCACTCATGAAAAGCGCGCCTGATTCAGAAGTAGCTGTTGGGAGGACATCGCCGGATGAGTTTTTATACAATACAGCACTAAGAGTTGACCCCGCCCGATTATTGAGAAAATCCTGAGCGGGCTCTTTTTGCATACTCATAGAGCTGACAACTGTTTTTCCCATTTCGCGCATGCCCTTTGAACCCATGATAAGACCGCCACCTCCACCCCCTCCTGCAGATAGAAAGCCACTTACTGCGCCTGGCGCAGCCCCCGACATGAATCCACGACCTGCTTGTCCGAGTAGTTCTGTTTTGGTTAAGCCTTTTCCTGCAAGAGCACCTAGTCTACTTGCCATTCCGCTACCACCGCCTAAGACTGCTCCGCTTGCCATTCCAAATGCAGCGCCTGCAGCAGTATTGACTGCTCCGCCCACAAGGTTGGCAGCTGCCATACCTAATGCTCCGAACTTGCCGACAAATACAGTGGACATGTAGGCGGTGGCGAAAAGCGTTACAATGGCTATAAGAATCTGGGTAAGGGGGCTTAGGTTTGCTGTTGTGAGGACTTGGTAGCCGAAGAGCAGAACTATCGATGCCATTATGCTTGCGAACATGAAGCCTATTAAGTCCTGTAGAAGTGTGTCTGCGAAGTGCTTGGTGAGTGGTATTAGTCGTAAGACAAGAATTAGGGGCAAGATTGCGGCGAGGACTCCTGTGAAGAAGAGTCTGGTTATGCCCATGACAAGTGTTAACATAAGTATGGAGGCAACTAGCATAATCAGGATGCCGCTAAAGAAGAAGCCTGTAAAGGGGTCCATGTTTGGGAGCGGTACGGTGCCAACTCCTCCTGTCGCATAACCTACCAAGATGCTTATGGTATCTCCAGACGGAATTAAGATACCTGAGCCGCCTACACTTGGCCAACCCACGAAAGCATTTATGGCTGTAGCCACAGTATTGTAGATTGGTTGGCTAGCAAAGATGAGTATGAAGGTAAAGATGCTGTTCATGATTATGTTTGCTGCGGTGCCTTCGCTCATTATGCGAAAGTTTTCCAGAACATAACATATGCCTGCTATAATTAGGACGATGGCAAACATTGATAGGGCGATGGTTTGCATTAAGCTAAATATTTTGATCATTGGGATGCCTAGCTGTTGTCCGATAGTGCCGCCGTTGATAGGTGGATTTGTGAGGGTAGGCAGTTCAAGTAGGTAGGAGTAAATTCCGTTTGGGCCACCAATTATCGTACTAAACAGAGTTGACATGATTGCTGGAGCAGCAACATATATTGTAACCATAGTCACTGTGAAGAAAGCTATCAAAACAGCAGCATCTACACCCAAAAACGCCCTTTTGTCCTTCAGTTTAACTGCCAAATTTTGCATTTGCTTAACAACACTTATCTTCAAAGTGCCAGATGCACCCAACAGACCCACCTTCAAAATATCAAGAATCAAAACTTTAAAAGAAAAACACAGCATCCACTGTCGCTGCTGCAGTCTTGTCAATTTAAAATTCAAAAATTGCAACTATCAAATGCTTTAAAGAACAGATATCTCTTCTGAGGCAATAAACATTTTAGAAGTCAATTGGGCGAGTAAATGCCTGTTTTCAAGAAGGTCACTATTGTTATCTTTTGACGATGGATAGCTGTTAAAAGAGTTTTAAGTTATTGACGTTGAGCTTCAGGTTTTTGAATTTATTCAAAATATCAAAGCAACTCAACGGTGTTATAGAGAGCGTCAATTAAATATTACCTACTACGTAGATTTGCCTTTTATTATGTAAATTGCCAAACTCAAAACTATTGCAACAGCAATAGTGATGAAAAGATATACCGCTACTTCGTCTAAGAATACTTCCCACTGCGAGATGGCGTACGGTTGAATAGCAATAATTGTATGGAATTTTGTATCCCACACATTTTTTGCTTCCACATAAAGCAAGACCTCATCATATCCAGTTAGGGCTGTTGTACTGTGGTCTTTAGGTATTATGATTTGTGTTTGTCCACCAAACCCTAAATTTTCATCATAGATTGAGCTGTAGCCCTCATAGTGTTGGTATAGTTGATAGTTCTGCTGATAGTCAGGCGGCACTGTGATGTGCGTTTGTGGTAGCGTTAGGTTAAAGGTGTTAAGCAGTCTACGTGTAATTTGGTTTGTAGGAATTTGATCTAGTTCGTATCCTGAAGGCGCATTAGTAATTAGGTATACAGACATGCTAGTTACGCCGCCTAGCTGTGCTGGTGCGTTTAATAGTAGCTTGGCGTTTTGGGTGTCATCTTCGACGACGTCAACCTGAAGGGGTGACTCGGAATCAAAGTTTAACAGTATCTTGTAGGTTTCGTTGTTTTTGAAGTTTAATTGGACAGTTCTTTGTACTGCAAATCTGTTTTGGTTTTGTCCAGCTACTACTTCAAGGTTATAGTATAGAGGACTGATACGTTTCAGGCTAGCTTCTAGGGTGCCTATGTTGGTAAAAGTTTGAGCCGTAGAATCATAAAGGTCATCGATTGCTAGCTTGAGTGCGTCTTGGTCGTTTGTCTGGTTTTCAAATAATGAAAGCAAGACATCTGTTTGAGTAAAATTAAATGCTGTGTCAAAAGTAGCCTGTATGTTGACAGTATCATCTATACTCCAATTTCTAAGAGCTATGTCCCACTTGTACGCTGTTGCGTTGATTAGCTTATCGTAAAACTCGTATTGACAGGTAAAGTTAGTTTCAAAGTACTTTGCTTTGCCAAACATTGCACTTCCAAAAGTCACATTATAGCAGAGCGCATCAGTAAAGTTTTGATTAGAAATTCTTTGAGCCACCACAGAGTCTAAAACAAATTTTATCTTTGCATAACGTGATTGGACATCAAAAAATATGGGCATAAACATTAGGCATTTTAGAGCTTGATCTTGATTTACTGCTGCGTCTTTGGCAAACTTTTCGATAAGCTTATTGTGGGCATATACAGCGGTGATTGTATTTCCAAAAGGGGTAATAGTTAGCGTACCATTAGGGGAGTTAAGTTGTTGTGTAAATTGATTTTGTAAGTCTTCTTGACTGACGCTTTGGTTAGCTTGGATCAAATTCATTTGGTTTGTTGAGGGGGGAAAAGCGATGCCAAATTGCCATTCCAACCACTCATAAGAAGACTCTATTTCTGTTGGAAATATGCCTATGAGTCCATGTTCTATCACTGGAAGCTTTTGTGTCCAACTATAGGTGTGGTTTGAATTAGTCTCCCAGTAAAATGCTTTTGGAAGCTCGCTAGCTTTAAAACTTGTACCATCAACATCCAAGATTGGACGACCAGTTTTGCTGTCTATGCCATAAGCTGAAAATTGAACATTTGAGGTCTGATTAAGAAAGCTAGCTATCGTGACATTTGGCGTAAGCATCTGTTGCATATTATCTAGGGCTGATATTTTCTGTGCATAACCATCCCAGGTGTAGCCTTCAATAACTGCGCGCTGTTCCAGATTGTAGTCTGGTCCATTGCCATCATAACGGATAACCATGGCAAAAGGCTTATCATAGCTAGAGCCACCGTTAGAACTTGGAATCGTATAAGCAAGTGATAATGTGAAATGAGGATCATACTCAATAACTTGAATCGGCAAAGTTGCTGTACTCAAATATTTTTCCTTAAGGGTTACTTTGTTAAGGATGTATCTTTGCCCGTTGTTATTTGAATAAATAGTTTCAAGCCAATGATAAGTATGGGTAGATCCTACGTTCCAGTCAAACTTTGCTGGAAGCGCTCTCGCGTTCACTTGGGTTGTTTCATCTAGCTCTAATGCGCTGCCTATTGCATCAGTGCCTAGACCGTGGGCAGTAAATGTTACCAGCAAAAAAGTGTTTTCGAGCTCTTGCCCTTCTAAAGTTGCTTGAGGGGTAAATTGCTTTGTTTCTGGGAATATAGCCAAGGTACTTTTATCAGATACGTTGGTATTTTGGGGGCTATTTGCTTGTTTGAAGTGTGCTTGAAGAGAATGGGGTGAATTCATGATTACTGTAATCGCAGCACTTGTGCTTACGTTGCGTCCATCTAAATTCCAGTAATTAAAAAGATATCCAGCACTAGGAATAGCTGTTATGGTCGTTAGGGTGCCTTCTAAATGCCAATATTGTCCTGGAGCAGGGTTAGTTGTTCCTTCAGAGCTAGCAGCAGTTATAGTTAGCATGTATTGGGTTGTATAGTATGCGTTGCTTTCTGAGCCGCCATAGGTTACTCCTATCAGTCCATGGCTTTCACTTCCATAATCAGAGAAGCGGCTGCCCCATGCTTTGATGTAGAAATTATATATCCCGGCGGTTGCAGAGGATTTCACTTCAAATGAGCCCGAACCAACTTTAGTTCCAAAGTTGTTGCTATTAAACATGTTAAAGGTGGATAGATTATAGATAGCTTCCACTTTTTCAAAGACAATATTACTTGCTAACTCAGTGTTGTATGCTATCTTGAACTTATCGTTAGGATAAAACGTGCCGTCAGCATTTATGGCAGGTTTGCCATATTGGTCAAGAAGGGGTTCAAAACTGGTTAGGTTAACATTAATTTCCCGATCACCTTGCGTTGTATCTGTAGCAGACATCAAAGTTGGGAAACCTGATAGTGCAGAAATGAATGTTATGATAGTTAGTAAAAAAGTTAAAAATTTATGGTTTCTTTTAATCTGCCCTCGGTTATTTTTACTAAAAAGTACTTGGTTAATTTTACAAAGCTTTCTCTTTGGCAGCAATTATTAGCCTCCTTAGCTCTTCAGGTTTACTTACCCCTGTGAGGACAAGGCTATGGAAAGAAATACTCGCACTCTTAACAGTCACAGTGCCAAAGTGAAAGATTTTGCCAAAAAAACCACAAGTGAGAGTAATGTCTGCAATCTTGTTGAAGGGCAGCTCATCAATGCGAGTTAAATGGTGCTGTTCTTTATAGATTCCATAATTTGAGACCATATAGGTGGTTGAATTTGCTCTTTTTACGGTAGCGCCTATTATCAATATTGCTGTTGCTAACCCAAGGATTGGGGCCCAGAAAAAAGTTGTTCTGATAACTAGCCCGAGAGTAAGGCTTGCAATAATTGCTAATGCTATTCCATCATACAAACTTGAGAAGGATAGGACCGTTGGCTTTCCAAGCCAGAGAATTTTATCCACAAGTTACACCGAAAAATGTTCACATAGGAATTTAAAAGTAAATAACTCAGGCAGAAGGTTACGCAGTTGCGTATCAACGGTTGTAACTATCTGCTGCATTTTTCTTTCTTTCTTTTAAAGAAAATGTATTCATCACTGTTGATGCCAGATGGATTTGGCAAGTATATGTGGGTGTTGGGTTGAGGTTAAGCCGCTGATAACTTCTGAGTTGAAATCAGCAAATTTTGTTCCTATTTTGGAAGCGTTATACAACTTTGCTAAACCTTTCAAATTCTTTATCGTTGATACAGAGGACCCAAACGTCAGTGGTCGTCAACTTGTCAGGTTTTTTATTCAGTTTCAAGACAAACAAACAAAAAAGCAAATGTCAAACATCATAAGGACCCTGTTAAATGTGGAAATAGTGGTGGCTAAGCCTCCAGAAAAGCAATATCAATTTAATGTTGATCTGGAATTGGCTAAGAACTATGCCCTGCCAATAATTAACTACCAGGAAAAAATACCGGTTAACCTTATAGATAGAATGGTTGCATCGGTTGCAGGTTCAGATACAGGCATTGAAATTATTGCACAAGCAGATCCCAACTCAGCAGTCGGCATACAAAAATACATTTATGAAAAAATCTACCAAAACCCAAGTATAAGCAAGGCATTTTCTGATCAAGGAGTGAACTTATTAGGCGAGATAGTTGGAAAAGACACAAAAAAAGAGCTGTCTAAGCAGGTAGGAAGGTCTGGGCAACAACATAAGAACGATCCTTGGATTAAAGAGGTCATAAAAAATGCCGAGATAAAACTTCACAGCAATCTTTTTACTTGTCAGATAATTATTCGCAGTAACTCTTCGGAAAAAGCGCAAGCTGTTAAAAACGCTTTGCCAGCAGCTATGAATCGATTTAGAGCCTTTAAAAACGAAAAAAAGCAGCATCGTTCGGTAACTGTTCTTAGGAAGCCGTCAAGGTATAGTCTAAGAAACATTGTTCTTTGCCGTCTTTGGTGGGTAACACCACTAGGTATTCTCTTGCTTGCAGGGCTTCTTGGGGCATTCAACCCCATACAGTTTGTATCTGCATCTACTCTTACTGTTGATTGTGTTCCTCTTGTTTTAGCAGTATTCTTGGCAGTTTGCTTATTTATTGTCTTTAGAAAGCGTCACCCGATTGTGCTTTCTACACAAGAGTTAGCGCAAATAATCGGGTTACCTACTGCGATAGAAAAACTTCCAATCGCACTTGGTAAAGTTCCTGTTTCAAGAATGCAGCTTGGTTCTGAACAGGATATAATAGATGAACAAAAAGGCGAAAAACAAGCCCTTGACAAAGAAGATGGTAAACTAGCTCGAAAGAATAGTTTACCAACTAGCCCTCGCCTTCCTGCTTTTGAATTCGAAGAAGAGTCTAGCGCCTGATTTTAAAATCCTCACAATCTTAGCGGCTGATGATAATGATGCAGTTGTTGATGTTAGTACAGTATGTTTTTGCTTTAGGCGTTTTAATTTATGCGTCCATGCTTGATTTTAGGAAACGGGAAGTTTCAAATCGGGTTTGGATCTTCGCTTATCCTATAGGGTGCGCACTCACACTTGCTGCCTTAGTTTTTGATTCATTAAATATACATACCATTGTTCTGTCGCTTGGTTTTTCAATAGCTATAGGGTTTGTTTTGCTTTATTTTGGGTTTTATGGAGGAGCAGATGCTAAAGCGCTCATATTTGTCGGTTTAACCGTTCCAACTCTTCCCTTCAACTTTAGCCCCATTTTAGGTGCTCCTGTTTTGCCTCCGGTTTTGACGATGTTTTGTAATTCAGTCCTTTTAAGCATGGTATATCCCTTATCGGTTTTCATTTTGAATTTAAAAGATGCCTTGAAGGGAAATAATATGTTTGAAGAAATTAAGGTCACTACACATGAAAAACTCTTGCTACTTTTTACGGCAAGAAGAATCAAGTTAGACAAACTTGAAAAAAGTCTTATGTATTTTCCTTCAGAAAGGGTGGTAATTCAAGAAGGTAAGCCAACTAGAAAGTTACTGCATTTTATAAAAGCAGAAGCTGATTTATCAACATACTTTGAGAATTTAAAAGAAAATAAAGAACTATACAAAAAAGGCGTGCTTGCCTCACCAACGATACCTTTCATAGTCTTCTTTACTTTCGCTCTCGCATTAGCACCTTTGGGAAACCTTATTATCTGGACAATTACTTGCCTTTTAAATATTGTATAAGCAGCTATGCATTGTAATATTCACTAGTTTCTAGCACTTTTTTTTCGACCAATTGTTCATAGAATGTTTTTACAGTTTTTTTCAAGATATCTTCGTTTTCTATGCCTGAGCAGATTAGCTTGCCTGTGATGAAAACAAGAAAGGTTGCCTTTGAACCGTCAATATTGTACACAGCCGCAGGGAACTTGTCTGGCTCATAGACAGCTGTTTCAAATTGTTTAGTAAACTGTTCTAAAGATATCGAAGCACCGTTAATCGCTACTGAGGCTACAATGTTTTTTACGCTACATTCAAAAGTGCAGTTAGCTGAAACCAAACCTTTAGCCTGCAATACACCTAAAAAGCTAGTTATTGCTTCTTTACTTTTAGCTTCAGATTTTGTTCCAGTGCAGACAAATTTTCCGTTCCTAAAAAGCAAAAACGTCGCAGAAGGTAGCTTCAACTTAAAAGATAACCCGGGGAATCTTTTCCAACTGCACTTAGAACCTTCCAACCTTAAATGAGCAACACTAAGATCAACGCCTTCGCTAAAAGAGCCGGTCATCACAATATTTTGGATTACAATTTCAACATCAAACAAGCTTACACCCAAAATACAGGTACTGAGACTTTAAAAAGCCAAAAAACAACCTCACAATAGCAGGATAATCTACGCAGTTGCGTATTGAATCAGATGTCAGACGGTTAAAAGCGGTTTCTCTGCATAAAGCAGAACTCGGAGTGTGCATTTTGATATGGAAGCAAGCAAAGAACCTGTTCAAAATATAGACATTTCAGACGAAAAAGCGGCTAAAAACAAAGAGTAGCCAAGTCGGCAAGGTTGGAAAACCAAAGTATCGGCTTGCCAAAGACAAGAAGCTTAACCGCGACGTAGCCGAGATTAAGCTGCTGCTCAGGGTTATCTTTGCTGGCTTAAAGGATTCACTGCACTTTGAGAAATCACTAATCGAAGAGGCAGCCTGCGAAGATGAGATCGACAATGCAATTCTTCAGCTGCTGTTTGAAGCGGGCGCTTCTGGGCTGTTGCCTAAAGATATAGCCGCCAAATTGGCGGAATTCAAGGTTGCCCGTCATCAGGTGACTTGTCGGATTGTTCGGATGAATAAGCGACTGGCTAAGGAATTGGATTTGGTAGTTGTTGAGCGTCGGGGTTGGTGCTGGGCCATGACAAGCTTTGGCGTAGATGCCTACAAGGCATCGGAGAAGGATTTGATAGCCCAAGGCGTGACGTCGCATCGCGGGTTGGAGGAGGAGACATAGCCCTAGCCTTGACTGAACGGGAGCGGAAGATTCTGCAGTTAAACGCAGAGGGCCTTAGTGATTATCAGATTGCCAAAAAGCTGAAGATAGAGACACCTAACGTTTACCGTGCCCGAAAGGTCTCTCTTAAAAAGCTTGATCGAGCTAGGGAAGATTTGTCGTTTGCTGACAGCCTAGAACTTTAGATATCGCTAGTATGCCTAAGAGAAATAAACACTTTGTGGAAGCAATAGCTAATACAAGAAGTGCTGCCACAAAACTCGAGAGAGGAATACAGAAATATTAGTGCAAAAACTGCAAGAATTTATTTACCTGCGTTAACGGCTTTTATCGAATGAGGAACAAGCCAGAATACTTTCAGACGATTCCCACTTTGATACCATAAAAGAAACCAAACGCACATGGCTATAGCAAGATAAGAAAACAAACAAAACCCAATTTAAATAGCCCTTGTACTATCAAGACAAGCCCTTTTAGAAACTGCCAACCCAGTCTGTGAGGCACATAAAAATCGCCCCAAAGACCCAACCATCAACACTAGATGGCTGCTTAGTTTTTGGCAATAAACCTTTTGGTTTAAAAGTTCTTCGGGTTCAACTTTTTGGTGAAAACAATTGAGTGAATATGTTGTGGTCGAAAAACAGCTTCTTAAAGAAATTCTACAAGAGGTTGGCGAGCTAAAAAAGCTCGTCAATGAGCGCGGTTTGCTTCCATCTGAGACGTTAGAAGAGAAGAGATGACTACTTCAAGCTTCTCAAGGCGGGTTTGCAGCTCTTTGTTCTGTTTTTGCAGTTCTTGGTCTTTTTCGTTTTCTTTTTCTTCGATTTGTAGCGCTACTTTCTTGTCTAGGATCATGGCGCATGTGTTGCATCTTAGGTTGGCAAAGGGATTTTTGTTTTTGCATCTTGGGCATTCAATTAGCTTAGTTAAGCCTTCATTTTTCTCTGGCGTTTTTAGCCCGTGTAATTCAAGCATTGCATCTTCGAGGTCCCTTGCGGAAAAATGTACGTAGCGGCGTGTCATTTTGCTGCCATGGACCCAGCCGGCAAACTGTTCAAGGCGTGATTCAGTAAAGATTTTTGCCATTGTTGTTAGTGTTGTGTGTCGGTATAGGTAGGGCCAGATGTCTTTTTGTAGATTGGCTTTTTTGGCGAGCTTTTTGATTATGAGTCGGAAATGGGTATAGCTTAAGCGTTCGCCTTTGTGGTTGTTAGCTAAAGAGCACCAGAGTGGTGCTTGGGGGTTGGCTCTTTGGGGATGGTCTGCTACCCATAAGAGAAGGGGCTGGTATGCAACGATTAGAGGTATGCGTTTTATGCCTGTTTTTCCGTTTACGGTAATTAGGCAGTGGTCTGTTTTGAATACTATGCTGCTTAGGGTCATGGTTAATAGTTCGCCAGGACGTAAAGCGCCTTCAAAGAGGACATATATTAGGGCTCTATCGCGCGTGTTTTCAGTAGCTTGCACTATTGCGGTGAAGTCTTGGGGTGTGAGTAGGCTCTCAGGGGTTGCGCGGGTGTCTTTGTCATTCATGCGAAGCTTAATCCATCGCACTTCCTTGGGGAGGGGGGTGTCTTTGTCGCATTTGCCGCATTTGGCGTGTTGGATAAATCTTCGGAAAACGAGTTTTTTGCCATACTTGGTCGATTCGCGATAGGGCTGGTCGTTGATGTAGGCTACAACACATTCAGCATCTTCTCGATGCAGCGTTTTAACATCAAAATCGATAACGCGCAGCAACGAGGGCAAATGGCTTGCGTACTTAGAGATGCCTGCTAAGGCAAGGCCTAGGGCTTCAAGGTGGGTGATAAAGTTAAGTGCGGCTTGGCCGTTTGGGAGCTGTTTGATGACGCGTTTGGAGCGGGCTATGCGTTGCTTGTAGTCGTATATGTCGGTCATGTTGTTTGGGTGTTTTGGGGCTTTAAAAGGCTGAGAAAGAGATTCGCACCCTATGTGTTGGTGGACGGAGCGGGATTTGAACCCGCGACCTCCACGATGCCAACGTGGCGAT
>CAYRSV010000006.1:0-112378 GCA_964427115.1 uncultured Candidatus Bathyarchaeia archaeon | reverse complement strand
GTCTATCTTGGTTCAGAAACACAGGTAAAAAAGATAGAAAAGAAAGTTGCCTAACTATTTTTACACGCCATGCTTATACTTTTCTTTAGCTTCTATTGTTCTACTGTTTTTACTTATCAGCAATAGCTGCAACCATTTAATGCGGTCTTCAATTATTATTTGCAGCATAGACAACTTCATCTTAAAAGGCAATTACAAACCGCGGCGAAATGATTTAAACCGGATATTTAGCCCCGAAATTAACTTTAAAGGGTTAAATTAACTCCGATGAGAAAGTTGCTTCCTGTTTACAGTCACATACCTTAAAATTAACCATTCAAGTTAGGATATTTTGAGGCTTTTTAAATGGGATTAATAGACCTGCTTCTTGTGGTTGCAGCAATTCTTATCATCATCTGGCTAATTGGCTTGATTGCTTTTCCCGCAATCGGCACAATACTATATGTGCTGCTGGTCATAGCGATAATAGTAATAATACTTCGGTTCGTATTCGGTCGCAGGGTATAGCATAAGCGTACATTGGACAAAGTCAAATATTATTAAATCACCGCAACCACAGTCCATCTTTTTTAGTACACTTCATAGTGCAAAAACTATTTTTTTATAACTATGCCAAAAGCACTGTAGTCTCTACTTAATAGCTGTTGGCAAAGCTGCTTTATTTTAGGCTTGGTGAAGTAAAAGGCTGTGCTGGATGCCCAGATGCGGCTCTTGCAAAGAAAACTTTAATTAAACTATATTACATTGAAAAGGCGAAGCCTTAAGAACCCGACTAAATAGTTGGGCGCGTAAAAGAGGCAATAGGCATAACCCAAAAAGCTTGCCGGGGTAGCCTAGCCTGGCTAGGGCGCCAGACTCATAATCTGGAGAACAATGGTGGCCAAACGCCCATATGTCCAGAGGTCGCGGGCTCGAATCCCGTCCCCGGCACCATCCCTTTTCCTAATTCAGTAAGTAGTAGTCATATTGCCATTTGATAATCCATTGGTTTGTGCACAGGATTGTTATCAGAGCCCGAATAGGCGCAGGTTCTTGTTGAGTGGGATGTGGATAAAGTCTTTATGAGGTTGCGTGGTATATGGTTGTGAGGTTAAAGCATCATGGCGTCCAGTGTTGATTGGCTGCAAGTTTTATTGGAATGCAAAGAAAATGTAAAGGCGCATATCCAGCCGCACCTGAAAAACCTCAAGGAGCCCCAACCTGATTTAGGCATGGGCGCAGGCGGCGACAAGATGAAGCTAGTAGATTTGGCGGCTGAAAAAGCTATAATTGAAATTATGCTAAAGCATGGCGTATCGTTCACGTTAATTAGCGAAGAATCCGGCATTAAAGAATTCGGCTCCAACCCAGGCGAATACTTTGTGACTGCCGATCCTATAGATGGGACAACCAACCTGACACGCGGACTGCCCTTCTACTGTTCATCCATAGCTATCTCACGCAAACAGACCCTATCAAGTGTTTTTGCAGCCATGGTCGCCGATTTGTACCACGGCACCACTTATACTGCTATAAAAAGCAAAGGAGCATATCGGGATGGCGAAAGAATCTCCACATCAACTGTCACAGCTATGCATGAGGCCGTCATTGGATTAGACTTGAACACATACAAGGTAAAAGAAGTGGCTCCGCAACTGACGGAGCTAATTAAAGTAACTAGGCATATTCGGCACTTTGGAGCTAATGCATTGGAACTATGTTATGTCGCCGAGGGCTTAACCGATGGGTTCATCGACATACGCGGCAAAATCAGAACTACTGACATAGCAGCAGGCTTCCTAATTATTAACGAAGCAGGCGGCATAGTTACTACACCAGCTAACGAGCAGATAGATGTTAAGCTGGATCCTAAACAGCAGCTCAAATTTATCGCATCAGGCAACATGACAATCCATCAAGCCGTGTTAAGTCTAGTTAGACCATCAAAGTAGCGACCGATCATGTTTACGCTGCTAATGCCCCACGCTGCAGCCCTCATAAAAACAGGAAAAACCAAAACCCTCCTCATTACAGACCCACACATAGGCTGGGAAACCGCACTTCAACAAAAAGGCATCCATATACCTAGTCAAACCGAAAAAATCCTAAAAAAACTTATCACGTTGCTTTCTAAGTACAAGCCAGATACTCTGCTGATTCTTGGCGACGTCAAATATACTGTGTTTAGGTCTGAGGCAGGCGAATGGCAGGACATACCCAACTTTTTTAACCAAATCAAAGCGCACGTAGCTAACGTGGGTATTATTCGCGGGAATCATGATGCTAATCTTGAGCCCATGCTGCCCGAAGGTGTAGTGATGCATCCAGCAAGCGGCATAGTCATTAATGATGTGGGGTTATTTCATGGGCACAAGTGGCTCTCACCTGAGCTTTTAGGATGCACAACACTAGTAATGGGACACCTGCACCCAGTTGTGACATTTCGCGATCCTACAGGCTATAAGCTAACCCGTCAGGTATGGATGAAAGCCAACTGCAACACATTAGCACTCACAAGGATTTTACTGCAGAAAAATAATATAAAAATTCAAGGCACCCCGCAAGAAACACTGCAAAAGCACTACAATATCAATGCGAAAACCACCCAGCTATTTATGATGCCTAGTTTCAACGACTTTCTCGGCGGTCGACCCGTCAATGAAACACGCTCACGTAAGGACCTGGGCAACGAAGAGCTCATTGGACCTGTTTTGCGTTCAGCCGCTGTAGATGTAGATAACGCTGAAATCTACCTCACCGACGGCACCTACCTAGGAACCCTAAACCAGCTCAGAAACCTATAGCATTCTTGCCTAAGGAAAGTCATCTAATGCAAACTGGAGATAGATAGTGACCACATATTTTTGACTGACGGAAAACATAAACTAACAGTGCCACGTCATGTCCCACTCAAAAAAAGGTACACTTCTATCAATAATTCAACAAGCAAGACTAAGCCACGAAGAATTTCTTGAACTACTTAAAAAGCAACAAGGAGATGTGGAGCCTTCGGCGGGATTTGGACCCGCGACCATTACCTTACCAAGGTAACGCCCCACCGGGCTAGGCTACGAAGGCGTAGTGTTGTTTCTCCCTGAAGAGAATGTCTTTAGATTTAAAATGCTTACGGTTTGGTGTGGCGAAATTTGTAGGGTGTTAGGCTTCGCTGATGCCGTTTAGGCTGTTGAGGTGGTTTATTCTTTCGTTGAAAGTGGGATGAGTGATTATGCCTATGAAGCTGCCAAATTTGGCTATTAATCCTGAGGGTCTAGTGGATTTGCGCAGGGAATTTATTTTGGTTAACGCATCAGCTAGCTGTTTGGGTTCAACTAGGTGCAAGGCAGCGTTTTTGTCAGCTTCCAGTTCTACATTTATGTCAATGCGATGTATTATAATCGGCAAAGAAAATCCCCAGCCAACAGCAAATAGAATAGAAAATACCAAAGTAGCAAAAGAGGGGAAGGACAAATAGAGCACTAGTGGGAAAGTGCCGGCAACTAGCCATATGCTTGTAATAATTAGATTTCTAAAATTTGCTGAATGGGATTTATAACCTAAGTCCATCATGTGTCCGATCTCGTGAGCCAAGGTAGCTTCGATATCGGCATCATTGAGTTTTCCATCACTCCATAGTTCTAAAAGGTACTCGCCGATTGATATACGACGCTGGAAAATGTTAACACTTGCTAATCGTTCTTGTCTAGAAATATACAGTTCAGGAGGGTTAGACAGATTAGCCTTCTTGGATAACTCTTTAAGCTTCTGCTCTAAGATAGCAACATATGAACTGTATTCTATGCAGATACAACCTTCAAATTCATTTTAGTCCTGAATATCTGTGACCCACCCTTTTAACCCTGTCGTTACAGCCTTAGAAGATGTAAAATAATAAAAAAGGATGTTACCTTATAGCAACATTATTCCAGCGGGTTTGTTGGAGTAGAAGCAGTTTTTGCCCAAACTCTGCATGTGCCTTCCATGCTGACCATGCAGGCGCCCACGGGATTCTGTGGAGTGCACGAGCGAAGGAACAGCGGACAAGAGTCAGGCTTGATTTTACCTACGACTACTAAATGGCATCGGCATCCAGGCTGAGAATCTACCCCATCCACCAGCGTTACCTCATGCTTTTTGAGCGCATCATAGCCAGCGTAAGAGTCTTTTAGTGCCATAGTAGAGTTGGGTATGGTACCTAGCCCACGCCACTTGCCATCGATTACGGTGAAAACTTCATTGATCAGCCGCTGTGCTTTCTGGTTGCCTTCCCATGAAACCCCTCGGGTGTACTCGTTTTCTAGTTTAGGTTTGCCTTCACTTAGCTGCTTGACAATCATGTAAACTGCGAAAAGCAAATCCAATGGCTCAAACCCTGCCACTACCGTCGGCAAACTATACTTCTCAGGAAAAACCGCGTAGGGCTGCACGCCAATAATTGTGCTTACATGGCCAGGTGCGATGAAACCGCTAAGTTGTAGGTCAGGCATCTTTGCCAGCAATTCCATGGCAGGCGGCACCAATCGATGTGAAACCAGAAAGCTCAGGTTCTTTATGGGTTTTTGACTTATCTCAATTGCCGTAGAAGGCGCTGTTGTTTCAAAGCCAACCGCAAAAAACATGAACTCCTTATCAGGTTCGTTTTGCGCCATTTTGACTGCGTCGCTGGTGCTGTAGACTATGCGTACGTCGGCACCCTCAGCCTTTGCATCTAGAAGTGATCCATGTGAGCCTGGAACTCGCAAAACGTCTCCGAAACACGTGATTACAACTCCTTTTTTAGCTATAGCTATGGCTGCATCTACTTCGGAAGCGGGCAAAATACATACAGGGCACCCTGGGCCAGCAATGACTTCTATGTTTTTGGGCAGCAAGCTGCGGATGCCAAAGTGGGATATTGTCCATTCATGGGTTCCGCACACGTGACAAATCTTCACATTGCCTGTTTTGGTGGCGAGTTGATTTATTTTTGCGGCTATGCGCTTTGCCATGTCGGGGTCACGAAAATTGACATTTTGCGCCACCACTTAATCCCCTCAGGTTATTTTTGTCCTGCGTCAAGGACCTGATTCCATAAGCTGAGTGTTTCGAGGGCGTCTTTCTGGCTCATAGTCTGTATGGCGTAACCTGCGTGAACTAAAACGTAGTCGCCGATTTTAACGTCAACAAGCGACACATTAACTTCTCGCAATACGCCTTTACCAAAATCGACTTGGGCTTTATCGCCGCTTATGGTTGTGACGCGTGCTGGAATAGCCAAACACATAAATGGTCAATACCTAGAGCAGGTTTTACGGCGATAAAAAGAGATTGGTTCAAAACTTGTCAAATGCACCTACCACTGCCTGCCCAAACGAAACCCCACCGTCACCCGCAGGAACTTGCTCATGCTCAAAAAACCGCAAACCAGCAGCCTCGACCGCCTCGCGCATAGTCGACGCCAGCAGCCCATTCACTGCTGCGCCACCTGATAAGCCAACTGCTCTCACATCCAACTCTAATGCTTTTCCTACCGCTAAGGCTGCTAAACCCTTGCCTAAGTATGCATGCACTGAGTAAGCCAAATCAGCCTTGGAGGCTTTCTCGCATTTCTCAAATACCGTCTGTAATAGCCGTGAAGTATCCAGCACATCCCCGCACATTATTGCGGGCAGGTTCAAGACGTCTTTGCCGCCTGTGGCGATTGCTTCGAGCTTCATAGCTGCTTCACCTTCGTAGGTTCGCTCATAGCAAACGCCCAGAATGGCTGCCGCTGCATCTAGGATTCTGCCTAAGCTTGTGGTCTGGGGGATACAATCAGCTTTTTCGAGTTGGCTTAAGATGAGACGGGCTTCGGTTTCGCCATGCGGAAGATGATGGCTGTTTTGCATTACCCATTGAGCTATATTGATTTGCTTACTTAGTATGCCGGCAGCTATGCGTAGCGGGTAACGAGTAGACACATCACCGCCCAGTAAAGGCTGCGATTCAAGGTGTCCAAGCCGCCTAAAGTCGGTTGAGTCATGTGTGCATAACAGGACTTCGCCGCCCCATGCGGTGCCGTCGGTGCCGTAACCGTAGCCATCGCAAGCTATGCCAATCATTTCATCTACACCATGTTCTGCCATTAATGCTGCGATGTGGGCGTGGTGGTGTTGTACTTGAATTAGCGGCCAGCTGTTCTGTTCTGCAAGTTCTCGCGCCAGATTACTGGTAACAAATTTTGGATGCAAATCACAGGCTATTGCTTCAATATGAGTATTCGTTAGATGGATGAGGTGCTTGGTAGCTTCTTGCAGAAAGTCGCGGGTTTCGATATTTTCGACGTCACCGATATGCTGGCTGATAAACGCTTTATCATCATTAAGTATGCAGCTAGTATTGTTGAGTTCGCCACCCAAAGCTATAACACAGCATTTTGCTTTTTTCTTAAGCATCACAGGCGCGGGTGCATAACCGCGGCTTCTACGTATGAAAACTGGTCGGGTTTCGTGTACGCGTATGACAGAGTCATCGCAGCGCTGGGCAATTTTGCGGTCGTGAAATAGGAAATAGTCCACCGTGTCACCTAATGTTTTAAGGGCTTCGATGTTGTCTTTGATGATGGGTTGGTTGGCGGGGTTAGCGCTGGTCATCACAAAAGATGCATCCTTTACTTGATCGAAGAGCATGTAGTGCATTGCTGAATAGGGCAGAAATACGCCGACATTGTGCAAGCCAGGGGCAATTAATCTAGAAAGATTATAATTGCTACTTTTATTAAGCAAAACTATGGGTCGAGCTGGAGAGGTTAGTAGTTCTTGCTCTTTCGGGTTCACTTCAGCAAACGATCGAGTAGCAACTAAGTCTCGTGCCATTAGCGCGAAAGGTTTGGCGCGTCGCTGTTTGGATTCCCGAAGGCGCTTAAGCGTTGCTTCGTTGGTTGCAGACGCGGCAATGTGAAAGCCCCCATAGCCTTTGACGGCGACTATGTTGCCTTCACTGAGCAAAATCCCTGCTTCGCGCACTGGGTTCGCCGAGTTGACTGGCTCACCTGCACTGGTGGTCAGGTAGGCTTTGGGTCCGCAGGTTGGGCATGCTACAGTCTGGGCATGGAATCGCCGGTTAAGTGGGGCGATGTATTCTTTTTGGCAGAACCCGCAAAGGGGAAACTCGCGCATGGTTGTGTTTTCGCGATCATAGGGCAACCGCTCGATTGTCGTGAATCGCGGTCCACAGTTAGTGCATGTAATAAAGAAGTATTCGTATCGAGGGTCTTTGGGGTCGCGTAGTTCTCGTAGGCAATCGTTGCATATGGCGATGTCAGGTGGCACTACTGAACCTGTATGCTTAGTTTCTTGCTTACTTTTGGCTATGATAAAATTTGTGAATTCACTTTTTCCTGCTAGCGGAGTTTTTAGGATTTGGTAGATGCGTGCTTGCGGCGGTTTTTGCTCTTGTAGGTCACGCAGAAAATCTTCGATAGCGGCCTCTGAGCCTTCTAGCAGGATTTCTACACCAGCGTCGCCTCTATTAAGCACGTAACCTGCTAAACCGTTTTTAACTGCTGTTCGGTATACAAAAGGGCGAAAACCAACGCCTTGAACAATGCCAGCAACGGTTATTTTGATGCGCAACACAAGACACTCTTTAACTACAGTAAGCAAGAATTCATATAAATTATAACTGCACGAAAACTGCTTACTGAGACGTCATTTTTCATCCTATGCTAACGTTAAATGTTGCCAGATTTGACTGTTTATTAAGTTGCGCCAGTAATTCTTTAGCTAATTGAGATGAAAACGCTTGGGGTTTATGGATCAATTTAGATGCCCAACAGGTATCCAGGGCAGAGCAGTCGCAGCGTTGATGAATAAAGAACACAAGGCTTTGACAACGTGGGGTTTAACATATGTCAACATTCCTGCTGATGCTATTATTTTGGATGTAGGTTGCGGAGGCGGTAAAACAATTAACCGACTGGCCCAGTTGGCACCTCAAGGAAAAGTTTTCGGCATAGACTATTCTTTAGACATGGTAAAGTATTCTAAAGAAGTAAATAAAGACCTGATTAAGGAAGGTCGCGTTGAAATTATTGAAAACGTGGTTGAAAAGTTGAGTTTCCCGGATAGCTTCTTCGATTTAGTGACAGCTGTTGAGACATACTATTTTTGGCCAAGTCTTCCCAATGCTTTCTTGGAAATAAAGCGTGTTTTAAAGCCAAAGGGCACGCTGTTGATGGTGAACGAGGTGATAAAAGATGGCGCTTATGAGATTAAGCATGCAGATATGGTTGAAAAAGCGCACTTGCATCTGTTTACTTTGAAAGAAATTAAAGATATGTTGGAAGCGGTTGGTTTTGTTGATGTTCAGGTTTTTACGAAAGCAAATTCAGGGTGGAACACACTTTCCGCAAAAAAACCGTACCTATCTAGGACAAGGACGTAAGCTTAAGAAACGTGTAGTTAGGGTTTTGTCTGATTTTTCTTGGCTTCCTCGCTTCTAAGTGCTTGCCTCAAGACTTTGCCTGCAGTACTTAAGGGCAGACCCTTTCGGAACTCAACCTCATGGATGGCTTTGTATAACGCTATCTGTTTGTTTACAAATACTTTGATTTCTTCCTCTGACACAGTAGCGCCTTCTTTAAGCACTATGAAGGCTTTGGGAGTTTCACCTGATGCTGGATCGGGTTTACCGATTACGGCGCAGAGTTTTACGGCGGGGTGCTCATTGAGTAGGTCTTCAAGTTCGCGAGGGTAAACGCTATAGCCGTTGTGTTTGATTACATCTTTTTTACGATCAACCAAATAGAAGTATCCATTGGCGTCTTTGCGTGCAAGATCACCTGTATAGAGCCAGCCGTCACGCAGAATTAGAGCAGTTTCTTCTGGGTTTTTCCAGTAGCCACGCATTACCTGTGGACCCCGCACCACAAGTTCACCCACTTCGCCTATAGGCAGGGTTTTAGTACCAGTTTCGGAATCAACGATTCTGGACTCAGTGCCTGGCAAGGGTAGACCGATTGAGCCCATATTCACGGTTCGTAAAGACTTATCCACGGGATTACAGTGAGTAACGGGCGAAGCTTCGGTCAAGCCATAGCCTTCAATTAGGAGCGCTCCTGTTAACTGTATGAACTGTTTTTGAAGCGGTACCGGAAGCGGCGATGCTCCTGAGATGCAAATACGCAGAGAAGATAAGCAAAACTTTTGCAGTTCAGGGTAGGCGAGCAAGGATTGGTACATGGCGGGTACACCGCAGAAAACAGTAACATTGTGTCTTTGGATAGCATCTAAAGCTTTGACGGATTCAAATCGCGAAAGTAGAACTATCTTTGCAGCTAAAGCAACAGGCACATTTAAGCTGGTGGTCAAACCATAAATGTGTGACAGTGGCAGCGCAGTTAGGAAGACCTCTTTTGCAAGAGTACCTTTTATCCAATCAGCAAACGTCAAGGCATTGGAGACTAGATTTGTATGAGTGAGCATGGCAGCTTTAGTGGTGCCAGTAGTTCCCCCGGTATACTGCAGGGCTGCTATGTCTTTATCAGGGTTAATGTCGACTTTTATGGACGAACTTTCGATTCTGAGCAGGTCTTTAAAGGCATACACATTCGTGTTAGCAATGCTAACGTCGGAACTGCCTGTATTGCCGACGTATTCATCCACACTAGTGACTATGGCAGTTTTTATACTGGTTCTTTGCTGGACTTTTTTGACAATGGGATAGATTGAGTCTAAAGCAACTATAATTTTGGCTTCTGAATCAGCAAGTTGATGCTCTACTTCACGTTCCCTATGCAAAGGATTTATGGCGGTTACTATGGCACCTGCTTTTAGAATGGCAAAGTAAGCAATTATAAATTGGAAGCTATTAGGAAGGAAAAGGGCTACGCGATCACTTTTAACTACGCCTAAATTTGTTAGAGCAGCAGCAAATCTGTTAGAAAGCGTCTCTAGCTCATCGTAGCGGATTTCTGTTCCTGCGTAGATTAGGGCAGCTTTTTTCGGGTAGTGTTTCGCAGTTTGTTTAAGGAGTTCATAAAGTGGAACCTTGGGATAGCCCAAGCTGTTAGTGTCGCCAAAATGTGATTTAAGGTTATTAGGGTTGGTCATGTGGTTGTTGCCATTTCTATCTATTCAAATCAGGTAATATTGTTTTTGAAAGCAAACAATTTAGTTTTAATAAACGTGGATTATAACAAAGCTTATTTATAAATTGAAATAAATAAAGTGCAACGTGGTTTTAAAAGCGAACATTCTACCACGTTTTAAGCCTCTTTAACAAAACGGAGGCACAAAGTCTTGATAAAATATATCCAACCTGTTAAGCCAAATTCAGCCCAAGGACTTGTAGCTGAAGTATACGCTCAAATAAAGCAGGATTTTGGCGCAGTTACAGAACCTTTCTTAATTCATTCGCCATTACCTAAACTCTTGTCAGGCGCTTGGATGGTGTGCCGTGAAGCAGGGCTAGTCGGCATTGTACCTAGAGAGATTAAGGAGGCCATAGCAGTAGCAGTCTCTCAGACCAATAAGTGTCCATATTGCGTAGATACCCATACAATAATGTTAAACGCTATGGGGCACAAAGAAGTCGCAGAAACAATAAGCAGCGGGCGCTATAGCCACATACCTGGAATTGAACTGCAAAGAATTGTCGAGTGGTCAATGGCAACAACAGCACCAAAGTCACTTGCCCTTAGAGTGCCACCATTTTCTCAACAGCAAGCTCCAGAAATCATCGGGACTGCAGTATTCTTTCACTACATCAATCGCATGGCAACCGTACTGCTAGGCGATACGCTACTACCGTTTAATCAGCGCTGGCTAAAAAGTCCCCTAAAACAGGTTTCCATAAGGATGTTCTCAAAAGCAATCATCAAACCTAAAGAAGCAGGAAGTTCTTTGCAGTTTTTACCTAAAGCGGATTTGCCAAATGACTTGCGCTGGGCAAAGCCTGCACCCAACATCGCTAGGGCATATGCATGCTTTTCGATGGCAATTGAAGAAGCTGGCGAGTATGCATTGCCGCAAACGGTGCGCTCTTTTATCCAAGAGGAGATTGATGATTGGCGCGGCGAAACTTCAGAGCTCAGGCTAGCATGGAGTGAAGATGCTATAAGCAGGCTTGATGAGCCTTATCAGGCAGCAGCGGATCTGGCGCTATTAGCGGCTCTATCTCCACATAAGGTAGATGAAAAGCTTGTGTTAGATTTTAAGAGGCATTTTCCTGAAGATGAAAAACTAGTTGGAGCTTTGTCATGGGCAAGCTTCATAGCAGCAAGAAAAATTGGAACTTGGCTACATATGTCATTTATACCAAAGCATAGTAAAACCCAACTTGTGTAGAACATGGTGCATGTAAACAGTCATAGCACGATAATAAACCAGCAGCAACAAGAACATAACTTTTTACACAAGCTACAGAGAACCCAGCCATCAATACATGTTGAAAGCAATTTGGAAAAAATTAAAAGAGGCTTTATAGCCTCCAAGCAGCCGGCTTGCGGCTATTTTTTGTTCATTAGGTATTCGTGCATTGCTTGGGCGGCTTTTTTGCCTGCGCCCATGGCGCTGATGACTGTTGCGGCTCCTGTGGCGACGTCTCCGCCTGCGTAGACGCCTTCTAAGCTAGTTTTGCCTACTTCGTCAACTTTTATGGTGCCGTGTCTTGGGTCTGAGATTAAGCCGTCGGTGGTGCGTTGTATGATTGGGTTGGGCGTTTGTCCAATGGCGATAATAACGGTATCAACATCCATGACGAATTCTGAACCGGGTACTGCTTTGACGCTACGTCGTCCTCTTTCGTCAGGAGGACCTAATTCCATGGCGATGCATTTCATGCTTTTTACCCAGCCTTTCTCGTCGCCATAGAATTCTACGGGAGCAGCAAGGAATTTGCAGACTAAACCTTCTTCTTCAGCATTTTCGATTTCTTCTTGTCTTGCGGGCAGTTCGTCTCGTGAACGCCTATACAGTAGGCACACGTGAGAGCCAAGGCGCATCGAGCTTCTTGCGCAGTCCATAGCTACGTTACCACCGCCTATAACTACTACGTTCTTGCCAATGCGTATTGGTGTGTCGTAGTTGGGAAAGTCGAAGGCTTTCATGAGGTTAACACGGATGAGGAACTCGTTAGCACTGTAGATACCGCCTAGGTTCTCTCCGGGGCAACCAGTGAATTGGGGTAACCCTGCACCACTGCCGATAAATACCGCATCGTAGCCGTTCTTCATTAACTCAGGGATTGTATGAGTCCTGCCGACCAAGTTACCTAGGCGTAAATCGACGCCTAGTTTTTCGACATAGTTGACTTCGTTTTGGACGATGGCTTTTGGCAAACGGAATTCTGGGATACCGTAGACGAGCACTCCGCCGCCCACGTGTAGTGCCTCAAATATTGTGACTTCGTGTCCAAGCTTTATTAGATCTGCTGCTACGGTGAGCCCTGCTGGACCTGCACCGACAACAGCTACTTTTTTGCCTGTTGGGGGTGCTTTCTGTGGTAGCTGGAAGCCATGTTCGCGTTCCCAGTCCGCAAGGTAGCGTTCTAGGCGACCGATACTTACGGGTTGACCTATTCTGTTTATGACACAGCGTTTTTGACATTGCTCTTCTTGAGGGCAAACGCGTCCGCACACAGCAGGTAAGGCGTTTTTGGATTTTATAGTGGCGATGCCTTTGGCATAGTTCTTTTCTTTGATGCATTTGATGAATTCGGGTATAGGTACGCCTACGGGGCAGCCTGTGACACATTGTGGCTTAACACAGCCTAGGCAGCGACTAGCTTCTTGCTGGGCTTCTTCTTCAGTATAACCCAAAGCAACTTCGTTAAAGTTTTTAACGCGTTCTTTAGGTTCCTGTTTTTGCATTTCTACAGCTTCTTTTTGGATTTTTGGTTTAGGCTTTGTTTCTGCCACACTTACATCCTCCATGCTTTTCTTTTTGATTCATTTCCCACAAGACAGAGCTTAGTCGTTCCTCAGGAAGCATGCTACGTTGGCGCTGAATTAGCTCTTCAAAGTTTGTCTGGTGTCCATCGAATTCTGGTCCGTCAACGCAGCCGAAGAGCATTTTGCCGCCGACAGTGACTCTACAGACGCCGCACATTCCCATACCGTCGATCATGATCGGCGTTAAGGTCACGATGGTAGGTATGCCGAATGGTTTGGTCATCTCGCTTACATCTCGCATTAGGACCATAGGACCCATGGCGACACAGCGGTCGAATTTTTCTTTTGCAAGCACTTCTTTGAGGAAGTCTAATCCTTTATAGCCATAGGAGCCATCGTCAGATGCTATGTAGACTTTGTCGCTTATAGCCCTGGCTTCTTCTTCCATGAACATGAACTCTTTTGATCTGCATCCTAATACGGTGGTGACATGGTTGCCGGCTGCCTTCATGGCTTTAACCTGCAGCATCAAAGGAGCAATCATGATGCTTCCACCGACACAAAGAACCTTGCCAAAGTTTTTTATTTCAGAAGGATTGCCCAGCGGACCAGTTATACTCATAATGCTATCACCTGCATTAAGCAACCCTAGGCTCAAAGTGGTCTTGCCAACTTCGTGAAAAGCAAAGGAAATAGTTCCTTTCTTAGTATCGTAGTCACAGATGTTTAATGGGACGCGTTCACTTTTTTCGGTGGCAATTACTATTATAAATTGACCAGGCTGGGCTTTTGCAGCGATATCTGGAGCTTCAACTTCGAAGAGAGTTTCTTTATGCGCTAGTTGTTTTTTAGTTATTATTTTGTACGTTTTAATTCGCCTCCGTTTTTACAGCACATTGGGGCATTGATGAGATTTTGTTATAGAAGCTTGTGAATGTGGATTCGAATTGACCATTGCAGCGGGGAGATAATTCGACTACTTCGAATCGGTCAAGGAGCTTCATCTTTTTGAGGACGTCAGTAGTTACGCCGACATTACGTTCTGCAGTGTCTCGTCCTTGTTGCATCTTACAGTCATCAGGAGAGCAGACAACGCCTAAAACACCATCAAAGCCGCAGTTTAATGCGTTAACTATGTGCACAGGGTCTAGACCTTTAAAGCAGGGGACTTCAAGGACTACGGCGTTTTTGCCTTTGAGTATACTGTTAGGGTCATCTAAGCCTGGGTACTCTGCCCATTGGCAAGCAAAGACAAGTATAGCTGGCTTGTTAGTTTGAGCTTTAAGTTTTGCTGCCGAGTCCGCATAGCGGTTAAGAACGTTTTCGAACTCGTATCCCTTAACTTGGATCGCATGATGAGGACAAACCAGTTGACAAGCGCCGCAACCTACGCAATCCTCTTGAATTACGCGTGGTGAAGAGAAAGAATCGACCTTGATTGCAGCATAGGGACATATGAAGACGCATTTGTCGCAGCCTACGCATTCTTTATTTTCCCACACGGCTTTTCGTGAATACTTTAAGACTGTAAGAGCATTTTCGTCATAGCCTAGCTGCTTGAGAACGTTCTTGCTAAGTATAAAGCGGCGTGTGTTGATTTGGGTGCCTTCTTTCATGCGACAGAATTTATCTTCGCATTGAACAGAAATTATGTTCTTTACACCAGAACTGAGGGCTTTGAAGACGAAATCTGTTGGAACACGACCAGCACAGGGCAACCTTAATGGAATGTATTCGTTAACGTTCAATCCTTTTGCTGAGAGAATATCTCGGATTTCACCATCAGAAGGAGAGTTTCCTCGACACATCATGACAAGGGTGTCGCCTTTGGCTTTCTGGCGTACTTGGTTAACATAGTCTAATAGATGATTGTAGTCGTAATATGCCATTTCAATAGCTGAAACTGGGCAGGCGCTATAGCAGATACCGCAAACTTGGCATTTCTGGTTGTCGATTTCCAGCTTACCTGATTCTGCGTCGCGGCTTATGGCCTCAAAAGGGCACATAGAATAGCATACCGAACAACGGCTACACAAGTCTTGATTAATTTTTACAGCAGCGAGACATTTTTCACTCATGTAAAGTGAACCTCATTCCCGGTTCAGTGCAAAGTGCACTGTAAGCAAACATTGTATTGCTTATGAAAACGTCAAAAAGAGGTCGGAGTGATATAATGTTTTTCCCTTATTTACGATAATACGGTTGTTTAATGTAGCTATATGCATCAAGAGCAGCAGTGATGCCTTGACCTACCGCAGTGCCAATCTGCATCACTGGATGATTCGTAACATCACCAGCGCCATAAACGCCAGGTATGTTGGTTCGCTGGTTAATGTCAATCTCAATAAATCCGTCATCGTTGATCTTTATGCCTGCTTCCTTAGCAATCTGGCTATTAGGTGATTCGCCTATTTGAACAAAAACTCCGTTGACAGCCAATTCGCTATTTTCACCTGTTTTAACATTAGAAAGGACAACTGCGGAAACGAGGCGGTCACCTTTAATCTCCTTCACCACTGTATCCCAATAAATCTTCACGTTCGTTTTAGAGGCAACATCTTTGACCAGAGCTTCTTCAGCTCTAAATGCGTCTCTACGGTGAACAACGAAAACTTCAGCGGCTAATCCTGAAAGATACAAAGTAGTAGTAACTGCAGAGTTGCCTCCGCCTACAACAAGCACCCGCTTACCCTTAAAGAAGGGTCCATCACATACACCACAGTAACTAACGCCTCTACCCTTGAACTCTTTCTCACCTTTTACGTTAATTTCACGATAATGCGCCCCTGAAGCGATAATTACGGCTTTGGCTTCATATTCGGCACGGTGAGTTTTTACAATCTTCTTTTCTCCCGTAAAGTCAAAGCTTACAACAGACTCTAACTCATGTATAGTTGCACCGACTTTCCTGCAGTGTAGAACCATTTTCTCTGCTAATTCAGCTCCCAGAATCTGTGGAAAACCGGGATAATTCTCCACCATAGGGGCATCAACAATTGTTCCTCCAGCCAGCTTTTCTTCAATAATGAGAGTTTTAAGTCCACTTCTTGCACCATAGATCCCGGCGGATAAACCGCCAGCACCCGCACCTACAATAATAAGATCCCAGTTCTCCATAGAGGCCACCTGTCAAATAGAAGTATTCTACATAGCCACTTTAAGAATTATTCGGAGACCCACTTTATCCTAAGTCTGATTTAACAGAATTTTTGTAAAAGTGGCAACCCTAATATTTTTGAAGCAGTAAAAATTTGAACTAAAAATGTATCAGACCGTTTTAAATTAGGATTTTGGGCAGGTTTTGGTAGATTTGTTCAAGGTTATCTACTATGATGTGGGGTTCTTGTTTGCTGTTTTGCAGATCGTTAAGATTGTAGAACTGGGAGGATACGAAAATGGTTTTTAGTCCTGCTTGTAGTGCTCCTTTAATGTCTTCCATAGGGCTATCGCCAATATAGATAGCTTCCTCTGCTGTAACTTGCATTTGCCGTAGGGTGTCTTGGAAGATTTTTTGATGAGGTTTTCGCCAGCCGTTTTCTTCTGAAACTATTACTACGTTAAAAAAGCGGTTTATTCCTAGCTTTCTTAGGCTTGCATACACAGCTGGTGCATAAGTGAAATTGGAGACTAAAGCAAGCTTGCATGTCTGTGAGATTTTCTCTAAAAGTGCCTCGGCGCAGGGTCGAAGCTCAAGTGAGTCCACGAAGTCCTGGAAGAACACGTTGAGCGCTTCTTTCATACGGCTATCGTCTACCTGCACATCATGACCAAGGTCACATAAAGTCTCTGCCACCCAAACCGCATTTGTAACTTCCCGCAATTCACCATAGCGAACAATGCGGTACTTTTCGTGCGCTTTCTTATAGGCGGCTATAAACTGTTGCTTTTCGCAGTTAAAGCCTACACCAAGAAGGGCATCACGTAGAGTATTCATTGAAGCATCCAGGCTATAGCTGTGCACATTTGCTAAAGTGCCGATGAAATCCGTTATTACTGCCCTGATTTGAGGCATAGTCTACGCGACCAGTTATTTACTTCTAAGAAACACTTTGAGGGTCATATTGATTGCGCTATAGTCTGGATTTTTCTGCCAAGAATTGAATCAAGAAGTTTTTCGGGGTCTCCGATGGCAGCTTCAACAGTTGGGTCGTAAGGGACTTCTGCGAGGTACTTTATGCCCAATGCTTCAGTTTGCTGGCGCACGTTTTTTGACCCTGCGAGTTTCATATTTTCAACTATGCCTACTATTGGAACTTTAAGCTCTTGAAGCAAATGTAACTGCTTTTTTACGGTTTCAAACGCTAGCTGCGAAGATGTGGTGACTATCAAGAACTCTATGCGTGGGACCAGCCTGATTAAGTCAAGCACTGCATCGCCGATCCCTGGGGGCATATCAAGAATAAGGTAATCCAAATCGCCCCACAAGGTCACCGCGAGCAACTCAATTAAAGCATTGGACGTTTCGGCTCCACGCAATGGTGCGGCTTGATTGCCCGAATAGTAAACCAGCGACATATACTTTAAGCCTTTAACGTTAGGCGGGATTAGGCCTTTCTCTTCGGTAGGCTGCACGTCTTTAGCGCCTAAAAGCACATGGGTAGAAGGGCTGGTAAAGTCTAAATCAAAAAGACCCACGGCGCAGCCTTTCTTAGACAGCGACAGCGCAAGTGTTGTTGCGGTCATGCTTTTGCCTACGCCACCTTTGCCGCTAGAAACAGCCACTATTCGCTTTATGCTTTTTAGTCGTTGCTCGATTATGCTTGTGCGGGGGTCAACCAAACTATTTTTCTCCTTTAATACTTTCAAGCCATACCCCACGGCCTTCGAGGATTTCAAAGTCGGGGCTACCGCACTTGGGGCATTTGATGAAAGTGTGTGCTACCTCGGGTACAAAGTGTATAGCTTCTTTTGTGTTTTTGTCAAGCTTTTGTTTTCCGAAAAGCCATTCGTTACCGCACACGTGGCATTTGAGTTTAGCTTTAGCTTTAAGGATACGAAACTTTGCGCCTTTGAAGCGATCAGACTTAAGCTGAGTAAGTGCGAAGCGAAATATTGGGCGTTCGACGTCTTGCATTTCACCGATTTTCACTGTTACCTCGGTAACCTGCTTTAAGCCTTCTTTTTCGGCAATCTGCTCTGCGGCTGCGATTACAGATTCTGCTAAAGCCCATTCATGCATAAAAAAGCAAAAACACGCTGCATCAATTAAACATATTGTAATGCCAAGGTAGGTAATTGTTCTTCTCGATAGGCTCTTATTACTATATAATTGATTTAGCAAACAGAGATCCAAGCATCACTAAAAAAGAAAAAGGAAAAATGCGTTTGTTTTTTAATTGTGCATTTATTGTTTAGCGCATTTTAATCTATGTGGTATCTTTTTTTGGTGGTATTGGGTCGCTGATGGCGCTTATTTTGCTTTTGCACATATCTTGTTGGAGTATTTCTTTTACTTTAATTATACGTCCGCAGTCGCACTCGAATTCTGAATAGGCCATTTTGTTTTTGTGATAGTGTCGGTATAGTTTAAAGATGCTATGGCAAAGGATGCAGCGGCAGAGCAAATTGTTTGGACAACGTTTTATAGACATAGCCAGATGTCCCCATATGCAGGATCTTGAAGTCTATTCATCATTGTTTGAGCGTTACATCTAAGATTGATAGCCTCTTCTCTAAGACCGAAAGGCAAGCAGTTACATTCCAATGCTTTACTAAGCACCTTAGTAATATTATTCAAGATAGAAATAATTTCAACAGTGTTATCTAGGATGGCGATGGTTTCTGGATTTTTCAATTCTGTCATTACTCCGCCATTACCAAAATGATTTATCGGATTACTGCCATCTTCTTTTTTCTTAATTTCAGTTCGAGCGCTACAGGTTTTACTATAAATGCAGTCATCGCAGTGAGGTACTTTTTTCTTGCTTTGGCAATCGATATTTATTTGGCTGTACATTCCTTTCCAACCTTGGAAACCTCAGAATGAACTTTTAGATCCATGTGGATTTTTCGATTCTTTATTGGGTTCTTTTGTTTTTGGTATATCATTGTTAACATCACATTCTCCAATAACATTACTTTCCTCAATAGTTATAAATATTCCTCTACAGGAATAGTATAATTTTACCAATAAAATAATTCAACTATACATAAATAATATCTAATAACTGTCAATGCATCAAGGATTCAAAACAAAAATTACCACAAATTAGGTTTAAAACACAAGTTGCCTCGAAGCAAAATACACATCAACTTTTGCTACACAATAATTTGTTATGCCTAAACTTTTGCTAACGATTTTTGGTCCTCACATCGTGTCAGCTTATTCTTAAACCTTAATAAACTTGTTATTTAGGAGATTTACTCAAATTAAAGAAAAAAAGGTTTTTCTGTAAAGCGTGGTCTTATGCTTTTTAAAGGATAAGTTATGCACAAGACTTTAGTCCATATTTTCCATGATTTTAGGCGCTGATTCCTCTGGGATTTTGATACGTCGACCGCTTGATAGTTTGAATTTGCGACGGCCGCGAGCGCTAATTATGTGTGTGGCTACATTATCTCTGGACATAGTTCCAGCTGCAGGGTCAATATAGTCTTGAGCAAATCGGCATCTTTTTCTTGAAAGTCTCATAAGTTATCCCTCCCAAAGAGTTGAAAACTTGTTCTCGGTTAGTCTTATGGTTTTCAAGTATTCGTCAAGTAGAAGAAGACAAGCAATCGCTAGTAACCTTAATCAATTCCTTGGTGGCGTTTTCCTCAATATTGCAAAGCATAACCAGCATATCATAGCGAAGATTACAGACTTCAGCTTCTAAATCTGCAGGCAAACAGTCAGCTTTGATGACTTTGTTGAGCGTTTTGCAGCCAGAGTTTAGGAGGGCAGTGATTTGCGCTTTTTCCAATTTTCCCAAACTCCGACGGTATAAGGGCTAACTATGCATATGTCGCCTTTTTTCTTTTGTCTTTTTATTTTTAGCTCTGCATATGTTTTGCATTCGTTTCGTGTAGAGCAATTTTTGCAATTTAGAGGATCTTTTTGGCAGTTCACACCAATTGGGCGATACATTTTCCTGCGACCTTTACCTCAGAGTGCACTTTCATATCCATGCGAATTTTTCTTTTCTTTGTCGGTCGTTTGTTTTGTAAGGTTCTAATAATCATTTAATTCACTTCCTGTATAATTTACTTCCTTCCATACTTATATATATTCTCAGAAACTGATTACATAATGTTTATGGTTAACTTTATATGTAAGCAGCATTATAATTGTTTTGGAGTGGAAATTTGGCCACAGAAGAGCTAAAATTGACTGGAAAAGAGGCCCTAGAGCTAGTCCAAGGGCTATCATCAATCACAAGTTTTAAAATTCTCCAGTTGCTCTCAAAAGAAAACCTTGATGTTTCTTCAATTGCGCGAAAAATGGAGCTTAGCGAAGCGCACATAAGTGGAGAAATTAACAGATTACATCACCTAAACCTCATTAATTTCAGCTACGTACCAGGCAAAAGAGGCATAAGAAAAGTATGCGCTCTCGCCGTGAAACAAATTTGCTTAATAATTAAACCATAATTGCAAAACTTTGCCCTTCTTCATCTGTAATGAGACCTCGCATGCCCAACCGCAAGAAATCGTTAGTTACCAACCGTTTATGTAAATGCAGAAAACCCTCCAAGATCCAACCAACAAACCAAGGTTGCTGCTGCAACCGCAAAAATTTTCACGTGCTGTTTCTTTAAAGACAAAAATACAAAACCTACAAAAATTACTAATAAACAGCGCTTGTATGGGAAGAAGAGTTATTAATAAAAAATTGCCTACTCTTATTTTATGCCAGACAAAATTCGTTGCGCTCACATTCTAGTCAAGACTCAAACAGAAGCAAAAGCAGTACAGGACAGACTTGCAAAAGGCGAAACATTTGCAGCCATAGCCAAAGCGGTCTCACTTTGCCCCTCAGGAAAGAAAGGCGGAGATCTAGGCGTTTTCGGAAGAAACATGATGGTTAAAGAATTCGAAACTGCCGCTTTTGCACTCCAAAAAGGCCAAACTTCGGGCCCAGTTAAAACCCAATTCGGCTACCACATAATTAAACGACTAGAATAATAGCTACGAGTGCTATCGTTACTCGTAGCCACCCGATTTCTTTCAAACACAGAGCACGTTAAGAAAGGTAAGGAGATTTTGGATTGGTTCGCATTTGGCGTGTTCCTGTACAGGAGCTAGACAGACAGCACCTGCTAGGCGAGCATTTGGAGCTACATATCATTGTAACTGCGTTGCAGAAAAAGAAGGGCTATTTTAAGCATCCACAAACTCAAAGGTTCAACACGCCTACAGGATTATGCCAGCTGCTTTACAGGCATCAAGAGCAGGTAAAGGAAATGCAAAGCCGGGGTTATCAGCATAACTCACCGCTTAACCTACAATGCAATATGTGTCATTATACCTATTCTCACGAAGAGTACGAAAAAGACCACGCAGAACTTGGACAGAGACAAAAAACCAAACATAAACCAAAACTAACATCGACATCCGCAAAACTAACATGAGTCCTAATTAGCATGCACCTAAAATATCAGCAATAAATTAAAAACGATAACTTTCACCAGTTATGCATGCTGGCCTTCTAATAAGTAAAGAGGGTTATTGTAGACCCATACTTTGCTTATACGATGCAGCACAATGGCAACAGCAGAAGGTTAGTTCTTTTCCTCTAATTTTTTCTGAGTATCCGCCTTCGTAGACTTTGCATCCGCAGTGAGCACAAACCTCAAGACGGGGCTCTAAGGCTATGCTAATAAGGTCAGAGAAGCGTTTGAAAAGCTGCTGAGAAAACTCTTTGCCTTCTTGTGTTAACTCGAAAACCTTCTTTTTCTTAGCACCTACTGGCTTAAGTGTATGCGTGACAAGATTTTTCTCTTCTAGTTGCTTAAGGAAAGGATATACAAGGCTGGGGCTTACATCTTTGCCTATTGTTTTTTTGAATTTGCTGATTATTTCATAGCCGTGAGCTGGGCGTTCGTAGAGTATTGTAAGTATGTAGACTCTGGAGAAGTCAGAAACTATTTCACTAATATCGGGGCTGGTCATGGACAGTTGACCCATCTTATAAAGATATATTTATTACGTACATTTAAACTTGTATTATAGTAGTTACATAGAATAGACATAGATAGGTCATATTTCAAGACCAAGTTTGATTGATTACTTCTAAAATACGGCAGGAATAAGTATTGCTTTATTTAGATGGTGCAGAAAGGCTGTTGCAGAGGAAATCTCTTTTTCCTGCCTTTTCTCCTTTCTCCCAAAAAGGCTATCTGCAGCAGTCCTGCAATCCCTTTTATTAGCACATAAATACTTGTGCACATGAATTTTGCCACGCATAAAAAACATTAAGATATATCTTTTATAGATATATTTATATGTCTTACAGGAAATATTATCACAGGTCGAGAGAGAAAAACATGTCAAGTGATATGAAAGAAGCCAAAGCAGGTACTGACCCAAGCAAAACCGCAAGGGATCCAGTCTGCGGCATGACAGTAGATAAAGCAACTGCACTTAAAGCAAAAATTGGCGACAGAATGTACTACTTCTGCTCACAATCATGCCTCGACGTATACACACAGCCAGAACGCGAACTAAAAGCCATGAAACGTCGAGTTACACTTACGCTACTAGGTGCAGTTCTTGCAGGAATTGCAAGGCTTGCGTTTATCTTTGGTCTTGTTGGAGGAATAATGACCCTTCAAATTATCGGACAAATGTCAGTTTATGGCTTAGCCGTCTTCTTAGTAGCCACGCCTGTAGTGTGGATTGCTGGTTTTAGCATATACAAAGGCGCCTACTACTCACTTAAAAACCGAAAAATCAATATGGACGTACTAGTCACTACAGGCGTTATCGCAGGATGGATATATGGAGCCATTTACGCATTTTTCCCAACAATAGGCGGGGAAGGCTTCTTAGAAGTATCTGTAGCCATCTTAGCTTTTGTACTACTTGGCAAGTACATTGAAGAAACCATACGCCGAAAATCAGCTGCATCAATAAGAAAACTGCTCGAACTAAAACCAACGACTGCAATAGTAATCCGAGACGGAAAAGAAGTTGAAATCTCAGCAGAGGAATTAGAGACTGGCGACGTGATTGTGGTTCGACCAGGAGAAAGAATCCCCACAGACGGCGTAGTCATCGAAGGTTACTCATCAGTTGATGAAAAACTGCTTACAGGCGAAAGCATACCTGTTGAGAAAAATGTAGGAAGCGAAGTCATTGGCGCAACCATTAACAAAACTGGTCTACTAAAATTCAAAGCCACCAAGGTAGGTGAAGATACTGCACTTTCACAAATTGTGCGCCTAGTCGAGGAGGCACAGGCTTCAAGTGCACCGGTTCAGAAGTTTGCAGACCGCATCGTAGAAAGATTTGTCCCGATAGTCTTTACCGTAGCAGCAATCTCGTTTTCCTTCTGGTTCCTAACAAGGGATTTTGTGACGGCGTTCACAGCGTTATTAGCGGTGTTGCTAATTGCATGCCCATGCGCAATGGGTATAGCTACCCCGACAGCCATACTGGCAGGCGTAGGCAAAGGCGCCGAATATGGCGTACTGCTAAGAAGCGGCGAATACGTTGAGAAAGCAAGAAAACTAAGTACCGTGGTCTTTGACAAAACTGGAACGCTTACTAAAGGTGAGCCCTCGGTAACTGACATTAAAACTTACAGCGGCTTTACAGATATAGATGTGCTAACGTTTGCAGGTTCAGCTGAGAAGGGCTCTGAGCACCCACTGGCGGAAGCTATTGTAAAACGAGCAGAAGAATACAAGACCCCGCTTGTGGATGCAAAAGAATTCGAAGCACTGCCCGGACGGGGCGTCAAATGCATAGTTCACAATAGGAGAGTATTGCTTGGTAACCGCACACTAATGCGAGAACAAGGCATTCAAATTTCAACAATAGAAGCTGACATGGCAAGCTTGGAAGCCGAAGGAAAAACCACCATGATATTAGCAATCGATGGCAAAGCGGCAGGAATAATTGCCGCCATGGATACACCGAAAGAAAACGCAGTTGAAGCCATCCGAAATATTAAAAACATGAATCTGGAAGTAGCCATGCTAACTGGCGATAACGAGAGAACCGCCAAAGCAATAGCTGCACAATTAAGCATAGATACTGTAATAGCTAACGTGTTGCCCTGGGAAAAAGAGCAAGCCATCAAGAAACTACAAAGCGAAGGCAAAGTTGTAGCCATGGTAGGAGATGGCATAAATGACGCCCCAGCACTTGCAACCGCAGACATTGGCATAGCCCTAGGAAGTGGAACTGACATTGCCAAGGAAACTGGCGGCATAGTGCTTATAAAAGACGACCTGCGCGATGTTGCATTAAGCATAGAACTAAGCAAGCGAACTATGCGCAAAATTAACAGCAACCTATTCTGGGCTTTCATATACAACATTGTCATGATCCCAATCGCAGCGACAGGTTTGCTAAATCCAATGTGGGCAGCAGGCGCCATGGCAATAAGCAGCATAACAGTTGTCAGTAACTCAGCCTTACTAAAATTCGCGAAATTGAAGTACGAAAAGTTTAACGCCTAACAAAATATTACCATAGGAGGTGAACTCAATTGGCTAAAGATCCAGTTTGTAATATGAATGTTGATGAGAAAACCGCGAAATTTAAATCAGAATATAAAGGCAAAACCTACTATTTCTGCGCTGCTTCATGCAAAAACACCTTCGATAAAAACCCAGAAAAATACGCTAACAGCTCAACCAGCAGCACAAGCCGATCATGCGGATGTGGATGCGGAGGTCATTAAATCTAAAAATGGAGATGCTGGTGCAAAGCCAGCTAACCACACTTTTGTTTTACTACATAATTCAGCTTATGCTTGATATGCACCTAGCACGGTATGTTCAGCAAAGAGGTCTTCATTGAAGGCTCCTGTAAATTCGACCTTTTCGTTGATTACAACCTTAGGTACACCCATAACAGCATACTTTTGGGCTAGCATAGGGAACTCTGTAGTATCTATGACATCAGCCCGTATGTAGTCGCTTTCAACAGCTAGCTTATGGGCTATGACCGCAGCGGCAGAACAATGCGGACAAGTTAAACTTACGAACACTTGAATATGTACAGGCGACTTGATATCAGCAAGTATTGCCTTGGTCTTTTCTGACAAATCAGTTTTGCCTGTTGAAACTGTCACCAGTGCCTCCAAGAGAGTTTGCAACTCGTAGCCATAAGGGATACCGTAGATTCGCACGCCATGATCTTTCCTGCCTATAATGGCTAAGGCGGGAATTTTGTCTATTCCCATGGCTTTGGCTTTGTCGGCATCGGCTTGAAAGTCATAAACTTCGACATTGATTTTATCTGTTAAGGTCGCTAAATCTTGCACCAACTGGCGTGTGTCGGAGCAGAAGCGGCATTCAAGCTCTTGCGTGAACATAACTATCTTAACAGGGTCCACGAGTTTCTCTTTGAACTCAGCCCTTATAGCTTCCTTTTTATCATCTGGTAATAAGCTCATTCTTTAGTAACCTCCATACAATGTGCACCTAACTTAAAAGAGTATGATGCTCACTGACACTTTCTCACACAAACATATTATCTTTGTGAAACTGGACCCTTCAATTTAGCAGCATAATAGGCAAGCAAGATAGCTTGGTACGAAACCGATATAAACGAGGCGGAACAGAATTTTTCCCTGTAATTTTGTACAAAATGAGTTGTCAGGTATGGGTAAGAGAATCGATAGGCCCTTCAGACTTCATAACGTAACTACTATGGAGGCTTAAACATTGGCAAAAATTTTAACCGCACGAGCTCAAATAATCCAGAAAAATGAAATTGTTCTCGACAACAGTAGAGCCCACGCCATAATAGCTGACCAAGCAAGCGAGAATAGCCCCGGTATGGGACCTACCCCGCTGGAACTATGCGTCATGAGTCACGCCGGATGCTACGCTACCATATTTGCTACGACAGCCTACAAGATGCGTCTACCCCTCAAGGGATGCGATGTAAAAGTTCAAGCCGTAAAATCCGATGAAACCGGCACTATAAGCGAAGAAATCATGGACATAACCATAGACATCGATGCACCCATGGACAGGGTTGAAAGATTACATGAAGTAACCCTTAAGAACTGCCCAGTCGGCATAATATTTGAAAAAGCAGGCATAAAAACTACCTATAACCTGAAACTAAAAGAAAAACAGGCATAAACAGAAAAATAAAAGTCAACCAAGGAGTAAAGGATATGGAAAGACCAAGAGTAAGTTTAGCAGATAACATCTACTGGGTCGGCGTAGTCGACTATAATATACGTGACTTCCACGGGTACATCACCAAGCGAGGAAGCACCTATAATGCCTACTTGATTCTTGACGAGAAAAACGTACTCGTCGACACCGTCAAATACATGTTTGGCGAAGAGCTGCTACGCAATATTAATAGTATCATTGATCCTGAAAAATTAGATTATATAGTTGTTAACCATGTGGAGATGGATCATTCAAGCAGCTTACCTTTAATTGCCAAGGCTGCCCCAAACGCTACTATAATTGCCTCTGAAAGAGGTAAAGACGCCATAATAGAACACTACGGACCAAACTTTAACATAAAAACAGTTAAAACCGGAGATACCATAAAGCTTGGCGCTCGCAGTATAAGCTTTGTTGAGGCACCTATGCTACATTGGCCAGACAGTATGTTCACATACGTTGTTGAAGACAAAATTTTAATGCCTAATGACGCGTTTGGTCAGCACCTTGCAACAGGTCAACGATTCGATGATGAAGTAGATGAGCACATCTTAATGGAAGAAGCACAAACCTACTATGCTAACATACTTATGTTGCTTGGACCACAAATCGCACGAAAAGTCCAAGAAGTTGTGGCAGCAGGCATAACGTGCTGTATGATTGCACCTAGCCATGGTGTTATCTGGCGCAAGAACCCGGGTAAGATTATCCAAGCCTATGTGGACTGGGCTGCAGGAGTATCTAAAAAGAAGGTTTCTATAGTCTACGATACCATGTGGGGAAGCACTGACAAAATGGCACGTGCTATAGCAGAAGGTGTAATCAGCGAAGGCGTAGAAGTCAAAATGCTCAAACTACGTGCTTCAGACAATACTGAAGCAGCAACTGAAATCCTTGACTCTAAAGCAGTCATAGTAGGCTCACCAACCCTAAACAATGGCATGTTCCCAACAGTAGGCGCCTTCATGACCTACCTAACCGGCCTGCGACCAAAAAATAAGATATGGAGCTTCTTTGGTTCCTTTGGCTGGGGCGGCGGTGCAGTAAAGGCTATGGCAGAAATGGCACGCAAATCAGGCTTCGAAGTCCACGAACCAGGACTAGAAATAAAGTATATACCTGAAAAGGATGACTTACAAAAATGCTTTGAGCTAGGTAAACAGATAGCCAAAGAAGTAAAAGCCTAACTCTTCTTTTTATTTTAGAAATTTAGAATTGTATACCTTCTGTTAGATCAAACTTTTTTGGCATTTTGACTTCTTGTACAAGATTTACAAAGTCAGCGCGGTCGGCAAGCTCTTGTGGGGTGTATCTTCCCGTCATGACCACAGTAGTCTCTTTAGGTACTCTATTAAGCAAATCGAGAACATCTTCAACATCAATAAGTTTCCAGTATGCTGCCAAGGCTACTTCGTCAAGCACAAGTAGGCTAGGTTTTCTTTGTTCCATCATCTGTTTAGCGAAACGTAAGCCTTCTTGTGCAAGGGATTTATCTTGGTTGGTTATCCCTTCGACTTTGAATTTTTCTCCACCAAACTCTTCTATCTTTTCTTCATGACCCAGCCAGGCTTTGCGCCCGAATTGGTAGATTTCATAGTATCCGCCTAGTTTGTCTTTTACAAGCATTTCGCCAATGTCTTCTCGCCATTTACAGAACTGGATAATTATCGCTTTTCTATTATGCCCTACAGTACGTAGGGCTAAACCTAAAGCGTTGGTAGTTTTTCCGCCGCCTGTTCCAAAATACAAGTAGATATAACCCATTTTTAATCACCATTTTTTATTTATGATTATGTTGGGAATGGGCAGTTTTGGGTTGGACAGCCGCCTGCGTATTCGGATTGTGCTGATATAAATTTGCCATCTTTAGTTTTAATTTCGCCGATGTAGAGAACCTGTTCTGGTTTGCTACCGTACCGGAAAACAGTGACGCCTTTGCATTTAAGCTGCCAAGCTAAATCATAAATTTTCTGCACATCCTCAACTTTAGCTTCGTTTGGTAGGTTAACGGTTTTTGAGACAGCATTATCGGTGTATTTTTGGAAAGCTGCCTGCATCTTGATGTGCCATATGGGGTCAATGTCTAATGCTGTAACGAATATGCGTTTGACTTCATCAGGCACATTTTTAATTTTTTGGACTGAGCCAGTGCGCGCGATCTCTTCTAAAAGCTTGGCACTGTAAAAGCCACGGGTTTTTGCAGCTTCCTCGAATAGAGGATTGGTTTCGAATAGTCTTGCTCCGCCTAATACATTACGCATGAATGAAATTGCAAACAAAGGCTCTATTCCAGAAGAGCAGCCTGCGATTATGCTTATCGTTCCCGTAGGCGCTATAGTTGTTACTGTTGCATTTCTAAATGCAGGATACTTTTGTTCCCAAATACTACCCTTGAAATTTGGAAACGACCCCCGCTTCTCAGCAATCTCGCTGGATTTTTTGTGTGCTTCTTCACGGATAAAGGCCATTATTTGTTCGCCAAGCTTTAATGCCTCTTCAGAATCATAGGGAATGCCAAGAGTGATAAGCATGTCAGCGAAGCCCATAACGCCTAAACCTATTTTACGGTTAGCCAGAGTAATATCCGCCGTCTCCTTCAAAGGGTAAACATTAGCATCAACGACATTATCCAAAAAGTGTACTGCATTACGAATTGTTTCACGTAGTTTATCCCAGTTGAGCGCCCCATTTTGCACCATCTTTGAAAGGTTAATTGACCCCAAATTACAACTCTCATAAGGAAGCAATGGCTGTTCTCCGCATGGATTTGTAGACTCAATTTTACCAACCTGAGGAGTTGGATTATAGCGGTTGATTTCGTCGATAAAAACTACACCAGGGTCTCCGCTTGCCCATGCTGAATGTGCAATGAGGTTCCAGACTTCTTTGGCTTTTAATTCTTTGACTTTTTCATTATTGCGGGGGTTGATTAGCCAGTATGTTTTGTCTTCTTTAAGTGCGTTAAGGAACTCGTCGGTTACAGCGACTGATACGTTGAAGTTGGATAGCATTGTTGGGTTTTGTTTAGCTGTTATAAATTCCAGAATATCTGGGTGATCTACGCGCAGTATAGCCATCATGGCGCCTCTGCGTTTGCCGCCGGCTTTTATTACTTCAGTTGCTGTATCGAAGATGCGCATGAAACTTACAGGTCCTGATGCTACGCCTTTGGTTGACTTTACAATGTCGCCTCTTGGGCGCAATCTAGAAAAATCAAATCCAACGCCTCCGCCAGTCTGCTCAATAGTGGCCATGTTTTTTAGGGTGGTGAAAATACTGTCTAGCGAGTCATCTACGGGCAGGACAAAACAAGCGGAAAGCTGGCCTATCTTGGTACCTGCGTTAAAAAGCGTTGGTGTATTAGGCAGAAATTCAAGCTTAGCCATCATATTATAGAAGATTTTTTCGCTTTCTTGCGCATCTTCCCCAAACCTTGCGTCTACTTCGGCTATAGCTTTAGCGACCCGCTCGAAAAGATTAGTTGGGGCTTCCACAAGGTTGCCTTGCTCGTCTCTTAGCAGGTAACGCGCTCTAAGGACCTCCATGGCATTAACTGTTAGTTTAGGTTTTATTCCCAGTAGTCCTCGCAGAACACGCAATTCTTCTTTCTTTTTCCTAAAATCCTCGTAAGACAAAGCGACTTTTTCGTAACCCTCTTTTCTTAAAACTTCGATTACTACATCTTGAACATCTTCAACTGATGGAATTTCTTCTTTGAACCGTGACCCTAGCTGGTTAACGACCGCTTTAGTTACCTTTTCTGCCTTTTCGCCATTACCTAGTTCCACAGCTAAAAAAGCTTTATGAACGGCATTCTTAATACGATCAGCATCAAAATCAACTATTCTACCGTCACGTTTCTTAATCTTTGAAAACATAGCCTACCAGATAAAACTGAAGTGATAGTCCTAATATAAAGCTTTCAAAACGCCTATGACCCTATTAGGAGCATAACAGATCAAGAAGAGGTAGACTGCCAGTACCTCGTTCACGATCTTTAGTAATGACCCAAATCTATGAATATAATTCTGACAATGATATGCAGAAAACAAGATACAATGAATAGACGAAGTTTGCAACCAGGTAGAAAAACCGGGTAAATTTTTGATTCTGCACAATAGCACCAAGAAAAAAATCCGAATAATGCACAAAATTTAATATTAATCTAAAAATATTAAAAGTTAGTTGATTTGGTGACTTGTTGAGTGGCCTTTGAGATTCAAGAGCTACCTGATGTTATTAGAGTAATTGTGTTGTTGTATTTGAGTAAGGGCAAACCTACGCGGAAGATTGCAATTAAGCGTAGGCTTGATCGTGTCTGTTCCAGCTTAGCCTGCATTGATATGAGTGAACTGGATAAGGCGCTAAAGGAAATGTCCGTTGAAGGGCTCATTATAGATAATGATGGTACTGTCCAGCTTACCGAGCAAGGACTTAGGCTATCTAAAGAGTGGCAAAGCCTTTTGCTTAAAAAAGAGCCAATCTTAGAAGTCGTGGCTGGATTGGTTGATGGCTCAACAACAGGGCTAGTTGTGGTACTTTCAGCTGCAATCTCACTTTTAACAGGCAATGCTGCCTTTAGCGCCCAGCAGCTCATTTTCACAGCATTTTTAGCGTTAACTGCCGTTGCGATAACTAACTTCTCTAGCTTTTTCCTTGGCGGAATTACTGAAGACCTAGCAGATATACTTACACTGCAGAACCTGATGAACTACAGTCTAAGTGATATTCCAGACAAGAAAGAACGGGACAAATCACTTATACTAGTTAAAAAGCTCTTTCTGCTTCTAGATAAAGAAATTCACAGATCAAACCTTTATGCAGCCACTATATGCGGCGTAACAACATTCATAGCCGGAAGCATACCTATAGGATCTTACATTATGTTGCCGGATCCAATTAATCTCGTTGTATCATTGACTATAGTTGCAGCTATCGCAGGCATATTTCTGGTTCGCTATCGTGCTAAAAAGACGCGAGTTCATTGGAAGATAACCTTACTAGAAACATTAGCTATAGTGATTATAGCAACTGTTGCTTCGCTATTACTAAACCTAATATGAATATGATGACTCAACCTTATTCAGAGAACGATGCCTACGCATAATGCACTTGTCCATTACTACAAGTAACCCAGCTTTCTCAGCCACCTTTGCAGCCTCTTCATTGACTATACCGGATTGCATCCAAATTACCGCCAGCTTCCCATGTGCCTGCTTTAACTTAATAGCTTGCTCAACAATAGGAGGTACATCCTCAGAACGCCTAAAAATATCCACAACTTCGATCGTCTTTTGCACAGCTATAGGCATATCCAGCAGGCTCTTGTAGCTTTTTTCGCCTAAAACCTTATCCACGGTGGGATTTACAGGGATTATCTTGTAACCATGACTTTTCAAGTAGAAGGCAACTTGAAAGCTGGGTTTTTCAGGCTCTTTAGATAGACCCACTACTGCGATGACATTATAGTCATTAAGAATTTTCTTAGTGTCATCTTGCTGGTCCACATGTCTCACCTACCCTAATAAGATGCAGAAACATTGAGCTTTCACACTTTAATAATAGTTATTAAAAGAAAAAGCAGGTTAGGGAGCGCTGCTAAGTTTAAGTTCAAAGAAGTGCTGCCTGCTGTCTCGAAGTGCAAAGATGCGGATCACATCGCCGACTCTTCTGCTGCGAATTATCCGGATTAAATCTTCGATGGTACGTGTTTCAGTATTATCTACTTCAAGAATTATGTCTCCGCTTGCCAATCCAGCAGCTTCCGCTGGGCTGCCTTCTGCAACACGAGTAATAATCACACCCTGAGCAACGGGTAGATCGTAATATCGCGCAATGTCTGCATTTAGGCTCAAACCGACCACTCCAAGCCAAGGCCTCACAGTAACTTTTCCAGAAGCAATTTCAGCAGTATATTGTTTGGCAACGTTTATAGGTATGGCAAAGCCGATGCCCTGCGCGTAGGGGATAATTGCTGTGTTAATTGCTATAATTCTACCCTCAGTGTCGATTAGTGGCCCGCCACTATTGCCAGGGTTAATGGCAGCATCAGTTTGAACTAGGTTTTCTATTAGCCCACGTTGGGTCTCAATGGTACGGTTAATCGCGCTTACTACACCTGAAGTTACAGAAGGCCCACCTGCTAGCCCGAAGGGGTTACCTATAGCGTAGACTCTTTGCCCTACGCGAAGTTTGTCAGAATCACCAAGCTCAGCGGCCTGCAGGTTTTTGTCACTGCCGTCTACTTTTATTACAGCTATATCATGTACATTAGATGAGCCCACTATAGTGCCCTCCAGGACATCGTTGTTCCATAGTGTTACGCTTATTCTCTGGGCACCACCAATCACATGATTATTGGTAAGTATGAATCCTTTTTTCGCATCAATTATAGTACCTGAACCCATACCGGCAACTGGCACTGCTTGGTAAAACAGGTTATGGACTAGCCGCATGGTGCTTATGTTAACAACGCTTTTAGAGACTTTCTCAATAATATCGAGTACTTCTTTTTCATCGCGCTCTGACAAATAAACTGCACTTCCAAAGAAAACATGTGGAAAGGGCATTAATAACTTTTCAATTAGTATAAATCACAGAAGTTACAGCCATCTACCACAGGTTTTTGATTTTGTTTGCAAAGCTCGCACATTAGGCCTTTTTTACGCATTAAAACGCAGGCATCACAGAAAAGCCTCATCACTTCTATCTGCTGCGCCGTCTGCATAGGCTTAATAACCAGCAGAGAAGCCATCTGACTAATAACTACCTGAACCTCAGGCACGCTATCAATCGAAATAGATGTGCCCCGAACCTTCTTGTTATACTTACTTACCGCCGACTGAGTAACACCCAATATTTCTGCAATTTGAGTTTCTTTAAGGTCATGCTTTTCGCGAAGCGTCTGAGCAAGTAATGCTCGTATTGCAGGTGAAACAGTCTTAACAGCAACCTCGCATGGCGTGAGCAATCTTCCACCAGATAAGCTATTCTGTTGGGAAAATATATATAAAGATGCCGTACGTCATTTTTTATGACATACGTACTAACGGCTATCCCACAAGCCGGCTCAAGCGCCGACAATTTCCTTTTCCGTTAGAGGCGTATGTTGATGAAAGGATGAAAAATCCATGAAAAGTGAAGATACGCTTGGTCGACACAGGGACGCCCAAAGTCAAGGCATAGCTGAAATTTTGATAACGCTGGACAATCAATGCAAGAGTTGTAAACCAGTGACCCCTCTTGAATGCATAACTAGCTGCAACGTATGGAAGCTTCGCAACGAACTTCGACGCCTCTCCGAAACCATGGAAAACCCCAATTTTATGAAAGACCTCCTCAATGTACTTAAAAATGATACGAGGCTACATATTTTACAGGCCATAGTTAAGGGGCGCTACACTATAAGCAAACTGCAACAAGAACTTAAAAAAAACGGTTACTTGCATAGCCAAGACACGCTAGCAGAAGAGTATATTCGCCCACTGCTTGATGTTGGTTTAGCTGCAGAAGCACAAGAACAGTTCTATGCTACAACATTTGGTGGCAGACTCACAGATCTCATCGGAAATATTCCAGAATTTGTCAACTTTTTGCCTGCACGCAGCGAATGCTACGAGGAAAACATTCTACGCACACTCCTTGCGGGTCCAAAAACCTTCGAAGAGATCGAAGCCCTAGTCTCCCCAAAAATTGTCTCCCGTATACTAAAACGCCTCAAAACGTCAGACCTTATTGAAACCCCTGAAGATAGAGACTACATATTTTTCTTTAAATCCAAACGTGACCCAGCTAAGGAGACCCTTAATGCTACTGAAACCAAGGTCTACCAGAATATTGCTGATGAGGGTATTTCTGCCAAGAAACTTGCCCAAAAAACAGGGCTATCGTTACGTAGAACCTACAAGTATCTAAGAGGTCTAAAGGGTAAAAAGCTGGTCTTTGCACGTAAAACGCCTAAAACTTATGCTCTAACAGAAAAAGGCGAACGTATTGCATGGCTATTAGAGGAAATGCACAAACTAGTTGAAGAAACCCTTAGCTTCTCTGAACAGTTTGCCAAATGCAGAGAAAACTCCTAAATCTCAAATTTTCCATTTTTTATTTTTTTGCCATAGCAAGCAGAGTATAAAGAATAGGGTTAGGGGAGTTTTATCCTGGTGCACCATGGAAGGGTACATCTTCCCAGAGCATTTTCCACCAATCATCCTCTGTTAAGGTTTCGCCACGTACAATTATGTCTAGAACTTGTTTAAGTAACTCGTGATGCCTTCGTTCATCATTTAATATTGAATCGAGGAGGAAGGCTACTTTCTTGTTCTCTATAGCAGGGAGCATTTCTTCTAGTTTTTCTATAAGTTCAGATTCCATTTTGATGTGCTTTTCTACCAGTTCACGTTGCTCGTCCAGATTTTCTTGGTTCATGGCCTGCGAAGTAGTTGTTAGAAGCACAATTGCTGAAGCATAAAGTTCTGCATGTTTAACTGAATCTAAAGAAATTCCTTTTAGAACCGCTTTCACAGGGGCATTATTGAAATTTTTTATTCCCGCATTTACCGAGTTCACAATCTTGTTTTCGTTGGCGATTTGGCGTTTCATAAATTCGATAAGTTGCTCTTTTGAAGCACTCATATTCTTTTACTTCCCAAAAGGAAAACGAATCTGTGCGAATAAGGTTTTCGGCTAAAGCTTAACAAGCCAATCTCTTGCACCTAAAATTTTAAGCAATGATATGTTGCTTAAATCAGGTTTATTCAAACCAAAAATTATCTGCTTAGAATTACCTATACAGCTTCAATTCCTATAGGGCTTGTTTTGTGCTATTTTTAATTAGCTCCATTTTAAGGGCCTCAGCTAATGGTGGTCTATAAATTGATAAAAATTGTAATAATTATTAATCTGTTGAGAGCATAGTTTGAGGGCATACAAACCTTTTTGAAGGCTGCTACTATCAACGTTAATTACGAGCAAATAAGTTGAGCTACCATTTGTTTAAATGTTCGAAGTAAAGTTGATATGCGCTGGTTTTCGAAGCGTTTATTCACTCCAACAAATATGTTGATATAAGAAAATTGTTCAGCTGTGGTACTAAATGGAAAATTCAATCTTGTTAAGATGCCCAGTTTGCGGAATACAATTAGACGTGCAAAGCCCTGAAGCTAGGATGGATTTAGTCTGTCAAAGTTTTGGAGGTAAAAGATACTGCTTCTGCAGCTATAACTGTAAGCAACACTTTACTGATTATCCTAAAGTTGCATACTTCTCGATGGAAATAGGCATAGCCAATGACATCCCAACTTATAGTGGCGGATTAGGCATCTTAGCGGGGGATATTATAAAATCGAGCGCGGATTTAAGGCTACAAATGATAGCCTTAACCCTTGTAAGCCGAAAAGGCTACTTTAAGCAAAAAATCAATCAGCAAGGGGAACAACAAGAGCTCCCCGATGAATGGGATCCATCAAAATCCTTGACTCTACTTCCAAACAAGGTAAAAGTGAATATCGATAACCGCCAGGTGCTGGTTCAGGCATGGCTCTACGAGTATCAAAGCCCTACCGGAGGCATGGTACCTATACTCTTCATAGATACCGATGTCGAAGGTAATTTGCCCGAGGACAGAAAAATCACTGATTATCTTTATGGCGGCGACAAATACTATCGGCTTAAACAAGAGATTATTTTGGGAATTGGCGGCATAAAACTGCTTCGTAAACTGCCGTTTAAAATCGGCAAATATCATATGAATGAAGGTCATCCTAGCCTGTTAACTTTAGAGCTGCTTAGAGAAAATAGCATGAATGCTGAAAAAGTGCGTAACATGTGCATTTTTACTACACACACTCCTGTAGGTGCAGCATTTGACCAGTTCCCATATGATGTCGCCCAAAGGGCAATTGGCAACGACTACTCGCTTGCAGACATAAAGCAGTACGCAGGCAACGACATGCTAAACACAACCCAGTTAGCTTTAGAACTAAGTAAATACATTAACGGGGTCTCTGAAGCCCACGTTGAATACTCTAGAAAACTCTTTCCTGGACGCTACATACGCTCTATAACTAATGGTATACATTCGCACACTTGGACCTGTCGATACTTTAGAGAACTTTTTGATAAATACATTCCAAGCTGGTCAGCTGAACCAATATTGCTTGTCAGAGCTGCTGACATTCCAAACCGCGAAATCTGGGATGCACACATGATGGCTAAAAATATCATGATAGACTACGTAGCAAAGAGCACGGGTGTTCAGTTGGATCCCCAAGTGTTGACCATAGGGTTTGCTAGAAGAGCGACAGGCTACAAGCGGGCTAACCTAATCTTCTCTGACCTACACAGGCTAAAAGAAGTTATCAGAAGAGGACCTATCCAGCTAGTATTCGCCGGTAAAGCTCACCCAATGGACACGGAAGGCAAAAAACTCATAAAACAGATTCACGACTACGCCAATATACTTAAGGACCAGATCAAAATCGTCTACCTAGAAAATTACAGGATGGAAATTGCCGCCAAGCTTACCTCAGGAGTTGATGTTTGGCTTAATACTCCGCTCCCGCCTATGGAAGCTTCAGGAACTAGCGGCATGAAAGCAGCCCACAATGGAGTCATCAACTTTAGCATACTTGACGGCTGGTGGGTAGAAGGCTGCGTCGAAGGCGTAACCGGCTGGGGCATAGGACCACACCCCGACGAAATCATCGCTGAAAGCGAACGCCGAGAAATGGAACTCAATGACCTCTATAACAAGCTAGAATACCTTATCATTCCTACCTTCTATAAACATAGAGACAACTGGATTGGACTTATGAAGAACTCAATTTCACGCATAGCGTACTATTTCCAGACCCAAAAAGTCATGCGAAGATACATAACTGAAGCCTATACAATGTAAACTCACCAACTGCTTTACTTTTTTCTATTTAGAAAGTGCAGCTAGCGTGGGGAGACAGTATTGCGCTACAACATAGGTTATACCTTTTTGTTTACAATAAAAATAATGGTAAAAGAATCAGCGATACAATCTAAACGCAATTTGTTGGTGCGGTCACCGGGATTTGAACCCGGGTCGTCAGGTTGGGAACCTGATGTCCTAGCCAAGCTGGACTATGACCGCAACTGCTTCTGAATTCCGCAGTGCTACTGCATAGGGATAGCATATTTGGTATAGAAACTTTGCTATCAACATTTCTGAAAGAACCAATTAAGGGTTCCAATGGAGGAACCTTTCAGAGTCCACAATATAGCCGGCGCTGGTGAGTTCGCGTATTAATGCAAGCTTCCAGCTATCACGGTCGTCAAACGCAACAAACTTTATGCCTTCGAAATCTGTTAAGGCTTCAAAGTTAGCGGTTTCTCTAAAAAAGGCAAGCACGTTTTCTCTACCAAGCTTGCCCAGTAGGAAGCCGAGTGCAAATATTACATCTTGTCGGGGTCGTAGCTTGCGTTTGGCTGGAGATTCCTCTCTGGAGTATCCAAAATCGTCTGGTGAAAGCAAAATCACCGCAAAACCTACATCCGAATAATCTGCAAAGCGATCAACAATTTTTCTACCTTGGTTTAGTTCTTCCCGGAATACTACAGGAGCTAAGCCTAGCTTCGTTAAGCCTACAGTAACTGCCTGTTTCATATTGTCATCCAAGCCCGCAACTACAAATATACGGCGCTTTATAGCTGGTGAAGCTCCAGAGGGCGCTGCTGAAGCTGTAGAGGTAAAAGCCTCCTCAATAGAGGGCAGGTACTTTTCGGTGCACAGATACGCGCCTTTGACTTTACCTTTAATGATATTTTCGATTATGTATTTTCTGTCTTTGGCGGCTATGAGGTTAACTTGGTTAGGCAATAGAAGTCTGTCGGCAGGTTCGTAGGACCAAAAGATCACGGTTTTGTTAACTTTTAGGGGGCTAAGCAATCGACCCATGAACCAGAAAGGTTGCCCAGCGGTAAAGGGTGTAACGAAGACACGTACGAGTTCCTCTTGGGTAACGTTGAAACGTATGCCAGACTTTTCCGGTTCAGCGTATTCAATATAAATGTGATATTTGGGAGCAGGCAATGTAATCGATTGCTAGACTGGGAAACTAAACAAAAAAACTTTACCCTGCAACATCGTGCAAGAAAATTAAGGGCGTAAAATCAAGTAATATGCGAGTAATGATTTTTGAAAAACAAAATTGTTATGAGATAGTAGCCTACTCATTTAGCGTGCAAGGAGTAACATGTCTATGCCCAAAAACTTCACTTATACAGATGCAGGCGTAAACCGAGAGCAACGCCATAAATCAAAAAAAGCGCTTAGTAAGCTGCGTGAAACCTACAAGTACAGCCACTTTGGACCAGTTATACATCTGCCATATAGTAACATCTTCCAATTTGCAAAAGGTACCTACCTAGATTTAACAATAGAGGGAGTGGGAACCAAAGTTCTTCTTGCAGAACTAGCAGACAAATATGACACTATAGGCATTGACGCGGTTGCCATGGCAGTTAATGACGTCATCCGCTCAGGAGCCACACCTTTAGCTTTATCAGATAACATCCATGCACAGGCTAGCAACCCAAAACTAGTAGAACAATGGCTTGAGGGCATCGTTGAAGGCGCTAAGCAATCTGAGTGCCCTGTTGTGAGCGGAGAAATAGGCGACGTAGCTGAAATCATAAACGGCATCACAGAAGGCGCCGGTTTTGACATGATAGTAGCATCCATAGGTCAAGTAGCTACACAGAATATAATAACTGGATACGGAATAAAACCCGATGATCCGATCATAGGATTGCCCAGTAGCGGCTTGCACAGCAATGGCATAACCTTAGCTCGCAAAATCCTACTCAAACAGTGGAAGGGAAAATATGATCCATATGATAAACCTGAAGAATTGGATAAAGATATAATAACTGAGATGCTTGAACCAACTAGAATTTATGTAAAACCGTTTCTAAAGGCAGTGGAAGCGGTCAAAATCAAGGGCGCTGTGCACATAACAGGAGATTCCTATACAAAGTTCAATAATCTTGAGCGTTTCTCTGAAGGCATAGGTTTCATGTTTGATAATTTTAAGCCGCAACCTATATTCGGCTTGATACAGAAAACCGCTGCAGAACTTGGTTTAGTCATAACAGATGAAGAAATGTTCACAACTTTCAACATGGGCTGGGGCTTCGGCATAATAGTCGACAAAGCTGACAGAGATAGAACCTTGGATATCCTTGAAAAAGCCGATGCAGAGCCTGAAGTGATAGGCAAAGTCGTGGACACACCGCAAGTGACAGTCAAATACGGCGGTAAAAAGTTAAGTCTGATGTAGAAATAAGCATTGTTAATGGCAAAAGCGTTTAAATCTGTACTGTTTAACAATTTAGCCATGATATACCGCGCCAAAATAGAGGTTAGCCTCAAACCTGGACATACCGATCCAGAGGGCAACACCGTCCAGCGACTTTTAAAAGAACTCGGCTACAGTGTAGACGTTGTAAATGTGAGCAAAACGTACAATATTCAAATTCAAGCAGTCGACAAAGAGGAGGCACAAGCCAAATCTGAAGAAATGGCTAAGCGCCTTCTCGCAAATCCAACTAAAGATAACTACTTTATCAGTGTTGAGGAGCAAAAATGAGCCTCTACATCCGCGCCAACACGCCTTTCACTATGCATCAGGCAAATTTAGCTGAGGCTACGGATCAGCAACTTTTAGAAATCAGCGCTGAACAGGGCTTAGGCTTAAACCTTACGGAAATGAAGCAAATCCAAACATACTTCAAAACCCAAAAACGCAACCCTACCGACGTAGAGTTGCAGGTACTTGGACAGACTTGGAGCGAACATTGCTGCCACAAAACCTTCAAAGGCAAAATTATCATAGAAGGCGGCAAAGAAATCAACAGCCTCTTTAAGACATACATAGCTAAAGCCACTAAGGAAATCAACCCTAAATGGTGCATAAGCGTCTTCGAAGATAACGCGGGCATTATAGACTTCGATAAGGGCTACGCCATAGCAGCCAAAGTCGAAACCCACAATCACCCCTCCGCGGTAGAACCCTTCGGCGGAGCAGCCACAGGTGTAGGAGGAGTCATACGCGATATCTTGGGCGTCTGGGCAGATCCCATCGCATGCACTAATGTCTTAGGCTTTGGACCTTTAAATTATGATTACGCCAAGCTGCCAGTAGGCATGAAGCACCCCAAATACATCTATATGGGTGTCACCGCAGGCATCGGCAGCTACGGCAATAACATGGGCATCCCTACAGTAAACGGCGCCATATACTTCGATGAATCCTATACAGGCAACGTCGTTGTATACTGCGGCTGCATCGGATTACTGCCACTTAAGAAGTTCAAAAAAGAAGCAAAAATAGGACACTATATAGTCCTGGCAGGCGGCAAAACTGGTCGCGACGGCATCCACGGCGTAACCTTCGCCTCAGCTGAGTTAACTGAGAAATCTGAAGAAATCAGCCGCCCAGCCGTACAAATCGCCGACCCAATAGAAGAAGAAAAAGTTACTCGTGCCATGATGAAAATCCGCGACCTCGGATTGGCTTCAGCTACAACAGATATCGGTGGCGGAGGATTATCCTCAGCAGTAGGCGAAACCGCTGACAGATACAACTGTGGCGCCACTGTTAACCTTGACAAAGTTCCCCTTAAATACGCCGGATTGGCTCCATGGGAAATCTACGTTTCTGAATCCCAGGAAAGAATGTTCTTAACCGTGCCTCCTGAGAATTTACAAAAAGTTCTGGAGATTTTTGATGCTGAAGATGTGGAAGCTAATGCAATTGGGCAACTCACCAAAGAAAAGATACTGCGGCTCCGCTATGAAGGCACAACCGTAGCAGAAATTGACATGCAGTTTCTCTTCACACCAATCAAAGCCACCAAGATAGCAAAATTTGAAACAAAAAAACTCCAAGAACCTAACTTCCCCGAGCCAGAGAACCTTAACGAAACCCTCCTACAGCTGATGTCGGCGCCTAACATTGCTAGCAAAGAAAGCGTAGTGCGTACCTACGACCATGAGGTCAAAGGTAACACCATCCTCAAACCGCTACACGGACAATATGCTGGGCCAAACGACGCGGCAATCCTTAAGCCACTGGAGAACTCGTGGAAGGGCGTAGCTATCTCATGCGGCATGAACCCTAATTATGGCAAGATTGACCCTTACTGGATGGCAGCCAGCGCTATTGACGAAGCTATAAGAAACAACCTGGCTGTAGGCGGAAGACGAATAGCCATACTAGATAACTTTGTATGGGGCAACCCAGAAAAGCCGGAACGTCTCGGCTCACTGGTTAAAGCCTGTGAGGCCTGCTACGATATCGCTATAGCCTTCAAGACTCCATTTATATCAGGAAAAGATAGTCTCTATAACGAATCCCCACTTGGACCGGTAACTCCGACATTGCTCATTACAGCTGTCGGCGTCGTTCCCGATATTCGTGCAGCAGTCTCTATGGACCTAAAGACATCAGGCAACTTGGTCTACATTATTGGCAATACCTACAACGAGCTGGGCGGTTCAGAATATTACAAACTCAAAGGCTACATAGGCAACTCAGTGCCTAAACTTAAAGCGATCCAAGCAAGAAAGACTTACTATGCATTTACTAAAGCTATAGGTGCAGGTGTCATAAGAGCTGCTCATGACCTTTCAGAAGGTGGGTTGGCAGTTGCAGCGGCAGAAATGGCTCTGGCAAGTAATCTGGGCATAGAACTTGATTTAAAGAAGGTCCCAGCTAAGGCTGTCGAACGAAACGATTTTGCACTGTTCTCAGAATCAAACAGTCGATTTCTCGTGGAAGTCACTCAGAAAGATAAAGAAACTTTCGAGAGCATAATGAAAGGCAAAGTCTTTGCTGAAATCGGCAAAGTAACCAAAACCCCCAACCTGGTCATTAAGGGTCTAAAGGGCACCACTGTAGTAGACGCGTCGGTTGCGGATTTGCGGGCAAGCTGGAAACAAACTTTGAGCAGAGGAGCGTAGAAAAAATGAAGTTACAAGATGCACGTGTGCTAGTTATGCGTGTAGGTGGAACAAACTGTGATGCAGAAACTGCACGTGCCTTCCAAGAACTAGGGCTAAAAACTGATATCCGTCACTTAAACGAAGTCGTTAAACAAAAGAACTTGCTAGATTACCATGTGCTGGTTTTCCCCGGCGGCTTCTCCTATGGCGACTACGTACGTGCGGGCGCAATATTTGCACGACAACTCTCAGTCAAGTTGGGCAAAGATCTTAAAAAGTTCGTAGATCAAAACCGCCCGATAATAGGCATATGCAACGGTTTCCAAATCCTCGTTGAACAAGGCTTATTGCCGGGCTTAGAAGGCATGAGTGATTATCCAGAGGCTTCTTTGGCAGCAAACATTCCACAAGGCTATAACTGCCGCTGGTTGTACCTTAAGCAAGAAAATAAGGGCAAATGCATCTTCACAAGCAAAATCCCCCATGGTAAAGTTCTTCATATACCTGCAGCGAATTCTGAAGGAAGATTCCTGCTACCTAAAGAAAAAGAAGAGAAACTGCTCGAGCAACTCTATGAAAACGACATGATAGTCCTAAGGTACTGCAATCAGAACGGCGAATTCGCCCAAGGACAATACCCAGCTAACCCCAACGGCAGTTTCCATGATATAGCAGGCATATGCAACAAAGAAGGTACAATATTTGGCTTGATGCCACACCCAGAAAGGGCACTTTACTGGTGGCAACAACCCGACTGGACCCGCCAAACAAATATGCCCCAATATGCCGACGGAAAACTGGTATTCGACGGCTTAATAGACTACTTAACCAAGAAGCTTTAAGTCCTCAAGGTACGGCAAACCAGGTCGTGCCCCCATTTTCATAACACTTCTTGAACCCACAAAGTTACCAAGCCGACCGCACTCTTTGAGACTCTTTCTATTCAACAACCCATAAAGGAAGCCAGCGCAAAAAGCATCACCTGCGCCGGTTGTATCAATAACTTGCACCTTGAAAGGTTCAACGTGATGTTCTTCTCTGCCGTTAGTAACATAGCAGCCGTCAGCGCCCATTTTTACGGCAACAATCGTAACGCCTTTCTCTATTAGAAAAGTTGCACCCTTTTTAAGATCTTTTTCGCCAGTTAGCTGCTCCAGTTCGATGCTGTTGGGCATCATCACGTAGGCTCTTTTTATGATAGGTTCGAGTTGGTCAAGTCCTTTTCGTATGTAAAGTATGCCGGGATCGAAGCTGACCTTGACGTTACTAGGCAGGTTTTGAACGATTTTCTTTTGAGTCTGGAAGGATTGCTCGCCAACAAAAGAGGTCAGGTGCAGAAATTCTGTCTGAGAAACGTACTGCATGTTTACTTCTTCAGGCGCTATTGTATCGTTGACACCTGATTGGATGTAGAGGGCGCGTGCGCCTTTTTTATCGACGAACCCCATTACATTGCCGCTGTGACCTTCTTTAGCTTGGATGATACCGTTAGTGTCGACATGTTCTTTGCAGAAATCCGCTAGCTGCAGATCACCCTCGCGGTCCAGCGCTATTTTTCCGACAAATCCGACATTAACTCCTAGACGGGCTAGCCCAACAGTGGTATTGGCTGCTGAACCGCCACATATTTCCTCTTCACTAACTACAAAGCTTTCTTCCTCGGCGCCTGCTATGCGATCGACTTTGAAAAGTTTGTCTACGTTAAGTGCGCCAAAACCTATAACGCCAAAACTGCTCATGGGAACAGCTCGCGTAGAAATATTTTGTATTTGCCTAGTTTACCGTCGTAGTTGCCCGCAGATATAGAAACTACGCCTTTAACTGTCATGGCTGCTTCGATGCCTATCTTCATGGCTGCCTTTACTGCGTTCATATCCATGCCGCTGATAACCAGTTCTGGAATATAGTTGACACCGTCGGGAACCTTGGAAGCTTTGCCTAACCTTTGCTTTAGCGATGGGCACCATTCGTGGTTGGTTGTAGGACCAATAAGAGGGAATTTGGTTTCAGGCTTGGAACCTGCGGAACATATGTCGAAGGTCGTTATTGCACCTTTTACTGTTTGAATTGCATCGAGGGCCTTTTGACCTGCTTCTAGAACGGCTTCTTTAGTTTCGCATAATATCCAGAAGTTTGCGCCACTTATACCATGCTTGTAACCTAGATAGCGTTCGATAATAAAGTCGGGAACCATTATGGGCACGACTATTATTTCTCTACCATATCGTGTTTCTGTCCATTCATAGCCGTCGCCGCAGTGACCTACGCGCTCCATCATGTCAAATTTACCTTCAGAGTCAGGCAAGGCATCAAAAATTGCAGTGAAGGGCTTAACGAGGACATCTTGACGTATCCTAAAAGATAACTCTGCTTCGAACTTTGCAAGCTGGTCGGACAGGGGCTTGTTGGCTTTTACACCCATCCACCATTGGACCAGCGCGCCTTTGCGTTTGTCAGGGGTTTCGTCTTCGCTGAGCCATTTCTCTATGCCGCCTTCAATTCTGCCGATAACAGCAGAGGGTGTAGCTGTTACGTCATGGGCGGCGCTGCGAAGCGTCCGCTCGTCATCAGCAGTTATAATTGCCCTACAAAATACACCTTCAAACGCCTCGGCGTATGTATCTTCAATTTTAATGTTAGATATTATCATCTTATCCAAGTCTCCCTATTGCTTGTCCTCTCACTTTCTTCCTAAACTCACTACTCTCTTTTACTATGGTTTCCATATTCGCCGCTGCAGGTATTTGAACTTTCGGCAATGCTCTAGGATATAGCGCAAAGAGTTGCCCTATTAAAAAGGGGTTTGCTATACTGCGTTTTAGGGCTTTGGGATTCCAATCATTGACTAATTGAAGAGCATCTTCTTTTCCGTGGTTAATAAAGACGTCCGCAAGTATTGCTGTAACTATGCTGTTTTCTGATAACACAGCTACTTCTGCATTTCTTACTGCATAACTATTTCCGTTAAAAGAGACTGTCAAGCCTCCAGCCTGTCGCACAAGCTGGAAAGCTTCAACATCTGTAATGCTATCGCCTACATACATTACTTCTGCTGGAGAAATGCGTAGTTTCGAGGTAATATCTTTGATAGCCTCAGCTTTCTGTGGTCCGCCAATGGTTTTCACTTCAGATAAGATCCTGCCGCAGCTCATGTTTGCGATTTCTGTCCAGAAAATCTGATCCAGTCGGCTGATAGTTTCTTGATCTTTAGCTGAAAGGTCTCTAAGCGATTTGGCTTCAGGCGATATAGTTATCATTGGCATGGCAGCGATTTCTTTGGCGATTTGTCGAAGCTTCTGGGCTTCATCCGTAGTTATGTAGTATTTGTCGAGTTGAAGTCGGGTACAATATGTGTTTTGGAATGGAAACGCTATGGCGTTGCATAAAGCACGTATGTAATGCTCATAACTTGTGCTAACTATGAATGCATCGGTTAAGTCTAATATTTGGCGCAGGGCTTCCTTTGTATCTGCAATAAGGACAATGTTTTGCTCGGAGAACGCTTGCATTTGCTTGTCGTTGACATCGAAGGCTTTAAAAAATGGCAGAATAAGCTTGAGCGTGTCACCTGCGGAGTAGCCCTGCTTCTTTACGACGTCAGCAAGTACATCATCGTATTTGCTTATAAGAGAAAATAGTTTATCACCATCGGGTATATAGTAGGCAGCTAGTTCGAAGGCGTTGTCATTTTTACTTATGGGACCTTCACAGTCTGAGATAAATACACGTTTTACCATTTAGGTCCTCAACTGTTGCATATGCTGTATACTTCTAGCGATGTGCTGCTTTGAGGCAATATCAGTCCGGTTCCATAAGCCCCCACCCTTGATAACTCTGGCGCCTTCCAAACTGATTTGACGAGCTTCCTCAATGTTGTCGCCTATACCCAGTACACCTACAGCGCGAGACTTAAGGGCAAAGACGCCACTATCTCGGATTTCCATAGAGCCAGGGTATACACGGATTTTATCGCCGTACTTACGAGCCAGTGCATACGCAGCACTAAGGTCTACTGGAGATTCAGCCTCTGCTTTAGTGACTAAGTTTGGATACACATCTGCATAGCCACCGTAGCTTGGTGGAACTTTATATGTCAGGACTGTCGCCGATGCTGCCACATCAACACGGTTGAGGTTGCCCTCTATCATTTTGTAGCAAATATCAACGAAGTCATCTTTGATTACTGGGAAAATGTTAATGCTTTCGGGGTCACCAGGGCGACTGTTGATTTCAAGTATTTTTGGACCGCCTCTTGTATGCATGAAGGCCAGATACAGAGGTACTCCGCGCAGAGCTGTGTCGTCGCTGATTTTCTTGCTCCAGCCTTGGAAAATTTTCTGCGTCAAAGCGACTTCGGTTTCGCGGTCCGACGAATTCATAAAAGGTAAGTAATCTTTGGTATCTTTGTATGAGCCCATGCCGCCTGTATTTGGTCCTTTGTCGTCGTCGAAGGCTCGCTTATAGTCGCGTGTATCAGGTAGCGGGATGAGGTGCTTGCCGTCGCAGAAAGCCATAGAACTGGATTCTTCTCCATCAACCTTCTCTTCGATAATTACGGCACTATACCGATAATTTGACATAAAATGTTCGAAAAGCTGTTCGCGAGTAGTAAAGTGATCGCCCCAAACACCTACACCTTTGCCTGCAGTTGGCTTATCAGGCTTTACTGCTACCTGATTATTCAGCTCATCAAGCCAAGCGTAAACGGCTTTTTTGACATCTTCAACATCTTTGTATTCTTTCGGATCAAATACCTTGAATCTAGGGTTAGCTTCAGGGGCGATTTCTTGAAAGAGTAAGCGTTGTTCGACCTTGCTAACTTCAATGGCGCACTTCTGTTTAGGACAAACCACAGGTATGCCCAAAGATGTTTCGATGAGGTCCCGCAAGCCATCGATTATTGGCTTCTCTGAGCCAACTGTAACAAAATCTATTCGATCTTTGTTGGCTTGGGCGAACTTGTATATTGCTTGAACGTTTAGATCAGGTATAACAACATGTTTTGTGGCTTTCTCGACATTGAAAGGGTTGCGTTGTTTGTCTGCGATGAAAAGTTCAACTTGATAGTTTGAGCTTCGGCTTAAAGCGTCAACCATGGCGGCTTCTCTTGAGCCGTAGGAAACGACTAGTACGCCTGTTTTCTCCATTAAGCGAACAACCTTGGTTTAGAGAAATAAGAATAAGTGCTTAAATTGTTTTACCACTGAATGGTTTGAGATGGATGACCATCCTCGTATATTCTACCCTGCTCTCTGTAACCTTTGAGGAATTTTTCTTTCATTTCATCGGCGATTTGCTGTGCCATAGGGGTCGGGTATTTGCCTGTAATGCATGCCATGCATAATTCGTCTTTAGAGCAGCCTATTGCTTTAACCATGTTCTCAATGGATTGGTAGCATACTGTGTCGGCGCCTATTATCTTTGCAATCTCCTTCTCATCATGGTTAGAGCCAATGAGTTGACCGTAGCTAGACATATCGATACCGTAGAAGCAAGGTGCGATAATGCGCGGGAAGGTGACAAACATGTGTACTTTTTTGGCGCCTGATTTGCGGAGCTTTTCAATGATGACTTTGGTGGTATCTCCACGAACAATGCTGTCTTCAGTTATGATAACTCGTTTGCCGTTGACTTTGGAGCCCAAAACATTTACTTTGCGATCTATAGTAGAGTAGCGGTCGTTGTCTAGAAGAATGAAAGCGCGTTCAGTAACATAGCGGTGCCTGCGACTAGCGCGTTCCCATCTTAACCCTGAAGCTTCATGAACACCCATAGCTGAATCGTCGCCTGTTTCAGGCACAGATAGGATAATATCTGCATCCTTAGCAATCTCAGGAAATTCCTTGACAATATTACGTCCGAATTCTTCACGGATTTCATAAACATACTTGCCATTGAAACGCGAGTCTGGCCGGGCAAAGTAAGCATATTCAAAAGCGCAGAAAGCTCGGCGGGGCTTTTCAATTAATTGCTGGCGTTTAAAGCCGTCTTTTGTGACTGTTACCAATTCGCCGGGTTCTAGCTCAAAATCACGTTCAAAACCGTTTATATCCAAGCTGACGGTTTCTGATGAAAAAACAAAAATCGAATTATCAGGACTATGCCCAGCAACAAGAGGTTTGATGCCATGAGGATCTTTGAAGGCAAAAAACTCTCCGTTCCCAGTTATACCTATTACGGAGAATGCCCCATCTAAGCTAAGCATAACGTTTTTTACTGCTGAAGCAAGGTCCTTGCCGTCTTTTAGCTCAATAAGCAGCTTGTTGCAAACAAGATCAGAGTCACATATGCAAGTAAAATTTGGAAATTGCTCGAGAATTTCCTGTTTAAGTTTGAGAGTGTTGACTATGTTACCATTAAAAGATACAGCGAGTTTTATTCCATTTGCTTCGGCGGTAACTGGCTGTGTACCTGCCACAATTGATTTGTCATCACACTTACCTGATGTGGTATATCGGACGTTAGAGATGCCTATGCTTCCTGGAAGCTGGACGAACCATTCTTGGATGGCGCTCGATTTTATCTTAGGCACAAGGTCAAGGTTCTTATAAGTATGGAATTTACCCTGATTAAAAGTTAAGAAGCCATGGGATTGGTGACCCCTGTGATTTTGAGCTCGAAGACCCCAGTACACGAATGGAAAGACTGGTTCGTTTTCGAAGTTTATTGCTCCAAAGACACCGCAGCCTATCGGTAGATCCCCCTATAACCTGCAATACTGCAGATAGTGCTTTAAGAGCCTTTAGGACATTTTTAAGTAAAAAGCCATGAAAAATGCCAGAATTTACTAGAATATAATATTCATTTTCGCGTGCACCAAGAATTATAATACTGCATAATTAAAAACAGATTTTAGATGAAAAGGCTAAAGTTAGGGTGTTAGCCTTATGCGATCTCTTGGATATAGTGAGACTTCGCGGATATTCTTTTTGCCTGTAAGCACCATAGTTAACCTTTCAAGACCTATCGCCCATCCTGCGTGAGGCGGCATGCCATAATCAAACGCTTGCAGATGGTACTTGAATGATTCTGGGTTTAGGCCTTTTTCGTTCATACGTTGTATTAATAGATTTTTATCGGCTATACGGGTTCCGCCTGAAACAAGCTCTATCCACCGCCACATCAGATCAAAGCCTTCACTGATCTCGGGTTTACCATCACGGGGTTTGATATAGAAAGCTTTGGCATTAGTAGGCCAGTCAGTAATGAAGTAATAATATCCGCGTTCTTTGCCTAAAGTTCTGAAGGCAGGTGTGGGTATATCTTCGCCCCAAGGGATGGTAATGCCGTGGCTTTTGAGGTCATTAAGGACCTCGTCGTAGGTGAAACGTTTGAAGGGCAATTCGGGAACTGTGACTTTGTATTTTAGTATGCTGAGTTCTTTAGTACATTCTTCTTTGATTGTTTTGCAGACGTGGTGGATTACCTGTTCAAGAAGCACCATAACATCGTCTGCATTCGCAAATGCCTGTTCGATATCGACTGAAACGAACTCGCTAAGGTGTCTCCTGGTGGCGGAAAGTTCAGCTCTGAAGAAGGGACCCACTTCGAAGACTTTTTCTATACTCATAGTTAACTGTTCTTTGTACAATTGTGGGCTTTGGGCGAGGAACGCTTTCTGGTCAAAGTATTCAACTGGAAAAAGCTCTGCTCCACCTTCAGTTGCTGAGGCAATAATTCGTGGAGTATGTACTTCTATGAAGCCCTTTTTAAAAAGGAAGTCACGTATGGCTACTGTCGCATGATGCTGTACTTTGAATGCGGCGAGGTTTTGTTCCATAGTAAGGTCGAGTGCTCTGGCGTCTAATCGGACTTCGATGTTTGCAGGGGTTTTTCCTGTGATGTCAATAGGCAACTGCTCTGCGGCGGTATTGAAAATTTTTATTTCACTAGGTATGACTTCGACGCCTCTTGGAGTCATGGTGGTTTTTTTAACTATACCTTTTATGCCTATGCTGTACCGCTTCTGCAAGGCGTTAGATTTCTCTAGAACAGCGGGGGCAACTTTCTTTTTGATTATGGTGACTTGGAGGGTGCCTTCGCGATCCTGAAGTATTATGAATCGTATGCCGCCTAGGTCTCTGACTTCTTGAACCCAGCCGAAAAGTGTGATTTCTTGCCCATCCATCTCAGGGGTGACATCTGATGTGTAACCTGTTCTAACCCAGTTACCTATAGAATCTAGTATCGTCAACTTGTGCCCCTCGATGGTTAGTCTGTGAATTCGATGCGTAAGCTCATTTTGCGGATGCTTTGAGCTATTTCTTTGACAGCTGCAATATCAAATGGAAGCTGTGCGCCACGTTTCCTGCGCAGAATTACTCGGGTTTCAGTCGTGCCATCTGGGAGCCATATAGTGTTGATGGTGAGTATGCTTAGTGGCGTGAAGAGATCTTCCAGGAATTTCCGATCATCAACACCGTTTTCTAGAATGCGCACGGACTTTCCGGTTTCCTCGCTGATGGCTTTGATAATTTTTCCACCATAGCCTAATAATCTTGGTACATCTCCATGACCAACAATAAGCGCTAAGGTCTTATTTGCATCTATGGCTTTGTAGAAGCAAACGTTCTGAAGGGACGGATATTTTTCCTCTAGAATAAGCAGTTGGCGGGCGATTTTCAGGTCTAAGTCACTGATTTCACCAGCCTTTACTTTGGCTGAACATTTTTGGCATAGCATGCCACTTTTTAGGCAGAAACTGCAAAGTTCGGTCTTCATGAGGAAGCATCCCTTCTGTAAGTTTAATGATTACTCGTTTACTTATCTCATCTTGGAGTGCATGTTGAAATAAGGCAGGACGCTTATTATCGTTCTAGCGTTATTTCAATAGTGCTCACGTTTGTCGTATCCGGGTTGTTGATGTCAGCCACATCACTTCTTTCGTCCTGTGGCTTTAACTTATCTGTACCTATGGATACTTTTTTGACCTTGATGTCAGGCAGGAATTTACGCCTAACGACTTCTGCGACATCAATTGCGTGACTGATAGCTTTCCCACGGGCTTTGACGGTGACTTGTTTTTGACCGCTGTGGAATAATGTAATGCATGCAAGGACATAGTTCATTACTGGTTTTTTTCCAACGAGTACAGAGTTGCTTGGGGTAGCTTCAGTCATCTCTGGCATAGCAACGTGTTACTCCTAGTTACCGGTTTATTAGGCTTCTTATGCTCTTTTTTTCGGCGAATAAATAGGTTGTGGTGCATTAACAAAGTTTCTTGGGTGTATGCTTTTTGTGTCTATCGTCAGGTCGCGAGGTTTTTGCTTTAGTTGTCGACGCGGGTTGCTACAGGATTACTTATAAAACATAGCAAAGTGTTTTGCTTTTCGGCACTGGATTTGCCGGCGGTTTACTTTTTTAGATTGTTACAAGTTGCAAGGCTGCGCTCACCTATTAGCTTAAACGATATGGATTGACACGTAACCATTTTGTTCACAATTTTCCTCTATGCGCTCTATACAAAAGGTGACAATAAATCTATAAACTACACAGTTGACTCAAAAATAAAATTCGCATAAAGGGTCAGGTTCTTAAGCAACTTCATTATTGTAAAGGTTTAATTTAACACAGTGTCATATTAAAGGTTGATAAATGTGGAGCCATTAACAAAGCGATCAAGTCAATTGCTAAAAAGTCTATACGATAAAGGAAAATCTACCAATACGTACACATTACGTGTAAAACAAGATGAGCTCTCCAAACAGCTCGGCATAAGCAGGCAAGCGCTAAATGTACACCTACGCAAACTAAAAAATGAAGGTTACATACGAACCGGCAGAGGTTTCATTGATGTAACCGAAAAAGGACTCAATGCTTTAGGTGTGTCTACCACACCTGCATTTATTCTAATTAAAGTTTCACCAACAAAAAGAATACATGTATATGAAAAAATTCGAGAACTCTCCATAGCCAGAGCCTTCCGCATCGCAGGCGACATAGATGCTCTGATCATTGTTGACCGAGAAAACATGGATGAAACCCTTAAAAAACTCTACACTGTGGACGGCATCGAAGACACACGCAGTTATGTTACCATTGACATTATTAAATAGAAAACAGTCGGCAAACGAATAAAAGCGGATGCCGCCTATTATTTTTAGTAGGGGCGATATTTCTTTTTGAAGCTATTTGAGTATGAAGCAAAGAAAATTTTTACAAACTATGGCATAACAACGCCTAGAGGTAAAGTTGTTTTGAACGCCCAGAAAATGCATACCGCAGTAGAAGAGCTGGGTGAGCCTGTTGTAGTAAAGGCCCAAATACTGGTTGCTGGAAGGGGTAAAGCAGGCGGCATTAAATTTGCAAACACTGCAGAAGAAGCCGAGAAAATCGCCTACCAACTATTTGGCACGGAAATTAAAGGTGAACCTGTTACGAGCCTGTTTGTTGAAGAAAAAGTCAACATTTGCAAAGAGTTGTATTTTGCCCTTACAGTAGACAGGTTCAACCGTTGCTACGTAGCAATGGCCTCGCCTGCAGGGGGTGTAGATATCGAAGAAGCTGCACAGCAACAACCCCACATAATCAATAGAGCATTCATAGATCCACTGCAGGGCTTTCAGCAAACTCAAGCAAGACATCTTGCCCAGCAGCTTGGCTACGACGAACCTCAACTGTCAGTGCTTGCCGGGATTTTTGAGCGACTTAACAAGTTAGCGATGGATCTTGATGCAGAGCTAGTGGAGACAAATCCGATAGCAGAAACATCAGAAGGCAACTTTGTTGCCATTGATGCCCGAATAATTATTGATGATAATGCGCTGTTTAGGCATCCTGAATTCGCAGAGCGGCAGCTGCAAGAGGAGCTAAATATAAGTCCACAAGAAGCATTGGCACGTAGAAAAGGTTTAGAATACGTCAAGCTAGGCGGCAACATAGGTGTGGTCGGAAACGGCGCAGGACTGGTTATGGCAACCTTGGACCTAATTAGCTTCTACGGTGGAGAGGCTGCAGATTTCTTAGATATAGGCGGAGGTGCTTCTACTGAGAGAATAGCTTTCGCGCTGGAGCTTCTGTTGGAAGATACAGCTGTGAAGGCAGCGCTTGTAAACATTCTTGGAGGAATTACACGCTGCGATCAAGTTGCACAGGCAATAATTGAAACCAAAAAGAAACTGTCTCAAGAGGCAGCTGCAAAGCCCTTGATCGTTAGGTTAATGGGAACAAACGAAGCTGAGGGTAGACAGATCTTAAGTCAAGCAGGCATAACCACTTATGATAGTATGGAGCAGGCAGTCCAGAAAGCCGTTGAAGCCTCAAATTATAAGGAGAAAGTGTAAGCATGGGCATATTAGTGGATAATTCGACGCGAGTACTTGTACAGGGCATCACGGGGTCTCAGGGAAGCTTTCATACCCAGCTCATGCAGCAATATGGTACAAAGATAATAGGAGGAACTAGCCCAAAAAAAGGCGGTATTACCATTAATGACGTACCTGTCTATGGTACAGTTAAAGAAGCACAACAAGAACACGCTGCGGATGCGTCAATAGTCTTTGTTCCTGCACCACAAGCTGCAGAAGCTGCACATGAAGCATTATCCTGTGGAATAAAAACTGTCGTTGTTATTACAGAGCACGTACCCATCAAAGATACCATCACTTTGATGGCTCATGCGCAACAAGTTAAAGCTACAATAATTGGTCCAAACACACCAGGAATCTTGACGCCTAAAAACTGTCTACTAGGCATTATGCCTCCGCAAGTATTTATGCCGGGTCCAGTAGGCTTAGCCTCACGAAGCGGCACATTAACCTATGAAATCGCGGCATCACTCACTCGGGCTGGGATAGGTCAGTCTACATGTGTAGGTTTAGGTGGAGATCCAGTTACAGGGCTTAACTTTATTGAGGTACTTGAACTTTTCAAAAATGATCCACAGACCAAAGCGGTAGTGCTTATTGGCGAAATAGGTGGAAATATGGAAGAACAGACTGCTAAATACATCGCACAAGAGAAATACCCCAAGCCAATAGTTGCCGATATAGCGGGACGAACCGCCCCCACCGGTAAGCGCATGGGACACGCGGGCGCCATAATTATAGGAAAAACTGGGACAGCACAATCAAAGATAGATGCTTTCAAAGCAGCAGGTGTAGATGTTGTCCAAAAACCTAGTGATGTGCCCAAATTGATCATGGAAGCCATAGGTCTATAGATGAGGCGCAACAGTTCAGGGTAGTTTGAGGCAAAAGGTATATCTTTTAGATAAACATCAAAGAAATAGCCCGAAAAGAAGGTTACTTTAATGCCAATATTAGACCCAGTTAAGAAAACCATCGCACAAAAAGCTAGGCTGTACATGAAAATCTGCAGAGACTGTGGAGGCCGAAATGCTGAAACAGCAACAAAATGCAGAAAATGCCACAGCAAAAATCTACGATGGAAGAAGAGAGAACTAGTCAAGTAAACTAAATTGATATTACCTTTTTACTTGTTACAGATCTCTTCTCTTTCATTCATCTGTAGTGCAGCTTAGAAACAGCAGCCTCTTTCTATTTTATAATGTTTTGACAAGTGTTTCAACATTGAAGGTTGTGTTAGCGCAACCATTTTTTAGCAAAGGAACTGCCTGTCCAGCTACACCCAGACTACCTAGCAAATTCAAACATATTTTTACTTCTTCCCCGCAGGCAACTCCTACAATGCCCTCATACTTTTTTGTGCTTATGATCTTAGGTACACATGATCCGCCTGGCAGCACGTAAACATCGTAGCCTTTTGCTTTTGCTGCATTCTCGGCTTGGTTAATCACACAATCATGAGAACAATGAGCGCATACATATGAAGGCAAACTTGGATCAAAAATAGCTTTGCACCGGCTGTCCATATATTTCCGTGCACAGTGGGGCAAAAATAGCGCTCGGTTACGGGTTTGTAAGAATTTATTGCGCTCTATAACGTTCATTGCATGCATATCAACTAAGTCTTGAATTAGCATTACCGTATCTTGCAGGTTAAGACCGGTGATCTCCTGAATTTTAAAGGTCTTAATAATATCTTGTAGGGTTTGTCCAAGAACCTTGTTTAAGCCCTTTTGGTAACCGGCTATAGCAAGTTCTGCGAAAAAGTGCTGAGAAGTCTTTGAAATATCGAACGTGAAATTATAGGGCATAACACAAATATAGAAAAACAGCAGCTTAAAAGAATACCTCAAAAAATTGGCTTTAATCTGTGGACGTTGTGTTTTGAGGTGGAATTAATGCTATAGATTCACTTTTTCTAATGTTCCTGCAGTAACTTGACTTTCTCATACAGTTGACCAGCATTTATCTTGCGCTATTATACGGGCTTCAGCGGTTTCCTGCAACGGCTTAATTTCAGTCATTATATCTTCTAAAGCGGCAATTTACTTTTTTGACGCTTAATTGTTTGCATAAGCTCAGCCCATATTCGCATAATTCGCTTAACTTGATTTTTTGACATTTAGTATTCGACTACTTAGATGCAGAATATCCCTTCGCATCCAACACGACAACCGCTTAAGACAGACTCTTCTTCAGACAAAAATTAATCACATAAAAGCTATAACAATTATTCCTAAATCACTATCTGCAAAGATTTGAAAGTATTCCCGAATCGAATGTGATGGAAAATAAAAGATAAAGAAAATAAGGGGGAGTTTAGGTTAGAGGCTGATTTGGAACATTAGCTTATCGACTAGTTCCTTGTATCGGTTTCTTATGGTGACTTCGGTTACCTGCGCGATTTCGGCAATTTCTCGCTGAGTCTTTCTTTCCCCCGTTAACACGGAAGCAATGTAGCTTGCGGCTGCAGCTATACCTGTCGGGCCACGACCTGAGGTGAGTTTTAGCTCTTTTGCTGAGGTGAGTATTTTATGTGCGATTTCTTCAACTTTGCCTTGCATAGTCAGCTGGTTGCTGAATTTGGTAATGTACTGGCTGGGTTTAAGCGGCGGAATCGAATAGTTGAGCTCTTTTATAAGGAAGCGGTAGCTTCGTCCGACCTCTTTTTTGGGTACAGTTGAAGCTTGAGAAATCTCGTCTAATGTTCGGGGCAATCCGCACTGCCTACAGGCCAAATATAATGCGGCGGAGGTTACGCCTTGGATTGAGCGCCCTCGGATAAGCCGTTCTTTTACGGCCTTTCTGTAGATGACAGATGCGGTTTCAAGAATATTTTTGGGTAAGTTAAGATTGTTAGAAATCTTTGTAATTTCTGACAAAGCAAAGGCTAAGTTGCGTTCGGTAGCATCGGAAACCCGGATTCGGCGTTGCCATTTGCGGAGGCGGTAAACTTGGGCTTTTTGTCCAGGTGAGAGGCTTTTGCCGTATACATCGCGATCGTGCCAGTCGATTGTGGTAGATAAGCCCTTATCGTGTATTGTATAAGTCAGGGGGGCACCAACTCGGGTGCGTTTTGATCGTTGGTCATCATCGAAGGCGCGCCATTCAGGTCCGCGGTCAGCAATTTTTTGGGTTACTACAAAACCGCAGTCCATGCATACTATTTCTGCGCATTCATAATCTCGCATAAGTCTTGTGCTGGTGCATTCTGGGCAGGCTTGAATTTTTTGAGGCTCTGAGCGTTGCAACGAGGATTTTGAGTCTACATCTTCGTGCAGCTCATTTTTTCCACTCATTCGTTTTTAGCTCCGTTCCTTTCGGGAGGAGGAAACATATAGCTGCTTGTTGGTCAGCTTTTCGGGGTTTTTTATTGAAGGCCTGATTATAGCATATGGAGAAGAAACGGGTCCGATTATGTCAAAGACTTTTCCTACAACTTTTAGGTTCTCATCTACGACTGCAGTGCCTAGCCTGGGGGGCTTGTCGATTTTCACGACCACACTCTGTGACGGCGTCACGCTGAGAACTTTTCCCAATCTCTGCAACACGTTCCCCTCTCGAAAAACAACGTTCTAACCGTTAGTGACCATATAAAGTTTTCTGCAAAACAGTCATTGAAAAGCGGTTTAGGCATAGTTGTCGTAGAAACATTCATAAATAAGAACTGTTGATATGACTGTGCCTTAAAAGGGTGAGGCTAAGAATATGTCAAAACCATTCTATGTAAAATATGAAGCCCCGAAAGAAGTTGTAGATGCAGCCTATGAAGCCCTAAAAATCGCTTCAAAATCCGGCTTAGTCAGAAAAGGAACAAACGAAGCTACAAAAGCAGTTGAAAGATCACAAGCAAAGCTTGTTGTCATCGCTGAAGACGTCGAACCACCAGAAGTCATCGCACACTTACCATTACTATGCGACGAAAGAAAGATCCCATACGTATTTGTCCCAAGCAAGCAAGAAATCGGTGCCGCACTAGGCATTGATGTTCCAGCAGCTTCTGCATGCATACTCCGAGAAGGAGAGGCCGCAGGCTTAATTAAAGAAATAATTACTCGTCTTGACCAAATGAAGAAGGGTTCACAGTAATGAGCACTAAAGAAGAGAGAGCAGCCGCTGAGCAACAATTGACTCCTGCAGAAGTCATCCAAGTCATAGCCCGCACAGGCGTAACAGGTGAAATTACTCAAGCCCGAGTGCGCATACTCGAAGGAAGAGATAAAGGACGTATTATTACACGCAACGTTAAAGGACCAGTACGTGTACAAGACATACTGATGCTGCGAGAAACAGAACGCGAAGCAAAGAAGATTAATCGATAAAGAGAGGACTCTTAAATGCCGAAAAACAGAAAATGCTCATTTTGCGGTAATGAATTTCCAGCCGGCACAGGCATGATGTACGTCAAGAACGACGGCACCATACTCTGGTTCGACTCAAATAAATGCAAAAAGAGCTCTCTACTCTTTGGCCGAGATGCACGTAAACTGAAGTGGACAACTTACTTCGGTAAAGAAGAAAAAGGGAAAGCATAAGCCACCAGTAAAGGGCCTAATGCATTTCTACCCAACAACCTTTTTTCCTAGCCTACAATATTCTGGTGGCCATTTTGGGCTTTGCTTTTGAAGGAAGCAACAAGTGAAATTTTGCTGTTGTTGCTGTTGCTTCTTTGGCGGGTTCTATATTGTTTTTAGATTTAGAAGCTGCTACAGGCAAAAAGAAGTGTGCTTTAGATGTTTTTTGATATGTCCAATAGTTTTTGTTGAATTGCTGTTGGGGAGGTGCTTTGCCAATTGCGATTTCAAGCTCTCGATTGGAAAGTGGGCTTGGGGTATCTGTATAGCTGGCTGGACAAAGAATGATTTCGATGGAGCTATGAGGCGCCACATCTGTGGGATCTGCGGGAGATGGACGATTAGCTATTATAGGCAAACATGAATGAACGGTTTGGCCTGCAAAATTCGCCTCAGAATCAGCTATGTTGTCTGATAAGCCTCACTTGACGTGCCCTCATTTAATCAATCTTATTTAGACGCTATTATCCGCAGCAGCTGCAATATCATTTTGACTATGGTTAATCGATATAGCTTAGTAGTCTACTTGAAGAATTCAGCACTAAAAAGTGAATCTGACAAAATTACGCGGGCGCGGGTTTTCGGCATGGACAAAATTGGCTATGGTTGGACTGTTTATGCTTACAAACGTCTCCAGTAACTATAACCACATGCCCGCAGTTCTTACACTTCATGATAACCCTAACCTACATCAGCTAGGCAGCTTTTAACCATTTTGAGGCAGAGCAATGCTTCTTTTTTCTCGGTTCATTCAAGAACGAGTTACAGTATGGTGCACTGCCTTAATCCACAATTTGACGTAACAATTTCTAGCTGCTATCTGTTTTATGCAGAGAAGAAATGTTTACTCCCGTGATATCGTTATTGACTGTTTTATGCATTATGCTCTGGTTTCCGCATCACTTCAGGCTGCGTTTTAGTTGAGCCAGTAGCACCCGTCTTCCCGCCATGGTTATAGCATGATCGTCTGCGGCTTCGACCGGACCATCTTTGCCTAAACCCAGTTCGCCTGCTTCTTTTTAAATAATATGCGCACCTGTAAATAATAATGTGTTGAAACATGCGTTTTTGATTGCTGCAAACCCTAAAATATAGTGGGTAGATTTGGACCCTCGACAAGGTAGAGATATTACCCGCAAAGCCGCTTTTTCTCTTCAATGAGATGTTTTATCAAAAGAGCCTATTTTTATTTCGCCGTTCCGCAGATAGGTGGCTACTATTACTCCTGTAGTTGAAGCTTTGTTCTCCAAGAGTTTGAATGAAGCTGGAATTGTGCCATCTCCAAAAAGACGCTTACCGGTACCTATAGTAATTGGGAAGATTTTTAGGCGGAGTTCATCAACGAGGTCATTTTTTAAAAGTGTTTGGATAAGATTAGAACTGCCGTGAACTTGGATTTCAGGCCCATCTTGTTGTTTGAGTTTTTTAACTTCTTCAACGATATCTCCCTTGAGAAGGACAGAATTCTTCCAGTCAAGCTTACTGAGTGTTGTGGAGACAACATACTTTTTCGCTTCATTTAGCCTATCAGCTACGGGGTCATTTTTTATGTTTGGCCAGTAACTAGCAAATATTTCATAGGTTTTACGACCAAGCAACAGATCAAATGATATACCCATTTGCGCATCCATTACTTTTGACATGAAATCGTCCCAGTAACCGACCGTCCACCCACCGTATTTGAAACCGCCACTCGTATCTTCCTGAGGCCCTCCGGGCGCTTGCATAACACCGTCGAGCGTTATAAAAGTCAATACAACCAATTTCCTCATACAATCATCCTCTGTATGCTTTTTTTAAAGCTTCGATATTGAATTTCTTCATTTTTAAGAAAGCTTCTGTCACCCGTGCTTTCCTCTTTTCATCTGTGTCTTTCATCATTTCATTCATAATATTTGGAACCACTTGCCATGAAAGACCGTATTTGTCCTTTAACCAACCGCATCGTTCTGCTTTTGGATCTGCGGAAAGCCTATCCCAATAATAATCTATCTCTTCTTGCGTCTCGCAATGGACCATGAGTGAGATGGCTTCGTTAAAAGTAAAATTGTGTTCACGTGCACTGTCCATTGCTGCATACTCTTGTCCTTCAAGTGTAAACGAGGCATGCTTTATCGTTCCTTCCACATCAGGTTCTTCATTTTTGCCATAACGTAAAATATCGTTAACAGATGCATTGTGAAAGATTGATACATAGAAGTTGATGGCTTCTTCTGCTTTGCCAGCAACTTTGCCCACGAACATCAGAGTTGGAGTAATTCTCTGATTAATCACATTGTCACCAAAGAACATCAATTGCCAGGAAAGCCCATACTTATCTTGGATCCAGCCATATCTTTCGCTGAACGGGTATGCGCCAATATCCATAAGCGCCTTGCCATCTTGATAATTCATTCCACAGCGCATCAACCTCTTCCTTTGTTTTGCAGGCAACAAGAAAGGATATAGATGGGGTGAATTTGAAAAGTGGTCCAGCATTAATTAGAGTGAATTCTTGTCCTAATATTTCAATAGTAATAACATCTGTGTCGCCTGAAGGCGTATTATGGATTATGGTAGCATCTTTAATTTTTGAATCTGCAAAAATAGAAGTGTAAAACTCTGCTGCTTCTTTAGCTTCTTTGTCAAACCATAAATGCGAGGTAATCTTTTGCCTCATAAGTATTCCTCATAACTAATTTACCATTGCCATGGCACCATATTTCAAGATGTGTGACTGCAGCTAGAGCTACACAAGTACCACGCAAAAAGAAAGCAAAAGAAACAGAATTAAATTGCTTAAGTGGACTGAAGGGGTTTAAACCTTAGCGCGCTGACGTTATCGCCAATCTGCTTATTCTTCAGGTTTCTTTCCTTTTTATGCGTTCTTAGTTCCTATGAGCAGTTTCGATGGCTATCGTCCCATACGGTCAACATCAATTAAGTCATCTTCAAAAGTCGATTTCGATGACAGCGCCTTTTGGTTAAAATCGCTTTTGCCTATTAGATACTTGTCTCGTTAGTTTTTTGGTAATGTGATATGGCTTTGGGTATCTACTGTTTTGACTTCCATGCCATCGACTGTAAGCTATTATAAACAGTCGGTAGGAAGAATAGATTTTTTTGTGTATCGGGGGAATTTGAACCCTTTATAGCGGTGCGATGTTTCCCTATCTTTCCCGCTTTTTTAATTATGTACTAAACGGGTAAAGGTTACGAAGATGGAACACAGAATTATGATTGCTACGTGCACGATATTGTATTACGTATGTAACATGGATGAGTGGTTTTAAATGTGAGAAAAAGGATGAAAGTCGAAAGTTGCAGGCAGTTATAATGAAAGCACTCGTACTTGAAGAGATAAAAAAGATTCACATAGCCAACATCAAAATACCTGACCGCAAAGATAACGAAGTGCTATTGAAAGTAATTAATTGCTCGGTTTGTAGAACCGATGCGAAGATGTGGTTACAAGGTCAAAGAGATCTAGTTCTACCGCGAGTATTAGGTCATGAAATCTGTGGACAAAAGCTTGATTCAGATGAGCGATTTATTGTCTGGCCAGCGAGCACCTGTAACAGGTGTTATTATTGCAGAAATGGTGCAGAGAATCTTTGTAGCAACATTCAGGTGATCGGTTTTCATCGTGATGGTGGATTTGCAGAATATATAAGTGTGCCCAAGGAAAGTCTCATAAAAATTTCTGAAAAAGTTCCCCCTGAAGTTGCTTGCATGACTGAGTTGATGTCCTCAGCAATAAATGCCGTTGAGCAAGTTAATTTGCAGAAAAACCAAAAAGTGCTTATTTATGGTGGAGGACCGGCAGGACTGCTTCTTGGGCTAGCTTGCAAGCAATATAATGCAAACCCGGTCATTTTAGAAAAAAGCCCTGAAAAAATCAAAGTTGTCGCCCAATTCTGCAAAAAAGCAGACATTCCCATTTCTGACAATGCTGCTGCCTTCGATGAGGTTGATGTTGCAATAAATGCTACCCCAGACCTAACCACGTTTGTAGATGGAATTTCAAAGCTAAATCCCAGTGGAAAATTTTGTCTATTTAGCGGGTTTACAAAAAATGTCACTATTCCACCTGACTTGTTAAATGAGATTCATTATAGGCAACTAACTATAGTCGGTGCATATGGAAGCATAAAGCGACAAATGGAAACAGCCCTGAAAATTTTCGAAAACAATTCTCAAACCATCAGGCTGCTAATTCACAGGGTTATAAAGCTTGAAGATGTCCCTTTGGTGCTTCCTAAAATCCTGCTTGGTCAAGACCTAAAGTACGTTGTAAGCTTTGATGGTGATACCTTTGGTAACTGAAGAAAAATTAAGAGAATTTGGCCAGTTAATCTGTAAAATAGCTGCTGGCAAAACTATGACCCGAGAAGAATCCTGTGAAGCGTATCGACAGGTAATTCTGAATGAGCAGCCTGAGCTCCAGCAAGGGGCTTTTTTGATGGCTCATATTACGCGTGGACCAACCACGGAGGAATTGTCTGGCGCGTGGGATGCACTAGATAAGTTTGATACAGAGAAATTCAAGGCTGAAGTTAAAGGCGTTGTCTGCGACATCGTGGGCACGGGTTCAGATGCTATAAAGACTGTGAATGCGTCCTCGCCTGCCGCGCTTATTGCTTCAGCTTGTGGTGTTCCAATTGCTAAAAAGGGCGCCAAAAAAGTAACTGGCGTCTCTGGAGCTTCTGAAATCTTTGAAATCCTTGGTGTCAACCTGTCAAGTCCAATGAGTAAAGCCAAACAATGCTTGGAAAAATATAACATCTGCTACATGCCTGGTGAAGCCTTCTTGAAGTCTGGCTGGGCACGGCTTATTCAGTCAATGCGGTTTACCTCGGCGTTTAATATTGTGGGCCCGTTGACGATGCCATGTGAGAACACCCGTTGCATTGTAATTGGCGCTTATAGTCCCCAAGTATGTGATCAATTAGTTGCCATTTTGAAAGAAATCGGAATTAGTCGTGCCGTAGCTCCTTATGGTATGGTTAATGGCGTTAATGAAGCTCAGGGTATCGATGAATTTTCGCCATGTGGTCCAACAAGAGTAGTTGAGTTGAAAAATGGTGAAATCCAAACCTACACTGTGTATCCGGAAGATTTTGGCATAAAAACACATGCTAAATTCGATATAGCTTCCTTGAATAAAGCATATGATAACGCGTTAGCCATTAAACGCGTGCTGTCAGGCGAATACAATAGCCCGCTAGCAGACTTGTTCTGTATGAATGCCGCAGCTGCTTTGTATGTATCAGGTGATAGCAGTTCCTATAAGGACGGCATGGAAAGGGCATATGAAGCATTAAATTCCGGAAAGGCTTTGATTCAACTAAATCATTTGGTTAACCAACAAGCCTGAAAACCTCTACCTCCTTATAGTAAAAACAGGCTGCAATCAGTCGTGTTAGATGGAGAAAGGACGTTGCCTTGCCCCGAAAATGGTTTAAAATGAGCTAAAGCCTTATTTTGCCATTTCAGCCTTTATTTAGACTGTTTTAACTATTACTAGAAAAAGCTTCGACCAGCGCGCTTTTACTAAGGTTCGTTTAACTCTTTTTTGAGCATTATCATGTCTTTTAGTTGAACTCCATTTTCATATATTGGTTGAGGATAATTGAGAATAAAGAAATCTTTCTTAACGGCGTATTTTTTAAATCCCTGTTTCTGATAAAAACGCAAAGGCATAGAAGAATCCCATGTCCCTATTATGACTCTTTTAAATCCTCTGGATCTTGCCCTATCAGTGGCATCTTTTAGTAACGATTTGCCTATTCCTTGCCCTTGATATTCTGTGGCGACTGCGATGTTTTTTATTTCAACTTCCTCTTTATTTAAAACTTGAAGGACATATAATGCGACGATACATTTCTCTTGTTCAAGCACATAGATTTCACTATCAAAAATGTACCTGTTTATAGCTTCCACGGTTTCATCAGCAAGTAACAATAAATCATATGGAATCTTTTCGTCCTTACGCAATTGCCTAATTTTACAGAACAATTTTGACATTCTTATTTAATCAATAGTTATTCAAGTTGATAAGAAATTCTCGAGGAACACAAATGAACTTTGAAATTTTTGTTCTTGGTGCGCACGATGCAGTGGTCAAGCTTAGGTGTTTCGGCATCGCAGGTTAATTACTGCTCATTTAGAAGGTTTTTGCGGCTAAAAATTTGGTTTAACTCTTCTTTTGAGAGAAGTTTCTTTTCAAGCGCTACTTCCTTTACTGTACGATTTTCAGCTTGCGCTTGTTTAGCGATTTTTGCGGCTTCTAGATATCCGATTTTAGGTACCAGTAGTGTAGCCAACGAAGGGTTTTTCTCTAAGTAGTGTTCACAGCGTTTCTCGTTCACCATTATGCCTTTGACGCATTTATCCGTAAAAATCGGCAGGTAGTTGCTTAGGATTTGGATTGAGAAAAGCATGTTGTAAGCGATTAATGGTGTCATAACGTTTAGTTCCATCTGCCCCGATTGAACCGCCAAAGCCACCGCGGCATCAGCGCCGACAACTTGGAAAGCCACCATGTTTAGGCACTCAGCAATCACAGGGTTAACTTTGCCGGGCATAATCGAGGAGCCAGGCTGCACGGCAGGCAATGTAATCTCGTTAAGACCGGTTGTGGGACCTGATGCCAGCAGACGCAGATCGTTAGCTATGCGGATAAGTTCCAACGCGAGTTCTTTGAGTCCACTTGAAACCGTCTGTACCGCTCTTTGACTTTGCAGCGCCTCAAAATTATTCGCTGCAGGCTTGAGAGGAAAACCGCTGAGTTTAGCAAGCTCCTCAACAGCGAGGCGCTTATAGTCTGGGTGAGTATTTGCCCCTGTCCCAGTTGCTGTACCACCCAGCGCAACTGAGTAGAGATTTTCTTGACGGCGTCGAAGTTCTTGGGCGCAGTTGCCAATTGATGAGCCATAGGCTTTAAACTCTTGACCAATCGTAACGGGCACAGCGTCCTGCAAGTGTGTCCTGCCAGATTTGAGGACATGAACGTTTTTTTCACCTAATTCGTCAAACGCTGCCGACAAATTGTCAAGCGCAGCAAGTAGTGGCTTGAGTGCCATCAACACGGAAAGATGTAGCGCTGTTGGAAAAGTGTCATTTGTGGATTGCGACATATTAACGTGGTCGTTTGGCCCAACAATTTTGTATTCGCCTTTTGATTTGCCTAGGATTTCAAGCGCGCGGTTAGCCAATACTTCGTTGACGTTCATGTTAAACGATGTGCCAGCGCCAGCTTGGAAAACGTCCACAACGAATTGGTCAAGAAGCCTGCCGGCGAGCACTTCATCGCAGGCGACGATTATGGCGTTTCCGATTTTTTTATCCAGCCAACCGATTTGCATGTTTGCTGTCGCTGCGGCTTTTTTGATGAGAACGTATGCATAGATGAACTGGGCGGGCTCTTTGATGCCGCTTACGGGGAAATTCTCAGTCGCCCTCAACGTTTGGATGCCGAAGTATGCGTCTTTGGGGACAAAGCGCTCGCCTAACGGGTCGATTTCTCTTCTAGTGTTCAAGCTTTTCGCCTGCGCTACTCCTGTTTGGATTGCTGTTCTGATATAATTCTCTTTTTAGTCCTAAGTATGGCGGCAGTGACTTTAATTTTCTTTGGGCAAACAATCGTGCATTTATAGTAGCTTTTGCAGCCCCACACGCCATGAGGCTCCTGTAGCTTCTCCAACCGCTCCTTTGTATCGGCAGTTCGGGAATCAAAAATGTAGCGTTGAGCCCGCAAAATCGCGGCTGGACCGATAAATTGCTGGTCTTGCTCTCTTAGGACCGGGCAGGCGCTGTAGCAGCAGCCACACATTATGCATTTTAGGGCATCATCAAATTGGTTGCGCTCCTGCGGAGTTTGAATCCGTTCTCTTTTGGGTTCACTGTTTACTACGCTGCGTTGCTCGAGGTTGATGGATTTCATTCGCTCAAAAAAAGGGTTCAAATTTACGACAAGGTCTTTTTCAACATCAAAAAACTTCAGTGGCTCAATGACAATTTCTTTAGTGTAATCGTAGTCTTTGACTAGTTTTTGGCATGCCAAGCACTCTTGCCCATTTATAATTAAGCCATCGGAGCCACAGACCCCATGTGCACAGGAACTACGGAAGGATAAAGAGCTGTCTTTTTGCCACCTAACACGGTTTAAGCAATCAAGTATCCGCTCGTTAGGCTCAGCTTCTATAGTGAATGTGTCATAGTGTGGTTCACTGTCAGTTTTGGGGTTGAATCTGAAGATTTTGAGTGTCAGCTTCATTTTAGTAACTCCTTGCTTGGGGGGCAAACCTGGTTATGGTGACCGGTTTATACGCCACTTGAAATCCCGTTGGTGTTTCGTTAATAAATGAATGCACAAGCCATTTCTTGTCGTTGCGCTCTGGGAAGGCACTGCGGAAATGCGCTCCTCGACTTTCTCTGCGGTGCAGCGCTGAATAAACAATGACCTCGGCTACTTTGAGCATGTTTGAGAGTTCAAAGGCTTCCTGCAACTCATAATTATAACAGTCAGATTTGTTCTTCAAGCCCACGGTGAGGCAGCGTTTTTTTAATTGACGAATTTCCGCTAACGCTTCTTGAAGGTTCTGTTCGTTGCGGAAGACGCTGCACTTTTGGGTCATTAACTGCTGTAGGTCTTCACGCAAAGCTGGAACCTGTTCAGCCCCTTCTGACTCCAATAACCTTGTGAGTCTATTGGTTATGTTGCTTTCAGCCTGCAGTGGAAGGGGCAGCAGAGTTCTCTGTTTTAATTCTTCTACGACGCTTGTTGCGGCGCGTTGGGCGAAAACTACCAAGTCAATGAGTGAGTTGCATCCTAAACGGTTAGCTCCATGCACGCTTACGCAGGCGCATTCACCAACCGCATATAACCCGGGCAGTACCGTTCCGGCGGTGTCTACGCATACATGTCCATCAATATCGGTTGGGATTCCGCCCATGATGTAGTGGCAGGTGGGAGCAACAGGAATCGGCTTTTCGGCGGGGGCGATGCCTAAGTAAACTTTGACAAACCCCGATATCTCGGGGAGCTTTTGGCTCAGTTTTTCTCTGCCCAGTCCTCGCAGGTCAAGATGAACATAGTCTTTGCCGTCCACTCCCCTTCCCTCGGCGATTTCGTTTAATATCGCGCGGGAAATCACGTCTCTTGCCGCTAAATCCTTCAACGCAGGCGCATAGCGCTCCATGAAACGTTCGCCTAATCGGTTGCGTAAAACTCCGCCTTCTGCCCTTGCGGCTTCACTGATCAGTATCCCCAAACCGTGGATGCCTGTGGGGTGGAACTGGACAAACTCCATGTCCTCCAGCGGCAAAGCCGCATCCAAGGCAAGCGCGAACCCGTCTCCTGTGGATGCAAATCCGTTGCTGGTGGTTTTGTAGATTTTTCCGCATCCGCCTGTGGCGATTACTACACTTTTGGCGTGGAACACTTGGGGAGTTGTGGTGGCTATGTCGTATCCTACCGCGCCATTGCATCTATTGAGGGTGAAGAGCAAGTGTTGGATGAAGACTTCGTTGTGGAAGGCTACTCCATACTGTTGGCACTGGTCGTAGAGAGCATCCATGATGGCTCTGCCAGTACGGTCAGAAACATAACATGCGCGTTTGACTGGGGTCTGCCCGAAGTTTTTGGCGTGCCCGCCGAAGCGGCGTTGAGCGATTTTGCCCTCTGCATTGCGGCTAAACGGCACCCCCATATGTTCAAGGCTGAAAATCGCGTTAGGTGCTTCTTTGGCGAGTGTTTCCACAGCGTCTTGGTCGCAGAGAAAATCTCCGCCTTTCACCGTATCAAACATGTGCCAATCCCAAGTGTCTTCTTCCTCATTACCCAGCGCCGCTGCAATGCCGCCCTGCGCCGCAACCGAGTGCGAACGGGTAACATGCACCTTGCTAACTATGGCAACACTAAGCCGATGCTGCGCCACTTTTAGCGCGGTATAGAGCCCTGAGATTCCTCCGCCCACAATTACGATGTCGTATTGGTGGATCATTTTTTTGCCTCTAAATTTCAAATCTTTCAATAATGCGGACTTCTCTTTCTCCCCACACGCATACGTTTAATAGCCATAACGTTGGAGCAATGCCAATACATGAGTTCTTGTCCTCCATAACTCGCTCATTGACCTGTCTTAGGTTAATGTTGCCCCGAAACGGCAAGTCAAAGGTGCAATACAAATCATCAATGCACCAGTTAAATGACTATGGAGTAAAGATTTAAAACTTCGCACCGTCCTGCCCCGGCAGTGTGTGTTGGAGTTGACGATATTTCCTTTTCATATCTGCTGATATTTTTAGCTACTTCCCTGTTGATCGCACTGTTTTTTCACATAGCCTCGACAAGACAGCGCGCTGGTTTATCTTAGTATTGTTAGCGCGCATGCGCACACTTCTTGAATATTATAGATTAAGAATATGATAATCGAAATTAGTTTAGTCGCCGTTAGGGTTAGTGGGACCGCTGGAATTTTAAACTCCGACAATACAAACATTCCCGACCGAACAACTTTCCAACAATAAAGCCAGTCCTTCTATCAGCATAGGCTTTGGCTTCTGCACCGCTTCAAGTCAGTTTTTAGTTGAGCCAACAGCGCCTACTTGCAATCCACCCCATAAAACACCATGCCTCAGACCCTCACAACCACCAGCAACCAACACAACACTACCACACCCCGATAACCCAAAAAAACACGCTCCACCCCTAACTACAAAGAACCCCTACCTTCACCCTTTCTCCAACCGACATAACAGCCACCCAACAGAAGTAGTTGCCCAGCAGATTGTTTGGTGGCTACGACTACTTCTGCTAGCTGCTTTTCTACTAAGCGATTAGTAAAATAGTAGAAGGGGATGTTATTTTATTAGTTTAAAGGAGTTCAGTATGTCTTGTAGGCCGCCGAAGAGGTGGGGTGATTTTTCGTCTGGCGGTACGTATGTGGCTGTTATGTAGTATGCTTTGCCGGCGTATAGGAAGATCTGTTGGAGATTGTATAGTGTGGTGTTGTAGTTGAAGGGGTTTTGCATTTTTGCGATTATAGCGGCGCTATTGGTGTCGGGGGAGATTTTTATGTTGCCTGGGTCTATTGTGTAGCCTTGATTTTGCATTATGTTTTTGGTGATTTCTACTATTTCTTGTATGTTGGTAAAGGATCCAACGTCTTCGACAACAATCATAACCGTTGGGCGATACAGCCTTACCACGTTTTTCGATAAAATTATTATCGGAATATCTCTAACTGGTAGTGCATAAAAGATGCCTAGTGAGGCGATGAATTGGGGTGTAGGCTTCCAGAATCGCCAGTTTTCATCTGGGATTGAGATTTGGAACTTGTAGTCTCCTGAAACGTATTTATTATCTACGACCCCGTTCTTGTCTTCATAAGTCCGCAGCTGTGCAGGGGGCTTTATGCGCTTCCAGATGTCTTTTCCAACATCTATTATTTCAGGAACGTACTTGAGCCCTTCAAGAATAACCGAAACCGCCAAATCCACAACCACCATTTACCCATAATTTTTCCAATTTGGACTGCGCAGACTACGCCTATAAGCTTTGCCAAGCACTAGAAAGTCTTACTTTCTGACAAGGCTACACAGCAAAATAGATGAGGACAAACTACAAGCTATAAAACAAAACGCGCTACGGTGGATTCTCAACAGCAATAAATTACAAACCCGCAAAGAGAGCTTTTTTTAAGCAATAAAAGCAATAAAACTAATGAGGACAAACAATTGTCCCGAAAGGATTGGCTAAAAAGTTCTCGCTTGTTTATTTACCTAGGATTTGCCCTAATAGTCTTAGGCATCGCCACGTTCCCAACGCGGATGTGGGTGGAGATGCAGCCGGGGGTAGATTTTGACCTTTATTGGATGGGCTGGGGCTTTGCGCCTGTTATTGGTGTTTGGGACTGTGCCAGCTTGGTAGTTGGGATTGTGCAATCATCTATTTCAAAAGGTAGTTTTGGGTTCTTTCTTTCAGTTATCTATCTGGTGATGGGCATCGGCTTAGCATTTTCAGGGTATATGACAGCTGTCTACGGTTTGCCAACTTCCCATGGCGGCGGAAACCAGTTCTGGTGGATTTACTTTGGCATGTTCTTGATCCCAAGTATAGTCAGCGGTGTTGTAAGCAGTCTTTATTTTAAAAAGAAAGATAGCCTCGATAGAGCTTTAGCCAAACGGGCAATTAGAGCTATAGCTTTTTGTACTTTGCTGATAGCCCCGTTGCTGTATTCGGCAGTCTTTATTGGTTTGGTGGGAGTATAAGCCTAAAGTGCATACTTGTCAATATTGGCTTAGCGCAGTGATGATGGCTTATTGCGAATAATTTTAATAGCTCTTACGATAAAGCTTGAGTGGTAGTTATAAAGTAATTTGTCATTGCACTGACGATTGCTCTAATTGAGACCATCGGTTAAAAGAATAAGGGAGTGTTGGTGATGAGGAAAAAGCTTGTCTTGGGTGGGTTGTGCGCTGTGTTGTTAGTGGCGGTTTTGTTTACGGTGGTGTTTTGGTCTGTTCCTCAATTTGTTAATCCGTCAGCACCTGCTTATTTGCAAGATGAATCGTTGGCGTTTGTAAGAGACGTTGTCGGCTTTAACTTGTCTGAGTACAGAGTGGTTGATTCACATTTTTGGCCACAATTGGATGTTGCGACCAGAAGCGGATTTCCCCTGTATCTGATGAGATATGACTTAGAGTCTCCTGATGACAAAGCATGGGTAGACGTCTATTACATAAAGGTAAATGACACTTACATCCAAGAACCTTACTTTGACATGATTTCAGAAAATCTGTTTTCGCCAGCGTACCCGTCAGATAAAGTCTTAACTTGGACAAAGAACTTTATTGAACGCTACCAAAACATCAACAATGCAACATACATTGCAGATATTAGCAAAATCTTAGATACCGTTGACCAGATACAGCCCATGAACGTAACAAGCGGCAACATTAAACTACAAATAACGATAAGACAATTCACCGAGCAAGATATCTACACCACAATCAGATTTGCACCAATAAATTCAACCGCTCACGACTTTGACAATGCCGTCACCTTCGAATTCCACAACGGCCGCACGTTAAACTTCTATGACCGGTACGAAAGTACCTGATAATCGGCATGATTCGGTGAGCTTGATTAATTTGAGCTTATTAAGATAATTTATGATAACCAGGAGTACGTCATCGGATTGTATGCTCACCTGCTAATTGCTGCTTTTTTGTTAACAAATAAAAGCTAAAATTGTGTTTGGTAGCGGGGAATAGATTTGAACTATTGATCTCTGGGTTATGAGCCCAGCGGGTTAATCCTGGCTACCCCACCCCGCTACATATTTCCCATGCTATTTTATGGGTGTGCAGAGTATTACCTCTCTGCCGATTATTAATAGTTTCTTTTTTAAAATCGCAAAAACATTTTAGTGGGACCATTAATTGATACGCTGAGGACACAGAGGGATGGAAAAACCGTACCTACGCGAATTAGCAAACCCAGCTTTAGATAACCCGACGTTTATTCAGGGGCTTCCAGGCTTTGGCAACGTTGGACGCATAGCTGCACAGCTTCTAATAAAGAACTTTAAAGCAAAACCCTTCGCGGAATTATATTCGCCTAGCTTTCCTGACTATGTGTCAGTTAGCTCCAAAGGCATATGCCATCTACCGCATTACGACTTCTACTCCGCAACGGTAGATGACAAAGATTTCATCATCATGACAGGGGAAACCCAGCCATCTTTCGATGATGTCCTAGCACACTATCACATTTGCAAAGAAATCGTTGACTACATAGAGAAACGCAATTGTAATTTTCTTATAACTATCGGGGGAGTACCGATAGCTGAAGAGAAAGCCAAGGTGTACGTAGCTTCGACTACACATAGGCTTGCCAGAGAGTTCGCAGAAAAAGGTGCTACAATCTATAGTAGAGGCAAAATCGTAGGCGGCACAGGTTTAACTTTGGCACTTGCGAAGGAAAGAGGGCTTGAGGGCGTTTGTCTTTTGGGCGCAACAACGGGTTTTAAGGCAGATCGCAATGCAGGTTTTGCCACTTTCAAGTTTTTGATGGAAGCTTTAGGAAAAGAGATAAAAGAAGGTTTACAGGAATCACATTAAGTTAAGAGTAATGCAGAGACGGGTTCGAATGACACAAAACGAAGAAAATAACTTTATCACGTCAAAAATTGGAAGGACGCTTCTAACAATAGTTTCAGTTTTCTTAATTTTTGCAGGACCAACCTACATCGTTTATGGGCTAGCCGTAGTTCTAAATGTAAATCTTGCCGCCTCGTTCGCAGTTGGATTTGTCCTGTTAATAATAGGACTAGTAATGATGCGCTTTCTAATACAAAAGAAAGTAGTCACCTAAAATAAAAAACACAATTTTATTTTATTTTGCCTCAGATACCCTAGGGTGCATCACCAGATCAGCTTTTTAAAGTACGTCATCGGCATTAAGTAGAATCTTTTTGGGCGGTTATAAAGTCTTCTTAGCAATATACAACTTTTAGAAAAGCATATAACGTATTTCCTAAGATATACGCCGTATGCAGAGCGACCGCAAAAGGACGCCTCGAGACTTACCATACAAAGAAGAAGTTGCAAGAAGAACCACAATTATCTTCGATAAGGACGAGCGCGAATACATCGATGCACTTATACGTGAGGGTAAAGAACCGGGCATCAAACCGCTTATTAGCAAAATGCTTGATATTCACCGAAACATGATGGTTTACGACTGGCGCTTTCCCGGCGAATACTACTGTGGTATAAGCCGAATCGCCTTTGTCAATATTGAGCTGTTAAATATCCTTATTCAGCATACGCCCAAGGAGAAGCGGCGCGACATTGGCAAAACCATGGGGGCCGCCTTGAAAGTCTCTATGGAAACCACTTTAGACCTACCCGCCATTACCAGAGACAGCTGGGAAAAAGTATTCAAACGGCTCAAAATACAAGGATTTGGCGACATCTACCGGAAAGACAAGTTTCTTCTTGTTAAAACACCGTTCATCACTGAATCTGAAATTCTCGCAGGTCTTTTAGAATCCTTGCTAGATGTTGAGTTGGATAAAAAGACCAGCGTGCCACCAATGGTTTTCGAAGTAAAAAAAGGACTCGACCTATCTACTAGGTAAATTAGCTGTTAAAACCTTAAATCATCAATCATTCCAAGATACATTTATTAGCTAGCCATGCTTATGGTGCGCTTTAGTGAGTAAGATGAGGGATTGCGTTCACCAAAGGCGATTGCATTCATCCAAGCTAAATGCAGTCGAAAAACTATTCGTTTAAGCACGAAAACTTATTCTACCCTTCGCATAAACCCTCAGCAAACAGAACTTTTCAAAACAATAAAACAAACAGCAAACAGTCTAAATATTAATTTAAAGAAAAAATTAGGTGACAAAAGATGGAAAAAATAAAATTTGCCATACCAAAAGGTTCCCTAGAAAAAGCAACTGCTGAATTCTTCTCTAAATCAGGATTTAAAATAGGAGGAACAGATCGCACATACCGACCCAGCATAAATGATCCTCAAATCGAGATGAAGGTTCTCAGGCCTCAAGAGATTCCCGTGTTTGTATCTGAAGGCCTACAAGATCTAGGCATCACAGGTGAAGATTGGGTCAAAGAAAACCGCGCTGACGTTGAAATCTTGCAGAATTTAGAATACGGGAAAATTAAGCTCGTTATTGCAGTTCCAAAAAGCCTCGATAAAGATATTACTTTAGGCGGCTTTATGGAGCAAATCTGGAGCCAAGGCAAAAACTTCCGCATAAGCACAGAATACCTTAACATCGCCTCTGAATTCCTTAAAAGCCAACCAGAATACAAAAAGCGCTTTGGCGATGCCGACCCCGTAATTGTTACGCCATGGTGGAGAAAAGGCGATAACCCAAGAGCTAAAATTTTCTTATCCTTCGGTGCCACAGAAGCTAAACCGCCAGAGAACAGTGATTGCATCATGGACGTGACCGAAACCGGCACTACCATAGAAGCAAACAACCTGCGCATAATCGACACTGTAATGGTATCTTCTGCCATCCTAATAGCTAACAAGAAAGCGCTCGAAGACCCCGAGAAACGTGAGAAGATTTATGACATAGTCGCCCTGCTCAAAGGCGTAGTAGACGGCTCTAAGAGAATACACATATTTGTCAACGTAAAAAAGGAGAATCTGCAAAGGCTTCTCACCGAGTTGCCTGCTCTAAAGAACCCAACCATATCACCACTAGCAGACGAAGCCTGGGTCGGAGTCAACACTGTAATAGAAAAAGACTGCTTCATAGCACTGCTGCCGAAAATCCGTAAACTCGCCCAAGGCTTAGTAGTCTATGAGCCAAGACAGGTGCTAGCGCTCGACGAGATAGCTCGGAGAAGCGAAGGTCAATGCCAAACGAATTCGCCATAAAAGTCTGGGAAGCCTCAAACCTTCCCTCAGACTGGTCAAAAAGAATAAAGGCACTTAACGAAAAAGACAGCTCCGCCCTTGAAAACACCGTTAAAGGTGTCATAGCTGAAGTTAGGCAAAAAGGCGACGCTGCCCTCATCGAATATACCGAAAAATTCGACAAAACTAAACTCACACCTAAGATCCTCAAAGTGACCTCGCAAGAAATCAAAGCCGCTTACAAAGCTGTAACCCCTGAGCAGATAGCCGCCCTCAAACTCATGAAAGAAAAAATTACCGCTATTGATACGCAGACCCTTAAGCAACAACCACAAAAAACCGTCCGCGAAGGCATTACCGTTCAAACAGTACTACGCCCAATTGAAAGCGTCGGCTGCTATGTTCCCGGCGGTTTGGCAGCCTACCCAAGCACCCTTGTTATGACTGCAACTCCGGCAAAAGTGGCAGGAGTGCCCCGCATCGTGGTTTGCTCGCCTCCTACATCGCAAGGCACAATTAACCCATTGATCCTTGTCGCCGCGGACATCTGTGAAGTTGACGAAATCTACAAGGTCGGCGGCGTACAAGCCATAGCAGCTTTAGCCTATGGCACTCAAACAATCAAACCCGTTAAAAAAATTGTTGGTCCAGGCAGCAAATACGTCACAGCCGCCAAAGTGCTCGTGTCTCAGGAAGTAGCCATAGATATGCCTGCAGGACCAAGCGAGATACTTGTGCTCGCAGACGAAACATCAGACCCAAAGTTAATAGCTGCGGACATGATTAGCCAAGCCGAACATGGCACTGACAGCACCGCAGGACTCATAACCACCTCTAAAGAATTAGCCAAACAGGTTCAAAAAAATCTGCAGAAAATGGTGGATGAAGCAGAACGAAGCGACATTATCAAACAATCGCTTTCAACATATGGCTTCATAATTACCTGCACAAACACTGACGAGCTGATCAAACTGGCTAATGAGTACGCAACTGAACACCTAGAAATAATGACCAAAGACGCTATGGAAATTGCAGAAAAAATGACTTCCCCAGGTGTCGTGCTCGTTGGTCCGTATAGCCCTGTTGCTTTGAGCGATTATGGTAGTGGCACAAATCATGTGCTACCGACAGGCGGATTTGGTCATGCCTTTTCAGGTTTATCAGTGATAGATTTTACAAGAAGGGTCAACATAGTTAAGAGTTCCAAAGAAGGACTGCTTAAAGTAAAGGACAGCATAAAGGTACTTACTGAAGCTGAAAGGCTGCCTAATCACTATAGAGCAGTTGAAGCGAGGTTCGAAAGATGAGCACTCCGTGCAAAAGATGGTTAGAACAAAAACTTGCCAAATTGCAAAGCTCAGAAATCTACAAAGCCGAGAGAACAAACGAAGAAATTGCCAAACAGTACAGCCTAAAAGTAAGTGATATTGTCAAACTAAACTATAACGAGAACCTATACATTCCGCGCGAAAAGGTCATCCCACTGCTTAAAGAAGTAGCCGACGAATGTGACTTCCGCATTTACCCACAGGAGGAAGAAAAAGATCTCAAGCAGGCTATTAGCCAATACCTTCAGGTACCCACTGACAGTATCACCATCGGAAACTCTAGCGACGAAGTTATGGAACGTGTCATACGCATCTTCCTAGAAGCAGGCAACAGCGCCGTTACCTTCACGCCCACATTTACTGTCTTCAAATACTGTGTCGAATATCAGGACGCAAAAATTGTCGCTGTTCCCCTCAAAGACGACTTCTCCGTAGACATAGATGGGATGCGAAAAGCTTTCACCCCTGAAGCTCGGCTGCTATACCTTTGCTCGCCTAACAATCCCACGGCAAGCCAGCTTAAGCCCAGAGAAATAGAAGCGCTCATTGAAGAGTTCCCAGGCATAGTGCTCGTTGATGAAGCTTATGGCGAATACGCTGATTACTCGGTGGTGCCATTAATTAATAAGTACGAAAATCTCGTTGTACTACGTACATTTTCAAAAGCCTTTAGTCTCGCTGGGCTCCGACTCGGCTATGCACTAGCAAACCCACGATTGGCAAAAGTGCTGGATAAAACACCTGCGCCGTATCCAGTGAACGTGGTTTCTTTGAGCATGGGCAGAAAAATGCTGGAAAACATAGGGCTTATGCGTGAATCTGTTGCTGCTTTAAAGCAGGAGCGGGGGAAACTCATAAACAGTTTAAATGAGATAAAGGGTGTAAAGGCGTTTGATTCAAAAGCAAACTTTGTGCTATTTCGAACTGAAAAACCCTACGAGCAGGTTTACGAAGCTGCCCTAAGCAAAGGCTTAGTCATTAAGAAACTCGGCAAGCTTCTAAGCTACGATAACTGCCTGCGAACCACCGTTGGGCTACCAGAAATGAACGCCAAACTCATAACCGCTCTAAAAGAGTACATGGGTGATTAGACGTGAGAACTGGAGAAGTGTACCGTAAAACCAAAGAAACTGAAGTCATCGCCAAAGTTAACCTTGATGGCGACGGCAAAGTTGAGGCAGATACAGGTGTCGCATTCTTTGATCACCTGATAACCTCGCTGGGTACGCACAGCTTAATTGACGTAACCGCCAAAGTCAAAGGCGATTTAAAGCACCACTCTATAGAAGATTTAGCCATAGGCTTAGGTGAAGCCCTAAACAAGGCGCTAGGCAACCGTGAAGGCATAACCCGATTCGGTTATTCATCTGTACCTATGGATGAAGCATTGGCGTTTGCATCTGTTGATTTAGTAAAGCGCCCCTACGCAGTCATCGATTTAAAGCTACGTGGTAAAAAAATCGAAGACATGGCAACCGAGGACATCGTACACTTCTTCGAAACCCTTGCTACCTCACTGACCGCTAACATTCACGTATGGGTTCAGTACGGCGGCAATGACCACCACAAAGCAGAAGCCGCAACTAAATCGCTAGCCCTATCGCTAAGGCAAGCTATAGCCATGGACCCCCGCCGCAAAGGAGTTCCAAGCTCTAAAGGAGCTATGTAATGCCAGAAGTATTCATAATCGACTACGGCGTAGGCAACCTACTTAGTCTTAAGGTTGCATTAGAAAAAACTGGGCTTAACGCTACTATTGTAACACCAGCACAAAAACTCAAAGACGCAGACGCCATCGCTCTACCAGGTGTAGGCAACTTCACAGCTGCAGCCGAAGCCCTAAAGCCAATTAAAACAGACCTCATAGAAATCGCAAAATCTGGAACCCCAATTTTAGGAATTTGCCTTGGTCTGCAGCTGTTTTTTGAATCCAGCGAAGAGGGTCCAGGCGAAGGTTTAGCGTTCTTTAAGGGCAAAAACGTAAGGCTAACAGGCCCAATTAAAGTGCCACACATGGGGTGGAATGCGTTAAATATTATAAAACAGAGCGAATTATTCGATGGCATTAGCAACGGTGCATACGTGTACTTCGTGCACTCGCTTTATCCTGCGCCTGACGAGAAAGAAATCATCTGTACTCAGACAGAATACGGCAAAATATTTACGTCTACCGTTGCTAAGAACAATATCTTCGGTACTCAATTTCACCCTGAGAAATCCGGTGATGTTGGTTTAATGATATTAAAAAACTTTGCAAAGATGGTGACAAAATGATAAACACAATGCAGGTAATCCCAGCAATTGACTTAATGAAAGGACAAGTTGTCCGGTTAACCCGCGGAGATCCCAATACAGCTAAAATCTACGAACATCTGGGCACTCCGGTAGAGGTTGCATTAAAATGGAAAGCAGAAGGTGCCCAAAGAATCCACATTATCGATTTAGATGCAGCGTTCGGCAGGGGAAACAACCTTAACGTCATAGCCGACATAGCCAAAGCCACTGCAATGCCAATCCAGGTAGGCGGCGGCATACGTAGCTACGAAGCTGTAGAAAGGCTGCTAGCCACAGGTATCAGCCATGTAATCCTTGGCGCGTTAGCATTCAAAGACCTGCGAGCCATAATTAATATACTCAAAGAGTTCGGTCCTGAGCATGTCATTGTAGCCTTAGATAATAAAGATGGAAAAATTATGGTTGAAGGCTGGCAAACAGCCACAGAGTACAGTATAGCTAAAGCAATGTCCAAATTCCACGAGATTAACGTCAAAACATTCTTCATAACCTCTATAGCTGTAGACGGTACACTGCAGGGTCCAGATTTAGAGACGCTTAATGAAGCCAGCATGATGCCAGGCGTGGACATTATTGCCGCAGGTGGCATAGGCGGAATAAATGATCTGATTAAGCTTAAGCAGGTAGGCGTTAAAGGCGTGGTTGTAGGCAAAGCACTCTATGAAGGTCGCTTTAACCTCAAAGAAGCCATCGAAGCCGTCAAAGGAGCCTAACAGATATGCCCTTAGCTAAACGCATAATCCCATGTCTGGATGTAACGGGCGGCTGCGTCGTCAAAGGCATAAACTTCCTTAACCTACAAAACGCAGGCGACCCTGTCGAGTTAGCAAAACGCTACTCAGATGAAGGCGCAGATGAACTTGTCTTCCTTGATATTACTGCTTCTTCAGATAACCGCGAAACTTTGCGCAATGTTGTTGAAGGTGTGGCTAGAGCCATAAACATACCCTTCACTGTAGGCGGAGGCATACGCAGCGAAAAAGATGCCCGGCTGATCCTGTGCAGCGGCGCCGACAAAGTCTCGGTGAACACTTCTGCAGTTGAAAACCCTGCGCTGGTGACTAAACTAGCGGATATTTTTGGGCAGCAATGCGTCGTAGTAGCCATAGACGCCAAGCGCAACCGTACCAAGCAAGAAGGCAAAACAATGATTGACACTGCTGAGGGTCCAGTTTGGTTTGAAGTATACACATATGGCGGAAGAAAACCTACAGGCATCGACGCCATCCAGTGGGCAACCAAAGCCATGGAACTAGGCGCAGGCGAATTCCTCGTGACCTCCATGGACCGCGATGGCACTAAAGACGGCTATGACCTCGAACTCACGCGAGCGATATCAGAACGCGTTAACGTGCCAGTTATAGCCAGCGGTGGCGCAGGAAAACCGGACCATTTCTTTGATGCATTCACCAAAGGAAAGGCTGACGCTGCATTAGCGGCATCAGTTTTCCACTATAAAAATTACCCTATACCTGTAGTGAAAGAGTACTTACGTAAGATGGGGGTGACAATTAGACCATGACCGAACAAAAATCAGACCTAAGCCTAATTGAGAAGATGGATTGGAAAAAGATGGATGGAATGATTCCTGTCGTCGTCCAAGATGCCAACACTAACGCGCTACTTATGCTAGCCTACGCAAACAAATTAGCCCTGGAAAAAACACTAAGCACAGGCTTTGCACACTACTGGAGCCGAAGCCGAAACGAGCTATGGATGAAAGGCGCAACTTCAGGTAACACTCAAAAAATCAAGCGGGTTGCTGCTGACTGCGACTTTGATGCGCTGCTTTATGTCGTAGAACAGAAGGGACCTGCCTGCCACACTGGAGACTACTCGTGCTTCCACCACGAATTTGAATGCTAGGCGCTCCTGCATAGTTTTTTTAATACCAAAATTCATATTTTATTTAGTCTATTCTAATAATTTCTTGCACAGGAGAAGTTTGAATGTCCCTACATCAGGCCATGCTATATGAAAGGCAAAAAGAGGGGAAAGTAAAATGTTGCCTTTGCGCCCGAAGATGCCTCATAAGTGACGGCTCACCTGGGTTCTGTTTGGTCCGCGAAAATCAAGGAGGCACTCTTTTCACGCTTAATTACGGAAAAGCGGTTTCTGCATGCGTAGACCCGATTAGTAAGAAGCCAGTTTCACATTTCAACCCAGGATCAATTGTTATGTCCATTGCCGCTGTTGGATGTAACTTCCGCTGCCAATTCTGTGACAACTGGATGATAAGTCAAGATCACGAAATAGCAGGCAAAAACCTTCCACCAGATGAAATCGTAAAAATGGCAAAAGAGCAAGGCTGCCAAGGCATAAGCTACACCTACACTGAGCCAACCATCTATATGGAGTACGCTAAAGACACTGCCGAACTAGCCCACAAAGAAGGCCTCTTTAACACCTTCGTAACGAATGGGTATATGACCCCTGAAGCTGTAAAAGCCATAGCGCCAGTTTTGGATGTAGCTACAGTAGATTTTAAGGCAGGAGGCGACCCCGCCTTCTACAAAAGCGTTTCCGCTGTCCCAAACGTTGAACCTATCTATGAATCTTTAAAGGAACTAAAAGTAAATGGCGTCCATGTCGAAGTCACCAACTTGGTTATCCCCAAAATCGGTGATGATATGCGCAGAATCGAAGACATGGCGACCTGGATCAAGGACTACTTAGGCAGAGATACACCGTTCCATCTGTTGCGATTCCACCCTGATTACAAGATGACCACTACGCCTGCCACGCCTATTGAAACCCTTGAGAAGGCATACATGATAGCTAAAAACGTAGGCTTGAACTATCCTTACATAGGCAATGTCTCAGGTCACCCTGGCGAAAACACATACTGCCCTAACTGCGATGAACCTGTAATCAAACGGTACAGCTTCGAGATTACCCAATGGAACCTCACTGACGAAATGCGTTGCCCAGTCTGTGGACAATACATCCCCATAAAAGGCAAACTTCACCAAACAGGATCCAAATATCCCTACGCCCTCTTTTAATACCTCTTTTTACAGTTTAATAGTAAGATTATGTGGAAGATTTTACGCCCAGATGCAGAAGCAGTAACCAAAAACCAGCTAGCTAAGAAAAGCTTAGCCCGCTATTTCTCCGTAGCAGATAACTGCAAGCCTGCAAAGTTCCTAATAGCTCAGAGGACACCAGCTAGATTTGACAAGAACTACACGTTAGAGGCGCTATGGGCAGAACATGCCAGATGCACTGACGAATATTACAGGATCGAACACGAAACAGACCAAGCATCAAACTTCGATAAGCTATCTGTACCCGAAAAATCATATTTTGAGCTGAAACTGGAAATAGCAGACAGGATCCTGCAGAACTGCCACTTCTGCCTGCGAAAATGCGGCATTAACCGAAAATCGGGCAAGGTAGGCTATTGCGGCTGTGGCGAACGCATATCGGTTTCAAGCCTTTTTGAGCATACAGGCGAAGAGCCTGAGCTGGTGCCTTCTGGAACCATCTTCACTATGGGCTGCACCATTCGCTGCCTGCACTGCCAAAACTGGACCATCGCACAGTGGGCAGAAGAAAGCACAGGATACGCCCCACAGGTTCTTGCCGCTGAAATAGAGCAGCTGCGTCTGAACGCATGTAGAAACGTAAACCTTGTCGGAGGAGATCCAACGCCTTGGCTTGCACAGTGGTTACAGGTCTTCAAATACGTAAAGGTTAACGTGCCCGTGGTCTGGAACTCAAACAGCTACTACAGTCCTGAGACTGCTAGGCTACTAGAGGGATTTGCTGACGTTTATTTGCTGGACTTTAAGTATGGTCCGGGTGAATGTGCAAAAAAGATCTCTGATGCTTCAAACTACTGGGAAACAAGCACTGCTAACCTGCTGGAAGCTAAGAAATATGGTGAACTAATAATTCGCGTGCTGGTTTTACCTGATCACTTGAACTGCTGCACTAAACCTGTCCTGCAGTGGATAGTCGACAACTTAGGAGAAGAAACCAGAGTCAATCTTATGTTCCAGTATAGACCGGAATGGCGTGCACACGAAGCTCCAGAGCTTCGCCGAAGACTCAATAGATACGAAGCCGAGCAGGCAATCCAGCTAGCCAAAAAAGCAGGCCTAAAAAACTTTATCACCTAATCAAGCAAAATACAAAACAAATACCATCCTTGCTATAAATGTAAAAGTTGAAGCTTCAAATAATCCGTACCTTAACAGTAGAACACAAAGGGATATGGATGAGCGCAATAACTTACAGACCTATTGGCGTTGTGCATTCACCATTTAAGGAACCTAAGAATGTGCCTATTCAGGCGGCAGCATCAAAAGGCACCAAAGGCACCATCAAAGTAGACCCTGAATACATTGAAGGCTTAACAGACCTTGAGGGCTTCTCGCACATTATTCTGCTCTACCATTTCAGTCTTGTGAAAGGCTACTCGTTGATGGTGAAACCGTTTCTGGACGATAAGTTGCACGGATTATTCGCAACACGGTCGCCCTGCAGACCAAATCCTATTGGCATTTCGATAGTGCGCCTTACCAAAATTGAAGGCAACACATTACATATCCAAGACTTAGACATTATAGACGGCACGCCACTACTAGACATTAAACCCTACGTGCCCAAGTTTGACTATCGAAGAACCACCAAAATTGGCTGGTTCAACAATAAAATCAACAAACTAAAAACAACCAAAGACGATGGCAGATTCTGTAAATAAAAACTCCTTTTAACCCAAACACTGCTCTTTCTAGTAGTGAATTTCCTTAAGTAAACCATCTAGGAAGTGCCTTCTTTGGAGAAGATTAAGATTTTAGGGTTTGCTGGAAGTCTTCGCAAGGGCTCTTACAATAAGGCTCTGATGCGTTTAGCTGTAGAGCTAGTGCCCGAAGATGCGGAGATTGAGGTTTTTGACCTTGAAGGAATGCCACTTTACAATCAGGATCTTGAAAAGCATCCACCTAAAATCGTGACAGAGTTTAAATCAAAAATCAAGACTGCTGATGCCCTGCTCATAGCCACGCCCGAATACAACTACTCAGTCTCAGGTGTTCTGAAAAATGCCATCGATGTTGCATCTAGACCGAAAGAGGAAAAGGTATTCGATAACAAACCTGTCGCAATAATGAGCGCTTCAACAGGCAAGTTTGGTGGTGCCCGTGCACAATATCATCTGCGCCAAAGCTTTGTGTTCCTTAATATGCATGCAATAAATGACCCGCAGGTTATGCTTGCACAAGCTGATAAAAACATCGACGAAAATGGTAACATAACTAATCAGACCACACGTCAGCTTGTAAGGCAACTTCTAGAAGAGCTGGTTAAATGGACAAAAAGGCTCAAGTACGGTCAATAAACCTCCTAAAATTGCATGCTCATTCTTTAGATGGTTGTTAGAACTAGCTGTTCTAAAAAGTGGCACACAATGTTCCAAGGCATGGCGCTATTAGACACTTTGCATAACTGCAAAGTGGAGAAAAAACCATGGCATATGAAAAAATTAAAGCAATAATAGTATTTACAGCGATTTTCGCTATCGTCGGCGGAATCAGCTGGGCACTCGTAAGTGCCCAACAGGGAGCCCAAGAATCAGACCAAACAGGACAAATAAATCCACCACAGACTATGCCCAAGCTCACAATCCGAGAGAATGTACGTGATGCAGTTATAGCCTACATCAAAGATAACCACCCAGAAACCGCCCAGTTCATGGATAACCTCGCATGGAACGGCGAACAACAAGAGACCGACCTACTGGGCACAGAAACCTACGTCTATGTCAGCCACGACTGGCAAGTAACCATTAGCTACCCTGTGACACCTAACCCCACCTACAAGGTCACAGTAAACTACTCATTAACGCCCGAACCTGGCACCATTTCAATACCCTTCGCCATTACTTGGAGCGGCACTTGCACCAACTGGGAAATTAACGAAACAAGCTACATCTTCGCACAGTAAGCAGTGCTGCAAATAAAACCACCACCCATTTTTAATATAAAACTGGCACTGACCATTACTTACTAATAGCAAATGCTCCTGTTTCCAAAACTAAAGTTGGCTAAACCGAGCCTGCAGGCTGAAGAAGAGAATATATAGGCAATCTCAAGATTCTATATAGACTGGTGGAAAATTTGCAAAAAAAACCTAATGATAATCACAACAATTGTTCTCATTGCAGCAGTTGTCGCTGGAGCTGCTATTTGGGTATTTACTAATCTTAGCCAAAACGCAGATGCACAGCCTACACCAACGCTCCAAACAACTCCGACTCCTGAAGCTGAACCTACACCGGAATCAGAACGCCTAACGCAAGAGCAAATACGCGACAAAGCAATAGACTACATTAAAACGAATCACAAAGAAACAGAATCTTATCTTCAAGATTTAGTTTGGACAGGAGGAAGAGAAGATACAGGGCGGTTAGGCGCAGAAGTATACTCTTATAATACTGCATGTTGGTCCGTAACTATCGAGTACCCAGTGATTCAAAATCCAATATATACAATAACCGCAAATTTCTCTGCCGGCAGCATGTCTATTGATTGGATAGGCACCTACGAAAATGGTGCAATAACAGAAACTAGCTACACCTCAAACAATCTATCGCCCCTTACAGCACAAGAGCAAATACGAGATGCAGCCATGAATTACCTCAAGACAAACCATAACGAAGTAGCTGTTTATATGCAGGACTTATCGTGGACAGGCGGGATGGTAGACCAAGGCATGCAAATAGGCTCATCAAAGTATTCATACGAAAGCTTCGGCTGGAACGTGACAATGCAATATCCTATAGTACAAAATCCCATATACACTATAACTATAAACTATGTTTCGTCTGTGTCTCAAGTTCACCCAGCACAGAACATAGTAGCTTGGGCAGGCACTTGGCAAAATGGAACAATAACAGAAACCAGCTACACTTTTACTCCATAAACACTTAAGCTGCGCCCCAAGGGCGGCTCGCTTCCCTTTTTATTTTCAGGTTCTCATGATAGGTTTTTAAGTTAAGTTAAATCAACTTTCTATGGAAATCAAACGATTTGATCAAGCGGAGGATGCAGGAGAATACGTGTAATTGCTGATTTGCATATTCATGGTCGATATAGCCGAGCTACTAGTCAGCAGATGAATATGGCAGAAATCGCTCGCTACGCCAAAATCAAGGGTCTGCAAGTAGTAGGTACAGGGGACTTTACGCACCCTCAATGGCTCAAAGAAGCCCAAGAAACGCTTATCGCAGATGCTGCCACAGGACTCTACAAGCTAAAAAGTAGTCCAGAAATGCCCGTCTGGTTCATGCTCACCACCGAAGTAGCCACTATCTTCAACTACGAAAACAAATCTAAAAAAATCCATCACGTAATTTTAACTCCCACAATAGACCATGCCATTCAAATTAACGAGAAGCTAGGCAGGTTTGGGAGCCTTAGTTCAGACGGCAGGCCAATACTCAACATGACCGCACCACAGCTAGTTGAAGAAGTAATGCAAGCTTCAAAGGATAACTTGATTTTCCCAGCGCATGCCTGGACGCCATGGTTTAGCGTTTTTGGGGCGTTTAGCGGCTTTGATAGCATAGAAGATTGCTACCAAGACACTGCTAAGCACATATATGCATTGGAAACAGGGCTAAGCAGCGATCCACCTATGAACTGGCGATTAAGTAAACTCGACAAGTATACTTTGCTCTCAAACAGTGACAGTCATAGTTTTTGGCCATGGCGTATGGGTAGAGAAGCAAACGTCTTTGAACTTGAATACCCAACTTACAAAGACATCACAGATGCCATATGCACCAAAGACACTAAACGATTTAAGTACACCATCGAAACTGACCCCGCTTATGGCAAGTACCATTGGACTGGGCACCGCGATCACAATGTATCGCTTTCGCCTCAAGAGGCACGCAAGCTTGATAACATATGCCCGGTTTGCGGCAGAAAACTTACTAAAGGTGTAGAGCAACGTGTTGAAGACCTAGCAGATCGCCCTGTAGGCGCTAAAGACAGTAACTCACCCGGGTTCATGCGGCTATTGCCTCTTTCTGAAATCATTGCCACCGTTCTAAATGTTGATTCGCCTTCAACCCGCGCCGTATGGAAAGAATACAATTCACTAATAGACAAATTTGGTAATGAATACTCGGTTCTTATAGATGCCTCAAAAGAGGAAATTTGCAGTATCGTGGATCCTGCAATAGGTAACGCCATTATACGGGTAAGAGAAGGTAACATCAATATCATACCTGGCTACGACGGCGTGTACGGCAAACTTGTGCTAGAAGAAACAGATATGCCAAGTCAGAAGCTACCGTGTGGAGGCAAAAAACAGTCTAACCTTTCAGATTTCTGGTAAATAAGTTGATTTAATAGCTAAACATTTTGTGCATCCATATATGAATAGAAATTGTTATTACTACAATTTTTACAACGCTTGTAGATCAGAATATTAAATCAATAAAAATCCAAAACCAGTTTAGATTTTAGAAAAAGGCATACAGCAGACAAATAGAGAAGAGACATGCATTAATACATACAAGAAGACAAGTATGGCTAGCAACGAAGCAAATTCGCAAAAAACCATGATTTGCTTGGAGAGGACTTGGAACCGCCCTAGTAGAGTCTACACCTTAAGTTCGACTAAAAATTTTAATCCACCTATTGCTAGGCAGAAAGAAAAGCATCTTGGAACAAAACTGTTTTATCCACCACAAAGATACCTATAATGGATTGCCTAGGAGACAAATGGTTTCTTGAAAGATGTTTTAATTAAAATTATAGATGCAGCGATTCAGAAGTATGGAGCCCAGTACGCAGAGGCACGTGTACAAGAACGTTCTAAAACGAGTTTTACAATGAAGGAAGGACGCGTTGAAGCCGCAAAGCAGGGAATTGAAAGAGGAACAGCTTTGCGAGCCTTGGTCAACGGCGCATGGGGCTTTGCTTCAGTAGGCTCTGCAGATTCTGATACATTAAAACAGGCTATCGCAGATGCCTGTGCAATGGCAAAAGCCGCAAGCTCACGACTAAAAACGCCAATAAAACTCGCCTCAACCAAAGCCGTAGAAGATCACGTAGAGGTCAAACCGAAAAAGAACCCTTCAGAAATTAATATCGAAGATAAGATAAAAATGGCGACCACAATTAACGATCTATCCTTGCAGAAAGATAGCAGGATAAAAAGCTGTACCATAGACTACTTGGACCTAATGGGCACTAATTATTTTGCAAACAGTGACGGTTCATATATAGAACAAGATAAGCTCTACGTATGGTCAAGAATTACAGCTTCTGCAACGCAGAATGGTGTGTACACTTTTAGCCGTGAAGAAATTGGCTCCACCGCAGGATACGAAATCTTTGATACACAAACTCCTCAGGAAATTAGCGAAAGGCTTGTGAAGCGCGCGGTTGACCAGCTAAACGCCAAATCCCCTAAAGGCGGCACCTTTCCAGTTATACTTGGCCCCAATGTGGTAGGCGTTTTTGTGCATGAAGCCTTTGGACACTTAGCAGAGGCAGATTTGGCACTCTCAGGCGGCGTACTATCGAATAATATGAATAAAAAAATCGCATCCGACCTGGTTACCTTTTATGACGATGGCACCATAGATGGCGCGTTTGGTTCATTTAGGTACGATGACGAAGGCGTGCCCACAAAAAAGACACTACTCATAAAAGATGGCGTCGTCGTAGGTTTGATGCACAACCGTGAGACTGCTCAAAAATTCGGCACTGAACCCACAGGCAATGCCAGAGCAGAAGACTTCCGCGTAGAACCCATCATACGCATGCGTAACACGTACATGGCGCCTCGGGAACATAGCTTTGAAGAATTATTTGAAGATGTGAAGTTCGGGTATTTCTTTAAAAGTTTCCGAGGTGGGCAAGCAAACCTTGACGGCACCTTCCAAGTAGGCATACAAGAAGCCTACGAAATTATTAATGGCGAAATAGGCGAACCTGTACGCGACGCATCCATAAGCGGCAATACGTTAGAAACATTATTGCACATTGATGCGGTAGGAAAGGATTTTGAGTTACATTCAGGTCGCTGTGGTAAGGGACAGACTGCCTTTATAGGCGATGGAGGTCCGCATATTAGAGTTAAAGAGGTAATTGTCGGTGGAAGCTCCTAAAAAAGAGAATATGTTACAAACTGCAGAAGCAGCTGTTAACTTGGCACTGATTAAAGGCGCGGAGGAGGCAGAAGCCTTCGTTTATGAGGGTATCGCTACAAATGTTGGCATTGAACGCGGGCAGATAACTAAAACCGACCGAATCATAGACCATGGCATAGGCATCAGAGTTCAAGTGCATAAAGCCATAGGCTTTGCATACACCAACATAGCTTCCAAGCCAGAAGCCATAGAGTCAACCATACAAAAAGCTCTGAGCGCTGCACGCGCTAGCAAGCCTGACGAAAACTGGAAAAGTCTACCTGAAAGAAAGATATACCCAAGCATAGAAAAAGGTGTAGATAAGAGAATTTTAGAGTTGCACTCAGAAGACCTAGTAGATGTTGCTTCACGTATGCTAGATGCAGCTACATCGGTGGATAAGCGCATCTTTCCCGTTGAAGGCGGTGCGGGGGCAGGTTACGCAGCAAATGCCATAGCTAACTCAAACGGAGTTTTAGGTTTCGATGAAGGCACCGTCATAGAATGCAGTCTAGCAACTTTGGCAAATGAAGGTGATACTGTAACACCAATCTGCTTCGAATTTAACTCTTCAAGAGATTACAATATTGACCCCGAATGGGTAGGTAATCAAGCTGCTCAACTAGCAATTTCTTCATTAAAAACTAAACGTGTAGAAACTAAAACCTACAAACTTATCCTAACTCAATTCGCACTCCAAGACCTGCTCTACTACACCTTCATCAATGCCCTCAAAGCTGACAATGTAGAAAGAAACCAGTCACCGTTCAAAGACAAGATAGGCACCAAAGTCGGCTCTGATGCACTCACTATATACGATGATGGTTTGCTGCCAGGTGGACTACATACAGGAATCTTTGATGCCGAAGGGGTACCACATCAGAAGACCCAGCTCCTTGACAGAGGCATCCTGTGTAGCTTCCTCTACGACAACTACACTGCGAAAAAGCAGGGTAAAGAAAGCACCGGTAACGCCTCACGTGCAGGCTACCTCTCTACGCCAAGCATAGAAGCCACAAACTTTCACATTCTGCCCGGAAATCAGACACCTGAAGATTTAATGAATAAAGTTGACGACGGCCTGTTAGTGTATTATTTACAGGGTGCACATAGCAGCAATCCAGTCAGTGGTGAATTTAGCGTCGTAGCAACCCCAGCGTGGAAAATTAAAGATGGAAAAACCGAACATGCTAGCCGCGGCATCATGTTAGCAGGCAACATATTTGAGCTTCTCAAAAACGTAACTGTCGTAGCCAATAACGAACGTAAAATGGGGCAACTTGTGGCGCCTTGGGTACTAGTTGAAAATGTCAAAGTCATAGGTAAATAAACCCCACGTAGCTTTTCATCAAATTAATTAAGGCGCTACCGTGTTCGCTTCAATTTAAAATATAGATAACTTTATGCTTGCATTACAAAAAGTATAGTAACTAATATGTACTAACGCTTATGCATTAGCATCAATATAGGCGCGTAGAGTGGCGCGTTATGTAAATGCGGGGGATGATGGATGAACGAATCAGAAAAACTTGATATGCCACCAACAGCTCAGACTTCTTTTCAAACAGATTCAAACAATAAGGGCATTTTGGAGCTTTCGTCTAAACGTTGGTTCTGCGTTGGCTTAGACACTTCAGGTAAAACCTTCAAACAGGAAGCTGAATCATCAACAGCATTTCTAGATACTGTTAACTGTTCAACAATTGCCTGGGTGGACTACATAACTGATGATGCATCCAAAGATTTACCCCAAGTCGCTGCCCAAATGGGCTTCAGCGAAGGCTTTGTTTCATACCTATGCAGCGGCAGCCAGCTCAACTATCAAGACTTTGACACTGAAATGTTCATGCGTTTACCCTCTATACAGATTCGAGGTAACGATGTCAAAGCCTACCCATTGATGATTCTGATTAAGAAAAACATGGTTTTCACAATGCATGGGCGGCTGGTTGACAAAAGATTCATCAGGCTAAGAAGATACTCGGAAACTATACTTCGTCGCGTACCACGTAATGTTGATCTTAAAGACAAACTTACTATCCTTTTAGCTCGCATTATTGACGCCAATAACGACAGCAACTTTAGGCATCTACGTGTAATAGAAGAATTTGGAGACGAATTAAACAGAGATCTTATGGATCCCGATACCGACAAATCCCAATTGGGCCCTAAAATCTACGAGATGAAACATGCACTTATTATTTATATGGATGCACTTTGGGAAAGTGTTGATGTACTTCAGGCTATCCGCTATGGCGATGCTGAGCTACTTTCTGATAAAGAAAACGTCCTAAACCAAGTTAGTATCATGGTAGATCAAGTCAAGAGCCAACTAGGCTTATCTGAACACATGTCCGAGGTGTTAGCCTCAGGCATAGAAGCTACGCAAGCCATCTACAACAACCAGCTGACAATTGCAAATAACCAGCTAACCATACTTAACAACCGGTTTGCGCAACTCGCAGCTTACCTTGCCATAATAGGCACAGCTGTCCTCATACCTAACACCATAGCCACTGTCTTAGGCAACTCTGTCTGGGTATACGGACCCGAAGATTTATGGTGGTATCTTCTCCTTATGGTGAGTGCTACTGGCGGCGGCTGCATCTCAATGTGGTACTGGATACATAAAAGAGGCCTACTGCCTAAAGACACATGCCAAAGATAGCCCTTCACCGATCTTCCTTATCTTATTTTCAGACGTAAAATTACCATGTTAGAAATTTGTCTATATTTACGCCCAGAAACTTTTAGAGTATTCACCTAGAACCGATTCATAAAGTTGCTTGGTTTGTTGAGCGATTTTGGCCCAGTCGAACTTTTCTAGTATTGTTTTGTAGGCGTTGTCTTGGAGGCATCTACTGTAATGACCGTCAGTGAGGACTTTAGTTATACCCCATGCAAGTGAGTCAGCGTTGTTAGGGTATACTTTAACACCTGTTATGTCATGGTTGACTATTTCAGATAAGCCGCCTGTGTCAGAGACAACGACTGGGCTTTTTGCAGCCATAGCTTCAAGTGCAACTATACCAAAGGGCTCAAACAGCGAGGGCACAACACACACGTCGGCACATTTTTGAAGCTTAAGCAAGTTTTCCTCATCTACAAAACCTTCAAAAAGTACCTTATGCTCCAGACCCATGCTTTTGACAATTGTTGAAAGCTGCTCTTTCATATAGCCGCTTCCAACTATGACAAACTTAGCATTGACTTTGGATAATACCCGCGGAACAGCGTTAATAAGTATGTGTATGCCTTTCTCATAAACTAGCCTGCCTACATAGAGCACGAGTTTTTCCTCAGGCAATGCAAATTTTCGCCTGAACTCTTTGAGGTCTTGTCGTTCTATACCATCATATACGTAAGGGTTTACACCGTTAGGTATCATAATGAGCTTGTCGTTTGGTAGCCCAAATGCCCATTTGACGTGCTGCACCATGTAGTCACTGCAGCATATTACTTTCCATGCCTCGTAGGTAAGCCAAGCTTCGGTTTCATGGATCATTTTTTCGCTATTTGTGTGCAATCCGTCTCGGCGCCCAATCTCTGTTGAATGCATAGTGACGATAAGTGGTTTACGGAAGATGTGTTTTAAGCCTATACCAGCATTAGCAACTAGCCAATCATGAGCGTGAAAAACATCAATTGGTTCGGGTAATTTTGAGGCTATCGCTGCAGCTTCCTTTTGCATGTTCATATTCATAAGATAAACCCAAGTGGCGAAGTCTGGAGCTGGGTTCTTATAGGAATCGATACGGTGAACTTCTACACCGTCAACAACCTCATGCAATGGAGCTCCTGGAAAGTCGCAGGTTACAACGTGCACTTTAACGTTGTTTTTTGCTAGGCTTTTTGATAGGAAGTAAATGTGAGGTGATATGCCGCCGATTACTCGCGGCGGATATTCCCAGCTTAACATCATTACAGATAACGGACGGCTCATGCCTTAGTATCTCCCGCGATGCTGTGGTAAATATTTAAGACATTCTTCATCCAAGAGGATGTAGTCGGCTCCACAACGGTGATTTTTTCTTTAGGGACTTTATATATGCGTATAATTTCATCTCGCATCCAGTCCGTTTTGGCAGTCACATGTGCAGCTTCATAAAAACCTAGCCATTCTATGCCTCGAATAGCCATGTTAAAAGCTGAATTGGATGCAGGTGAACGGTGATCTTCAAGGCTTTCAACCGAATAGACAAACGGTATACCCAACGCGTTTTTCAAGGTCACGGCTGCAGGTATAAAGTGCCAATCATACACGTCAATGAGGTCAAGTTGTTTACCAACCTGATAATATACAGTGGCTGCTGCGCGTTCAATCTCTTGGTTTAGCGTTAAATCCCAAGTTAACACCCCTATGTGGGTCCGAACAGGGTTAGATACTCGAATTATCGTTACCCCGTTGGAGTCGTGGCTTGTTCCAGTCATGGTATCATGATAAGTAACCACATATGTTTCGATACTGTTTTTTACAAGCTGGGTTGCTAGGGCGTTAACGTATTCGGCAAGACGCCCAATTATTCTAGGCGGGTACTCCCAAGAAAAAAGAATAACGCGCATCATTCGTCACTACGTAAACAGCGAACAAACTTTAATTATGCCCCTTCCAGTCAAATAGTAGCGTTTCTTGCCTTCATTGTCATAGAAGCTTTCTGCGAATCCTTCGGACTTATATCGATCTAGGATGCTTTCTATCTCAGCCTGGTCACGCTGGATGATGCGTGCTACTTCTTCGCTTCTTCGTGCTAAATCAGCTGCAGTGGCACATAAATTATGCAACGTTTGCAACACTTTATCCGGAAATGGAAGTTCATCTCTCATATCATTTGCCCCTTTACAGCTACTATTACTCAGGAATTTAAACTAATAAAGGCATGTGCACCCACTTACGGTTAAAATAACCTTGTAGATGCTTGTGCCTCCTTAGTAGCCTTATTGAAGTGTTTCTTAACGACAGTAACCAATTTTTTCCTAAGAGGCTCGCCTTTAAGCCGTAAGTTTCTGATTGCTTTTATCTGCTCTTTCAAAACCTCATCTTTAAGGGAGTGCTCTGCCCAGCTTTCAAAGTCGCCACGATGACTATGATAGTCAAGGGCCTTGGTGTTAATAGTTTGAAGAGCTGTGAGAAAGCCTTTTAGGCTCCAAGCCATAGTGCCTGTGAAATATTCTTTGCCTGTTTCCGTATAGAATAGAAACGGTTCATTGGCTGCTAGTATAGCTGTGCGTACGCGATTTTCGAAATCATAAAGAGACATCTCCGCAGCTACAAACGCATTAACAGGTGACTCGAAAGGACTAAAGTACGAGTGAACCTGCCCAGGGCCTCCGCCTGCAGCGAACATGTAGTAGAGATGATCGCTGGTTTGGAAGTACCGCCAAAGCCTTAAGAATTCAGGATCATCAGCCTCATTAATAAGCGGTTCGAGCCTTTGCAAATTAGTATAGTACGCCCACTGCATAGCATTACCTAGCCAGCCACTACTATTACGTTCGATATCTGCCCAAGAGACTGCACCACCGCTTTCTGGCACATCTATATCGCCTGAAGGAACATATTTGTCTATAACTTCTGAGGGGGTAGCAAAGCGCAGATGATCCCACTTTAAGAGCTCATCGGGCAGGTGTCTTAAGAAGCTGTGAATACCTGTTTCAGGCCAATGGTGTTCACCAAAGGTTTCATAATCAGGGAAAATGTTTATGCATTGACCTTGGGCGTCAGCTACCCATTTAGCATACTTTTCTGCTGTAAGAGGCCATTCAGGCCACCATCGAGCGCTGAAACGGAAGCCTATATCGTCAGTCAATTTATAATTGCGTAGCAGTAGCCGCATCTTTGTAGCGCCCACAGGTGTGTAGATATAATTTGGAGATTTATCGCCAAGGATTCTCTCAACACCTTCTGTGTAAATACCTTTGTAGCCAAGGTTTTCGACAAGTTTGGCAATGACATTGTTGTATAGTAATTCAGTATTCTCAAAGACCGTAGGCGTATAGCCTAGCAGGCTTTTAATGATGTCGCGATGCATAAGGACCTGTTTGTTAAATTCAGCCTTATCATTGTATAAACTTGCAACGGAATGATAATAGGTTTGGTCCAAGAACTCGACACAACCCGTTTGTGCTAGTTGTTTAAAGGTTTCTAACAGGTCTGGGTTGAACCGTTCACACTGCTCTAAAAATACACCTGAAAGGCTAAAAGAAAATTTAACTTCTCGCTCCTCACCACGATGGGCATCAATCTGCTCAAGCAAAATTTGGTTCGCAGGAAAATAACACTTCTTGGCTGCACGATTAAAAACCTCTCGATCAAGCTCAACATCAAAATAGTAATTGAACAGTTCTTTTTTCTCGGTACGCCTGAAAACCTTATTTTCCCAGAACAAGTTCTTGCGCAACCTATGAGGCTGGTGAACCTCAAAAACAAACACTATATCTGTCACAATAACTGACCCCTATACACACTAAGTGGCAAAAACCATTATTTCTAATTTGCCATAGAAAGCAGTCAGGCAGAAAATAAATGATATACTATTCGTAATAGTCATAGACGACCATCCGTCAATTCTGCCTACAGCATCGCTAAAGAAAATAGAATCTTCAGACAATACTAATGCGCGTCAAATAAATTGCATGACCAACGCTGAACATAAACGGATAAAACGAGAAAGTTGTATACAAAAGCATCAACAAAATTCATAAAAAGTAAGAGATGGAAAGGTGGAGGAAGCTAAATTTTTTTGGTTTGGACCGCGTTTTCTAGCGCGGTCACACCAGGAAGTTTTTTGCCCATTAGGAATTCAATGAGGGCTCCACCTGCAGTGCTGACGTAGCTAATTTTATCAGATAGGCTAAACTCTTGGAGTGCTGATATGGTGTGGCCTCCGCCTGCTAAACTAAAGGCATCTTTGTTGTCGGCTATGGCTTGGAAGACTTTGCGTGTGCCCTCTGAGAATTCGGGGTTTTCGTATACACCCATTGGTCCGCTAAGTACTATGGATCGGGCAGCAGCAAGGACCCGCATATAATTAGCCATAGTGTTAGTGCCGATGTCAAAAATCGGATATTCTGAAGGTAACTGGTTAACATTTATTTCTACACGTTTCCCAGCTGAATTAACGGCTACATCGTCGGGAAGAACTATCTGCTTTGGGTACTGCTCCATAAGTGCTTTTATACCGGGAATTAAGCTATTGAGCTCTTTTTTCTCAAGAAGAGCCATGTTAGGTTCACCTAAATTCACACCTTTAGCAGCAAGAAAAACCTGAGCCACGACCCCTCCTGTAAGTATATAGTCAGCTACACCTTTACCGAGCACATAACGCGAGATCTCTAGCGAATCGTCAGCTTTCGCTCCACCCATTACGTATATACATGGATGCTCAGATTCTTCAACAGCCCGGCTAAGAGATTTGAGTTCACGCTCCATAATCCGTCCTGCTGCGCTGGGCAAAACCGCTGTAAATCCAACCATAGATACATGGGCGCGATGTGCTGCGGCAAATGCGTCATTAACGAATAGATCCGCCAAGGGCGCTAAATTCTGCACTAGTTCGGTTTTTGCGTGTTGCTCTGGTGTACCTTCCTTAGTTTCCTGGGCAAAACCACGCACATTATCAAGGACTAGTATTTGTCCTGCTTGCAGATTTTTGATAGCTGTTTTGGCTTTGTCACCGAAAATATCATCTACGAACTGTACGGGCTTACCTATGACTTGACTTAAAATATCTGCGTGACCTTTTAGTGATGTAAAATCTGGGTCGCCTCTGCGTCCTTGATGCGCTAAGATTACCGTTTTTGCGCCTTTATCAGAGAGCTCTTTAATTGTAGATTTTCCGTGTGCGCTAATACGTACGTCACTGGCCACCTTCTTGGTTGTTGGGTCAATTTCGCTATTAAAATCCACACGGACAAGAACTACCTTGTCTTTTACGTCAAAATCGTCTAATGTTTTGTATTTTGCCAATTTCCAATTCTCCCGCTACTATGAGTGAAGTTAAGTACAAAAAGAAAAGAGGTAAAGTTTGTTTTTAAGGTTTAAGCTGGCAAGTTTACTGGTTTGCCTTCTTACCGATCATTTCGATAAGTTCAACCATGCGGCAGCTAAAGCCCCATTCATTGTCGTACCATGCAAGGATTTTTACGAAATTGCTCTTGTCGCCTAATACCATGGTTGCGCCTGCATCAAATACAGATGAATACGTACTGTGAAGTACGTCAGATGAGACAATTGGGTCTTCAGTGTATTCAAGAATGCCCTTGAGTGGACCCTCAGCGGCTTGTTTCATGGCAGCGTTAATTTCTTCTTTGGTGACCTCCTTGCTCAGAATCGCGGTCAAATCAACAATTGACACGTCAGCGGTTGGCACACGCAGCGCCAAACCGTTCATCTTGCCTGTACAGCTTGGTAAAACTAGTCCGATGGCTCTAGCTGCACCTGTGCTGGTTGGAATAATGTTAAGTGCAGCGGCACGTGCGCGCCTTAAATCTTTATGGACCAAGTCTTGGATTCGTTGGTCATTGGTATAACTGTGGCATGTCGTCATGAAAGCTTTTTCTAAGCCGAAGCTGTCGGAAAGAACCTTGCTAACGGGTGCAAGGGCGTTAGTAGTGCAAGAGGCGTTGCTGATGATGTTGTGTGCTTCTGGATCATATGTGTCATCGTTTACGCCCAGAACTATGGTGGCATCGGGCTTCTCTGCCGGGGCAGAGATAAGTACCTTTTTGGCGCCTGCTTGAATATGCTTGCTTGCGCCTTCACGATTAGTAAATAATCCTGTAGATTCTACAGCAAGATAGACACCAAGATCTTTCCATGGCAGTTGCGCTGGATCTTTTTGGGCAAGAACCTTAATCGGTTTGCCGTTAACTATCATAGTGTTGTCTTTGACTTCTACGGTGCCATTGAATCTACCATGCACCGAGTCATACTTAAGCAGATGTGCATTAGTCTTAGCATCAGCGAGGTCATTAATTGCAACAAAGTCTATATCCGCATTTCTTTCAATGGCAGCTCTAAAAAGGAGCCTTCCAATTCTTCCAAATCCGTTAATTCCAACCTTAATCGTCACTTAAAACCACAATCTCCTTATATCATCACTAGGAACTACTTTTTGGTTTTGTCTTTAAATATTTTCGCACGCTCACTAAACCAAGTTAGCAAGTAAATAGTACAAAAGAGGCATTGTAGAGAAAAAATTTGAGTAGAAGCGAACCAGAAATGTGTGGCGCAAATAAAATTATGCCTATTATATTTAGAAAAATAAAATATCTTATTTGGGATAACCCGCTTCCTTGTAGGTTTTTATAGAGATGTACAATAGGACTAAGCAGGCCAAAAGGTGATTTACTAGGCTTATAACATAAGAAAGGAAAAAGAGAACGTGTAACCCCTTAGCTACTAGTATTGTAGGAATTTATGGCAAGTCACTTTGGAATTAAAAATGTGGGTAGAAGTTAGCGGATTTTCATGAGGGTGACTTCGGCTGCTGTGATAAGAGGCTCCCAGGTCTCACATAGTGGAGGGGCATATGCAGTATCTGCTTTGGTTAACTGTTGTAGGGTCATATGGTTTTGTATGGCTATGGAGATGGCGTTTATGCGTTGGGTGACTTCTTCGCCGCCGATTATCTGTGCACCTATGATTCGTTGAGTAGCTTTTTCGGCTACGAGCTTAATTTTTATTGGTAAAGCATTGGGGTAGTACTCGGCTTTTGTTTTAGAGCTTACTGAGCCAGCGATGGTTTCGATTCCCGCACGTTGCGCAGCAGCTTCGGTTAGGCCTGTTACACCAATTTCTGTATCAAACAGTTTGGTAACTGCTGAACCAATGGCGCCAAAGTATTCGGTGTCTCCGCCGGCAGCATTTATGCCCGCTACTTTACCTTGCTTGACTGCGACGGTGCCAATCTGAGCGCATAAAGGTTTCTTTGTAATGAAGTTGATGGTTTCTGCGCAGTCGCCTACAGCGTAAACATCCTTAATGGGGGTTTCCATGCGAGAATTTGTCTTTATTGCATTACATTCGCCCAAGGGTATACCGGAATCAACTGCGAGTTTGGTATTAGCTCTTACTCCGAAAGCGTTCATGACAATGTCGGCGTTTATTTGTTCATCATCAGCAATTATACCTGTAGCTTTTGTTTCGCCGATTATTTCTCTAACAGTTCTTCCTGTAAGGAATCGTATACCTTTCTCGCTTAGAAACGCCTGAACCTGTTTTGCCATGTCGGCGTCAAGCATGTTAGGCAAAATATGCGGTAGCATCTCTACTATGGTCACTTGTAAGCCACGCTCAACCAGCGCCACACCAGTTTCCAATCCGATAAGTCCAGCTCCCATGATTACTGCAGTTTTTGCACCACCCTTTACTGCTTGGTCGATTTTTTCACCATCTTCGAGGGTGCGCAGCGTGTAGATGCCAGATTTGTCGCCACCTTTGATAGGCGGCATGAAAGCATAGCCACCGGTTGCTATAACCAATTTGTCATATGGAAGGATTGTGACGTTTCCTGTATTGTCGACTGCTGTGACGGTTTTGTCTTTAGTATTAATAGCTGTGACTGTGGTCTCAGTTTTCAAGTTTAGCTTAAGCAATTGAAAGTATGCTGGTGGGTAAACAATTAGGTCTTTGAATGCCGGAATTTGACCACCTATGACGAAAGGTAAACCGCATCGTGAATAGCCTGCATGTTTCTCTTGCGTAAGTAGGGTAACTTCTGCGCTACGGTCTTTTTTTCGTACAGCTGAGGCTGCGTCTACCCCCGCTGCACTTGCACCTATGATGATTATGCGATTAGGCATGGTCTTAAAGTCACTTCGGGGCTGATTGAGCCTTGTGCCATTCTACTGCTTTATCAAAATCCATCAGACTAGGCAGTTCGGCTTGCAGGTTCTCTGGTTTTAAGACCAGCAACCAGCCAGCATTGTAAGGGTCATCATTAAGCAGTTCTGGCTTTGAAAGTACTTCCTGATTCACCTCATCGATGATACCACTAACTGGTGCGATTATATCAGAGACTGCCTTTACAGATTCAACTGTACCGCATGCATCACCTTTCTTCACAACAGTTCCGGTATTGGGTAATTCAGCGTACACGATTTCTCTGAGCCGCTTCTGAGCATAGTCAGTTAATCCTATGCGAATCTTGTCGCCTTCTGTTTTAAGCCAGACAAAGTCCGTTGAGTAATAAAGACCTTCAGGAACTTCATAACCTTCAATATTTACCATCAATAAGACCTTCTAACTAGAAATATTGTGTTTATTATCGACCTTAAAAGTCTTCACAAATTCTTAAGCAGGGAACATAAACGTAACATTTTTATTACACGTAACTAAATCAATACAGAGGTGAGCGTATGTCGACAATCAATGAACTCGCAAAAAAACTTGATGCTCTAGGGCATCCACTACGGCTAAGAATTGTAGCGACGCTCGCAAATGGCAAAATGTACCTTAACGAGATTGCCAACAAGCTCGGGGTTAACCGGGCGCTTGCTAAAGTGCACCTCAAAAAGCTAGAAAAAGCCAGCATAGTCAAAAGTCGCATAGTTGTCGCTGAAGGCGAAGCAAAAGCCTTGCGGTATTACGAGTTGGTGCCTTTTGACATACATGTCTCCCCTCAGACTCTACACAAGGAGGTGGAAAATAGTGGACAGTAGAGCCGCCATAGTCGCCAGCTGCTGGATTGCTATTGCCATCATCAGCGCTATGTATCTATACATTGGAGGCGCCACCTTATGGACAAACATAATCATCCTAATCCTTGTCGGCATAGCCTTCGTAGTATCCTTCGGCTTAACCTTCGGACTAGAGGGCATGCGACAAGAAAGCCCCCAAGCCAAAGCTAAACTTCAAATGAGCACCGAACTCACTGAAATAAAAGCCACAGTCAGCGACCTCGTCAAAAAAGTAGACGCCATCCAAAAAGAATTAACCGAATAAAAACAGAAGAGGGAAGCCCGGTTTTCGGGCACCAACTTCTCCACACCTATTTGCCAAACATAGGCATTTAGGATTTTAGCGTTCTTTTTTACCTGCAATCCAGTCTTCGGTGTCTTGACGTGCTTGAGAGTCAGGAACCTGTATTGGTGGATGCTTGAATGCATAGCTAGGCATACTCAGCAAGGCGCCTGCGATTTTACGGTCGAGCGCAATTTTTGCTGCTCTAATGAGGTCGATGACAACTCCGGCGCTGTTGGGGGAGTCTTCGACTTCGAGTTTTACGCTTATATTTATTGGGCGGTCGCCGAATTTGCGCCCTTTGAGACTAATGTAGCAGATTTTCTTGTTGCGCAGAAATGGCACAAAGTCCGAGGGGCCAATTCTTGTGGGTATATTGTAGGGTACCATACTGGTGACTGCCTTGGTCTTGCTAATACGTTTCGACTTAAGACGGTTCTCAACAGTCATGTTTTGGAAGTCTGTATCTCCGCCAAGGTTAAGCTGATAAGTTTCATCCACGATAACTCCTCTGTCTAAGCAGAGCCTTACGAGGTTTCTGTGGAGGATTGTAGCGCCCACTTGGCTTTTAATATCGTCGCCTAGAAGTGGCACCCCAGCTTTTTCGAATTTTGCGGGCCAGATTTTTTCAGGGTCTGAGGCGATAAATTCAGGCATGCAGTTCACGAAGGCGCATCCTGCGTCAATGGCACACTGCGCGTAGAACCTCGTTGCTTCGTAGCTGCCGACTGGTAAATAGTTCACTAGTACTTGTGCCTTCGCATCCTTAAGCACTTGAACAACGCTTTCCTTAGTGGTCTGGCTGTCGTCGTAGGCTGCGAAGACTTCGCGCATATGCGGTGCAACCCCGTCCAAAATTGGGGCAGGTGATACTTTTACGCCTAAATTCGGCACGTCAGCAAATTTTTCGGCACAGTTAGGCGCAGCCCAAATCGCCTCCGACAAATCCTTACCGATCTTGTTCTTGCTAATCTCAAACGCGGCGACAAATTTAATGTCCCGAATATGGTAACCGCCAAAGTTAACATGCATCAAGCCCGGCACGGTGTCGGTCTCTTTAGCGTCTTTATAATACTGAGTACCCTGAACAAGAGCGCAAGCACTATTGCCCACGCCTACAAGTGCAACCCGAATTTCTGGCAAATCAAACACACTCAACGTTTCTGATGCAAGCCTTATTACCCAACTATGCTATAACTTTTTCCCAACTTTGAGACATTATGGGTTATTCTTTTCTATATGTAGTTGCTAAGTAGCTACGGCAGCAAAGGCTTCACAGTTATTGCAATTTTCCTCATATCCCTGCTGACATAGGGACGGGTTATGTTTCAGCGGTTTGACCTGAAGGAAACGCAGAAGCTAGGGGTTATGTGATGTGAAGTGAAGTGGCAAAGCAGAATGCAACTGATTTGTTGTATGAATAGCACAGTCACATTTGTTTAAGACCAAGTATTGGGTTGTTTGTGGCGGGTGAAAATTATGGTTTTAGGCCAAAAACTTTGGGAAGGTACCGGCAAAAGTAATGGAGTTGGGTTGATAAAATCTGTCAAAATGGACAGCATAACTTCTGAGTATAGTTGGACCGCTCAGGTAAAAGGCATGGGATGCGCCGAAGGCTTAGACGGCACCATTAACGTGACAGCCATCAGCGAAACTTACCCCAAGGGGATAGGTAAGGCAAATGACCAAGGAATATTTATGATGACAAACGGCGAAATGTGTGTACTCAAAGGTTCTGACCGGCTAAAAATGGCATCAGGCGGCAACCCTGCAGCAGTAGGCTTGTGGACTTTTATGACGCACTCAGAAAAACTAAGCTGGATGAACGATTTAATTGCCGTAGCCGTATTTGAAGCCAAAGACCCAATGTGGATGGAATCCAACATCACTATTTATGAATGGCGAACCACGTAAACATAAATTTATTCAAAGCTGCTTTGACTAAAATATCTTCACAGCGTTAATAAAAGTCAGCATAACACGCAATCTGGCTAAACTTTACTTGCTACATAAACATAACCAAAATGTTCTCATCAAGCACTCAGTATGTACTAAAAATAATGCTGGAAAACATGATTAGCAAAGATGCAGATTTAACTTTTAAAAAACGTTGTGAGCACAGGTGCTAGAACTTTGCCAGAAGGCGCATGAGTCTGACCTTTGAGCGTTTGCCGTTGTCCTCTTGGTAAGGCTTGGACGATTTTCTCAAGTGCATCATTTATGAAGGTTAACCCTTCACTGCCGTTCAAGACTAATGTAGGTACCGTAACGAGTTTAGCAGCCTCTATTGGAGTCAATCCTGTACCCATAATGATATAGTCATAGAGTATCGTTGGCGCTACAGCCTCTAAGATTTTCCATTCGTCTGCTTTAGATTTCAAGTTCCCAATCATTTGAGGAGTCATGGAGTTGCTCAAAAAGAGGGCGACAGCATCGCCTCGTCTGCCATCGGCGAGCAACTGCTTTAGTTGCAGAAATTCTTTACCGAACTCTTCTTTAGAGACATTTGCAGCCCATGGCGGCTCATAGATTGCCAGCTTGGTCACCTTGTTTCCCAGATTTATAGTCGCCTTTAATGCCAAGACAGCGCCAGAAGAGATACCGTACAGACAAGTTTTACCCCCTGCCACAGCTATGAGCGCTTCGATATCTTCGATTTCTCGATCCACCGCATATGGCAAAGTATCGGTGCTCTCGCCTCGACCGCGGCGATCATAGATTATAACGGTAAATTCTTTAGAGAGCTCATTAGCCAGCTCCCTGTCACCATAATAGTCTCTAAACCCTAAGGCACCATTAATTATAATGATAGCCGGCCCATTCCCGCTCTTATCATAAGCTATTGTTGTTCCGTCTTTAGATGATACTTGCGACATTTTTTAAGCCTCTTAAAAAATAGTGCACTCGAAGCGGCAATCATATGTCATCGATACAATATAATCACCGCTTTGTATATACCTCATGAGAGGTAGCTCAGGCATTTATGGAAATTGGTTTGCCAAGGGTGTGCCATTTTCAACAAGAAGGTGTATCTATCTGCGTGTATACACATATTTTTAAAAGGGTTTAAGTTCTTTGATTTAACGGTGATTTTTTTGTCGGATGAAAAAAAGAAAATGTACTATTATTATGGTGGGAAAGAGAAGAAAGCTGGCGATGTCCGCAGAGAAGCCGAAGAAGGAGCAATTGCGCCTTATATGTTCAGAGATATTGAGCGGGAATTTGATAAGTTGATGGAGCGCTTTCAGAGGGACTTTGATGAGCTTTGGCGAATACCTAGAATGTGGCGACATGGCAGAGGCATGATGCCCTTCAGAAGAGGCATGATGATGCCTTCGGTTGACTTGGAGGATCGTGGAAAGGATTATCGGTTGACGGCTGATTTACCGGATTTCAAAAAAGAAGACATTGATATTGAAGTGACAGATGACGCGGTCACAATATCTGCTGAGAAGAAAACTGCAGAAGAGGAAAAGACCAAAAACTATATTCGTCGAGAGAGAATGGCGCAGAGATTTTATCGACGAATAGAACTTCCGGAGAAGATAGACTCTAATCAGGCACAAGCAAATCTAAATAACGGTGTACTAGAAATCACACTACCAAAAAAGGAGCCTAAAGAAAGGAAAAAACTTCCCATAACATAACCAGCCAAGGCAACTCTTGATTGAGCACAGCATAGTCTTAGCTAACTAAATAAATAGACAGCTTAAACCTTAAAACTACTAAGGGATTTAAGCAGCAAGAAACTACGCGCTTCTAATGCGCTCTACTGTTGCTTAAAAGCTGTCGTCGTGGGTGCCTTTAGATAGAAGCAGATATTGCGTAATTATATGATGCTTTTATGCTGGTTATGTTGAAGCTTGACTGTTTGTAGTAATTTCTTTGGCACCCACGCTGGCTGCTACGGATAGATACAGCGTATTATTAGTCGAGATTTTATTTCTATTCAGTAGATTTATTGCATTTATCAGATTTTCGGGGTTAAGAGCCTCAATTATTAACCTTTTTATGTGCGGTAAAGAGCTAATGATTTCTTCTACGAAGGTTTGTTTTTCAGGTTTTTCTACTGAAAGCGTCTAAGGACGTTGAGAATTTAATCGGAGACATGCTGTACAATTCTCTGAGCAGTAGGTTATGATAAGGTTAAAAGGGGGCTAAAGACAAAATAGTTCAGCGAGTGTGAAGTTGTTTGAGTAGGAATCCAGCGGATATCAAGATAAGTTATGAGCCTTTTAAAGAAATTGTCATTATGGAGCAAACCAAGTTCAATTCGCCTGATGACATGGCACGTTTTACTTCGGTAATAGCAGGCGGCAAACTCGCAGGTCTCTACTGGGCGGAAGGGATAGTCTTCCTGTACTTCCCGCTTCCTCCCACTAATGCAGCTGTAGCGCGCATGCTAATTGAAAGCGGCAAAGTCTACTGGTCCTTTGTAGGCTATGCAGCCATGCCAAGATATGAATCCGTCATAGAAACACGGGAAAAAATGATAGTACCTGTAATTGATATAACTGCTAACGCTATGCTTAGAAGAGTAGCTCAGTGGCTTAAAGAACAAAAATAAGCCCCTTTTTAGGTAATGGCTAGCTGGACCGGTTTGTCTTGAGGCGTCCCTGTTGACTACCATGATATTTAGCGGCACGGTCACTTCAGGGCAAGGCAACGGCAAAAAATACCTCCAGTTAGAATGGGTTAAGCTGCAAATTCAAGAAAAACTTGGCTATAATGCCTATCCAGGTACCTTAAACATCAAACTTGACGCCGATGGCGTTAAGCAAAAACTACAGCTTAAAAAAGTCCAGCCCATCAAGATTTGCCCTGCTCAAGGCTATTGTTTTGGTTCAGTTTACAAAGCCATCCTTAACGGAGTTAAGTGCGCCATAATCATCCCTGAAGTTGAAGGCTACCCAGAAAACCTCCTAGAAGTAATTTCACCCGTCTACCTGCGAGAGACGCTAAAGCTAAAAGATGAGGATACAGTGTCGATTACAACTAGCTTTTAGGGTTTTTCTTTACATTCACGTTTGCAGAAGGCATCAAGATATTCTTGTGCACAGTTGTTTTTTTGCAGGAACTTGCCGTAAGTGACTAGCGCCTTCATTGCCCGGGCTGCGTCTTCAGGTGACGAGTAGGCTGGGATGCATAGACGATCAAAGCGGCTGCGGGTGTAAAGTGCCATTTCGGTTTCGCCAATGTCGCACATAACGATTGGTTTGGTGTATTTGGCGGCGATTTTGGCTATGCCGCTGATGTATTTTTCTTTGAGCCCAGGCATATGGTGCAAACCAAGAAAGATTATGCCATCAATTCTTGGGTCTTGGAACATTAAATCTGCGGAGATTTCATACATTTCATCAGTAACTGAGCCTGTTAGGTCGACGGGGTTGTTGGTAGCGGCGAATTTTACCAAGGTGCCGTTGTTTTTAAGTTGCTCAAATTTTTCACAAGTCTCTTGCGTGAGGGGCTCAACGGTTAAGCCTAAAATCTCACATTCATCTACGGTCATGACACCCGGTCCGCCTGCGCCAGTAAGTATGCCGATGTTTTTGCCCATAGCAGGAGGCTGCAGATTCAAGGCTTTGCCGATGTTGAAAAACTCTTCCATGTCACGGGCACGGATTACTCCTGCTTGTTCAAATGCCGCCTCGTAGATCTTGTCTGAGCCTGCGATGGCACCTGTGTGGGAAGCTGCGGCCCTTGCACCTGCAGCACTTTTGCCGGATTTGATGGCGACAATAGGTTTTTTCATTGTCACCTTTTTAGCGATTCTAAGAAACTCGCGTCCATTTTTTATGTCTTCAAAATAGGCAAGTATAACATTAGTTTCCTTATCATGCATAAGGTAATGTATAATTTCAGATTCGTCCACGTCGGCTTTGTTGCCGAAGCTGACGAATTTACTAATGCCCATCTGGCGTCCTGTCAAATAATCTAATGCGGCGATGCCGAATGCTCCACTTTGGGTAATCATTGCTATGTCGCCGCGCATTGGACGTGGGGTAGCTACCACATCTTCGCCTGTGGTGAGCACTTTGGTCTCAGGCAAAAATAGCGAGTCCATACCAGTTTTAGAATAGAAGACTCCTAGACAGTTAGGCCCTAAGACGCGAACACCGCCGCGTTTAGCAATGTTAACTACTTGTTCTTCGAGTTCAGTGTTACCAACTTCCCTAAAGCCCGCGCTAATAATAATGGCGGCTTTAACTTGTTTTTCAACTGCTTCGACCATAACTTGTGGAACAGCTTTAGCCGGAACAATAATTATGGCTAAGTCAACCTTGCCAGGAATCTGCTTTAAAGAAGGGTAACATTTGAAGCCTAAAATGGAGTCCTCGCCAGGATTCACCGGGTAGAGTTGACCTTTAAAGACACCGCGAAGCAAGTTAGTAGAGAAGTTTTTGAATATAACGTGACCAGCTTTATCTGCTTTTTTGGTTGCGCCCACTATGGCTACCGAGCTAGGTTGAAAGAACGCATCTAGCTTGTGTATTGAATCCTCCAAATGCACCACATTCTTATTCTTAAGGAGGATCTACGCTTATGCTTTACTCTTAAAACCCCTGTGGCAGGCTGCAATTTCGTTTACATATACGCTGCATGTCTTACGAGAACGACGGGTTTGTGTTTTATAGCTTCAAGCATCTCCCAGCTGACCCCTGTAGCGTTGACTTTAAAGCGGGCTGCCATGTCCCATACGGTGGCGCCTGAACCGGGACCTCGGGCGCGGTCCGCTACATTGGCAATAACTAGCGCGTGTTCAGCCGACAAAGTGCAGCCTGCAACGGCAAGCGGTGTCGGTCGTTTACGTAATTTGAACAACTTGGCGATAACGTAGGCAGCTAAGCTGCCTCTGGAGTTGATGCCTTTGAGTGGTTTGGGGCGTGGTGTAAAGTGGAAATTCCTGATAGTGTAGGTTTTGTCGGTGTCCACAATGATTACGGTAACTTTTTTACCCAGTTGTTGTCGGATGTGTCGGCGTATTTTCTCAGCAACCGCATAGGCGTTTGGCAACGGTAGGCTAACTAGCGAATAAGGTAAGTTGGAGCCGTCTATGCCTGCTTCTGAGCCAAACATCAATGCCTGCATTAGTCCCCCCTGCTGCAATGCCGCCTGCTTATGTCGGCTTCCTGATTTTATTGGATACTTTCGCAGCCTTTGTAATAGCCGCTTCCCAAACCGACATGAAATCCCCAATGGGTAGCCCCACCCCCAGCGCATCCAATAGCGCGCAATTATCCGCGCAGAGAAACCTGGCTCAAAACGGGCTTCGTCGAGCACGTTGCCTATCGCTGTTGAAAGTGCCTTTTCAGATACCACTACAAAGTCGCCGTCCCGAATGTTCTTGCCTACAGCCTCTAGGATAGCATTCAGGTAATTGGTGCCGGGTCGCCAGAACTTTGTAGTTAAAGGCAATGCGTAGTATCTGGTCATCAAGTCACGCTTAAAGCCATTGTCGGGCGAGGTTATTAAAAGGTTAAGCAGTGACCTGTGCTTGTTTTAGCGTGTAAAGTGTTTTTTACGTAGAAACTTTTACTAACAAATTGTAAGTAAAGATTAGAATTTGTAAATTCTCTTTTATAAAAAGAAAAGTTAAGCATGTTATTCTGGATTCGCAGATTTTTAATACTAGAAGCGCCTAGCAAGTATTTGGTGGTACACTTTGCTGTTTGGACACAAATTGCAAGTGGATCTAGGGGATCTTGATCAGGAAAAGGAGCGCCTGGCTAGTTTCTTGAATGCTAAGCTTAAAATTAGCTTCACTGCAGCCCATAACAAGCTTGTATCAGATTCAGAAGCCGCAGAGCCACAGGACTTAGAACGCTTAGTGAACAAGTATGTTTACCAGCGCAAACTCAACAATACATACTGGGTTTCGTTAGAAAAAAACACCGTCAAAATTCACACCTTCAAAAATAAAACAAAAAAACAGCAGAAAAAGCCAGACAAAAACAAGAAAAATACAGGAACTAAAACCATAACACAAAGCTGGGGTCTCTAAACAAAGGACAAAAGCCTTCGAATAATAGCCTTTAGATAGAGAGGACTGTAGACTATCCAGGGATTGGTTGAAATCGTTATAGGATAATCCCCCTTGGAGACTGAGTGCACTTAAGCTTGAAGGTAGGTTGGAAGCTAGACAAGTCTTTAGAGAGCATAAGCAGATGATCAGCGAACTTTCAGTAAAGAAATAGACCAGCAGCGAGGGCGGATACTTAAGAAATAAAGACAGAAATACAAAATACAGAAGGTTTCCAAGAGCATTAAAAGATAGGTTTGTGGTGCTCCGGCCGGGATTCGGACCCGGGTCATCGACTCGAAAGGCCGATATACTTGGCCGGACTATACTACCGGAGCGCACTTTTAAGAGAGCACAACCAAAATACAAACTCTTTCGAATAAACCTTACCCTTCGATTTTGGGTTTAGGTGCTTCGGAGGCAGCGGTTTTTTCTTCGGCTTTGGGTTTGAACAGGTATCCGGTTATTTGCTCGACTAGTTTGTTTGTGGTTTGGAGTTTTTCTTCTAGTGCTATTACGCGTTTTTCTAGGTCATTGGAAATGATTTTGCCTTCGATGCGGTTGGCGGAGCGGAACATGAGTAGCATGCGGAAGACTTCGGCGATGGCTTTATCTTGTTCTTCGGCGGAGGCCTGCTTAACGCCCGCGCACATTGACAGTAAGTCAACGTAGTGCTCCTTGATTTTTAACTCCTGATTTACTGAGGGATCAGTAGGGAACCCGATGGCAAGAGGATTCTTTTTGCTTAGTTCTGCAGCGGTTGGGAAACGTATTACAATATCGCCGCGGATCCAAGCCGTAACAAATTCGCTTACAAACCGCCGGACCTCTTTAGAGGTGAAGAGCGCCGCTGATTCAGCAGATTTTTTACGGACTCTCACTTTTAGGAGTTTATTGCTCTGAGGCGGGGTTATGTCTTTGTTAGTGCCTTCCATACGTGTTTCTTCCAGACGGGTTTGCTCTACAAGTTCCTGCTTTAAAGGTAAATTAAATGTTTTCTATTATTAGTTCCATTATGGTTTAGTAGGAGATTTTGGCAGTTACAGGAATATTGCCGATTACTTTAGTAGTAGCTTTTTCGACTTTTTCGCGATTTTCTGCATCGGTGTAGACTCGCAAGATATTGATGAAACCTTTTAGGGTTTCAAATATTTTAGAAATTTCACTTAATTTGTGCAGGGTTCGTTCTCCGGCGGTTGTTCGGCTAAATACGGGGATCTCCATGTGCTCCATTACTGCCGAGTGATGGTAGGGTACTGAAGGCAGCGTGGGCACATCAATGATTACTGCATCTATGTCTACGCCTGCTTCCCGGGCAATCTCAGCCTGCACCTGCAGCCTATAGGCGTCGCGGCTAAAAATGTTCGAAACCATGGCGTCTTTCTCGTAGAAGGTTCGTTCATAGGCGCATTTGAGCATTTTGCGGCGCTCTAAATTCTCTATTATAGGCCGGGATTTTTCGCATTTTTTAACCGCAGACCAAACAGTGTAATCATCCATGGCCAAATATTCCTCAGGAGTCTTAAAGGCGGTTAAGCCAAGTTCTTCGTTGGCTTTTTCCATGGCAGTTGCAAGCATAATCTGGGCGGCTCTACCTACACGGTGGAAGTAGATGCTCTTGAAGGATTCAATGCGGGCAATCACAAATGCTTCCAGTGCTGATAGCGCGCCTACCTCGACAGCTATGTTCCCATCTAAAACGTCTAGCGCGTGAATGAGCCTAAAGACGTCTATGAAGCCATATTCGGCGCCCGTATGGAAGGTATCGCGAACTATGAAGTCTTGCTTGTCAACGTCGACAGCGCTGCTTATCACCTGATCTATGAACGACTTTTTGGGCTTATGCAATTTGCCGACTGCGAGTTTCCCTACTTCCTTAGGGTCGAAGCCCATCTTGGCGAGTTTATCGCCTGTTTCGCTTTTTTCTACCAGCCAGGAGGTTATATCTTCGTGGGTACGATCTAAATCCCGAATAAGCAGATGTTCAAACACGTGTGAGAAAGGTCCGTGACCAACATCATGGAGCAGGGCAGCTATTCGGGCTACTTCTGCTTCGTCATCAGTTACCACACGACTTATGTATGGATTTTCCAGCACCTTACCAGCTAGGTACATGACGCCTATGCAATGCTCAAAGCGTGTGTGGTTTGCTCCAGGGTAGACGTATTCTGAGCCAGCTAATTGACGCAGCCTGCGCAGTCTCTGCATTGGGTAAGAATCAATAATTTCCTTTTCAGCTTCAGTAATATACACGTACCCGTGCACGGGATCTTTAATTTCGCCCCAGTAGGCCCTTGGCATCTTCACATTCCTTCTTTTGCAGTCAAATTATATTTAGGTATCCCACATTAATGCTTAACCATTACCCGCGAGGCAGGTTGGCTTAAGTGAACAAGGACACAAACAAGAAAGGAATCTTTATAGTCATCGAAGGCTTAGACGGTTCAGGGAAAACCACCCAAGCAAAGTTCCTCGTCCGCAAATTATGTAAAAGCTATAGTGCAGTTTTCACTGCAGAACCTAGCCACGGAAAAATAGGCAAATTTATCCGAAACCGCATTCTTTACGGCGAAACCCGACCGCCCGTTTCTGTGGAGGCTTTGCTTTTTGCTGCCGACCGCATTGACCACATAAATAGCGAGGTTCAGCCCGCCTTAGATGAGGGCAAAATTGTTGTTTCAGACCGCTATGTCTATTCTTCATTGGCATATCAGGGAAGTTCGGGGCTGAGCCTTGGATGGATAGAGACTATAAATCAGCTTGCCTTAAAGCCCGATTTAGCTCTATTCATAGATGTAGCGCCTGAAGTTGTACTCGAGCGCTTAAAACGTAAAAAAAGCGTCATGGAAAACCTTGAGACCCAGCGTAAAGTCCGCGACATTTACTATAAATTTGTTGAGAAAGGTGAACTTTTGCGCATAGATGGCGATAAGCCGAAAAATGAAGTGGCAAAAGAAGTTCTCTTAGCTGTGAGGGCGCTCCTGAAAGCGCGTGGCTAAGGCGGCTCATAGGGTTTTAGGATTTTTCGAGTTGAAGTCGAGTTAACTTTGCAAACCATAAAGTCAGCAAAATCCTGGGGCCCTAGATACCTTGGTCCGCGTTCATGGTAAAGCTGCAGTTCGAGATTGTGATCTTTGCCGAAAGCTAATCGCATCAAGTAATAGTCAAATTTTAGTGGCGCTTTTTTGGGCTTGATAGATTTATAGTAGCGTAAGACGCAAAATAGGTCCATGAACGGGAAAGCATGCTTATCAACTGCAGCAGATATTTTTTGAGCTTCCTCTTCATCTATATAACTAAAACTTTGTTCATCTGCTATGCCGAACTCGAAAATTACTGTGCCCCCTGGTACTGCAGGATTACCGACCTCTTCGAAGCTGAAGTTTTTACGGTTTAAATCCATAAAAAGCTGAATAAAATGTTGCTGTAGGGTCTTTTTTGAAAGCGGGGAAATAAAAAGTTCGGTTAGATGGATATTTTGTGGGAAGTTTTCGTATAATCCAAGCATTGCGTATTTAGCTCTTTTTCATGCGTTTTACTTTTTCAAGGCTATCAAGCATCTCGGATAATGCAGAAGTTAATTTACCTAGCTCCTCGACGTTGTCGGTCTTTTGGATTTTGTCCTGCAAATTCGCTACTTTAGCCATCAGTGTGGCTTCTAGAGTATCCATGGCGGGGTTGGTTGCAGGTTTAGGGAGTTCTTCGCCTTCTTTGATCATGACAACTTTTTTTTCGTCTTTACCACACCATAGCGTGCCATCTCTGAGCCTAAATAGCGGTGAAAAACAGACAGGACAAGCTAGGTCTGTAAGGGTTGCGCCCTGACGCAGTAAGTCAGCCATGCGTTTTATGTAGTCATCGTTTGATTTCTGCTGCATTTTCTTATGACCCCAAAGTAAATAGGTATCAATGCTTATATAATTTAGTTCACTGCAAAATTGAAGTAGGTGGCACCTCTATGGTACGAAAGAAAAAATCTGACGAGTACGAAGTAAGGATAAAGCAAGCGCTAGTTGTCTTAGGAGAAGTCTCTGAGGACAGCACAACGCCAAGAAACATCAGACGCGCAGCTAAAGACTCAATGAGTGCGCTACAAAGCGGCGAATTTACGCCTGCTGTCCGGGCTTCCAATGTGATTTCGATTCTTGACGAAATCCTGCAAGACCCCAACATGCCTGCATATACACGGGTCAAGCTCTGGAACGTCATGAGTCTAATTGAAGCCATAAAAGATTAACTGGGAGCATATAAGACTACTTTCGCTTTCTGAAGAC
>CAYRSV010000005.1:0-120218 GCA_964427115.1 uncultured Candidatus Bathyarchaeia archaeon | reverse complement strand
TAATCCAGCTGATACTGTACCTAAAATATATACAGAATATAACCAGACTGATTATCTACAAGTAAACGTGACGGCAACCACAGGCTCATTAGTGATATTTCAGACGACGATAAAGTTCTTAAATGGTTCCGAAGTAGCTCTAAATCCAGGCGTTAGCTTCAATGATGTGAGTATAGGAAACTCTAGCCATAATACTTTCATTTATTTTTATGCTGCAAATCTTTCCGCTGGGAGTCCGCTGTTTCCAGAAGTAATGGAATTACCGTGGACAATCAATCAAACTATATTCCGAGACTATGGCAACAATAACTTCAGAGCTACAAATCATTATAACTTTGTCAGAACTGATCTTGTCGGTGAGACTTATACATCTGTTGACGTCTACTTTGACAAAGAAACAGGCGTGCTTGTAGAAGCTAACATGATAGACGTTTATTCAGATACTCCAAGTCAAACAATCACTACGCACATAATGTTGACTGAATCCTCGTTGTGGGAGATTTCTCAAATACCAACTCCTACAACTTCAACCAGTCCTGGTCAAAATACTAATACTACAAACCCACCCCAAACTGATGGCGAGACACCAACAGCTGAAGGCTTTGATACGCTCTTAATTGTGCTTGTAGTAATCTTCGCTGTAATTATCATTATAATAATATTTATCCTGCTGACAAGGCGCCCCAAAACAGCCCGTAAACCTAACGTACCTCCAACTGTGACAGTAGCAAAAACCATCGCCACCACCACTTATACATCCGATAACCCCGGCATAATTAAATGCAGCAACTGCGGTTACGAAAACCCTGAAGTTAACGAGTTCTGCGGCAAATGCGGCAACCCCCTACACAAATAAAACAACCCCACGTATTTTTTTCTTCCTTAAAAATTGATATTTTTAAAAGGATGGTGCGGTTGCCGGGATTTGAACCCGGGTCGTCAACGTGGCAGAGCAGGTATGGGAGTAAACCTTTTAGGGTTCAATACGGCAGCAAGTAATATTATGATTGATAAAGATTGGGCAGATTATAGAAAGTTTCTTGAAGGCAAATACTCAACAAAACAAGGAATAAGCCTAATCTATTCCTATACCCTAAAATACCATCAATTATTACAGGACCCAGCTAGAATAAATGAAGTACCCCTAAGCATCAGAAACAATGTTCTAAAAGGTTTAATGGCTTACTCTAAGTTTCTCGGATGCCATGAAGAGTTTACTAAAAGAATTAAGAATCATGGCATTAAGTGGAGTCAAGGGGATAGCCTAAATGCGTTCAATAGAATTTTTAACAGTAATGGACACTCTGAATTAGGCAAATGGTACAATGAAGCTAGCCAGTTTCTAACTAAGGATGAAAGGCTTTACTTGCGGTATATGGTTCTTTCAGGGATCAGAAAAGAAGAGGGCATTAACTCATTTAATCTACTTGTATCTTTGAACACAAACTATTCTGAATACTACAATGAAGCAACAGGATTTTTGGAGCATTTCAAATATCCTAAGTTGTTTATTCGCAACAGCAAGAACCTCTATGTTAGCGCAGTTCCTAAAGAGTTAATTGAACAGATAGTGCAATCTAATGAAGTGTCCTACGAAGCTATAAGAAAAAAGCTACTTAAGCAGAAAATTAAAATGCGAATTAAAGAACTAAGATCATTCTATGCTACTAACATGAGACAACTAGGGCTTTTATCAGAACAGATAGATCTAGTGCAGGGTAGAATAGGCAAAGGTATCTTTATGCAGCACTACTTTAAGCAGAACCCTAAACCATTAAATCGCAAGATTATACGACTACTACCTAAACTAGAAATGCTATTACAAAAAAGCTAGCCAGTGTTACACTTAGACGGTAACGGTAACACCCCATAACATAAGATATAGCTGAAAGACACTCTTTGTTTCTTCTTTTTTCAAAATTCATTTTCAGCATTTTGTTGGGCACTTCGTTCCCAATCCTTTCCCACTTTCAAAGAAAGTTATCAAAGATTCTCACTTAGTGCCCACCCTTAATACTAAAAACTCCTTCTAGATAATATTCATTCAATTTTGTTAACTCAGCTTCTCAAGAGGATTTTGTAGAAAACAGCAAAGTTTCCTGCAACAGTAAAAACATCTTCTAAGGGATCGAAGTGAAAGCGTACAAGCAGCAGAAACCTTACTATTTTTTAGCTTATAGACTAAAATTGTTTTAATCGAATATTACCCCTTTTGCTAAAATAAGCCTAAATCGTAGAGATTGATACCTTGTTTAGTGCTTGGATACATGGATTATCGTGACCTCATATAAGTACTTCCGAAAATCTCCATCCGAAGCAGAAAGCACTCTAAAACCTAACGAAAAATATCAGAAAATAAAACAACCCATTTGATTAAAAAACCCCCGTTTTGAGCCTTATTCAATAAACCCGCCCCTTCCATATTTCGAATATCAATGCTGAAAAACTGTACATGAACGGAGTCCCCTATACCTGTTCGATGCGGGTAGGGGTACTTCTATATAGAATATAATTTATTCATACTTTTTTTATTCCACATATTATAACCCCACCCTTCTATTTTTGGCATTACACCCTGAAGCTACAATACTTAACCCACTTTGTAAAAAAAATAAGTCCTAACAATCGAATTTTAAGCACTGAGATACCCTTAAATACAATCTTTTTAAGTATTCAAATAACCCTAAGCATCAAGGGCTTATTGCAGTGTAACTGCTTGAGGATACTAATCTAAGAAGAGTATCTTCTTTATTTGATGTTTAATCAGTTATTTCTCTGTTTAAGGAATTACTGGTTTAGTAAACTGTTTAATAGAAATAGTGATGTGATGTTTGGTGGAGAAAGTAGAAGCTAAATCTAAAAGCGTGGGTTTTACTCTTCGGGAAGTATTTCCTGTTTATAAGAAGGGAAACTACGAAACAGGAATAAATTATGATGGGGTTAAAGTTCGAGATGTTACCCCACAAGAATTGAGTGCTCTTTTAAAGTTGGAAAATGCTCAGTGGGCTAATGTTGTTGAATTCGGTGATTATTACTTGTATGCATATGCTAATCACACGCCTTTGTACCTATGCAAAGATGATGGTAAGATGTATTCAGCTAATCCTACTAAAGAAGCCTCTTTTGATGCCTACATTCTGCTTCAAATCCTAAGAAAGCGTGCTTTAGTGAAGAGTTACCAGAGATGGCAAAGAAAGAAGCCTTACATTAAGAGATAATTACGCCACCACTTTTTTGTTTTAATTACAGCAAAATAACCATAGCAGCATAATTTTTACTACAATAAGTAAGTTTATTAGTAAAATTTTCTTATAATCATATTAAAGGTTGTATGGCTTATGGATAAAATGAAATGTCCTAATTGTAATTATGAATGGGTTTCTAGACTTGAATCTAAGCCTAAAGCATGTCCTAAATGCAAGCGTTACCTTTAGGTGCTATTAATGGGTAAATCTAGAGCTGAGATTCAAAGAAATTATAGATTAAGGCAGAAAACAGAGAAAGAAGCAGAAAAGAAAAGATCGACTGCAACTCTATTAAGCACCTTAGAGGCAAACAAGAAAGCGTATAATGAAATTAATGAAAAGCTTTGGAAGTGCTATGAAGATGAGCCATACTCAGATTACCAAACAGAGTACACAATAGAACAGCTTCAGATCAACTATCAAAGATTCAAACAGAATTTACCCCTTAAATTTGGAATGTCTCATGTTGCATTATTGTTTGGTGGTTCAGCTTATTTCTGTAAAAATTGTGGCGAGTTCATTAATCTAAAAACTTTGGAGAATGGTTGTTGCCCAATATGCAATTCGAAGCCTAAAGAAATGGATATGGTGAATGATAGCTATGAATAATCGCTGTCTCAACTGTAACAAGGATTTTGAAAAGGGGCATAAAAACAAAAAATATTGTTCTTCTGAATGTGCATCAACATTTCACAGAAAAATTCTCAATTATTTCGATATGTCTGAAAAGGAATTTTCTGAGTTTAAAAACCATAAATTTCGGGCTTACGCAGATGAGCCAATCTCAATAACGGAAACATAGTTTCCAAGAAGGAATTATATACATGGAAAATTTAAATATTGAAGAAAAAAGAGCAGAACTTGAGAATAGAATAAAATACCTTAATGAAAAAATTGGTAATGCTACAGCCTACAAGCTGGATATTTACCAGTTAAACAAGTTTGAAGAAGAAAGAAAAAAATTAATTGAAAGCTATAACCATTTACCACCAAAAGAAATTTTCAGCGGAGAATTAATTTTTACGCCAAAGATTTCTTACCACGATGACCGGCTAGCCATAACGCTTAGACAAGGAGAAAATGGGAAATGGTATTGTTTAGAGGATTCAGAATTAGGAATAAGAACAGAAATTGTCACTGATTATATTAATACACCCATTGAACTAAGAAGACACTTAAACTCTAACAGAAATGGGGGAAAACAGATCAATTCTTTTAAAGTAATTTTGAAAGAACCTAAAATCCAGCCAATAGCTAAATGCGAACCTACACCAATCAAACCATGCTCAAAAGTAGATGAAGGATTAGCCGCTATGCAACCATTTGACGGAAAAAGGTATGGGCTAATACAGGATGCTAGCACTAAACAATGGATAATGCCTACACCTAAAGAATAAGAAGAATCTGAAAAGAAAAGGCACTAAATAGGCAGCAACCAGAGAAAAAAATGATAACATCTAGCCACCTGAACCAAGAAAAAACAGCAAGTTTCTTTGGGACCAGCTAGAGCTTTTATTCTTTTTCATCTAGCTGAGGTCTCCCAAATACTCGTTTTTCAATAATCATTATTTTTCTAATTTAGAATTTAATAATAAAAACTTAAATATTCTAACAAATAAACCTGAAAGCTCAATAAAATAAGTGAAAATCTATGAAAAAATCTTTAATGCTCAAAAATATTGTTAAAAATGCCTTCGCTGGAATCGGGTTAATTACATGGGCGCTGTTACTTGTGGCTCTTGCAACTACGCCGGGTCATAATTCCTATGGTTATGTTTACCCAGCTCAATATTTTGTGCAAATCTTTGCAGCCATGATCTATGGTCTATTTCTACCGATTACCCTCATATGTTTGGTGCTAGCAGTAGTTTATGAAACATACAGATCAGTACACGAATGGAAAAGAAAAGTGGAACGGGGAGAGCTAAAAATCCAATAATCTTCAATAGAAGTTTATAGAAAGAATTATCCCCTAGCTAGCATAGGAAATCTGTTTTCCAATTTCTATGGCGTAGAGCCTATAGTCTTGTTTATCAAATTAACCCGCCGGTTCACATTCGCTTTAACCCCATTGTGTGCATCGGCTACAATATCAAAAGAAGTCAATGACCCCAAAGATTTGAGAACCTGAACTTCTACTATCAGGAACAAGAAAATCTTTAGTTGAACCATCACGAAGGCGCACATCAACTTTAGGATAACCTACCCAGTCAACAGCAGGATAAGCCTCTAAAATATCGCTAAGTTTTATGCTGTTTTTCTTAATGATTAAATGCTGAGTTGTTAGAGTAGCTTGTTTACAACGCAGTAATTCTTTTTCTATACTTGACATTTATTATTTTCTCCCACGTAATATTCGCATATATTTTGTTTTCTTTTTAAAATTTTCCAGCATTAACAAAGTAAACATATTTTCTTTAAGAACTGTTATAACTTAGCTAATGCTAAAAGTATTATCACTTGAAAATTCCAGATAGTTCACATAACTAACATAGTTATTTATACTACCTTATACTACTATAAGCGCGGTGTTAGGATTGCGAAAAAAGATCAACATAACAATTGACGAAGCTCTTCTCAAACAACTTGAAGAAGAAGCAGAAAAGAAAAATCTGAGTTTATCAAGATTAATAGAAAATAAACTAAAAGGTATACTATAAGGGGCTTTTATTATGAAAGTTCAATGTCCGGTTTGTGGTATAGAAGGAATATTAGAAACAAGAGGGAAATCTCAAAGAGTCTTACATTATCAAGGCTTCATCAATGGAAAGAGAATATATGAGAAACACACTATATCGGGAGTAAATGGGAATAATTTTCAGGGAATAAATAACGTCAATTTTAGCCCGTATAGTAGAAGTGTATGGTGCGGTTGCCGGGATTTCCCAGATTGGGTACGAGTCTCTTCCTCAAAATCATGGATTTGGTTTTGAGGTTTCATGTTTAAACACTGAAATATGGTAAGTATACTTATCTTATAAGCTTTTTCAAGTATATTTTCCCGCAACTTGACCCCGAAAAGGGGCCCGGGAAAGAGGTCTACACCCTCATCTACACTCTGAAAACACAATTAACAGATTTTTGTTAAAACTGACGGGTGATTTGCACTGCGATGGATGGCGCGAATCCAGTGAAATTTGAACCCAAATAGAGTCTGGTTCATGACTCCATTAACTGAAAAGAATAGCCAACAAGCATAGAAAGCACCGGAAAAGCGGTTCAGCGACGCTTTAACCTGTAGTCTGAATTAGACCAGACGTATCCCTAAACGGGGCAAGTCCTTCTGCATTGTTTTCCTTTTTGAATCTTACTCCCTGCCAAAGCGCAGTCTCGGAGTTTTCATGAGCCATTTTTTGATAACTCGACGGGTTTGCTATTGTTGTCTCTTTTTGTTGCTGAATGTTCCTTGAATTCGCTTGGCTACGAAAGCAATTCCGAGGATGGCTATGCCTGTCAGAACTATTGTTCCTCCCGGGGCTGAGTTTATTATCAAGGCTAGCAGAAGCCCAACTGTAACGGTTACAAGTCCTATAAAGGGTGACAGGATAACGGTTTGTCTGAAGGACTTTGCGATTTGAGTAGCCGTTAGGGCTGGCAGAACTAAGAGTGAAGAGATCAGCAGGATTCCCACTATTGGAATAGCTACGATTACAACGATTCCTGAGAGGACGCTGATTAGGTAGTCAAAGACCCACGTTCTGAGTCCGGAGGCACGAGCTTGGGTCTCATCAAAAGTTACATAAACGATTTCTTTGAAGAACAGGAAGATTATGCCTAAGGTTATCGCGGCTATAGCTAGGGCGGTTAAAATTTGGTTATAGTCTACAAGGAGTACGCTTCCAAAGAGCAAACTTTCAAGGCTGACGCCGAATCCTCTGGCAACGCTTATCAAAACGATGCCACCGGCAAGTCCAAGCTGAAGAAAAACGGCTACAGCCGCGTCGCTAGAGATTTTTGTTGAGCGAATTGCCTTTGTAATTCCTAATGAACCCAAAACCACGGTTACCCCTGCAACCCATAATGGTATAAAGTTCAGGTAGTAACCCAGGGCTACGCCTCCGAAAGCCGTATGGGCTAAGCCGTCTCCGATGAGTGAGATTTTCTTTAAGACTATGAATATGCTGAGAACGGAACTTAGAACTGCGATTATGATGCTGATTATGAAGGCGCGTTGCACGAATTCTGCTTGGAGCAGCGAAAGCAGCGAGTTAAGGATGATCATCATGGTCCATAATCTCCACTGGATGATTGTACATTTTGTGAATCTCGGTGCTCGCGTGGAAATCAGCGTTTTCCCCGCAGAAAAACTGAGACCTGTTTATGCAAAGAACCCTATTCGCGATTTTCGTTATCACGCCTATGTCATGAGAACACAATATTACGGTCACTCCCGTCTCTTTGTTTAAACGTTCAAGAGTGCTATAGAACTCCGTTTTTGAAGTTGTGTCAACCCCGCTAGTTGGCTCATCTAACAGAAGCAGCTTTGGATCAGCAACCATGGCTTTAGCGAGAAATACTCGCTGCGACTGTCCACCTGAAAGCTGCCCAATTTTTCGGGTTTTGAGATCAAATATTCCAAATAGCTTGAGCATTTCCTCAACTTTTTGTCTGTCTTTTGCGCCTACTCCATGAAGAAGCCCTGCTTGCGGAGTTCTGCCAAGCATGACCGTTTCGAAAACTGTGAAAGGCATGTTTGCATCCCTTGCTATTGCGCTTTGAGGCACATAGCCGACGTATTTGAGGTTCTTTGTCAAATCTTCAGAGCCAAGCAACCGTACTGAGCCAGTCGTCGGCTTTATCAGTCCAAGGATGACTTTTAGGAGCGTGGATTTTCCAGCTCCGTTTGGCCCTATGAGAGCGATCAGGTCTTTGTCGTTTACGTCTATGTTTATGCCGTCAAGAGCCAAGACTCCACTAGGATACCTGACGCTTACATCTCGAATTTCGACGACGGTTTTAGCTGCCAACGTTATCCAACGCCAACTCTATATTTGACACGGTTTCCTGCATTAAGCTAATGTAGTCTTTGCCTGCGGCTTTTTCCTGAACGGTTAACCCTTCGATGGGGTCCATGTGTATCAGTGTGGCGTTGGTTTGGCTTGCGATTGACTGCGGAATTGCGGGGTTTTCAAGCGATTCGTATCCGACGTAAAGGAGATGGTACTGGTGGATGGCGTTGATGACGTTTTGGATATCATTTGCTGATGGTTCCTCCTGGAAGGGTCCAGAGATTGGAATCTGCGTAAGGTTATATTGTTGAGCGAAGTATGCGAAAGCTTCGTGGAATGTTACAAAGACTCTCGTCTTAACGTTTGGGCTCGTTGTTATTGCAACGATTTGGGAATTGAGGGCGTCAAGCTTGGCTTCGTATATTTGTGCGTTTTGGGTGAAATACTGGCTGTCGGCGGGGTCGGCTTTGATTAAGCCTTGAAGAATGTTGTTGACCTGCTGTCTCGCAAGGAGAGGGTCAAGCCAAATGTGCGGGTCAACGGTACGATTGCCACTTTGAAATTGCGGTGCGACCGGAAGAAGCGTGATATTTTGGCTGGTGTCTACCAGAATTAGTTTTGTGTTGCCTGAAGCAGCAACTGCGCTGGAAAGCCAAGTCTTTTCTAAATCCGCCCCATTGTAGATTAAAACGTCTGCAGTGGCAATGTTTTGTATGTCTGAGGGGGTGGGTTCAAAATCATGCACATCCACCGTCTCTGGTACTAGTATTGAAGCGTTAATTTTGTCGCCGCCTACGTTTTGGGCGAAGTCATACAGGGGGTAAAAGGTTGCGAGAACTTTCAAACCTGAGGCGGCGGGGGCAGGGGTGTTGGTGAGGTACAAACCTGCAACTATTCCCGACACGGCAATTATGATTATAACCGCAATTACTGCATATGTTGTTTTCCGCATGTGGTCACTTCTCCAGAATTCACAGGTTAAGCGTTTGTTATTAACTTTTTCATTTTTTTTAATAAAACTTGGAAAGTACAGAAATTGCAATCGTTTCCAAAATCATTATAACAATGCATAGAAATAGAGCTTTCCGGTACAAACAACAGCAAAGTCGAAGGTGAACCTGATGAGCATAATTAGTCTTTCACTACCCAAAGAACTGCTTGAAGAACTGGACGCCATCTTGGGAGAAGATCGAGTCGCCTCCAGATCAGAAGTAATCAGGCAAGCAGTCCGCATGTATATCTCCGAATACGACAAACTTGACAAAATAAAAGGCAACGTAGTTGCCACAGTTTCTGTTCTTTACGAGCCAGCTGAGAAAAACGACGAACTTTTTCAGCTACAGCATGAATTCGGCGATATGATTAGTGCGTATATGCATTCGCATTTAATGGGCGGCGAATGCTTGGAAGTCATGGTTGTCAAAGGATCGGCTCAACGCCTCAAAAGCCTTATCGATGGGTTAAAGGCAAACAAACCTGTTAGACAAATAAAGTTCTCTGTCATGATGTCCGACGAGATGAAATAATCAGTTCTACACGCTGAAGTGGAGATTAGATTATCAGTCCTAAAACTATTGTTGCTGTGAGTATAATTGCGGCGGTTAACAAGAAACTAAAAAAATAACAGCAAACAAAAAACCTCATCTCTATTTCTTTTCTTGGCTTTTCCTAATTTTTTGTCCCAAACATAAGACCTTATGTAAAGAATGCGTATGCTGTGGCGCTTTACGTTAAAAATAGGTGTTTCCTGACTGTCTACCGCTTCGGGTTGGCTACAATCCATTTCACATTATCAAACCCATACTTCGCCAGCAGCGGCGCCAAGAAATTCGGCAAAACCTCTTCCGCTACCTCACCTAGGACTACCGTATCGCCTTCCTGATAGACAAGCGCAACACATGCGACCTCTTTGAGCTTCTCGTATTTGGATAGGATTTGCCAGTATTCTTCTACGCTTTTTCCTTTCTCGATGGTCCAGGTGCATTTGCCGTTGGATGTTTCTTCTTCGAACGTATTGAATGCGCGAACGACTTCAGCTACAATGTTGGGGGGTTGAGCTGTTTTAACGCAGAACCAGATTGTCATGTAATCCCTACCGCAAATAAAGTTGGCCGGCTTATTTGTTTTCCTACCAACATTTTTGCAAAAAGAAGAGAAAGTTTAAGCAAATCGGTAAACGTTCAGAATTCTATCGTTGTTTTAAACGACCTTAACGCTACCAAGAACATAATCAGGCAAAAACCAGCAAGAAAACCCAATGATAATAAAATCTGATTAAGCGGAGTAACGTAGTGAATTCCGAAGGAGTAGAAATCTGAACCTATCCCAAAACAACGCATGCCATTAATAAAATGCGTTAAAGGATTGAGATACGCTGCAACCTTCAAAACTGCCGGCAAGGAATCCAAGGGATAAAGCGCGTTGCTTGCAAAGAACAGCGGCAAGGTAAGGAGCGTGATTATGGCTTGGCTAACGTTATGGTCCTTGACTTTCATTGCGATGGCGCTGGAAAGAAACATCAGGCTCATGGAGAACAATGCGGCGAACAGCAAAAACCCACCAATCGCAACCAACGTGCCCACGGCAGTTAAGCCGAAAAAGAACTGAATCCCTAACACGTACCCAAATAGGATAACAATGGCTGTTTGAATCAGCGCTTTGGTGATGCCGCCTAAGGTGACGCCTAAAAGTATCTGCGAACGCGGCATAGGCGAAACCACAATTTCCTTCATCAGGCCGTATTGTTTGTCAAACTGGACATTCTGCCCCGCATACAGGCACGTGAAGAGAATTGTCATGCCTACAACGCCAGCACCCATAAATGTCATGTAACTCACCGAAACGGCGCCCGCTGGGTTCTGGCCGCTGGCAAAGAAAATGTTGATGTTGCTGGTCATTGAGACGCCGTAAAGCACCAGCCACAAAACCGGCTGAATCAACGTAGCAAACAACAACGCCTTGGAACGGAAGAATTTTATCATGTCTCGCCAATAGATTGCAACAAATCCTTTTTCCATAATAATGCCTCCTTAATGACCGTGTCCTGCGCCGTTGCTTTCTTGGGTAACTTCGCCAAAACCGCGCCCGGTATAATGAATAAAAACATCATCCAAAGTCGGCTTAACCAAGCTAATACTAACAATCTGAATGCCCTCAAGCCGCAGAACATCCACTAGTTTAGTGATAATGTTAGCGTTTTCTTTAACGTAAACCGATAGCCCATTTATTGAGCCCCCAACTTTGCTAACTTCAGGCAGACTTTCGATTAACCGGAATGCTTTGTGATCGTTGTCCGTTTGAACCTGAATGCAATCCTGTCCAAGGGAGCGTTTCAACTGCTCGGGGGTTCCGTTGGCAATAATTTTCCCCTTATCAATAATGCAGACAACGTTGCTGTTTTGATCTGCCTCATCCATGTAATGGGTTGTTAAAAGTACGGTTACGCCTTCTTGGTTTACTTTTTTTATGTACGACCAAATGCGTTTGCGGGTTTGCGTGTCTAGACCTATGGTTGGTTCATCAAGAAAGAGTATCTTTGGCTGCACCAAGAGACCCCTGGCTATCTCCAGCCGCCGTTTCATGCCGCCGCTTAAGTTTTTGGTAACCTCTTTTCGCTTGTCATTTAATTCAACTAGTTCCAAAAGTTCGTCAATGCGCTGTCTCCTGACCTCTTTGGGGATCGAATAAATTCGGCCATGAAAATCCAGCGTCTCCCACACAGTAAGGTCACGATCGAGCCTTTGATCTTGGAACACGACGCCTATTGATCTGCGAACGCTATCTTTCTGGGTTGCTACATCAAATCCTGCGATGGTTACTTTGCCTTCTTGTATCGGTATCAGCGTTATCAGCAGGTTTATGGTGGTAGTTTTTCCTGCGCCGTTGGGACCTAAGAACGAGAAAATCTGGCCTTTCTTGATGTCAAAGCTTATGTTATCAACGGCGCGTAGTTTTCCGTAACTGTGGCTGAGCCCTTGAACAGATAAGACAGTTTCATCCATGTTTAGGCGTCCATGAGTTTTTGGAGAGCGACCAGCGTCTTGGAGAGAACGGTATTGATCTTTTCAGCTGCTACGCCGTGTGCTAGAAGGCTTGAGACTTCGTTAACAATGGGGTTAACGAGTGTGGCGTTATTGGTTAAGGTCACGTTTTGGTCGTTGAAGGTGTCATGGACTAGAGATATGGATCCGCTGAGTTTTTGTTCGTAGTAGTTTTTCATCGAGCCGTGCGCTTGCACAACGGCTTTGCCGGAAGCGGTAATTTCGTAGGTGGTTTTGCCATTGGCGGTTGTTCCGGTTATCCAGCCTTTGGTTTGCATGGATTTGAGCAGCGGGTAGATGGAGCCTGTGCTAGGTTTTTCGCCTGTTAATTCGTTGATTTTTTTTATGATTTCGTAGCCGGTAGCTTTGTTTTCAGAGATTATTTTTAGCATGGACATTTTGAGAAGCCCTTTCAACATATCGACACCGATATATCGATGTAGATATGGAACTTTGATATAAGCTTAATGCAATTAGCGTTTTGCAAAGAACTATCAGAAAAAGTTGTTTTTAGTTAGCGATTAAGGATTATTTGAAGAATTCCCAGGCAATGTTAAACCGCCACGGATCGCCTTTCTCCGACAACCGTATTTCACCGTTTTCTTCAACAATCAAATCCTTACGCCGCAACTCTTCAAGAGCCTTAGGAAAAGCCTCTTCTGGGAACCTGCCAAACTTTGCCTTGAAGCGCTCGCGGTTCACCGGGACTCGGACATAAATCATCATCATTGTCTTGCGCATTTCATCTTCCAGAGTCATTGTTGCCAGTCGGGCGAGGGCAAATGGTTGATTTTGAACTGCTGTTATGTATTCCTTTATGTCTTCGACATCTGAGTAGTGGAAGCGTCCGATGTGACCCATGAAGAAGCCTGCACCTGTTCCTATGACTTCAGAAGAAGGCGGCTCGCGATCTTGCTCAATTCGCGAAAATCTATTGTGGCAGGTTGGGAAGTAGCCGTTGTCTTTGAATATTTTGTATGCGGTTAGATACATTTGCAGTTCTTTGGTGTAATCCCCGGCTGGCGGCAATTCACCAGCGGCAATTTTTCTTGCCAAAGGCGTATCTGCATACAAATCCAGCGGATAACAATCTACGCTTTCAACCTCTAACTCTAACGCTTGTTTTAGGTCCTTTTCCCATTGCTCCATTGTTTGTCCAGGAAGGTTGTAAAGCAAATCGATGCTGAGCCCAAGCCCAGTCTTCTTGACGGCTCTTAATTTTGTTTGGGCATCTTTGCTGTTGTCTTGAAGCATCAAAATTTTGCGGAACTCTTCGTCAAAAGTTTGAATTCCAATGTCTAGCTGCGTAACGTCGCAGTTCGATAGCAAGTGAATTTTTTCTGGTGTAAGGCTGGTGGTGCATGCGGTAAATTTGGTTACGCATTCTTTGCTTAAGTTAAAATTGCGTTTGCAGAAATTTAGGATATCCGTGATTTGGTCTTCGGCAATCACTGAAGGGCTTCCGCCGCCGACGTATAGTTCGGTGAAGACGCTTGATTTTACGTATTTGCTTTGGGCATAAACGTTGAGCGCTTTTTTTAGGGCTTTCATGTATGCGCCTGCGATTTGTTTGTCACAGGTTACGGGGAAATAGCAGAAGGCGCATCTGCCTTCGCAGAAAGGAATCCACGGCTGCAGTTCTTTGGGTTCGTTTGAAGTGTTTTCGGTCCCAAGATAGTTAGTGAAGGCAGCCATTGCTTCTGCTGAGGGCGCGGAGTTGTTTCGGTATGTCATGGGAGGCCAATGAGCAAGAGTGTCATATGGCAGTGCCTCATGAGTTAAGTGAGCCATCCAGTTATGCACCTCTGCTAAAAACTGCCCTCAGCACTTTTAAATCTAGCTACGCTCCATTGCCTTTTTTGGATTTTGCCTTGCCATCAAGATTTGAACGTGAATTTTGGCTTAGTAATTTTAAAAGTTCGGCTGCGCCTTCTTCGTAAGTTAGTGGAACTGTCTCGATAATGCCTAACGATTTGAGTTTGCTGAAAAGCCTTGCGATAGAAGGTGGTTCCAGTCCAGCGGATTCAAGTAGTTTAGCATCCTGCAAAACGCTGTGAATATCGCCTTCTCCAAGTACAGAGCCATGACTCACAATTATGACTCTATCTACAAGTTCAGGTAGGGCTTCAACGTCATGAGTGGATACAACAATAGTTGTGCCCTCGGCGTTTAGCTCATTTAGCAGGTCAATAAGACCCCTTCTAGATAACAGGTCTAAATTTGCTGTTGGCTCATCCAGTATGAGAAGTTCAGGCTTCAGGACTAAGGCAGTTGCCAATGAGACTTTCTTCTTTTCTCCAAAGCTTAACCTGTGAGGCGGGCGGTCTCTTAGGTGACTTATACCAATGTCTTCAAGAATGTGGTCACATCTCTTCTGAATAGTTTCAGGTGCAAGTCCAAGGTTTTTAGGACCGTATGCCACGTCCTCGATTACGGTTTGGTTGAACAACTGGTCATCAGGGTCTTGAAAGACTACGCCTATTTTCTGTCGCAACTTCTGGAAAGATTTGGCCGTAGTTGCTTCATTAAATACTTTGATTTCACCTTTCTGGGGTGACAAGAGTCCAGCGATAAGCAGAATAAGGGTTGATTTGCCAGAACCATTCGGACCCAACAAAGCTACTCGCTCGCCCTTTCGGATGTCAAGCGATACTCCGTTTATAGCTTTGACGCCGGCTGGATAACTGAATTTTACTTCTTTCACGGAAACTACGGAATCTGCCATAAATCTGCCTTCTAAATTAGAGCATAAGTATTAATCCAAATGTAGTTATTATTGATGCGGCAAAAAAGAGATCATAAAAATGAAAGGCAGGCAACGGCAATTTGGCGTCACTATCTATTTCGAAGCCTCGTGATTTCATAGCCATGTAAACCCGCTCAGAACGCTCATATGTGCGTATGAACAGGGTCGCGAGGATGGCGCCAAGGTCCTTGAGCGCCTGAAGATTTATTGTGCGACGGTGGATGTATGTTCGGGCTTCTTTGGCTATCAGGACGCTTTGTGCCTCGTGAACTGACACAAAGAAGTATCTGTAAGTGAGGCTGAACAGTTGCACGATGACAGAGGGAACTCTCAAAGAAGACAAGAGCTTGAGGATTTTGTCAAAGCCCGTTGACAACACAAGAAGAATCAAAGATGCCACGCAGAACCACACGCGAACAGAAAAAACCAGCATACGCTGCAAGCCTTCCGATGTTACAGTAACGCTTAATGCACCTATATGTGACTCAAAGATTGGGTGACCCGCCGTTAGAAACAGTATGGGCAACGAAATTATTGCTGCAAAGGCTGGGATGAAGAACGTTCGGGAAATCAAGTATTTTATTGGGATTTTCGATGCAAATGACAATATGAATGGTATCAGGCAAATTAACGCTAAATAAGAAAGAGAGGAAATGAAAATGGACGCTACAATCATGAAGACTATGACGGCAAGTTTGGCAAGCGGGTTTATCGCTTGAAGTAAGCCGTGTTTGCCGCTCAAGTCTTCAACGTAGACTAACGATTCTGCGCCTTCGATTAGGTCTCGCAGGGATTGGGGCACTTTCATGCTTTTTGACCTTTTTTCATGCGCATAAGTTTAGCCACACCTAAACCCATACCGAACAACAGCAATGTTCCTACAACACCAACGATTAGTGCACCCCAAACGTTGTCTAATCCGGGAATATTATAGTCAGCGAACGGAGCGTTATAGACTGGCTTTTCCTCTGCACCGAGTTGACCTGCTTGCTTGTCCAGAGTTTCAAACGAGTAAGACAGTACGAAGACACCCACGAGCACGAAGATCATTGCCACCGCGAGTCCAATAAGGAGGGTTTTGTTGCTGTTTTTCCTTTTAGTTATCGCCAACTTGTTCACCTCACTCTGCAGTCTCTTCCTCTTTTTTGTTCTTGAAAAAGGGTAGCCGTTTCAGGATGGGGCTTTGTTCTAAGACATCAGGTCTCAGTTTCAGGAGGGTTCCTATCAGAATCATGGTGACTATGCCTTCTGCGACGCCGATGATAGAGTGATTCATTGCCATAGCGGGTACAGCTACACTTATGCCATATTGGAAAACTGGTTGAGAAAGACCCAATTCGGTGCCTGCTGCGATAGCTGCGAGCACATCACCTGCGAATGCGGAAACGAAAATTATGGCGTACAGTTTTTTGCCCGTTCCCTTAAAAACTTTATTCAGTACCAAGAACAGCACGCAGGGCACGAGTACGCCGATTATGCCCATGTTTAGTACGTTGGCTCCAAGTGTGGTGAGTCCGCCGTCGCCAAATAGGAACGCTTGCAGTACTAGTATTATGGTTATGGAGATGCCGCCTGCAAACGGGCCGAGAATTAATCCTATGGCGGCGCCGCCGAGAAGGTGTGCGGTTGTTCCGCCGACGACAGGATAATTCATCATCATGGCCGCAAAGAATAGAGCGGTTAGAAGTCCCATGATGGGTACCTGTTTGTCGGTGAGTTTTACTTTCCACAGGCATATTGCCCAGAAAATTATGGTTATGACAAACGCTGGTATGAAAACTTCAGGAGTAAGAAGCCATCGGGTATGTGCATTTTTCTCTTTATCCCCCTTAAGTAACACCTTTTTTATAGAAAGTGTTACCTTTATTAATCTTGCTGTGCAAACAATAGCAAAAAGTATCACAATTTATAGAAAACGTGTTACTAAAAAAGCAGGGTGACAATAAATGGATGGCGCAATCAACAGAGAAAAACTAAAAGAAAAAGAAATCGCGCGCATATTCGAAGGCATTGAGGGGGAAATCGCCTTAATTACTGCAAGCGCAAAATTTGACTTCAACTTGAGAAAAACAACCGATAAAGAATTAGAACTGAAACTCGCTTACATCGAAGACACAGCAAAACTAGTTAAGCTTCTAAAAACCCGAATGAACCTGCTGTGGGAAACCACCAGCTAAAGGCACCCGATCAACAAGCAGCCACAGAATGATTAAAAGTACCTTAAGGCTGCGATTGAACCCTGAACTTAGCCGCACGATTAGCAATTGCTGTAGCTACTGCGCCCGCCGCGACCCCGCCATCAATGTTCACAACCGCTAAACCTAAACTGCACGACTGCAGCATAGCCATCAGCGCGCTTAGGCCTTTTTCGCCAAAGCCGAAACTATTTGACGTGGGAACCCCAATCACGGGAACATCAACCAAACCCGCTACCACTGAAGCCAGCGCCCCTTCTCGTCCAGCAATCACTACGATAACATCAACATCTCTAAGCACTAAATCTTTTAGAGGCGCCAGCAGTCGATGAATGCCTGCCACGCCCACGTCGTATGCCGTGAAAACTTCGCAGCCCAACTCTTCAGCCAGAACTTTTGCTTCTTCAGCCACACCAACATCGGAGGTTCCCGCGGTCAAAATGCCAATCTTGCCGCCCGTGCTTTTGACGACTGCATCAGCCTTTCGGATAACGACCATTCGTGCCCGTTCATTCACCTGCAAGACAGCGTCGCTAGAAACCGCCGCACGTAAAGCACTAATCTGCTCTTGGGAACATCGGCTTATTAGTACCCGCCCACTCTTTGATAGCAGTTTGAGAGAGATTTCTAAGAGGTCACTTGTAAGTTTGCCTTCGGCGAGGACTATCTCGGGCACGCCATTTCGGAACTCTCGGTTGACGTCAATTTTTGCGCAGTTACCGATTTCTTCGATGGCATGAAAGCGCAGTAGCCGTTCGGCTTCCTCAACGGATAACTCGTTCTTCGCGATTTTTTCAAGCACTTCTCTTAGCGTCAGCATACAGGCACTACAACTCGCTTTGAGACATAAGTAATATATTACATATATGGCTACTTTCCCATGTGGCTCTTATGATTGCTGACAAAAAATCAAATTCTGAAAAAATCGCCATGATTGATTGCCAGACCGCTGGCGTCGCGGGAGACATGATACTAGGTGCATTGATAGATGCCGGAGCGGATGTTAATAAAATAACTGCCGCCATAAAAACCTTAGAATCGCCCACAGGCAAATACAGCAATGTCAAAATAGCCATTAACCAAGTCATGCGAGGCGAATTCAAAGCCACACAAATCGACGTAACTGCCGAAGCCACAGCCAGAATGATGGGGCAGCAACTTGTGGAAATCGTCGAGAAAACTGCCCAGAACCTGCAGCTTTCTGAAAGAGCTAAGCAGTTCGCGTCAAATGCCATCCACGCCCTCGTAAATGCTGAAGCGGGGCTACATGGAAACAGTTTAGCAAACGCCCACCTACACGAAGTAGGGCTAATTGATACACCTGCAGAAATAATAGGCGTAGCAGTTGCCATAGAAGACCTTGAATTATTCAAAGGCAAAATTTATGCTACTCCAGTTGCCGTCGGCGGCGGAACCCTCAAATTCTCTCATGGCATCGTATCCAGCCCTGCCCCAGCAACCTTAGCCATTTTACAATCCAAGAAATTCCCAATCAAAGGCGGACCCATAGAAGCCGAATTAGCCACACCTACGGGCGCCGCCATACTCGTTAACTTGGTAGATGAGATTAACCGCTTTTACCCTGCAATGACGCCGCTCAAGGTGGGCTACGGCGCAGGAACCAAAGAGTTCAAAGAAATGCCCAATTGCATACGAATCACCATCGGAAAACCATCAGACGAAGGGCTATTGAGAGACGAAATTGTGGTTCTGGAAACTAACTTGGATGATGTGACAGGGGAAATTATCGGGTACACGTTTGATAAGTTGCTGTTGGAAGGCGCCAAAGACGTATGCATAATCTCCGTTTTTACCAAAAAGAATCGTCCAGGTCAAATTCTGCGCGTAATCGGGAACCAGAAGGACAGCGAGCACCTTTCACGGGTAATCATGGAGGAAACAGGTACATTGGGCGTAAGGGTCACCACTTGCGAAAGGCATATTCTCAACCGTGAACTGCACGAGGTAGAGATATTCATCAACGAAACAAAAGAGCGGGTAAACGTGAAAGTCGTTAAAGACAGCAACGGCAAAGTCATACATGTCAAACCCGAGTATGAGGACCTAAAACGGATAGCTGAAAAAACCCGCATGCCCCTAAGAGAAGTCACAGAAACAGCAACCGCGAAAGCCAGAGAAACCTTCCTCAAAAGATGAAAACCATGAACACAAACATAGACCAAAAATATGCAAACCTAAAACGCTTCATCGCAAAAGAAGGAAAAGACGGCGTAGTAATCGCCTTTTCTGGCGGAGTAGACAGCTCAACCCTAGCCGCCATATGCCGCGACGTTCTGGGCGAGAAAGCCGTAGCGGTAATTGCGAAATCGCCAACTTACACCTCAGGGGAGATGGTTGATGCTAAAGCGGTCGCGCAGGAAATCGGCATCAAATTGCAGGTAGTGGAAACAGATGAGATGTCAAACGAGAATTTTAGCAGAAACCCCGAAAACCGTTGCTACTACTGTAAAAAAGAACTCCTCACCCAGCTGCTAAAAGTGGCAAACCAACTTGGATTCAAAGCAGTCTTTGAAGGCACCAACTTTAGCGATCTCTTGGAACATAGGCCGGGGTTCCAAGCAGTCAAAGAACTCCCGAACGTATACAGTCCATGGTTTGAGAACAAATTCACAAAAGATGAAATACGATTAGTTGCCAAACAAATTGGTCTTTCAGTTCAAAACAAACCATCCTTGGCATGCTTAGCTTCAAGAATTCCCTTCAACGAAAAAATAACCCCCGAAAAGCTAAGCCGAATAGAGCAGGCAGAGCAGACAATCAAAGAGATTACGGGCGTTAACCAGCTTCGTGTCAGAGATCACAACGGATTAGCGCGCATAGAGGTGGGAAGAGACGAAAGAGAACGCCTCTGTAACACAGAAACTTTCGACAAAATAAACAGCAACCTAAAGCAGCTGGGCTTCAAATATGTAACTGTAGATTTAGAAGGTTACCGAACAGGCAGCATGCTTCACACGTTAAACAACTGATTAGAATTGAAAAGTTAGAGCCCCAAACAATTGGGCCACATTACATAAACCGTTTGGGGAAGGCACAAGGGTTTACTGAGGTGGGTAGTCAAAAGGTTCTTTGGGTAGACAGGACGGAAAGAAGCTTTCGAATACCTCTTGGGATTCCTTTCAGCCCCTTGTGCCTTCGGAATGGACTTGAACTTTTTGGTTATCAATGGTTTATCCTTCTTCTTAGTAACAGGTATAGCAGCAAAGGTCCGCCTAGAAACGCAGTGATAGCGCCTACGGGCAACACTATCGGCGCAATCAAACGCCTAGCTACTATATCGGCAAAGAGCAGGAGAATTGCCCCAAATAGGCACGAACTCACTATTAGGTACCGTTCGTCTCCGCCTATGAAGGCGCGACAAACATGCGGAGCAACCAAGCATATGAAGCCAATAGCGCCAGTAAAACTTACCACAGTTGCCGTAGACAGACAGGCTGTTATCAATATGATTTTCCTAACCCGATTAACTTCTACACCTAAGCTTTTGGCGCTGTCATCACCCATCTTCATCACGTTAAGGTCCCATGACAAACGCAGATTAATGGCAAAGCAGATAACCAACACTACTAAGATGTAGGGAAGTTGCCACCAAGCAGCCCTAGACAAATCACCCACCAACCAAAAAACGGTAGCACTAACGGCGTTGGCGTCAGCAAAATACTGGAGAATGGTTGTGCATGCAGAGAAAATGTACATTATGGCTACGCCCGCCAAAATAATGGTTTCAGGCGCTGCACCACTCCGTTTAACAAGCAACAGAATAAAAACGACAGGAATCAAAGAGAAGAGAAAAGCGTTACCTACAATTAACAATTGACCGCCAACTATACCTTTGCCTAAGATTATGCCGACGGCTGCGCCTAAGCCGGCGCCTGCCGAAACCCCCAGCGTGTAGGGGGTGGCAATTGGGTTGCGCAAAATTTCTTGGGTTGTCGAACCAGACATGGCTAAAGTTGCTCCGGCAAGTATGCCCAAGAGCAAACGAGGCAATCTTAAAGTCCAGACAACGGTGTCGGCCAAGGGGCTAACGGTGAATGAACCTGGAAAAAGCCGACCAAACACGGCAGCGTAAGCATCAAAAAACGTCATATTTGCTGAGCCAATCGCCAAATAGAAGCCGGCAATAACGACCAACAAGATGGCGCAGGCAGCAAGAAACAGGATTCGTTTAAACAGTATTTTTTTGTATTTCCTTTTTTCCTCAGATACATTCGAGGAAACGCCTGAAGATGAAACTATTGGGTTTTGGTCCACCATAACATAGCCACCGTCTTTTTGCGACACAACCACAGCTGTCCATCAGCCACCGTTAAGGCGCCAGAGAGATAATCTCGCAAACGCGCCTCTCTTGCTTGCGGAATGCTGTACAGCTTGGTAAATTTTGACGCGGCATCATCCAAACTGTTGTATTTTTGGCGCGATTCAAAACTAATCAAGTCAACATTCGCCAATATGCCCATTCCAATGAGAATATTGAACAAATAAATGTAATCGGGCATGCTCGAGCGAGAGCCCGGGCGGACAATTTTTCGCAGGTCATCATCAACCCATTTGGAGGCAGACATGAAAAGGTAGACTTGCCGTTTTGCAGCGCGATCCATCTTTTTGAGTTCGCGGGCAATATTTCTCATAAAAAAAGCTAATGATGATACTACGACGTCGTGTGGTTCGATGTCCACATTCAGCTTCAATTTTTCCCAAGGCTTGTTAATCTGCAGTATGTTGGTTAATTTTTCTTCTTGAGCCTTCTTACTCAAAATTTTAAGCATACTCTGTGAAGGGTCAACTGCGGTAACTTGTTTTACCTGTTTAGCTGTTGGTATGGTTAATCTGCCAGTGCCTGCCCCTATGTCTATTACAGTATCAGATGAGTTCAAGTGAAGTTTGCTGATTTGTTTGCTTGTTAAGTCGGCGAAGTCTTGATTTTCATCATAGACTACTGCTTGTTTTTCCCAGTAACTCGCTTTGCATGCTTCGATTCGTTTAGTGCGTTGAAGCATCAAGTTCCAAGCTGCAGGCCAATCCACGTTTTCCATGCTGAAATGACTCCAAGTTTGGGGAACAAAAAAGAAAGAAGGGATTTTAAGAGTTAGGTATTCCTACTATGTCGCCGTTGATGCTTAAGCCGGGATACATGAAGACGCCTTCCTGATCTAGGTTGTAGTTGAGTCGCAGAAAGTGTGTGATGTAGTATTGCTGTATTGTTTGCGGGTTTAAGCTGGGCAGCAAGTTGGGGTAAAGCGTCTTTACCAAGTATACGGCACCTAAAACGCCGCCCATGGCGTTGTTTCGGAAGTCACCGGTAATTATGTAGACGTGTCCTGCTTTGACGGCTTTAAGGTTGGCGTACGCAGGTTGAGAGCACCAGTCTTGTAGGCATCTGATTATGCTGGCGGTGCTGTTAACGTCGAGTCCTTGTGCTGGGTCTGCGTAGGTTATGCCGCTGAACGTGTATCGCACGGTGTGGAGGAAAATGTAGTCGGGGTTTTGGCTAAGGAGCCATTCAGCGTCAACTTTTGCTGACGACGAATTGAGGTAGGATGGGAGCGCAGATGCTATGTTTGAGCCTCCAGCTAAAATGCAGACTTGTCCGAGAGTGTCAATTTTCGCATATGCCGTCATGGTTGATGAGGTCGTGTAGGGATAGTTGGTCATGAATACGGTTTGCTTTTGGCTATCCGTAAGGGTGTTGGTTGCGTTGCTAATCGTTTGTGTCAGATTGAGCATCCATCGTGCGTACTCATTTGCTTGGGATACACGGTTGAAAATATAACCGGCTTTGAGTATGCCTTGGACAAAAGTGGAAGATTCAGGTGCAGTGACATTTGGGTAATATAAGCCCAAGTAAAGAACGTTGACTCCTGGCAGTTTTGAGGCTTTTTCAGCTGTTGCACTAGAGAAGGTCAATAAGACGTTTGGGTGGCAGTTGAGAACCGCTTCATAATCAGGAGTGTACATTTGCCCGACAGATACGATGTTGGTGTTGTTTGGGAAGTAGATGGATTTTAGCTGGTCAACGCAGTAGTCGACGCCGACAACTTGGTTTTCCAGTTGGAGTATGCGAACTAGTTCAGCGTTCTGTATGTATTCAACAACTATACGGTCGGCTGGCAATGTGACGTTTATGAATACGCCGTTGCCGTCAAGCAGCAGGATATATTTTGCAGTGCCGTTGATGAGAGCTTGGGTTTGTGCTATGTCAGCTTGGGTTATTTGTCCATCTTTGTTTGCGTCAGCATATGTCGTAGATGTGCTTGTGCCTGCAATTACGCTTGTTAGGTAATCAACGTCTTTTTGGTTTATTGCATCGTCCATGTTGGCGTTTCCGTAGATTTGGAGGGTTAGGTTCATTGGTTTCTCTTGGGGTGTGGGTGTAGGGGTAGGGGTGGGGGTAGGTTGAATGGTTGGGGTTGGTTGGATGGTGGAGGTGGTTTGGGAAGTTTGGGTGGGTTGTGTGGTAGAGGTTGGTTGAGGCGTGTCTGTTGGGGCGGGCGTGGTTGTTGTCTGAGGTGTGGATGTTGGTTGAGAAGTCTGTGTTGTTGTGGGTTCAGGCGTAGCAGTTGATTGGGGCGTTGGAGTTGAAGTTGGAATTGGGGTGGCCGTAACCTCTGGTGAGGTGTCTGGTTGTGTTTTCTGGAACCAGTTTTGGCTATAACCAATTAGTGCTGAAGAGATGAGAACTATGGTCAGAATTATTCCTATTGCTATTTTTCTTTTCATTTCATCACCAGTGTTACTTTTCGACAAATATGTAATACTTATAGATTGTGTTACTGTTTTACTAAAAAGTAATACTTATAACACCCAAAACAATTAAGTCCAAGAGGCAAACCAAACGAACATAACGGTGCAAAACGTAACCTTCAGCTACCGCAGCACTCCATCACTTAGCAGAGTTTCTCTAAAGCTTGAAGAATCAGAAATCTTAGGCATGATAGGCCCCAACGGCTCCGGAAAAACAACACTACTCAAATGCATAAACAAAATCCTACAACCCAAACAAGGCACCATTGTTCTTGATAATCAAGAAATAAAAAAACTCAGCCGACTCGAAGTCGCCAAACACATCGGATATGTTCCTCAAAGCTCCGCCAACAACCCCAACGCCCTCTCAGTCTTCGAAGTTGTAATGATGGGCAGAAGGCCACACATCACATGGCAAAGCAGCGAAAAAGACACTGAAAAAGTGTGGACAGCCCTGAAAATGCTTAACATTGAAAGCTTAGCCCTGCGTGACTTTTATGAGCTTAGCGGTGGAGAACAGCAAAAAGTCCTCATTGCACGAGCCGCAGCTCAAGAAGCAAAAATCCTTTTACTAGATGAACCAACAAGCAGTCTAGATATTAGGCATCAACTTGAAGTGATGAATTTAATCCGAAAGTTAGTAGCGAAAGAAAAACTTTCAGCTGCCCTTGCCATTCATGACCTAAACCTCGCCGCCAGGTTTTGTGACAAAATTGTAATGATGAAACGAGGGGAAATATTTGCAACAGGCGAGGCAACAACCGTGTTAACCCCTGAAAACATAAGGGCGGTTTACGGCGTGGAAGCCGTAATAAACTACAGCAACAACTTCCCGTATATAATACCGCTGAACCCTTGCAATCAAACAACCTAAAAGCAAAGTCAACTGGACCGAACTGTGTAAAGCTTTTTAGGTAAACTAGACAACAGTCAGTAGACCTCAAATGGCTAGAATAACGCGTGTAGGAGTAACATTTCCGCCCGAGCTCCTAAAAGACTTCGATGAGATCACAGGGAAAATGGGCTACGAAAGCCGCAGCAAAGCGATCCAAGACGCCGTACGTCTCTTTGTTTCAGAAAGAAAATGGGTTAAAGCCGACGAAAACAGCAACCAAACAGGCATATTAGTTATGGTTTATGACCATGACGCGCGAAACCTTGAAAGTGAATTAACTGAAGCCCAACATCAACATTCAGCGTTAGTGTCGTCAACTTTGCATATTCACATTAGCGAAAGAGATTGCTTAGAAGCCATCGCTGTGAAGGGCAAGGCTTCTGAAATACATGAATTAAGCGACGAACTATCGACCAAAAGAGGGGTCAAAATTCTTAAAACAATAATCGTAACTCAATAAAAAACTTTATATCCCGCCGCTTTTTTAGGGCAGTAGCCGCAATTATGAACATAAAACACGCAAATGAGTAGCCAACAGGATTTAAGCGCTCACTTTGTGGAGACGTTCTCCTGTTTGCTAGTTATTAGGTTGTTTTGGAGTTTCTGCAGAGCCAAAAACAGAGCACCATAGGATTCAAGCAGGTGGCTTCGTTCATGCTCAGCTTTACCTTCATCGATAACTGCCTCACTGAATGCCTTCTCGCCCGCAAGTTTAAGCTGTAATATTTCACTTATCTTCAGAGTGCTAGGATTGGTTGTAAACTCTTCTATTGAAGTATGCAGCGACTTGAATTGTCCGATGCAATTTCTAAGGGCTTTGACGAATGTTTTTTCATCTTTTAAATAGTCATTAAGCCTAACTTCTAATTTGCGGACTTCTCTGTAGAACTCTTCAGATGTGTTCTCCAAGGATTTAGATGTAGCCACTTTAATTAACGCTCCACCAGTAATACTGATTACGAAAATCGTGTTACCAAATTAATAAAGTTTCGGCGATTTGTTTGGCAGTTTTCTTGTTTGCATTAACTTCTTCAAAGAAAACATCGCTAACCTTTACCTCAACAAATCTAACCTTTTCTATTTTATCTTCAAAATCAACAATGAAAAACCCACGCTTTTGCCCTTTCGCGGTTACTTCCAAATCGGCGAAGGTCGCTCCGAACAAGCAACCTGGAAAAGCAACCAGGCCATAATCCTTGACTTCGTGTTTCAAATTCTCATGGACGTGACCGCCTGCATAATAGTCAAATCCCTTTGGAAAACTAGAAATTGGAACACCCTCGGAGTACGAAGCAGTCGGAGTCCGTAACTCAACAATAGCATTGTGGAAAACGAAAATCTTGAAGCCCGCTTCACTTTCGAGACATCCTGAATCAAGCATTTCAAAGTATTTCTTTTCCAGCCCCAACCTTCGTCCAGACAGCCCAACTATCTTTGCACCCGTTCGAGAATCAGTGACAAATTTCAACCGAATTTTTTCATCCGAAACTTCTGCTTCCACGACTTTCTTGAAAAGTCCAGTGCTGTTCAATATGTCAATGATCGATATGCAATTAGGGGCAAAATCGTGAGAACCGTAAGTCAGGTAAATGGGAATCCCCTTGTCCTTGACTTCTCTTATTTTCTCTACTGCCCTTTGAACAATGGCAAGATCTGGTAATGTTGTATCAAAGAGATCACCCGAGATTATGATAAAATCAACTTTCTCGCTTACGCAGCCATCAAGTGCTTTGATAAAGGCAGTCAAATTCATTTCTTTTAGTTTTTGATCGCGCCATGCTCCAAGATGGCAGTCTGCAAAATGTGCAAATCGCCCCATCTACAGCACCACGCGAGTCTGTTCTTTTGGTTTAGACGCTGATACATTTTTCTCGATGTAGTCTTCGAACAATGGAACTTGGATTGGAATCGCGAATTTTGTGAAGTTTGAGCTTATGATGGCTTCGCCTTTGTCTAGACTCGCTATGTTTTGATCATCTGTTGACAAATCCTGAGAAGCACTGTCAATAATAGCTGATCTTTCGCTTGAAAGCTCGTTTCCGAGGATTATTTTAGTATTCATGTTGGCTAGAACAGTTTTGGGTATAATGCTAGTAAGCTGAGTACATGCTGTTAGACCAACTTTGAATTTGCGGCCTTCCCTTGCTATAGTGCTGAATATGTTGTCACCAGCAGATTTCAATACATCTTGGCTAAGAACTCTTGGAGCTTCTTCAACGATTATTGATATAACTGGTTTTTGTTCGATTGTGCCGTCCAACTTGTATCGCTTGTAGTTATTGAATACTTCATGGAGGATTATGCTCCCTATCAGCAGTTCAATTTCGTCGGTAAATCTTGAAGTGTCAATTATGACCTTTTTGCCAGACTCCAATGCATCGAGAATATCTTTGACTGTTCTTGAACCCAATGTGTCGCTAAAAACACTTGTTCTACATTGGACTTTTCCTTGGTCATCTAAGTATAAGCCCAGCACGGTGTCGATTTTTCTTTGGAGAACTGCCAATGTTTGAGGTGTTACATTCGCGAGCTCCTGTCCTTGGACTATTGCACAGAGCCAGTCATTCTTGTACGTGTGGAATGCAACGATCATTGCTTCATGTTGAGCTTGAGTGAATTCAACTATGCCCTTGAAATGCCAAGGTTTTACCGATTTGAAATCAAACACTAGCGAAATCGAACCAGCAACTGGCTTCGGTGAATAGTAAACAAGGTTGTCTTGGGCGCTAGAATGATCCTTTAGACCTTTTGAATGGCGCCCAAAGTATTCATCGTGCGGGTCAAGAACAAGAATCCCACAGTAGTCTTTACCGAGAATGCTCCATAGCATTACTTTTAGGAGGTTGCTTTTTCCTCGACCCGTTGTGGCTGGAATCAGCAGGTGGTGGGTAAAGACGTCTACTCCGTTTAAGTTAACTTCGACATCAAAAACCTTTGATCCACTTCTAACGTAGCCTAAGAAAATAGGATTCTTCGGAGTTTCTATAAAATCCAAATCTGATTTCTGAACAAGGCGCGCATTACTCATAAACTGAGGCAACGTTTTGGGGATGTGAGCCTTCTTTTCTTTGCCATCCTCAACTTTTATGCTGGCAACTGACTTCACCATTGCAAGAACATAGTTCCTTAGCGAAGGTTCCATAAAATCCATATCCGCTCGGAACCCTTCAAGCTTCATACCGGAGATCATTTCTAAATTCTTGTCAGGAATTTGACTCCCGTATTGCAGATCGTAGACCTGGAGTATAGAATAATTGCCAGCGGCTTGATCGACCACTAGAAGGTCGCCTAATTCTATTTCGGTTTCTGTTTTCTGTCGGATCATTATGCTGCCATGTTTTCCGTAAACTATGCTTCCAGCAATTTGCATGTTTCAATCACCTTATCAGTTTGTTTAGAATTTCATGTGCGTCTGAAGACTTTACAAATTTGGATATTTTTTGCCAGACGTCCCGGGAGACTGCAGCTCGAAACTGGAACTCATTAACTGTTTTCTCAGTCATGCTTACCCGAGCAAATCTGTCTGCGTCAATCAGACCATAAGGATACCCAGGAAAGCACACGTCTTTCGAATTCGCAGCGAGTGCTGAAACTATCAACTCAACTTCGCCAAAATTGTTCTTGTTAACCTGATCTTTTAAGATTTCAAACCTAAAAACATACTCAGACTGTTTATGAAGCTTTACAGCAAGCATTTCAGCCTTATGGTCAGGCTGTGTTATCGTTGCGATCGGATAGTAATACCACGCATCATCCTTCATTCTTGAACTTTCAGAGAGTACATGAATCGCTGAAAAGAGAGGCTGACCTGTTTCAGTGAAAAGCGTTGATGTTTTAGAGAGCCCAGCAAAATATACCTTCTTTTGCAAAGCAGCCCCATAGGCTTCGTCTGCATACTTGCCTTCGTTTGTAACCGTTGTTTGCAGAGTTCCATCTCTAACAACAACATCACCCTCTTCAAGCTCTTCCCGTACTATGAAGCTGGAAAGGCGCCATTCTGCAAAAACACGAGCAACCTCAAGAACACGATTTATTGGGGCTCTTTGAAGGCCCAACATTATGGTTCTATCAAGCGAGTCAAGCTCCAAATCTGCAATATCCGGCAGATATTTTCGCCACTCTTCCTTAACTGGCACCAATTCTGTTTTGTAGGTAATTTGATTGCCCTTGGGCACTGCATAACACACGGTGTAAAAGTCAATCCTTTGAGGGATTTTGACTGCCTCAATTCTTTTGTCGCCTTTAAAAACACAAAAATATAACCGCGTAAGTCCTACAGCAAAATTTGGCGCACCAACTATTTCGGCACTACCGCCATCAACAAAAGCAATTTTCCTTTCGCTTCTAAGCTTAGGTAACGGATAAAAATAATCTGCATTCAACGCAAAGGAACTGTACCGAGGGTCAGCAAAGGCTGGCTGACCTGCTGGAACATCCATAATGCTTCTTTCAAGCACTTGAACGACCATATGAATGGGCAACATCTTATGCTCGGTCAAACGTCCAGCAACCCCAGCAACTAAGTCATTTGTTAGACAGAGGCTTTAAGCATTTGCACAGTATGTTTATGCACAAATTTCGCCGCCAAAACAATTCTCACGTGAATTATTGCAATTCGACCAATGAACTGGCACCAACAAAAATCTAAAATACATAATGGCAACAAATATCTCCTCGATCAAAATGATATCGCTCGAAGACGCATGGATGAAAGCTGCAGTCGAACACAAAACTATCGAAATAAGATATCGCGATACGAAGGGAGAAGTCACACTTAGAGAGGTAGAGCCTGACTTTTTTGGGCCTTCGCGAAACGGAAAAAACATCGGTTGCTGGGGACTCTGCAGGCTAAGAGGGGGTATCCGATGCTTCAGCCCTGAAAACATACTTGAATGGCGCTATATCGGCAACAGTTTTGAACCTAATCCAGTCGGGAGATGGCAGGAACTGGAAGCAATCTATGAGCAAAGGAAACTGAATCTACTAACGCTTTGACTAAATCGCCAGCAGTAGTAATCTACGTTTGCGCAATCAGCTTAAGTAAAAGATTGCACTCCTATCTTCACTAGCAGTCGACGGAGGGGGGCAGAATCAAGCTAAAGTCAATAAGGTTACGAAATTTCTGCTGCTTTGCGGACAGTGGAGAAATTCCAATACACAACATGACCATTTTCATTGGTGAAAACGATTGCGGAAAAACTACCATTCTGAAGGCAATCGGGGTTTTTTACAAGCTCAGGTCTATGGGACCCGAGAACTTCTGCAAAATCAATGACGTGTGCCAAACCACCTGCGAAATTGAACTAACGTTTATTTTGGAAACAGGCGACGTTGCAGACGAATACAAACAGTACATAATAAATGACGAACTTAAAATCAAAAGAGCCTTCACAAACACCGCGGAAGGAACAACGGACGAATACCTTGCACTGCAACAGCGATTCGAACAAGAACAATTAAACCAGGTAAATGTCCTCAAAATGGCCGACCTCAAAACACTTTGCACCAAATTTAACATAACATACGAAAACGTTGACCAAGCAAAACAGGAACTGACCAAATACCTCAACCAAAACTTTGCCACCTTACCCAAAGCAATAAGTTACGCCAAAGTCGATTGGGCGAAAATCGCGCCGCTGATTCCTTCATTTGAACTCTACGACAGCTCAAATTATGGGACCCCTGACAGGTTGGTTGAAAAAACCCTCATGGAAGTTTATAGAAGCTACTTTTACGAGCTGACCGATGGAGCTGAAAAACTCAAGCCGACCTTCGCCGCAAACCAACAAGAAATCAGGGACAATCTTAACCGAAAAATAGAGGAAAACCTAAAGACAAAAATCCAGGGAATCAACAAGAAGGTTCGCAAAGTCACAGGCAGATTTTCGATTGATTTTGGTCGCGGTTTTCAGCTTGAAACCTTGCTTATCGATTTTGGACACGGTGAAAACCCCCTCAACAACATCGGTGAAGGGTCAAAAAAGAGACTTTTCTTGGCTATAAACGAATGGGACAAAGAAATAAGGCTCAGCCAAACTGCCAAGAAGAGGATTATACGTGGCTACGATGAGCCAGATGCCAGCTTGCACTATAGCGCTCAAAAAGAAATGTTTTACAGTTTGAAAGCACGTTCAGAAGACCCTAACGACAAGCTACAGGTAATTATCTGCACCCATTCTATCCCCATGGTCGACCGCGCTCCCGCAGCCATAATTAACTATACCGAACAAAACTCTGACGGCTTGTCCGCTGTATCCTACCTTAAGGGCAACGAAGACGCCGAAGTAAAAGAGTTCTTAGACTCAATTTCGGAGATATCTGGAATAAAGAACAGCAGTCTGTTCTTCGAGCGCTGCTTCCTAATCGTGGAAGGCGACAGCGAAGACAACTTCTTGCCAAAGGCGTATCATAGGACAACTGGTCACACACTCTCCGAAGACGGAATAGTGCTAATAAATCTAAGGGGCAATTCAGCATGGCAGCCGTTTCTTAAGCTATTAAACAAAAACAAAGCTAATGCAACCATTCTCATGCTTGATGCTGACGTTCAAAACGACAGGTCAAGGAAAGTCACGCCGGGAAAACTGGCGGAGATAGGCTTCCAAGCGAATTTTCAGACAACCAACACATTTCTCGTTGGAACAAAGGAATTTGAAGATGTTTTTTCTGACGAAATTATCTGCCATTGCTTAAACAAATATTGGAAGAAGGATGCGGATAAACAATGGACGGCCGCAGAAATATCTGCATTGAGAACCAAACCGAAATTCTCGGAAGCCTTGGAGAACTTTGTCGATAACTATAGAACAAACAACCCAGTTACGTTCGAGAGCTTCGGGAAGGCGGAATTCGGCAGAAAGATGGCAGAAGAAATTACGGTCGAGGAATTCAACGTGATAGCTCCATTCAGAAGAATGATTGAAAAACTGAAGGCGATTATCGCTTAAACCCACAGAACCAATATACTCGAAAAGAAACCGTTTTTTATTTTAGATGATCAGACGAGTGGGCACTTTCCATTTTAAAATTTCAGTGGTTCATCTATTTGGGTGAGAACCATGAGCGAGTATGTTGCAGTTGAGAAACACCTTCTTAAAGAGATTCTACAGGAGATCGGCGAACTGAAAAAACTTGTTAATGAACGTTGTTCGCCTCTCCCTGAGAAGCCAGCAAAGAGGAAATGACTGTTTCAAGCTTCTCGAGCCTCGTCTGCAGTTCCTCATTCTTTTTCTGCATTTCCTCCGTTCCCCTCTGTTCTTCCAGCTCCATTTTCTCCGCCGCTTCCCTGTCCAGTATCATACCGCAAAAGCCACATCTTACGTTGCCGAAGGGATTCTTGTTTCCACATCGGCTGCACTCGACAAGCGTCGGCAGACCATCTGATTTTTCAGCGGGTTTGAGTCCATGCAGTTCCAACATGGGGCCTTCAAGGTCCCTTGCGGAAAAGTGCACGTACCGACTGGTCATTTTGCTGCCGTGAGTCCAGCCAGCGAACTGTTCAAGGCGTGCTTCAGTGAAAACCTTAGCCATAGCCGTCAGCGTGGTGTGCCGATACAAGTAAGGCCAAACGTCTTTCTTTATGCCTGCTCTTTTTGCGAGTTTCTTAATGATCAAGCGGAAATGCACGTAGCTCAATTGGCCTCCTTTATAATTGCTGGCAAGTGAACACCACAAGGGTGCGTTCGGGTCGTCTCTTTGTGGGTGGTTCGCCAGCCACTCCAAGAGCGGTTTGTAAGCCACGACGAGCGGTATGCGTTTTATGCCTGTTTTGCCGTTAACGGCGATTAAGCAGTATCCGTCTTTGAATTCCACGCTGTTCACGGTCATAGTAAGCAATTCGCCCGGGCGTAATGCGGCCTCAAATGTGACATAGATCATTGCTCTGTCGCGCGTGTTCTCGGTGGCTTTGACAATGGCTGCAAACTCTCTGGGCGTGAGCAGGCTCTCGGGGGTCGCACGCGGATCGTTCTCTTTCACCCTGAGCTTGATCCACTTCACCTCGTCGGGCAATGGAGTGTCCCTGTCGCATGTGCCATTCTTGGCGAACTGGACGAGTTTGCGCAGCAAAAGTTTCTTGTCACGTTTGGTCGTTTCACGGTGCGGTTGACTATTAATGTAGACAACGACTCTTTCAGCGTCTTCCCTGCGTATGTCTTTTAGGTCAAAATCCATAGCTCTCAACAGCACGGGCAGGTGGGCGGCGTATTTTGTTACTCTGCCAATTGAAAGCCCAAGCGCGCCCAAATGCGTCAGGAACCGCAATGAGGTTTCTCCGTTTCTCAGCTGTTTGATGCTGCGCTGGCACCGAGCAAGCCGCTGTTCATAGCCATACAGTGACATGCTACTTACGGGTCGCTGGATTTTAAAAGGCTGAAGAAGAGATTCATACCGGAATTGATGGTGCGGTTGCCGGGATTTGAACCCGGGTCGTCAACGTGGCAGGCTGATGTCCTAAACCAGGCTAGACTACAACCGCTCGCATTTTCTGGCTTATTTACCTGATTGGAGCTTGACTCTACAATGACCAATCTTTTGATCTAATTGGCCATTGTCTTTTTCTCCAATTTCTATAGCCTTAGATGCAACTCTATCATTAAAAGGTTTTTGAACATCTTTGCATAGTTGTGCCTTAGCATAATACTTTTTGGCTACAGTAAGAAAACTTGCTTGCCAGCTTCAGTGACTAAGTAGTGCCTTATACATATTTTATTGTTGTCATAATAGTCAATCCCTTATACTTGGGACCGCCCTGATTGGTCAATTGTGATATAAGTTTCTTCTAAAAAGCGTTCTTTAGTGGTGGTAATAAAAAAGAAAGCAAGCTTTTTCTGTTAATTAGGTACAGTTTTTACATCGGATGACCAACTGCGCTAAGATAGAGTGTGCTTTCTCCATGACCATCTATGCCAAGCATTGCATTTACCTCATCATCAAAAAATGCACTTATTTGGCATGAATCCAAACCCATGCTTACTGCCGACAAAGCAAGGTTCTGAGCTATATGCCCAGCCTCCTGATAGATGGACCTGTAGCCTCTTTGTAGGTACTTCCATGTGGTTCGGGCAAAAACCGCTGTCCAAATAAAGACTACTTGAGCCTCAGCGCACATTTCTTGCTCTAGGGCTGCACTTGCAATTTGTTCTCTAAAATCTCCAATTTTTAGCTCCTCAAGCTCATTCTGTAAAATGCCGTAATGGTATAGTCCTTTCTGCAGGTTTTCTACGTTGTTTACGATTATGTATGTTTCAATTGGGTAGAGAGCTCCGGCAGAGGGCACTGTACGAAATCCAATGCCATCTTCGGTTTTTCGAATGCCTGTAGATGCCCAGAGCATAAAGGCTAACTCAGGTAGCCTAATGGGTTTATCCACAAATGATCTTACGCTTTTGCGCCTCTTTAAAACTTCAATAAACGGCGTACGGGCTTTGGATTCCACTGCGAAGTCTATGTTGAGGGGAATCTTCTTTGAGGGATACCTTTTGTATGTTTCTGGTTTATTTGCCCAATTTAGGTAATGCCCAGAAAGCTGATGTCGACTATACTTTGTGCCTTTCTGAAAAATATCTCCAACCTCATTACTCATCGCTTTGACCTCATTAAGAATAGCATTTTGCACTTATTTGAACAAAACTTCCACCAAAAATATATCACTTTCATTATTAAACAGGCATCAAATAGACGCTTTTTACCGAAAATTTACTTGAAATCTAAACGCAAAGGCTGCATAAAGTGTTGTATGAATTCAGTACTATCAACTTGGAATAGGTGACTCTTACAATTGCAGTCTGAGCATCCGAAGCCAACTACAGGTGAGCCTTTTTTGCAGATTATATTTGCTATTTGGCATTCTTGCGTTTTATCTGCTTGTACATATAATACTTGAGTAATTGATGCTGCTTCGTGGGCAAGGAGATAGTCTATATGCCAGAATCTAGGTTTTTCTTTTTTAAGGTGACGCTTTACTCGTTGTATTAGATTATTCTGTGCAGAGCCAACATACATAAAGGTGCCTTTCTGGAAAATTTTTTCACCCAATGCGCCAATTCTTATGCAGGCATTCTTGTTCACCTGTAGTACCAACACGTAAATGCCTTTCAGACTTTCCTGCTCAACCATGACATGCTCCGCTCAAGTTGTTAGTAGGGAAGAAACATAAATGATTCGTATTTCTTACAACACTAACATCTTAAGCTGAACATATTTTAAGGCAGAACATCCATATGTTGTTTGTATAAATATTTGCAGAACAGATTGTTTTAATAGGAATAAAAATGAACAGAAAGTGGATTGCAGTTGCTTTAGGGTTACTCTTTCTCGCTTTAGCTTTTTTAATAATGATAGATCATTACCAGTTAACTGGGATATGGTTCCAGCCAGAGGATCTTCACCACGAAACCTTTATCCTATCAGCTGCAGCCGCCGGAGTAGGCATACTAATAAGCACCATCATAATAGGCAATGGACCAAACTCGAATAAAACAAAAACAGCTTGCTAGAATCAAAAAACTGATGTTAGAAAGGAGTTAAGCACCATATTAATTATCAATTTTAGCATAGTTTTTTAGTTCTTCTTCGAGTTCTTTAAAATTTTTCAAGATGACGTCTGAGTGAACGACAATCCATGGGCTTAAGCAGGCAATGTCTGATACTATTATGACTTTTTTGCCTTTTCTTTTCGCATAAAATAGCTCCATGCAGGCGCCTGCTGAAAGCTGTGGTAAATAGACGACCATTATATCGCAACGGTCAGCGTCTTCTAGGTCTCTTTGCACAAATTCAGCAGCCGGGACTTTGCTCCACCAGCACGGCTCTTCCATTCGATAGAGTACTTTTTCGCGATGCCAAGGATCAATAACTTCTAAACCCAGTCGGGTACAGATTTCCCCGATTATCTGGCGATACTCCTGCGCGTTTTCTACACCCTGTATGGGACCAGCAATGAATACTTTCTTCATCTCAACATGCTAAACGTTACAGCGGATTTAACAATTTCCTTTCAGCTTACATCAAGCAGTTCAAGCATCTTGGCGGCATCATTGGTGGGCGGCATGCATGTTTGGTCTCGGCACACGTATGCTGTTGCTTTACCTTCAAGCTGTTCATATCCTAATCCTGCGGCATCAGGCGGCCTCAATGAAACAACAACATTAGGAAGATAATGTCTACGCATAGCGTCCATCAAGTCTTGAGTGCTTTCTTCTTCCATATTACCAACTATGACAACATTATATGTCGGTCCAAAAACAAAGTCTACGCCTAAAAGCATAAACGTGCATGCAGTAGGTGAACGCTCAACTTCATCTGCAAACACGCCCATAAGCTTAGCTGCGATTTCTTCATAGTCTGAATTATTGCCTAGGCGTGATAGCCACAGTAGATTTAACAATGCTAATGAATTGCCCGATGGAACTGCACCATCATAGATATGCTTAAGTCTTGGTAAACCGTCCTCTGAAGGATCCTTGGTGAAGTAGAAGCCTCCATTACTGCTGTCCCAAAAATGGGTAACCATTGTGTTTGTCAGGTTCATAGCGGCTTGCAAGTACGTTTTATCATAAGTTGCTTCATAAAGATTAAGGAGCCCAAACGTTACAAAAGCATAATCATCTAAAAAGCCTTCTATTGCCCGTTCACCTTTTGCGTAACGATGATACAAAATGCCATCTTGGGTTAGCATTTCACTTAGTATAAAATTCGCTGCCTTTGCTGCCTTCTGTAGGTACATTTGATTTGAGAATACTTGGCCAGCTTTAGCTAATGCAGCTATCATTAGTCCGTTCCAGTCGGTTAGAATTTTATCATCTTTTGCAGGGTGGATACGACTCTTTCTTGTGTTAAACAGAGCATCGCGTATTCTGCCTAGACGTGTCGTAAGCTCGTCCATGGTTAAGCCTGCTTCAGACGCAATTTCTTCAAGTTGCTTGGGAAAATGCAATATGTTCTTGCCGGTTCTACCTCGTACCGAGGGGTCATAGTAGTTACCATGTGCCTCTGCCCCAAAAAGCGTCACAGCCAACTCGATATCCTCAGGAGCTACCGCATCTCTTACCTCCTGCCTAGTCCACAAATAGAATTTTCCCTCTTCACCTTCACTATCTGCATCTTCCGCTGAAAAGAAGCCACCTTGGGGTGAATCTAGATCCCTAAGAACATAGTCTAAGGTTTCTTGAGCAGTCAGTTTATACTCAGCTAAACCTGTTGCTTGGTAAGCTTCCGTATAGGCCAGCGCCAAAAGAGCTTGGTCGTAGAGCATTTTTTCAAAGTGAGGAACCAGCCAGTGTGCATCGGTGCTGTAGCGATGAAAGCCGAAGCCCACTTGATCAAAAATTCCACCCATACGCATCTGTTGAAGCGTCTTTTCCACCATAGTTAGAGCGTTTTTCTCGCCAGTTCGCTTCCAGTATCTGAGCAAGAAAAGCAACGTATGTGGACGCGGAAACTTGGGCGCGTCACCGAATCCTCCGTTTTCATCATCAAACTCGATTGCTAATTTTTCATATGCATCGTCGAGCACTTCTTTCCTAAGCTCACCTATAGAGGCACGTGTCTCTATAGAGGTCATTCTGTTTTTGACCTCTGTACCCGTCATTTCCAAATCTGTGCGGCGCATCCTCCAGATTTCCATGATCTGAGGGATAAGGTCAATCATGCCAGTCATACCGAATCGACTGTTTTTTGGAATATAACTCGCAACAAAGAAAGGATTCATACTAGGTGTAAGTAATACGTTTAGAGGCCAGCCACAGCTTCTGCCCATAGCCTGACAAACCGTCATGTAAGCAGCATCAAGGTCTGGTCTTTCTTCGCGGTCAACTTTGACACAAACAAATGCCATATTCATCAAAGAAGCCACTTCTATATCGTCAAAGCATTCTTGCTCCATGACGTGGCACCAGTGACATGATGAGTAGCCTATAGAAACAAAAATTGGTTTATCTTCAGCTTTGGCCCTATCAAACGCCTCTTGTCCCCACGGGTACCAATCAACGGGGTTATATGCATGCTGAATCAGATAAGGACTCTTCTCTTTAATCAACCGGTTTGGTTTCTTTCCTGTAATACTGGTTTTTTCCATTTATGCCACATCGCAAAAATTAAGAACCAAATGGCAACTAGTAGCCCATATAGGATAGGCAAGAATTGCCTGTTCTTTCATTGGCTGCGACTTTTATTAGAGTTTCGCGAGCGTTATTTGATACTCAGGTATACTAACACTAATAGGGCAACGAGCTCAAGAAAATCCGGCAATATGAAAAACAATAATGCAAACTCCCCTACACCAGGGAATAATATTCTATTTCCGGCAAGCATAGGATTTGCTGCTATGTCTTTGATTAAGAAAGCTATGGCGAAAATTAATAGACCAACAGTGAATCCTGAACGGGTCTTCAAATAAATGCTGACATAGTTAAGCACAAGAACGGTAAGAAGGACTATGTTTATGGTAGAAAATATCAGCTTTACAATGTTAATTAGCTGTATTTCTGCAAAGGTAATTTGAGGCTGAAACTGCGGTTGACGAGAAAACGGAAGAAAATTCTGAAATTGTTGAAGGTTAATTACATAAGCAGACATAAATACTGCTAAGATAGAGCTGACTAATACTACTGTAATAAGAGTCAGGATTTTTGTATCTTTATTCATACAGGTTCCCCTTCAGTGATTCTTCTTTTTTTATTTTTTCCAAATTTTGTTCAGAATCTCCTCAAACATAGAATAGTTGTCTTCCATTGTTTGTGTGAGGAAGTATGTTGCTCCATACTTGTCGCCTATTGAGGTTACTATTCTGTTTTTTTCAAGAACTTCAAGATGGTATCGAACTGTCTTATAGTCTAATTTGAGGGTTGTTGCCAGCTGGTTTGCGTTCTGCGGAGTCTCATGTATCGCCTTGATTATTTCCGCGCGAGTAACGCCACCTCTAGTGCCGGCTATCAGCCAGCCTAGTAAGTACTTTAACGGACGCACACCAGCGGGCATCTACCTTATATCTTCTCCGTAAATACATACTGAGGGATTCTTTGCCACACCTTATTGAGATGTAGTAATAAATTTGTTCCCAAATCTCCAGCACTGCATTTAAGCATATAGATAAAGAAACAGGTGGGCTTACCCTAAAAATCATTTTAAGCGCACAAAATACTTAGCTCCCTAATACGCTGTCGCTAGTCTTATAAGGTAAGATTGCGGAAGTGTATTTTTTATGCAAGCCGAAATAGGAATTATTGGGGGGACAGGTCTTTATGACCCTAAACTTCTTAAAAACATTCAAGAGATTGAAGTTAACACACCTTATGGTGCGCCATCAGACGCTTTCATTATAGGTGAACTGTCTGGTAGACAGGTTGCGTTCTTGGCACGGCATGGTCGCAAACACACCGTTAGACCTACAGATGTTAACTCTCGGGCTAATATGTACGCCTTCAAGAAGCTTGGCGTCGAGCAGGTTCTTGCAGTATCCACTGTTGGTTCTCTCAAAGAAGAGTACAAACCTGGAGAAATCGCCTTCGTTGACCAGTTCATTGACCGAACCACCAAACGAGAACAATCATTCTACACACAAGACAGAGTATGCCATATTTCTGTTGCCGACCCTATGTGCCAACAAATGCGAAAAGTCCTAATCGATGTTGCAAAGGATGCTAAGATTTTTGCACACCCAACTGCAACCTACGTATGCATTGAAGGTCCAAGATTTTCCACAAGAGCGGAATCTAGGATGTACCAACAATGGGGGGCAGATCTCATAGGAATGACTCTTGTTCCTGAATGCGTTCTCGCGCGTGAAGCAGAACTTTGCTATGCATCTATTGCTACAGTCACAGATTATGATTGCTGGAAAGACCACCCCGTAACTACCGAAGAAATCATAACTACCATGCGGGCGAACATCGAAAAAGTCAAAACATTGCTAACTAAAACTATCGAGAAGCTACCTAAAGAACGCGAATGCATATGCAAATGTGCACTAAAAAACGCACTAATCTAAAAAAGGTAACCTGAGGCAATAAAAGTTGGATTTAAAATCTAAAATCAGGCATTTTCCCTTTAAAGGTGTAACCTTCTGGGACATAGCACCCCTGCTAAAAGACCCGGAAGTCTTTAACTACATAATTGATAAATTTGTTGAACACTATAAGGGCAAAAAAATTGACACCATTGTCTCCAATGAGGCACGCGGTTTCATCTTTGGCGCTCCCTTAGCTTATGCATTAGGCGTTGGTTTTGTTCCAATACGTAAAAAAGGTAAATTGCCTGGAGAATGCGCGCAGTTAACCTATCAGAAAGAGTATGAAGCCGACACAATTGAAATTCAAGCCGATGCCATCACCAAAGGGCAAAACGTACTAATAATTGATGATTTACTGGCAACAGGTGGAACAATCAAAGCTAATATTGAACTTGTAGAGAAACTGGGCGGCAATGTCGTAGGCTTAGGCTTTCTCATTGAGCTAGATTATTGTGGCGGCAGAAATCTGCTTGGCGACAAGCACGAAATATTCTCTCTAGTTCGTTACAAGACTCCCACCGACATTTAAATCCCCCATTTTGATTTTTTTCATTAATAGATCACTATTTGTAGTATGAACGCTACTCTGTTTTGATGTAACGAAAGCGTATTTGGGCAGTGCTGAACCGTTGATATTGTTTGAGCATATCTTGAGCTTCTCGACTTGTGAAGGCTAATGTAGAGATTGATTCCCATAGGAATACCCAGCCACCTATACCTATTCCATCAACTAAGGTAGTTAGAAGCGCGTTATCGATAACTTCATTACGCAAGGAATAGGAAACAAAAAGCAGAAAAAATGCAGCCACGGCATAAAGCGCGCTCCGCTGGAAAGAATTTCGCAGCTTGTTTCTCAATGAGTTTTGAACAAAAGAGAAATACGTTTTTAGCCCTGCTCTTATTTTTTCTTCTTTTACTAGGTCTTGTTGCTCGTTTGATACATCAAACTGTAAAATTATATCATATCTTAACGGTATATCTGATGAGCAATCTTCCAAAAACAGCCGCAAATCATGATCTAAATCCCTCCGTCTCCAAGGCGCAGAGTCTAATTCATTAAAAACATCAACATATTTTTCTATCGCTACACTTATAATAAATGCACCAGTATCTTTGTCTCTTTCGTAGATCTTCTCTAGAACTTTCTCATCAGGTTTCGGTTTCATATTTAAAATTGAACACGCCTACTATATACAGCATATGCGACATAACTATCGCTATAGTCTTAGCTCTTTAAGGTTAATGAAATTTTACCAAGTCATACTCTAGCAGTTTGGAAAAAAGACTAAGGGAATGTAAATATGCTATATTTTCATTTGCAGCGCGATTTACACACTATGAGAACATATGGAGAAGTACTCAGGTGATGGAGAGCATGGATACCTGCTAGCACGTTTTACCGCAATTATTAATAAGTCAGAATAATAACCAAATAAAGCTTATCAGCAGAAGTGAAATGGATGGCAAAGACTACTTCAGGCACAAAAATTGTGCTTACTGCATCAGCCACAGAAATGAGTGAATTCGGCAATAATCCTTTCGTAGCATTCGTTGGAGGATTTGGAAGCGGACCAGTACCAAAATGGTTAATACGCAAATACCTTTATCCACCAGTTGAACACACAGCGGATGGAAGAGCAAAACTTGCCCCATATGGTCTACGAAAAGTCGAAGCAATGCTCCTAAAAAACGGTTTTAGTGAAAGCGACGTCGCAGTAGTTCACCCAGCAGACTTGGACAACTTTATCGGACCTAACACTAAAGCAGTTGGTATTTCCTCAATGGACCCAACAGGCATGGGATACGTAAGCAAAACTTATAGCAGTCTTGTTGGCGGCGGAGAACCTATGAACGCACAAGAATTCAAGGCACTAGCCAAACACCCAGCCATATTGCAATATAAACCCAAGGTTATTGTAGGTGGCTTTGGCAGTTGGCAACTAGAACGTAAGCACCTTACGCGCGATTACGGTGTGGATTGTCTTGTAATGGGTCCAGGGCAAGACGGCATTGTGGAGGTCTTCCGTAAAGCAGTCAACGGTGAAGCTTTGCCTCAGCGGATTCGTTCGCCAATGAAGCCAGAAGAGGATTTGCCGGTTATTAGGCATTCTGCAGTTCACGGGGAAGTAGAAATTAGCAAGGGTTGTGGTCGCAATTGCCAGTTCTGCACGCCAACAGTCCAACGCAAGATGGATGTACCCCTTGATATTATCCTTAAGGAAGTCGAAATAACTGTTAATGAGGCAAAAGAAAAAGGCACTAATATAACCCTGGTTACCGAAGACTTATTCTTGTATGGCTCAAAGGACAAGACCTTTTTGCCTAACGAGGAAGCCGTGTTCAAGCTAGTGCAAAGCGTAGCATCGTTCCCAACTGTGAAGGGCATCCAGACCAGCCACATGTCACTTGCACCCGTCGTAGCCAGACCCAACATGATAAAGGACCTTGCTCAAATCCTCATTGAACATCCATGGTATAGTCACGACGGTAAGCCTATCATCACCGGCGAAACAGGCATCGAAACAGGCAGCGTACGACTTATGAAAAAGTACATGGCAGGTAAAATGCTGCCATATAAGCCTGAGCAGTGGCCAGAAGTTGTGGAGCAAGCATTTGGTATTCTCAATGATAATGATTGGTATCCACTTGCAACGCTAATCGTAGGGCTGCCAGATGAAACCGAAGACGACGTCAATGAGACCTTAACATTAATGGATAACATCAAGGACTACAAGGCGTTCTATGTGCCGCTATTCTTTGTTCCGCTTGAAGATTGCATGCTCATGCACAAAAAGGGCGCAGAACTCGATACTCTAACTAAGATGCGCTGGGAGTTCCTTAGCCGGTGCTGGGAATATAACGTCCGTATATGGCGCAACACTTTCCTCGGAAACCGAATAACAAACCCAACCGTGCTCAAAGCTATTAATAATGCGGCCATACCAGTAGCTGCTAAAGTTGCCCAAACCGTCTATGGACTAAAGGGCAACGAGCAAATGAGCGAAATGATCTGGAAACTCTCAAAAGCCCAAAGCTAAGCAAATCAGACCAGTTTTCCTTTTTTATTTTCAAATCTTTCTATCATAGAAGCAGCTCATGTTAAGGAACATTAATTAGTGATAGAGCAGCATTGGGGGTATGCTTCAGGATATCAAGGGTTTTGCCCAGTTCATATCGGTTGAGCGCGGTTTAATGCTGTTCATGATTTCAGTAGGCGCCACATTTTTAACCGTTGGTTCGCTTGCTTGGTCATCAGCGCTTTTTTTAGGCGTTTTAGTCTTTTGCATCTGGAGCGCTGCAGATGCTATGAATAACATTTTTGACCAGCAGCTAGATATGCTTTCGGACCCCTTTAGAGCACAGTTCACAAGGCGGCTTGGCAGGTTGGGGCTGCTTGTCGCGGTTGGGTTCACTGCATTGTCGTTAGCGCTTGGCGTGGTGACAATGGTTCCCTATGTAGTGCTGTTTGTAGCTTTGGGCATCTTGTTTGGCGTTTTGTATTCGGTTCCGCCTTTTAGGCTTCGCAAAACCGCCTACAAACCTGTAGTGAACTTCACTGTCGGCGCCATACCCACCTTGATTGTGGCGGCGTTTTTCAACGACTTCTCTTTCAGCATTATCTTTCTTGTGGTGCTTATTGGTGTAACTACAGCGGTAAACAGCCTCTGGGAAGACCTAGCGGATTTCACCTCAGACTTCCACAGCGGCTCACGCACAGTTCCGATTATTTTTGGGTTCCGCAAAGGCCTGCTTTTGACAATCGGCATGGGCTACTGCCTGCTGCCGTTAATGGTCCTTGTAGGCGTGCTTTTCCAGTTCGGCTGGGTCTACTATACCGTGCTCTGCGGGCTTGCCGCGTTCGTTTCGCTACGTGTAATCCAAAAACGCCATATACTCTTCAAAGAACACAAAACCCAACCTACAAAGCTTCACAAGCTCGGTGAAATCCTAGCCAAAGACTTCGTCATCGTAGCCATAGCCTTCACTCTCGTCCTTATGGTCAGCAGCCTGCTAAAAATCAACCCAACATTCTTCTAAGCTGAGATTATATCCTCCTCAACGTCAAACAGAGACCGCTTTACGGTGTAAGTTATCCAAGACTATTGTTGTTGCTGAAAACTTAAAAACTGCCCTGAGAATTGGTTAAGTAGTGTAGTGTTTTTTGTGCGGAAGCGTACTTTAAGGTTTTTTCCTAAGAAGAAATGGAAGCAAATCGCCCTTATCATCTTTATAGTAGCCATAGTAGTTATTGCAGCCCTGCTATCCTATGCTTACTCGGTAATTAACACAGAGGTTGTTAGCGATGTAAACATTATCAACGTCGCCGGTCAAAGAACTGCACTGGTAATCTATCAGCCCGCCGTAACAGATTTTCCTGTTGAAGTTGCAAGAGCTTTCGCCGACGGCTTAGCCCTAAGCGATTGGCGCGTCGAAGTTACCACCGCCAGTAGCCAAGCACCCTCTAACATATCCAGCTATGGGCTTCTTGCCATTGTGTTTCCGATTTATGCAGGCAGCATCCCAGCACCGATAGCTCGCTACCTTGACCGCGTAGGTAACTTGCAAGGAACTGATGTAGCCATTATCGGCTGTGGAGCAGGAGCCGAAGCAGGCACCATAACCACACTCTCAAACAGAGTACAAGAAGCCAACGGCACCATCAGACAAACACTCGCCCTATACACCCTAGCACCTAACGCAGGCGGAGGTACCCCAACCGACATCGCCCGGCAAACAGGCAGAAACATCACTTAGTCATGTCATAGACGGTTAACGAAAATAATCTCATCAAGATTAAGTATTACTAGGTGTTGAAGTTGGTCGAAGTCGTTTCAGTAACAAAAAAGGGCAGGCAACAATCCCAAAAAAGCTACGCAGGAAGTACGGTATCAGGAACAAAGTGATATTTGAAGAAGATGAAAAATGTCAAGGAATCGTGTTAAGGCCGCTGCTGACTCCGGAAGAGGAGCGGGGTTCGCTAAAAAACTCTCTTTAAAGGTAAGAACGCAGCCGAACTTTTAAAAGAAGCTCGTAAGGAAAGAGGTAGCAAAATTAGAATACGAAACTAAATCCAAAAAATAGATTATGAAAGTAAGGTAGATACTATTGTTGGAGTAGGGTTTTTAGTAGTCGGATGGCTGCCCATGCTGCGAGTGCGCTGGTTTTTGGATTATCTGGATGTGGCTGGTTGGAGAATTGCAGGAACATGTCGCCATACTTCCAGTGGGCAACTATTTCGTGAGTAGTTCTTGCAACATTGGGGTCGGCTATTACTTTAACGTGGACTTTGGAAGGCTTAACGGTTATGGCTAATGTGGCGGCTACGTTCATTTCTCTTGGGAATCGTCGGGCTGCGTCTTCGGCGTCACCTTCGTATAAGACTTTAGGCTCAGTGACTTGTAAGTTTAGGGCTTTTGGGTTTTTACGCGAGGTTAGGGTGACTTCGATGTCTCCTGTCAGAGCTGCACTGGCGATAGCATCTAATCCGCCTATGGCACCCGAAGGTACGTGGACTTTGCTTAAATCAATATTTAGATCGAGCAATGCACCGGTGCTCATGACAATAAGCTCAATGCCTACATCAACAATCTTGGGTACATAGTCTTTGACAGCTTGTTGAGATGCAGCTTCCACGATAACTGTGGGACGCGCTTTTAGCATTTCGTCGATGCTTGAGACTATGGTTACCGGGAATTTTAGTGATTTTTTGAATTGCTCTGCACGGGCTGCATCAAAGTCATAGACGACTAGTTCGTCACAGTCTACAAGCTTACGCTCGATTGCCTCTGCTAGGACTGTGCCTATGGCGCCACAACCGATTAAGCCCACTTTCCGTGTTTGTTTTTTGTTTGTGCTTGCCACAATTTTTGCCTCTTAGTATTCAGCCGCTAGATGAATATTGGGGAATTGAGCGGGCTCTCTGCCGTTGCCTTTTTCTGCTCGGATTTCTAGGTTGGCGATTTTGCAGGTTCCAGAAATATCCACTGCACCTGCTGTAATGATGTTGGCATTTGCTTGGTCACCTGCGTAAATGGTGAGTTTTTTAATAGGTGCGTTGAGGGGCAGTTTCTTTTCGGCTTTTTCTCTGCGGATTTCACCAATAATTGCCATGATGAGGTCGCCGTCTTTCTCTGCGGTTTCGTTTACTGCTGCAATATTGTACTTTGGCCAAGGTGAGATTTGTATACTTTTGTAACCTTTGGTGTCGGCGTACATGGCTTGATAGAGTTCCTCTGTTAAATGCGGAATCACGGGTGCCATTAGCTGCAGTACGCGGAACAAGACCTCGTAAAGTGTGTATTGAGCTGCGAGTTTTTTGGCTTCACCATACACGTCGCCGCGGTAGAGGCGATCTTTGGCGGCTTCAACATAGCAGTCGCAGAATACATGCCATGTGAAGTTGCGTATTTCTTCAACGGCGATGTTCCATTGACACTTTTCCATGGCTTCAGTAACGATTTTTATTGTTTTTTCGACTTTGCTTAGAATCCATTTGTCTAGTGGCTGAAGGTCTAGAGTAGAGGGGTCTTTGACTGGGGAGTAGTCTGCTAAGAGTTTGATTGCGAAGCCTGAGACGTTCCATATTTTTACGAGGAAGCGTCTGCCGTATTCGACGTCTTGAACGCGATATGGGATGTCTGAGCCTGTTGCGCCTCCGCCTGCTGCCCACTGTCGTATGGCGTCTGCGCCGTACTTGTCGAGCGCTTCAGGTGCTGCAGCATAGTTCTTAAGTGACTTGCTCATTTTCCTGCCGTCTGGACCCAAGACCATGCCGTTAATTAGTACACTGTTATAGGGTCGTTCATCAAATAGTGCAAGGTGACGAACCATAAGGTAGTATGCCCAAGTTCTAATGATGTCGGTGCCTGAGGGATGAATGCTTGCAGGATACAGATTATGCCAGTCGGCTCTGTCAGGCCAGCCAGCATGAACAGCGCAGGTAATAGAGGAATCCATCCAGGTATCGAAAACGTCACGTTCGCCAATGAATTCTTTACCTCCACATTTAGGGCATTTTTCGATGCGTGGACCTTCGAGTTTGGGATCTATGGGGACCCATTCGGGTTCAGCTACAATTAGTTCGCCGCAGCTCTTGCAGTACCACACTGGAATTGGCGTGGCGAAGAGACGTTGACGGCTGATTACCCAATCCCAGTCGAGGGCTTTCGCCCAATCGATGAGACGATTTTTCATATAATCTGGATACCAAGGTATCTCGTTAGCGTTCTTTTCTACGGCGTCGGTTAACTCCATGGTTTTCATGAACCATTGCTTTTGCTCAAGAATTTCTACTTGAGTTTTACAGCGATCGCAGACACCGACTTCCTGCATAATCTTCTCGGACTTCTCTAAAAGCCCAGCAGCCTTGAGGTCTTCAACTATTGCAGCGCGTGCCTTGTTAACATAAAGACCTGCGTATTTACAGCCAGCCTCACTAATCTTGCCGCTCTCGGTGAGCAGGCGAATAACAGGGAGTTTGTGTTTTAGGACAGTTTTTACGTCGTCTTTATCTCCGTAGGTACAGATTTGAACTACACCTGTACCAAATGTGGGGTCAACGGATTCTTCAGGGATGATAGTTACGCTGCGGTTCATCAGGGGTACGGATATTTTTCTGCCAATATATTTAGCGTAGCGTTCGTCGTTGGGGTTAACTTCGACGGCGACGCATGCGGGAATGAATTCAGGTCTTGAAGTGGCTACAAGGAGGTATTCGCTGCTGCCTTCAAGTGGGAAGCGGATGTAGTGCAGGGTGCCTTCCTTTTTTATGTGATCGACTTCGGCGTCGGCTATGGCGGTTTCGTCGCGGGGGCACCAGTTAACGGGATGGGTGCCTTGGTACATGTAGCCTTTCTTTTGGAGTAGGATGAAGCTTAGTTGGGTGCGTCTCCAGTAGTCTGGGTCCATGGTGCGGTATTCGGTGGTCCAGTCGATGCTGGCGCCGAGTTTTAGAATGCCTTCTTTCATCATAGCGATGTATTTATCGACTAGCTCGCAACACCACTGGCGGAATTGTTCTGGCGGCACGTCGCGTTTGCGTATGTTGCGGGCTTTTTCTACTTGGATCTCGATGCCTAGTCCATGGCAGTCCCAGCCTTGGGGGAAAAGCACGTTGTAGCCGCACATGCGCTTGTAGCGGGCGACAATATCAAAGTAAGTCCAGTTCAAAACGTTGCCCATGTGAAGCTCGCCAGATGGATAAGGTGGCGGAGTATCAATGCTGTAACGTGGGCGTGTGTTGTCAGTCCAGTCGTACTTGTAGATGCCCATTTCTTCCCATTTTCTTTGCCATTTGCGCTCAAGTTCAATGAAGTTGTATTCTTTAGGCAGAGGCTGCATGAAATATTTCCTCATTAACGTGATTGCTTAGGAAGACTAAAATACGACCTAAAAACATTATCCTCTAAGACAAGCAAAAGGGGAGCTGGGATTTTACCCGGCTGAGAGGGCAGCTATGTACCGCTGTCGACCCTAAGAACCTGAACCAGATAATACTGGCGGAGGGAAAATAGTGAGCAAACTAAATAACCCATTAGATGTAAGAAGTATTGAACTTTCTAAATCCAAGAAAACAGCTCTAACAGCAGTCATGGCCGCACTAATCGCGGTTACAACCATGATTGCAATACCCTTACCACCCCCACTTTCAACAATAAACTTGGCGCCTATCGCCATTTTTGCTGTAAGCATTCTACTTGGGCTCAAGGTCGGCGTAGTGTCAACGGCGATCGGATGCGCAATAGGCTATCTGGTAGGAACAAGTATGGGAATGATCGTTATTCCACCGGGCTTCTTGTACATTTACTTGGTGGGGTTAATTGCTGCTCGGACACCTATGGCTTTCATTACAGGCGTATTAAGAAAGAAAAATGAAATCGCAGGCATGGCTTTAGGCGTCACTACAGAGACACTGATATTTTTCGCCATTGACTTTGCCTTGTTCGGATTAGCCTTTGCCATCTTTGACTTTGCAGTCTTTGCAGATTTAGTGTTCATTCCTGTAACTTTCGTAGTTCTGCTTGGGGTTAGGAAAGTTTTTGGCGCTAATTACCTTGCATAGATGAAATGCGATGAGTACTGTTTGGGAAGAAACTGCAGAGCACTATGAAGCATATTACGAAAATCAGTATAAAAGAGCAGATAAACTCGAAAAGCAGCTAATAGCGCAACTGCTCAAGCAGTTCCCAAACGTAAAAACCCTTCTCGAAGTCGGCTGCGGAACTGCCCGCTTCACCAGATGGATAAACACAATGGAAATAGAATGTTACGGGTTAGATCAATCAAGTGGGATGCTAAGGCAAGCAAAAAAGCTTTGGAGCCAAGGCAACCTGCTGAAAGGCGAGAGCAGTTACTTGCCTTTTCAGGATAAATCTGTTGACATAGTAGCATTTATCACAAGCCTAGAATTCATGCAGTCAGCAGACTTTGCATTAACTGAAGCAATCCGAGTAGCCAGAAAAGGATTAATCTTGGGTCTATTGAACAAAAACAGCACGGCAGTACTGAAAAGAAAGCTTCTAAAAACGAAAAACAACTCAGCATACCTACAAGCTAAGTATTATTCACTTACAGATATAACAAAGATACTAAACAACATCAATCCTAAAAAGTACACAATTGCTTCCTGGAGCACAACAGTTTTTCCCCGATTCTTAGGCAACCTTAAATCAAAGTTATTCCCGTTTGGAGACTTTCTAGGAATTGCAATAAAACTTAGCGAATAGCTGGATAAATTAAAATACTGCAAAACCAAAGTAGCTTCTGAGTTCAAGGGGAGCTGAGGATTGACTCGGCTGAGAAAACAACTGTATCGTTGTTGACCCAATGAACCTGACCCAGGTAATGCTGGCGGAGGGAACAAACAGTGAACAAAACATTTAACCTAAACTTAAAAAACTCGAACAACCAAAATTATAACTTACATAATCATGAACGTAGATTTTCCACACGGGTACTTGCAGAAATAATAATGCTAGTAGCCTTGGCGGGAGCTTTGAGCCTAATTAGTCACAGCTTCTTTCGTTTACCCCAAGGCGGATCCATAAACATAGGAATGGTACCCATCTTCTGGCTAGCATTTAGAAGGGGCGCGATAGTGGGTATATTCAGTGGAGCCCTTTTTGGCATAGTAGATCTTGCTATTGATCCTTTTGTGGTACACCCCGTTCAGCTTATTCTGGATTATCCACTGCCCTTTGCGGCGCTCGGATTAGCAGGCTTCTTCAAAAAATATTTTATTGCAGGCATTGCCGTTGGCATTACAGGTCGCTTCTTGAGCCATTTTGTTTCAGGCGTAGTCTATTTTTCTGATTATGCACCAGAAGAAGTGAGCCCCATAATCTACTCAGCAGTATACAATGCGACCTATCTCATACCAAGCGCGATAATCTGTGCAATAATTGTATATGCTCTGCTGAAAACAAAAGTACTTAAGATCTATATGTAGGAATCAAAGAAGCACATGGGAAAACTCGCTACCGAAGACCTAAAGAAGCTGCTGGGCTGCATCAAACATAATCCGCGAGTGCTGGTTGCGCCTCAGGTAGGCTATGACGCGGGTGTGCATCGGATCGGAGAGCAACTTGTGGCGGTGGCGACTGACCCGTGTATGGGCGTACCTGAGGATTGGTTTGGCTATTTGCTGGTTCACTATGCCGCTTCGGATGTTTCCCTTTTTGGAGCTAAACCGGAGTTTTGCACTATTACGCTTCTTGGTCCAAGACCTACAGCGCCAGAGCGATTTCAGAAGATAATGCAGCAGGTTTGCACCGCAGCGGATGAATTGGGTGTAGCTATTGTTCGGGGCCATACTGGCATGTATGACAGCCTTTCGGAAATGGTGGGCGTCTGCACTACCTATGGCACCGTCGACCCAGAGAAGCTTATTACACCTGGCAACGCAAAGCCCGGTGATCTCATCTTATGCACTAAACCTATCGGGCTAGAGACTGCGGTCAATTATGCACTCACCCATAAAGTCCGCGCGCAGAGACTGTTCGGTTATGGAAAAACAGAAGAGCTCTCTAAGCTAGTCCACTTGCAGAGCTGCGTTAAAGAGGCCCTGCGATTAGCTGAAGTTAATGGGGTACACGCGATGCATGATGCAACTGAGGGCGGTATTGTAGCTGCTCTTAATGAGATGGCAGAAGCCTCAAACGTGGGTTTCAGGATAGACTGGGATGCAACGCCGTTTTGTTCGCAGGCTCAGATTCTACAGAAGAGTTTTGGGCTTTCAGATGTGCAGCTGTTGGCTATGTCTTCGACGGGCACCATTCTAGCGGCAGTTGCCCCCGACGCCAAAGAAAAAGTCAAGCAAGTGATAAGCCAAAATGGCTTTCAATACGGCTTTATTGGGGAATTTACTGAGCACAAAGACAAGATACTTGTTAAAGGTAAAACAGAGACAGTGTTTCCCAAATCAGCAGAGGATCCCTATACGAGGATTCTTTCAGGCACCGTATAGATATTCATATGTTTGTCACGTATGAACCCGATCAATGTCAGGTTAGTCTGCTCAGCTAAAGCAATCCCTGAATCCAAAGCCGCACCAAATGAGGCAATTATCGGCAGACCGACTTTTGCAACTTTAAAGACCACATCGCTGGGGAGCCGCCCGCTGAAAGCTAAAAAGCACTCGCCAAAATTTATTCGGTTTAAAGCGGCTATTCCGATTACTTTGTCGATTGCGTTGTGTCTGCCTATATCTTCTGCTAAGGCGACTATGGCGCCGTCGACTTTGTATATTGCTGCAACATGGACGCCGCCGGTTTTTCTGTAGAGCTCAGCGTGGGAGTTTAGTTGAATGACAGCATTGAAGATGGTTTGTGCTTTGACTGTTAGTTTTGAGGTGACCTTGGCGGGTTTGCGGGTGTACCGGTAGGGTACGGAGCTGCTGCAGGCAGAACAGATTACTCGTGTATGAAGCCTAGAAAGCCGAATTCGTGACTTAGCGTTTACGTCTGCTTTAAGCTGCACATAGCAGGAGCTTTCTTGCTCTTTAAGCTCAACCGTCTCAATTTCATCAATGGATTTCAGTACACCTTCAGAAAGTAAATGCCCAATTGCGAGTTCCTTTAGATTTGTAGGCGAACAAAGAATCATTGCCCAGAATGTTTTGTTAATAAAAAGGTATAGGGGGACTTCTTCAGCCACGTAATCAATGGTTTTATGGGCGGTGCCTGTGGATAGGTCAAGCCGGGTTATATCAACTTGACGTACCATACCTGTTGCCTCCTACTTCTTCAGCTCAGAGAGCATGAAGTTTACAATTTCCTCGGCGATGTTAACCTTGGTAACTACCTGCAAGCCTTTCCATCCAGGTTGGCTGTTAACGTCGCAGATTTTTGGTCCGTCTGGTCCTTCAAGGATATCTACGCCGCTGATTTTACAGCCTACAGCATTGGAGGCTTTGACAGCAAGCGCCTCGAATTCCTTGCTGAGTTTAGTGGGTGCGGGTCGGGCACCTTGGCTATAGTTGGTTTTCCATCCTGTGGCAACACGGCGCATGGCTGCTACTACTCTATCACCGATGACGAAAGCTCGGATGTCTGTGGTTCCGTGGTCTACGAATTCTTGCAGATAGATTACGCCATGCTGGAAGGTAATAGCTTTGAATACTGTAAGAGCTATTTCTGGATCAGTAACTCGTGTTGCACCTATACCTCGACTGCCAAAGATTGGTTTAACAACAACATTGCCGCCTAGTTCATGGAAGGCTTTGACGGCTTCGTTGGCGCTTTCAGTCGCGAACGTACGGGGTATTGGAATGCCGCTGTCTTCAAGTATAGAAAGTATGTCGTATTTATCGACACAGTGTTCGATAGCTTCAGCTGGGTTTATGATATAGAAGCCCTCGCGTTCAAGCTTATAGAGCATATCCATGCGAAAGACAAGCTCTTCTAGGCTGCCGCGACCGATGGGGCGAATAATAAGTGCGTCAACATCTTTGAGTAGATCGATTTCCTGATTGTTGACGTCTTTGACTTTAAAGTAGGGTTTATGACCTAGCTGCGCGACGAGTTTAGGGAACGTGAAACAAACATACGGGATGCCACGTTTGGTTAATGCTTCTCTGACTTGGGTGCTACTCCAAGCCTCCATGTTACGGGTTGCTATTGCAATTTTCAAATGTTACCCTTCTAATGTAATGGTATGTCAAAGATGCTACTGGACTACGCTCTTAAAGTTTACTTTAAAAACTTGGAAATTGATAAAGCTGCTTTTCTTTTTTCAAAAAACAGGTATCCCATACACGAGTTAGCGTTGCAGCAGCATCTTCTATGTTTTTTCTTTATGGTTGAAGTCTGCTGCGCCCGCCTACGCCATTTAATTTAATTTAAGTGTGATTTTGTCTATGTCTGGTTTTTGTTTTTGATAAGTTAGCAGCACTCATCTGACTTACTTACCGTGGAAAAAATTTAGTAGATTCAAAATATTAGCTTTACAGGCGTCATAAGCAGCTACAGTTCTGAATTGCTCAGTCTAGAATTAGAGTAGGCTATGCTTTGCATTCTCTGATGCCTTCCAGCTCCATGCGGGTTTTATTCAACACCGCTGAATCCGTAAAAGATGCAACCAACGAAACTGGCAAGCAAATCACTACCCTACCTAGAAATGGTCTTTTAAACCCTAGCGCCGCCGTGGCCTCATCCGTTAAGCCAACATATAAATTAGTTACTTGCCAAGTGGTCGTATCTACATCAACGCTTTGCACTTCCCCTAACAAATATGCATCAGAAGTGTAAGCTTTCTTCCAAAACAATCTACCAACATCAACCATACAAAAACCTAGATAAAATATTGCAAGCTTAGTTTATATCTGTTTTTTCTGCCGACAGCTTGCACGTATTTTCCAACGCTGAATCGCTCCTTTGCTTTTTGGGTGCTGCTTCATGTGCTATCGCAGTTGCTGGAAATAGTGCAAAAGTATTTTTGATGTTTAATTAAAAAGCTTAAATTATCCATATTTACATAGGCGGTATAGTTAGGAGCCAACTGAGGGGTCAACGTTGAAAAAAGAAACAACACGCATAGCAATAATAGCTATTTTTGTATTTGCTGTTTTATCAGCAACCTGCATATTCGCTGTAGTTGAGGTGAATGCGCAGCCCACAATAGACTTACGACTTCGCAAGGATTTTGGGTACAGTGACTTTGGCAATGGCGCGCAAGGCAACTGGACTGCCCAAGCCATCGTCTCAGACGATATTGTACGGGTTGAGTTCTTCTTAGATGACTCCTTGCAGCGCAGTGACACTGAAGCGCCGTTCTCATGGTCCTACTACACAGATAACTACCCACTTGGATTGCACACAATAAAAGCCATAGCCTACGACTCAGAAGGAAACACTGTAACCGCAGAAAAACAACAGAATTTCGTCGAAATGTCTAACGCCACCTTAAGCATAGTGTTTGCCGTAGTGATAATCATCATAGTAGTTGCAAGCATTGTTCTGGTTGTTAAAATGAAGAAGTAGCAGCCAAACTGGAACTAGAATACATGGATGAAAGGTAATAGCTGGTTTGCAGTCTCGAATTTTCTATTTAGAGGTACATCTAAGTAGGCGCCGTGCTCATTGAAGTAGGGTGCACCTTTTAGGGAAAAAAGTGTTAGAACTTTGCCGCTGTGGTTAATCCGGTATCCCTTTGGGGCAGGCTCATGTGAGCGGATTAGGATTTTTGCGTTCAGTCTGCTTAGGACTTCTTCTGTTATTGCCTTGCCGAATAGTTCCCCTGCGCCCCGCGGAGAGGGCAAAACGCCTTCAACTGTCTCATCAGGGTCATTCCATAAGAGCTCTTCAAGAAACGGCTTATCTGGATGCAGTTTATTAGCTTGGGCTATCTCCTGCAGGTTTCGAACTGAAGCAGGTAAACCGCCGTGCACCATCAGATACTGACTCTTGACGTAAGCGGCACTATAAAGACAGTCAAAGAGTTTCACAAGCCGAGCGTGTGCGATGACCCATTTATTTTTGAATTTACGCTGCAATTGATGGGGCAAATCATGCGGGTAAGCCATAAGGTCCAGCGGACCCTCATGGTTACCGCGCAAAAGTACGACCTGCTCAGGGAAAGCCGCCTTAAGGCTCAATATCGTGTAATATAACTCAATTTGGCTTGCACCCCTATCAGCATAATCGCCCAAGAAAACAATGACTGCCTCGCCAGAAGCATCCATCTTAATTATGAAGCCACTTTTTTCCAATATTGCCCGAAGGCTGGCTATATCCCCGTGCAAATCACCTATGACCAATGCTTCGCCCGCAGGCTCAATCATAGCAAGCCTACCTGTGATGTTCAGGTTACCCATTCTGCCACTTTCGCTGCAAATCATATCGGTTATGTTTTCTACTAGGAAAATGAAGTCGTCTGCTTTGATGCCTTTAGCTTGTTTAAGGGTAGAAGAAAGGTCAAAGGTCATAGGCAGACCTTCGCTTTAGGTTAGATTTAGGTGATTTGAATTTGTTTGCCAAGGAAGCTTTGTATGTTTGCTTCGATTGTCTTTTTATGATTGCGTATCTTTTCTTGTATTTCGTTGGCTGCGGTTGTTTTCATGGCTTCGTCGGCTTCGAGGTTGGCTCTTCGGGTTTGAAGTTTTTCAAGCTCCTGCTGGTAACGCGAAAGGCTATGTCTGATTTCGTCAAGTTCAGGTGAAGAGGCTAACTGCTTTTTTCGCATCGCCACTTCTAGGCATTTGACGCGGTAACTCGCCAGTATATCCCGTTTCAGGACATCTTCAACTGATTGTTCAGCCTTACGCTGCTTATCAGGCTTAAGCTTTAGCTTATCTGCACTCATTAAGCCATAAAGTTTCTGCAAAATTTCCTTAAGCACTGGCAAACCACTATCTTCAGTTATAATAGCTTCAAAAGGATTCTCTAAATACTGGGTTATTTTTTGCATTTCGTCAGGAGTCATGCCCGAGCCTCCACCTGAAGTTGCCAGAGCCTGTACCTTTATGAAGGGCTTCTGGAAATGTCGCAGCATATTTTTTAGTTCATTATTGAGAGAATCTTGCTCGGCTTCAACTTGACTAAGCTGACCTAAAACGGCTTTGCCGTCTAGCTCAGTCATTTGCTGCGTTATTGTCGTAATTTCGTTCTCGATGGCTAAACGATCGTTTTGTAGGTTAGCTTTTTGTACTTCTACTTCAGTTAGCTGAGCTTCAAGCGCCTGCAGTTCTGTTAGCAATTGAAAGGTCTTCTCTTGGATCTTAGTTTTGACATATTCTTTGTTGACAAAGTCGTTAAGTGCATTTACTGTAATCTTGGTTTTGTCAAATACAGGCTGGAATTTACGACGATCCATAATGAAGAAAGGACTAATGCGAGGGAACCAGTTTTTGACGTCCACATCAATTACTATAAGGGTTTTTTGTGCTTCAGAAGCGAACGCACTCACAGCGTCAAATGAGACCTTGTCGGGCACATTAAGCTTCTTTAAGCGGTCGATAAACATGTTGGCAAGTTTGTTGAGGGCGCGGGCTCGGTTGTAGACTTTCATGTTGCGTTTTTCGATTTCTTTCTGGCTCACATCTGCAAGCATTCTACTGCCATCAGCCAAATTCTGCAGAGCCACACGAACCTCGTCGAGACGCCTTTGAGCTTGTGCCTGAACAGGAGTCAACGCGGGCCCAGTCTCTTTTTCCAACCAATCACGAACTTCAACCGTCGAAAATCTTGCAAATTCAGGCAACACAATTCACTACAACAGAATTAGCGCTACTCGTATTTATCGACTTTCCCAATTTACCCGAACAGGCAAGATTATTTGCAGATGCTCACACTTTATTGAGTAGCTACTCTTAAATAATTAATCAGAACCATTACGTTTGATTATTATGAATACTAAATCGCTTACCTTCGCTCTCATGATGGGTGCTCTCGGAGCTGCACTATTTGCAGTATCGTATTATTTGGCACCCATTGCACCTTCAATCGCCTTTGATTTATCTTTAATAGGGGCAATCATAGCAGGTTACTATGCGGGACCCAAAGTCGGCTTCATCACAGGTCTTATTGCAGGCATACTCCCAGGCATAATGTTCGGTCCACTAGGAACTGGCGGAGTCTTCGGTCTACTTGGATTACCCTTCGGAAAAGCATTGACAGGTATGACAGCAGGATTAATATCGAATGCCGTTAAGCTCAGAACAAATCAATGGTCATCAATTCTTACGGTTCCTTCAACATTCGTTGCATACATCCCAGAAGCCCTGTTTACTTGGGGATACTTTATCTTTCTGCTACAGTACGCAGTAGGCACAACAGTATTCTTAACTATACTCTCAAAAGGACTAATTGAAATCGCAATAATAGGCATCATAACAACTGCACTAATACGCAACAAAGGTTTCAACACTTTCATGAAAGCACACTTCATGAAAATCAACCTCTAAAATAAAACTAAGCTATTCTGCAATAACCACAACCTTTTAATTTTTTATATAAAATGTAATAAAAAGAAAGTTTAGAACTTCGTGAACCTTATTACAAACCTATAGCCTTTTCAGCATTTACCACAATTTACATGTACAATATGCCGTCGACCCTTAAACAGAAATTAACAATAAAGAACAACAAAATAGGCTAATACTTGGTTTTATGTTTACATTATAAATAAAGCTTCAAAATAAAGATATATTATCGATATAATAACTTCAAAGAGCAAAAATATATAGACAAATAAAGAGTAACCCCAACAGATAGCCTTTTGATAAACTTAGAGCCTATCCGAAAAGTGGTTAGTTTGTTGTGGGTTTGGCTGTTTTTGTTTGCACCGTTTTTTATGGTTGTTTGTGCCTGAGAACTGCACATGTGGTTTGCAGTTTAACGTTGATTGGCGCTTTATGGTCAGCGGTGAGTTGTGGGCTGAGGTGGAACTGCTTTTGCCAAGGCCTAGGCGCAGGCTTGGCAGACCAAGGATGGGCGATAGGCAAGCGTTTTGCGCCATATTTTATGTGCTAAGAACAGGCATCCAATGGAAGGTGCTGCCAAGAAGCCTTGGCGCCCCAAGCACGGTGCACGACCGATTCCAGCATTGGACCAAAGCGGGAGTGTTTGAAAAGCTCTGGCAAAGTGGGCTTTTGTGGTTTGATGAGCAAAAGGGCTTGTGCTGGAGCATTCAGGCTCTTGATGGCGCAGTCACTAAGACACCACTAGGCGGTGAGGTGACGGGCGCAAATCCGATCGATAGGGTAAAAAGGGGCACAAAACGCAGCCTTCTAGTCGAGGGCAACGGTGTGCCAGTTGGCTTAGTGGTGGATGGCGCGAACGTTCATGATGTAGTGTTGGCTGAAGATACCCTGGGTAGCGTTCAAGCTAAGAGGCCTAAGCCTGATGCTTTGGTTGTGTGGCATTTTAAGACAGATAAGGCTATGATAGCTTAGAGGTGCGCTTTTTAGCTGCCTACTATGGATGTTGCTCATATACCGCGCAATAGGCGTAGAGGTAAACAGGTTCAAGAGCAAATCATTCCAGCTTACCGCTCTAGGCGCTGGGTTGTTGAGCGAACGCATTCTTGGCTAAACCGCTTCAGGCGCCTACTAGTCCGCTGGGAAAAGAAAAAGCAAAACTACCTAGCCATGCTGCACTTAGCATGCACCTACATCACCTACCACGCAGCAGGACTTGGATAGGCCCTAAATTAAAAGAAATAGAGGCTACCACAGATAGAAATTTTCACCTTGAGCCATAATTGCTCGACAATCACACTATTAATTTCCATTTCTGGCTTTAGTTCATTTAATCAATGCAAGCACCTAAACTTTGAATAATGAATAAATAAATCATAACACCATTTTCGTGATTTTTCATCTTGAGCATAGAAGACCTCACTATAGTCCAAATTTCCTGACACATCAGGGAATGAAACGATTGCCTCTCTTTCAGTTAATAAAAGAAAGGTTTGTATATCTTTTAGTGGCAGCTTTTTAATCTTACAACTACGCAATTTTTCGAAAAAACGTGAGTAGATAACATCTGCAAGAAATAAAGTACAATCAACGCCGTCATGTGATTTTAATTCAATAGCAGAAATTGTCCTTGTTAGAATTTGATCACATATTAAGATAATTTCTTGGCTAGCCCTCTGGATAGACGCTTCAATTAGTTCGATTACATTCATGATTTTCTTAATGCGGATACTTTGATTCAATTCCCCGATTCTAGAAATATGTTCACTATGCATTTTTGAAAGAGTATGCTTTAGAAAATAATCGCAATTTTTAACTAAAAATTGTTGATTAAGAATGATACACAAAACTGCTCGTCCATAAGGAGTTAGATAATAATGACCAGTATCGTTCTTTTTTAATAGTTTTTCTTCTTTAAGACGAGATAATTGTCGTGATGACTCCTGTAATGATAAGTTCATCTTCCTTGAAATTGAAGTAGGTGTCAGGTTTTCTTTTTCTAAAAGAAATATTACTTTTAACCTATCTTCAACAGATAGAGCAACAAACAAATCACTTAACTCCAATCACCTCACTCCATTAGATTCACTATTTAATTCTAAATGGTCTGACTTGAATAATAAGACTTTCTAAAGTACACCTATAATTAACTTCACAAAATACTTTTAGTTTTGCACAATTTTGACAACCTTAACAAAAAAGCAAGAATTCAACATAAACAGATAACATGTACAGTTTCAGCCAGTTCGCAATAAATACAGTTAAAACAATACATCCAAGCAGGCATATGCCTATCAAAATGGTTAAGCGCCGAGCGAGGGGCGCAATGACAAGAAGTTACCCAAATTAAGGAGGAAATTGAAAAATGAATAAAAATAAATTGAATACTCTTTCAAAAAAGAGCCTTTGCGTGCTTCTTATGTCAGCTTTGATTGTCACCACTTTTTCGGCTATGGCAATCAAACCTGCTTACGCAAAACCAATGATAGATTTAGACGCTGCTTATGCAGAAACACTCATCAGTTTAGACGTGGTCGTAATTGATACGAATTATCCTAATCCGTTCTGGTCATTAGGCGGACACGCAGACGTTACTTATTACCCTAATTACGAAGACAGTGGCATAGACTATATTGGAGTATCAATGCATATTTTCACTTGGGGTACATGGGGCGGTGGAATACTACGTTTTGCATTAGGTAGGGAGTTCACTGTCGTCGATACAGATATTGGCAGCGTTAGTTCAGGTGACACCTATTGTTGGTGGCCTGGTGCTTTTCCATCGTATGGAACAGCAACAGTCTGCGAGGCATTCAAGACAGATTATTACTACCTTTGGGAACAAACATTCTACATAGTTGCACAAAGAACCGACTACAGCAGCGATAGTTGTTGGATACAATTAGAGGGAGTTGTAGTAACAGTTGCATCTGAACATGATTGGGAAAGTATAGCTTTAGCGTAAGAAGACTGATTAGCAAAATACAACCCCCTTCCCCCCTACTTAATAACAAAGAAGTTACATTAAAATTAAATATTTCAGGAAAGAGCAATCATCTTAGAAGTAAAGAAAGAGGGTTTAGAATCCTAGGGATTCTGCGAGAACCTTGGGGTTGAGTTTGCCTGCCTGCAGGGTTTTGCCTGTGTGTTTGTTGTTTATCATGAGCAGGGCTGGGGCGAAGAGTTTGGTGTCGATTTTGTAGAAGTCTTTGTCGGCTTCGCGGAAGATTTCTAGGAAGGGTTTGCCGTAGTTGCTTGCTGCACAGGAGGGTGCTTGGGTGAGTATGGCTTGGAGTTTTGCTTCGTCTTCGTAGTCTACTATGTAGTGGACAACTCCGCCGTATAGTAGGACATCGTTGGTTCGTGCCATGGCTACTTCAAAGTCGCTGGTAAGCGCGGGTAGGGGCGCGTAGCCTGAGGCGTATTGGATTTCTTTGGGGTCAAGACCGCAGTTGTGGAGTTTGTGGATGCCTGTTTCGACAATTCTGCCGACAACCTGAACAAGACCTGCAACGGAGGCAGTTGGGGCAACTAGCATCATGATGTTTTCGGGTTTGACGTTGCAGCCTGTAGCAACTTTCTCAACGACCACATCAGAGGGCATAACGTTAGTTTCGATGACGACGACTGCTTTGTCGGAGACATCTTTGAAGTTAAGCTCCGCGTAGAGGTCTTTAGGTTTAAGTGCAAGGGCTCTTGCAGGTCCGGAGCATATGGCGATGTTGTCGCCGTCTTTGATTCTCCATCCCGCGAATTGGCTGCCTAGGGCTGCTACGGCTGGAAAGTCGGTGGTGATGACAACTGAAGGAACTTCGTAGTCACCGTAACGTTTGAAGTCGATTTTGGCTTGTCCTGCGCCGCCCATACAGATTTCAGTCAGGGCTATACCTGCTTGGTATCCGCCGGGGGCATTTATGCCTGCGTCGATAACGGTAGCGCCTGCGGGGGTCTTAGAGACTTTGACGCCGTAGTATTCTTGGTTGTTGATTAGGTTTTCTGCAAGTTTCCAAGCTAACTTGTTTACACTGATGGTTTTAACGTCCATGCTTTTCACCTTAGAGATACTTTTCGTATATGCTTAGTTGTGGGTTGCTGGCTTTATTGGCAAAGATTTTGCCGCGTGTTTTTTCTGTTAGGTCACCCATGAAGACATAGAATGGTCCGGCTGCTTGTTGAGTGTCGTCGACTTTTACTTTTGGTTTGATACTATCTATTGAAAATGTCGGGAGGATTGAGCCTACTGTGCCGCCGACGATTATTTTGCCTCCAGTCATATAAGCGCCTGCTCTGCTGCCAATGTTTTTCGCAACAAAGATTGTGCCTTCGGCCATGTGGAAGCCTAAGAAGTTGCCAGCGTTACCCATAACTTTGACTATGCCGCCTTTAATGCCAGCGGCGACATCGTGTCCAACATCACCGTGTACGATAATGAGTCCCCCTTTCATGCCGGCTTCAGCTGCGCGAAATGGCGAAGCAAGATAGTCGCCGCCGTTTCCGAAGATTTCGATTGTTCCACCTTTCATTTCTGCACCTGTCCAGCCTAGTGCGTCGCCTTTAACGGTAATTTTGCCGCCTTTCATTTCCATACCTAGATGCATACCTGCGTTTCCGTTGATGATTATTTCGCCAGCTTTCATCTTTTTGCCAATGCGACGGACTTTGCTATTATCGCCATTGATGACTATAGTAGGTGTAGCCGATTCATCCTGCTCTATTTTATATATGTCAGAGAGGGTTTTTTCCATATTACCCTCATAGATTGGGAGGACTGCGATTTCTTCAAGTTTTTTGCCTTCGAACTCTGCGGGGGTTATACATTCTGCGATTATGGGGAGTTTAAATTCTTTAAGTGGGGTTAAAATTATGGTCATTTTTTTACACCTCTGCTTCAACAGTAACTGGACTTGGATGTTTGATGTAGGTTACATCTATGGGGTAGTTTTCCAATTCGACTGAGTAGTAATCTTTGAACTTCTGGCGGAATGCATCATCGACCTTGAGTGGATTCTTTAGCTTTATGTCTGACCAGTATGTTTTGCCTTCTACGTGCTGTAGAACTTCACCGTCTTTCACAATGATTTCACCAGCTTTGATTGTGTAGGCAGCATGGGCAAATGCTCGGCGGGCAGTTTTGTACTTCTTAGCTATGTCGATCTTTTCTGGATTAATGTTGAATATGGCAACGTCCGCATCTGCACCAACACCTAAGTGGCCTTTATTCTTCAGGTTTAAGGCTTTAGCTGGGCCTGCTCGGGTCATGATGGCTATTTCATATAGACTTAATTCACGGTCAATTGAGGCAAGGATAGTCCTTTTCTTGGCTTTATTGTTAGTCTTCTTTTGAGTTGCATCGCGTGCTTTCTTGCTGAAGAGCCAGGCTAGGACCTTTGGATAAGCAGTGAAGGGTCCACCGTTGGGGTGATCTGTTGTCATAAAGATCTTCCAAGGGTCTTTAATGAGCAGGGCAGTTTCTAGGCCATTTGCCCATTGGACGGCGTTGACGTAGTTGCTCTTGCGGTACTTGAATGGCACAATGCCACCGCCTGTTTCAGCTTCTATGTCGCTGTTAACCCATTTGTGTCCGCTCAACTGAGATAGAGTAAGCTGGAAAGGTCCGTCTGCAGTCATAGTTGTGGCATCAGTGAAAATAATTTGACCCATGTCCAAGGTTATGTGACTGTGGTTATTCATGTAGTGAGCGATCTCTTCAGATGCACCTTGTACGTTCATCCAGCTGTCACCTTTAAGAGCACTATAGTGAATGTGGGTAATGTGACAAACTGGTTTGCCATCGGGCGATAGGTCTTCCACTGCCTTCATGGTCTCTAAAGTATTTGCGTAGTTACCGGGTTGACCAAGTTTATTGGTATGTAGGTGGACAGTGTGGGGCAGGTTAAGCATCTTGTTGACTTTGACTAAGCCGCGGATGATGTCTCTTGGAGTTAAATCATAGCCTGGTACTTCGTCGTCTATGTCACGGACATTCTTGCCGTATCCCCATGCTTCTAAGCCGCCAGGGTTTACGATTTTAATTGCATAGCCTTTGATTGCATCCATCATCCATGCGATGTACTGGGCGCATTCCTCAAGGTTACCTCTTTGTAAAGCATCAAGGCTAAACCACCAGTCGCCAAGTAATGGATAAGTAGCTTTATCGAGACCAGGCATTTCGTTCATTTCTTCGTGAGCATGTTTAGCTTTGAAGCAAGCCATAGAAGGATTGTTAACAGTTGTGTAGCCCATGCGTGAGTACCGGTAGCCGGTAGTATATACTGATGGAACAGTCCGACCTACACCTGATCGCGTGTTAGCGGTCTTGCGTTCAAAATCCTTATAGTGGTCTTCAGGTCTTAGAGTTCTTGCCATGTTAACTTCTGCGCCTGCAATGTGGCTATGAAGATCCACACCGCCAGCCATGACGGTCATGCCAGAAGCGTCAATAATTTTTGCGGTTTTCTCATCAACACTTTCAACGATTTTGCCATTCTCAATGGCTATATCCATCTTTTGACCGTTAATTCCATTTATTGGATCGTAGACGAAGCCGTTCTTTATGAGCAGGGATGCCATTTTTATGCAACCTCCGATTTTTTGGCTTTAATTTCTTTAATTTTCTTAAGGATTCTAGTCAAGATTTCTTCATCAGACAATATGCCTGCTGGAGGATCAACCACTTTCTTTAGCATAATAGGTGTGTTGTCCATTCGATAGGCGGTTCCGCCTTCTTCTATACCAACGAATGCAGAGGGAATCAGTACATCAGCCATGTGTGAAGTAGCGTTAAGGTGAGGGTCAATGACTATCAGCGGGTTTTTAACCATGTGCTGAGCGGCTTTGCGGGGGAAGTTTGAGACAGGGTCTGCGCCAAGCACCAAGCTAACGTCGGGTTCTCCACGTAATAAAGCATCAATAATTGTGGTTTCACCAGGGTTAGAGCGAGGATAACCTAATGCAAAATCTACACCTGTTGGATATCCGGTAAAGGCTGTAGAAGTTGCGTTGGTTGCACCTGTAATGTTAAAGTGACCTCTCATGGGCATCTCGGAGAATTTTGTCTTCAGGTTCAAATCGCGGACCAGGTTGATGCCTGCATCGATGTTATGGTGTTTGCCTGCGCTGCTGGTCAAGCCTAAGCCATGATATAAGATACCATAAGTACAGCTTACCAAAACATCAGCCAAGTCTTGCAATTCTTCTACAGGTATACCGCCGACGCTGTCAACATCAAGTTCCTGATCGTTAACCAACATTCTCAATGCTTGGAAGACCTCAAAATCTGCACCAGGCTCAATTTGTATGAAGTAATCAGCTAACTCTGCAGTGCGGGTCTTGCGGACATCTACAACTATTACTTTGCGCCCTGTTTTTTGTATACCTGAAGCTTCAGTGGATACACCTGGTACTGCAGGGACTGTATGTCTTGCTAGTTCTTCAGCAATTTCAGCCAAGGTCTGTTTTTTAGCATTCGGATCGCGTGCTTTGGCTATACGTTCGTTCCAATCGGCTTTTACGAATCTACCTTCTGCACCCACGGTATATCGTTGAAGATGGCGTGGGTGAGAGTTCATTGGATCACAACCCCAGTACAGAATTAGATCTGCACGGTGGCGGATTTGACCTAAAGTAGCTGTCGGAAGGCCTGCTGCCTGTACACCGTAGACAGATGGACCGTGGCATTGTGTGGCACAATTGTCTAGAATGCCACCGACTTCTTCAGCTATGGCTATACCGACACGTTGGGCTTCACAATTAGTTGATCCCCAGCCGTAAACTACGGGGTAATTGGCATTCGCCAGCAACTCTGCTGCTTTATTTATTGCCTCATCCATCGATACGGGTACTAGCTCACCGTTTTTACGTATCATTGCGGATTTGAAGCGATGTTCACTGTTATATTTTAGAAATTTAACAGCAGATACTGCGCATGCATTCTTTGCTTTGATAATTTTTCCGTCCTCAACGGTGCATTCTATGTCATCGCATAGGCAACCGCATACTGGACAAGTTACAGGTTTAACTACTACTGGTGGCATTCTACTCCCTTCTTTCCAAATTCTAATTCGAATAATTGCATTAAATTCAAGATTGGTTTGTCTGGAGTCGCCTCAATCTCTACATTATAACCTTTACAGGTAGGCATTCCAGTGGTTGTTGTATCGTCGCAGTTAATGACATTTGCCCAAGGACCATATGGAAGATAGGCAATTCCCTCCATCGAACCTCTAGGGTACTTTGTGGCTTTAAGAACCACAGAACCTACACTAGAGGTTACGGTTACGTGTGTGCCATCGGTTATCCCAAGTTTTTCCATGTCTCGTTGATCCATGAAAATTGTGGTTACGGTTTCAAAATATTCCTTTGATCCTTTCCCGCGTTGGTTGTTTACGCCTTGCTCTAAAGAACGGCCGGTAATCAACTTAACGGGTAACTTTTGAGTCACCATGATCTTCCAACCTTTATCAATAAAGATTCGGGGGTTGTATTTAAAATTAGGTTTAAAAAACATGAAAAATCGAACATCAAAAAGCCCCGAAATGCGATGCTAAAAAATCACAAAATAATCCAATAATCAAAATAATTTAATGCAACAGTTGGATTTTTAGCACATTTAAAGCGATAAAAACATCAAATGAACCAAGCTAAGCGGGACGGATAGATTTGGACAAATTTCCAAATTTTTATGATGACATAAAGAAGAGGAGGGGCAAGCAAAAAAGCAGGTAGCCATCGCAGGCAAAGGTAAGTTCCAGATTTAAATTTAAGTAAAATAAAGAAGCAAGAACGGATTTTAGTTATTTGAGTTTGGCGTGTTCAGCTTTGAAATGAGCGTTATATGTTCGTTTATTGTGGTCGCCGACAGTGTAGGTTACTTTTGAGGTTAAAGTGACTCCACTTAGGCGCCTGAGGTCTTTAGTAGTATCCGGTTCAGTGTCGTCAAACCAGCACAAGATGTACTTATCCTTTGCACCTTCAGGCGAAATCAGATAATCAGCGTCACCCATAAGTGTAAAGAAATCTTCAAGGTGCCCATACACACTTGTGCCGTCTGTCTGCGTAAGGGTCACTCTTTTAGTTTTAATAACAGCAAAGGGCTCAGTCTCCATTTCTGGGTAACGTTCACGATACAAAGTCACTACAGGTTTATTCCAAACCAAGTCTGGCAAGAACAATCGCCTCAATATAATAAAACCTAAATGAAATATATAACATTAAGGCACACCAGTTTTATCCAAAGTATCATAAAAGGGGATTCTTAGATAAGTTACAGAAGGCTTGTTATGGTCGGTATCCATTAAGGGTACATAGTGCTATAGTTGCAGCGGTTATATCAGCTGTTGTACCGGGATTATAGTCGTTACCAGACTCACGTAGCTTCTTATCGAGCAACATTGTGAGCTCTTTACCTTTAGGTGTGGCGACCCCGCCTTCTTGAAGGATATTCTTAGCATCCAGAGAGACTTTATATGCATTTTCAACACCGACTTTGCGCGCTATGAATGTATCAGGATGCTCTGCCATAATCTTTAGAAACGTGTTTACTATAGCGGTAGTCATGCCTTTGCTTTGTAGCTGCTCCATCAGATATGGAAAAGCCATGTCGAAGATTATTGGGTAGTTGTTGACAAATTCTGAGCAGACATCGTCATAGCTGGCTGCGATTTTGAACACTTGATAAAGCGAGACGTTTTCTCTAAGCAGACGCTCTTTTGATTGAGCATCTTTAACATCTAGGTCGGGGGCACCATTAAGTCCGCTGGGTTTGGCAATAGCTATAGATTCATAAACATGAAGTGCATCTTGCGCTGTGGTTGCTTTGGTTACGAGCTTGAGGTTTTTTCTCATCAGCTGCAAGTCGAGTTCTTTATACTCTTTGTTATCGTTGAACGTGGTCATACCTGCCGCTACTGCAATTGGGATAAACAGCATGACTGTTCCGATAAGGGTATTTCCTCCTTTCTGCCAAGCATCAATATCAGCGACACAGTCTCTAATGAGTTGACCCACACCTACTTTAGTGAGGTCAAGTTTGCCTTCCGCTACAGCCATGCCTCGGCGGGCGGCTTCCTCGAATGAAGGAGCGGCAGCTACTGCAGAGGCTAAAAAATGTTCGATGCGTGTGCCTTCGAATCCTACTACAAAGTTGACGTTCCCTGGCTTCTGGGTGCTGACTTCAAGCAGTATGGCAAGTTCAAGGCATTTGGAAACATATTTAGCTTTGTCACAATGGTGCATTATTGAAAGCACACCTATGGACAGAGACAAAAAGAAGGTTTATTAACGTTATGTAAAAAACTACAAACACTTGAACCCCATTACACATTAAAACCAACAGGAAGCCTGAATATAACAATGCGAGCCCGCGAAGGAGATTTAATCAAAACCGCTGATGACGTCATATTTGACGTCAAAGGCCAAGTTCATCCACCGAACAAAATTATTGCGTTCCCACGCTACATACCCTCCCCCACGGGCAACCGCAAACAAGGCATTAACCTATATGGTAAAATCTACAACCTTGCTGAGCGATTCCAGTTTTTACAGCAAAAAATCCCCCACCTAATTGTTGAAGATCCAGTTTTCGGAGAAACTCTCTGTGAAGTCCCAGTCGTCACCATCGTGAAACACTATGACCCAATCTCAAAGCTCCAAGAACTACGCCAAGCCAATAAGCTACTGGATTTAGAACGAAAGGTCGTAGAGCTGGCTGAAATACTTAAAGAAGAAGCCAATATCCCATGGAACTGTATAGGAATTTCGGGCTCAGTCATGGCAGGACTATTTACATCACAGTCAGATATTGACCCATTAGTGTATGGCGAAAAAAACAGCCGTAAAGCTTACGATGCTCTACAGAATCTGCTAAAAAGCGAAAAGTCACACTTCAAGCCTTACACAAAAGAAGAGCTACAGGTGCTTTTTGGATTCCGTTCAAAAGATACCATAATGAGCTTTGAGGAATTTGCACGTGTGGAATCACGCAAAAACTTTCAAGGCATGTTTCAGGGCGTTGATTATTTTATTCGCTTCGTAAAAGACTGGGATGAAACTACCGAAACCTATGGTGATGTCTGTTACGAAAATGCAGGATACTCAAGGCTAACTGCCACCGTAACCGATGACTCAGAAGCCCTATTTACGCCCTGCAGCTACCAAATCGAGGACGTTCAAGTACTAGAAGGCGCTGACCTACAGCCCATTACAGAAATTGCCTCTTTCCGGGGTAGATTCTGTGAACAAGCCAAAGTGGGCGAAAAAATTCTCGTACAAGGAAAGATCGAGAAAGTCAGAGACAAAAAACAGGGGCGGCAATATTACCGGGTTTTAATCGGCAATAAGCCGGCAGATTTTATGTCATTACAATAGGCTTAAGCTTTGGCTAGACAGGTCTAGGTCTGCCAACTTTAGAACTTGGTTGTAGTATCTTGGTCCATAGGTTAAGACAAGTTGGTAGGAGATGCCGTCTTTGGTTTTTAATTCTTCTAGATTAGCGTTGATGATGACGGTTTCGTCGCGTTTTGCTTGTAGACGGAACTCCTCCATGTAAGAGACTAGCCGGGTTGCTTCCATACCCTTCTTAGAGCCTTTAAGAAGCTCAAGAGGCTCTATGCCGTAAACGGATGGAATGAACGGCGCTTCGGTATCGTCGGTTATTCGGGCTTTGATTTTGACTAGATCTTTACGGGTTATCTTGACTTTAGAATCGTAGTTGTTGGTAATTTCGTTCCAGTTTTTAACTGGTTCGAACTCGGCTTTGATGATTCTTCCGCTTGCAAGGTGGTCGTCATATATAGCGTAGATGAGTTTCCGTTTTTGATGCCAAACGTATTCTTTGGGGGTCATTTCTTTGAAACGCCATTTTTTATCTCGGATAGGCTCGTCTGTTTCGAACTCGTTGCGGAAACCCGATAAACCATCAGAGTAAAGGTCACTAAGGGTTTGGCGCACCTTTTCAAGTTGCTGCTGACCATATACAATCAGGTCAATGTCCGAGTAGTCAGGATGGTCAAAACCATAAAGCATTGAGCCGAAAACACCAAAGTCCTTAACTTCCAAGCCAGAATTTTTTTGTACCTTGCCTAGTACACGTTTCATGGCGTTGCGTAGTTTGTCAGCGTTCTTCTCTTTTAGAAGCACCTTGAGGCGTTTCTGCGGCAGGTAGACTTCTGCTATGTCGTTCTTGTTTATGCCAACGATGTTGGTTTTGAGCATTTTATTTGGTATCATATAATGAGGGTATTTGGTTGAGACGAATTTCCAGCCTTCGTCGTTATAAAATTTGTAGAAGATCCTGTCGCTACCAGCGCCGTTTCTTAATGCACGGGGATCCTTAGAGTGGAATATTTTTGCTGAACCATATTCAGCGTCACAGAAGTACGCTCCTTTGGGATGGTTATTGCCTAGTACTCTAAAGATTATGCCTTCTTTGGTTACTATTCCGTCACGGTCGCGTAGTTTTACATTGGCCATATTTGTTCTTCCTCTGTAGTTGCAGTGCCCACAACAACCTGATAGTAGACCTCGCCTGTCTTGGTTGAAGTAGCTTTTTCAAGTGCCCCTGTCACTTTGATGCGATCACCCTTACGTGCCACATTGCGATAGCATCCAATGTTGGAGATTATACAGATAGGAAGCTTCTCTTTAGGAAGCTCGGATTTTGTGTCCAGCGCCTTATAGTCCGAAATGTAGTACGTCGCCGGTCTGAAGATGGCTTCTGCATCGCCGCTTACAGTGCATTCAAAACGCAGCGGAGCAACCGACTCGAAGCAATACGCGCCATATTTGGCGGGGAACTCTTCAGGTTTGCGAGCAGCAGTATACATCCAGATCTTATCTAAATACTTACCTTTGAACTTCCGCGCTCTGTCCAAGCGATTGCCGAAAATGTAACGCATATCGCCTTTGTTAACGAGGCGATCTATGGCGGCTTCAACTGTGCGAAAGTTAGATGAACCGTAAACAACAAAATCTATATCGCTAAGCTCGCTGTGCATGTCTAAAGCGATAGACCCATGGATACCAAAGTCATCTAAGCCTACACCGGATTCTCTGCTAAGCATTCCAACAAGGTCTAATGCCATCTTTTGTATGCGGTCAGGATTCTCCAGTTTGCGCATAGCGACAAGGCGCTCTTTGGGCACAAAGACTTTTTCGATACGACTTAAAGGAGCACTGATGAGTTCCTTGTTGCGATACGGGCAGAAGTAAAGGTAATCAGGGAAGTTTTTGCGCAAGGCTTCGGTGAAGATTTTGTAGTTCTCTGCCGTGTAAAGTTTTTCTGCCCGGAAGAGTTTTTTGTCACCATAAGTCCAAGTTCGGTCTAGCATTTCAACGTTGAAAAACGCCTGATATTCTGCGGGTATGTATTTTAGGAATGCGAACACCCGGCTTTCAGGATGCTCGTAGCCGAATGTATTGAATATGAAGCCTTCCTTGGTAACGAAGGTGTCACCGTCAGAAGGGACCCAATTAACTGTGGAAGACGTATTAAAGCACCGCGATAAGAAATCAAATTGATAATTAAAAAAGCTATTGCACATCCAGCAAGGGGGCAAACATACCAAATACCTAAGGAAAAAGGCTGCGAAAAGCAAAAGCGCTAAGTACAATCGGGGCTAACATAGTTTGATGCATTATGAAAACCGTAAAAGTTTGCGATATTGCGGCTTTCCAGAACCCTCATGGCGTGGAAGCTAAGAAGCTATGCGATATGCCAGGTGCCTCGGTCACCATTATGAATCTTGCACAAGGGCAATCACTAAAGAAGCATACCACACCTGTCGACGTATTCTTCTACATACTAGAAGGTAAAGGCGAAGTAGAAATCGGCGATGAAACCCAAACAGTAGAAAAAGACTCACTCATAGAAAGTCCCAAAGACATCCCCCACCTGTTACGCAACACTGGCAAAGACCCATTCAGATTCTTAGTAGTCAAACTCAAATAAACAACCAATCTTTTTTACCAAAATAGTATATAGCGTCCAATTATGTAGTGAACCACAACAATGTGAACTAATTAGCCTTAAGCCGAAAATGCTTTAGATGCTCAACCATTCTCTAAAGAATGATATCAAGGCTTTTCCGCGTAATTAACCAACTGTCTATAGACACTGTTATCTCCTGGACATGAGAACCAAGTTTGCTTTGAGCACGTCAAAACAACAACATGTAATGCTAAAAAGAAGTAGGCTTCCGCAATTTTTAAATTGCTAACGGTTGAATTCTGAACGAGGGCAACTTAGTTGGGCGAACATTTACAGCCGTATGTAGTATTCCTTCCGTCGGAAGAAAAAAATAAGGTACTCAGCGCCATTTTTGGTTCCAAAGCAGCAGTAGATATTTTACATTTCTCCCTCGAACAAGGAGTACAAAAACACATTTATCAAAAAGACCTCGTCAAAAAACTCAACTACTCTAACAAAACCATCATAGAGAACCTTAAAACCCTCACCAAACTCGGCGTTCTTGATGAAGATATGGAGAAGAACGAAAAAGAAGGCCGAATCATCTGGGTCAAAGCTTACCAACTCACAAATCTGGGCAAATGGTTTGCACTACTACTTGCAGGAGAAGAAGAGCTTTCAGAGCAAGAAAAAGCAGAAATCATGCAAAACCTCTTCCGCATCTACGTCAAAGTAGTAAAAGACCTCGCAGAACAACTCCATGTAGACAAGAAAATGCTCGAAGAAATCTTTACCCAAGAAATGAAAGAAGAATCAAAATAGCAGGGCAGAAAATAGTGACTATTATAGGAAATAAAGCCACTGCAACTTGACATAGATAGTTGCGTGCAAAGTGCTGCAAAGCCAACTGCTATGGGTCAGGCATAATTACGCCTGAAGTTATGATACAGCGTGTATTTGATTTTCCAGTTAGGTGTTGCATAAAAGAATTTATGATGCAAAAACTAAGGAAAGAAATATGCCTGCTGTAATAGCTGTTGTCGGAACCCATCATTCGGGGAAAACTACAACAATTGAGTACCTGATTTCACGACTAACCAAAGAGGGCTATAGTGTAGGTTCAGTGAAGCATATTCACCATGAATTCTCCATGGATAAAGAAGGCACCAATACATGGCGGCATATGCAGGCTGGTTCAAAGATTACAGTAGCCGTTGCACCGCATGAAATATCTATAATAAAAAAGACAGATTCTGCCCTTAATAGTTTAGATGATATAATTCGCCTGTTGAGCAGTGAAAAACTGGATTTCATTTTCATTGAAGGCTTTCATGAGCTCATAACTAAAAGAGATGACATACCAAGGATAGTTTCAGCAAAAAACTTAGAAGACTTGCAGGAGACCTTGAAGAAAGTTTCCCAGCCAATACTTGCAGTCACAGGATTAGTTGCCAAACAAAAAACGGAAAACAAAGAGCTAAATGTACCGTTAATCAACTTGCCCGACGAAGGCGAGCAGCTTCTGGATATGATAAAAAAATGCGCAAAGCAGAACCATAAACAATCGCCACATCATTAGCAGAGCCTTATTTAGGGATTGCCAAGCAGCAGTTTTATGGTTGGTTTATTTCAATTTTCAGCGTTTTGATATTTTTAGCACCGTGAAGAGACGAAGTCAGGCCAAGTAACATGTTCTGAATAATTGTTTGCGGAAAATCTTTTAACGGAAGTTTATTGCCGTTAACTTCGATTATGAAGTTTTCTTTTAAATCAAGTGGGCAACAGCGTATTTTAGATTTGCCTGAAACCATGGCTTTTGCATATTCATAGCAAGTAGGATAACCACATTCGCCAACAGGGTGGCATTTTGCGCAGTCAACAAGGTTAGGAAGTATTGTGAACGCCTTCTGTTCGACTACATCAGCAAGCGCTTCTGCTTGGGTTTTGCTGCTAAAAACTGGAGTCTGTAACTCGGAAACCCTTTTTGTTTCTGTAACTGACTCTGCGAGTATGCCAGAGATGGCAATCGTAAGACCATCCGAGAAGGAAACAGCTTCGTCTGCGGTCTTTGCCGCAATTATTTTTGGCAAGATTTTCGCTTCTCTAAAACCCTCCAAAACCACATAATCCGCATCTTGAAGAAAGGGAGCAATCTCGTTTAGACCAAGTTTTCTTTTAATGAACATAACAGTTTCATTCTGCGGCGAAGCAACGACAATGTCTGCACCTGCCTCACCATGCTTCCAGGTATCGTGACTATCCGCAGGTACATCTATGGATTCCCTGTTGGGCATCTCTTTAATTGTTGCCACCCGGTAACCTCGACCTTTCAAGACCATAATCAGCTGCTGGACCGTGGTCGTTTTTCCAGAGTGCTTTCCACCAACTACTGCTACAAACCGCGCCATCAAATTTCCTCAGACACCACAAATACGTTGATCATATAAATAAGTCCTTAAATTCTATCGCACTTCAATCACTGCTACGCCTCTGATCCACCTTTGTGCATATGGATCAGCACCTATGATGAGTCTTATTGGTCCTTCACCACCTTCTTTGAGGGGTATCAGGGGTGCACTGTCTTTCTGGTAAGCGAGTATTGTGTTTGAGTTAACTGCGTCTTGAATGGATATGGTTGTTCCGTATCCATCTAAAGCTTGAATGTACACTGAAGAGGCATTTGCTGACATCTGCGCTTGTTCAAGCAAATCACTTAATACTACTCCAGTATAGTTGAAAATTCCATTATCTGATGGTCTGCTACTTGAGGATAGTGTTACTTGCATAGTTAAAGACCCGTAATTTTGCAGCTGACTTAGTTCTATAGTTACAGGGTTGCCTACATTTCCCGTGATTTGCAGCGTGTCCGTTTTCATGCTTTCGGGATGAGTGTATATGTAAAGGGGTACAGCTAAGGCGATAAGCAGCAAAAAAAGAGTTAAAGTAATCTTTGTTGTTTTTTTCATAGTCAACACTTTACTCTACGGTTACCTGTGAAACCCATCGAACCCAGTATTGACCCCACTTAAAATCTTCGGTTGGCACAACGAGTCTATATGGTTGGCCGTTAACTGGTGTCAGGTAAGCACCATTTTCTTGGTAACCAATCAGAATACCTAAGTCAGTAACCTGAGCGATTGTGTATTCTCTGCTGTAGCCATCGATTGCATGCACGATGACTTTATCAGCGTTTGATGAAGCGCCGCTGGCTTGAAGTATATTCCAGAGGCTAACGCCAGTCCAAGCGGAAGTTCTTTGCGGTTCGCCCCCTGGAGCAAGCGCTGCTTGCACGGTTTTTGTTCCAAGACTAGTAATGTTTTGACCGGAAAGCACTAATGGATTTGATACAGCCCCAGTTACGTTTATTGTCCAAGATTGCAGGTTAATTTCAGTTACAGCTTTGATGTTATAGAATGATTCTAAGGGTGGAGCAATTAGTTTTAGTGGACCCTCAGTTGTATCGGTTATCCAGTTGCCATTTTTTGTGAATGCCAAAATTATCTCACTGTTAGGGTATTGAGTGCTATTGTATATTTGATAGAAGTTCATAGTTTTGTTGAAACCATCTGCTGAGATTATTGTAATTAGACCAGTATCCCAAGGGGCATTAGTTTTGTTTAACAGTTCAAGTAAGCTTACCCCAAGGTAAGTGGCGGTTTCGCCTTTAATTGTGTGTGTTACATTTGTCAGGGTCATTTGGGTTAATTCGTCAATTAGTAGCGTTTTTTCCGTTTGTATATCCCCAGTAATTTTGACTTGTGCTTGAGGCGGTTCACCTTGAGGCAAAAGGGTGGCTTGTGCTGGCGTACTCGTCAGGCAGTATATTGATAATGTAGACGCTATTACGATTACGGCTATTATCGCAGCCGTTAATGCAATTTTTCTGTTTTTATTCATCATTTTTCCTTTTAACTCCGATTTTTGTGATTTTTGTTAGAAGCATATTTGCGATTAAGCCGCCAATACAACCGCTTATTGCTGCAACCACGGCCAAAAAAGATAACACACTTAAAGGTAGCAATAAAACCAAAGTACCGACTAATACAGTTCCAACCACATTAGCAATCGCCGCAGCGCTAACACAACATGCCGAACAACAGGCCTTGTGTCTCGAAAACAAGAAGAAGCCATCTATCGCAATACCTGGTGCAAGGTAAATAACGAAAGACAAAAGCCCGAAATTACCGAATGGAATTAAAAGACTAATGCAAGCTTGGATTAATGCGACTGTAGTTGCTGCACCAATTTTTCGCACTAAACCATAAGCTATAACTGGCCACATCATGTAAATTCCGCCGGTCACTGCGCCTGCTGGGATATAAAGTGGGCCCGTTATTGTAGCTGCCATAGGGTAGATGATGTTCTTGGTTGCTATGCCTAGGCTTGCAAACAGCGTCATGGTAACTAGGTCAATAGTTGCTATTCGCGTATTGCCTTTTTTCCATGCCACAGTTTCAATCTTCATGAAACATCGATGTTACTAATGGGTAATATCGATAAAATAAACCTTCCGTGCAAAAACGCAAACAAGCACAGAACAGCAACAGGTTAAAAATAGCATATTAAAACTAATTTCTCAAGGCAGTGTTTTGAGAACCTTGCTAAGTTCAGCTTGGGCATTTCGGTATCGCGAAGTCAATTCTTTACCATAATCTGTAACTTCTGAAAAGCCACCGCCTTTAGTGCCGCCACGGCTCCTTTTCACCAGTACCCGGTTCAGACGCTTTTCCGCAATAACGATTCTATGGAGAGCATAACGATAAGACATTTTGAGATTCCCAGCAGCTTCCACAATAGAGTGACTTTTGTTTATTTCTTCCAGAAGAGCAGCCAGTCCATCACCAAAAACAGCTTCTTTGTTTTCATTTACCATCCATAGCTTAAGGTCGTAATCGATTTTATCCAGAGCCCTTGCACCTTCAGTAAACAGTAGCTTGTTAAGAGCAGATAAGCTTTTAGCGTTTCTCTTCAACAACAGGCACACTTTTTTGCGTTTGCTGGAAAATTTGTCAAAATTATTCGCCATAACTTGCCGAATTGATTGTACACAAGATAGACTAAAGTTCAGATTAACCCATAAAGTCCAAGCATACAACCGTTTGATAGTAGTTAAAAAGGTTTTGGAGGGTTATTTGTGGGGTTTGGAGGGGGTTTATGGGGGAGAAGGGAGAGCAAGTAAAAGTATGAGGTTCTCCAAACCTGTCCACTTAACCCGGTTTCTTTTCAGGTTTTGTTTTTTATGTCCCCCTTTGTGTTAGAGTGCTTTGAAGGCTTCAAACCACCTGTTGTAGAGCGCCAGCATGTCCATTGAAACGCTTGGTTTTCTTGCATCGAAGATTTGGCGGAAATCAAACATCGTTAGTGGTCTTGGCTTGGCTGCCTTGTCTGTGGCTTTACCTGATTCAAAGAACTCACCTATGAGCGAAAGCTGGGCGGATTGGCAGACATCACGAATGTCGCTACCTGAGAAGCCTTCGCTGAGCCTTGCTAACTCATGCAGGTCCACATCACCTGAAATCTGCAGGTTTCCAGTATAGTGCTTGAGCATGTTTAGACGTGTATTATGATCAGGAAGAGGAACCATGATACGTTTCTGGAATCTACGGATGAAAGCCCAGTCTAGATCCCAAGGCTTGTTGGTAGCACCTATGACGTAAACATGCAGAGCTTTGTTTTTGTCCATGATGCCATCCATTTCTTTGAGAAACTGGTTTTTTACGCGAATTTCTCCGCCAACTTCGTTTGAATGCGTACCCATGAGCGAATCGAGTTCATCTACGAAGACTATTGCGGGTCTGCCGTCGTTAGCGCATTTTCTTGCTGACCCAAACAGTTTCGCTACGTTCTGTTCTGCTTCACCTAACCATTTTGACATAATTGATGCAGCATCAATCTGGTAGAAGTTAGCTTCAATCTCTGTGGCAACCGCGGCTGCTAGTAGGGTCTTACCGCAACCAGGGGGACCAAATAGCAAGATACCACGTGGCCAACCTAGCGGAAACAGATCAGGTCTTTGAACGGGGTAAACAATTGCCTCTTTTACTGCTTTCTTGGCAGTTTCTAAGCCTACAACGTCTTCCCAGCGTACATTTGGTTTTTCAGTAACTACAAGCTCTTCTTGGTTTGGTTTTCCTTCAGGTGTGGCTTTTTCAACGCCACTTTCCTCTGCTTCTCTTTCCATTTCCATTCGGACGTCAGTGGGCGAGACAGAACCTTGTAGGGCTTTGATTCTTTCTTGGTAGGCTATCGCCCTTTGCACGTAGACCTTGTTTAGACCGTACTCTGGATAAAGTTGAACAAGCTGGAGCAGACTTTCTATAGCTTTTTGGTACAGGGTGATAGCTCTACCCTTATTGCCCTGCTTGTCCATCTTCACGGCGTCTAATGCATAGGATGTTGCTGCTTTCTCAAGTTCATGTGATGCACTCATAGTATTCCCATTTCTATACTTTGTTTATTCTTTTATTCTGGCGATCTTAGCTCAATTTTTATTCGTCCCTTGTTGCCTAAGCTTTCAAGGGCTTTCTCGATTTCCGCATTTGATGTTTTTAGTTCACTTGAACATCGAGTAAGGTCTATTTCACCATTACTCTTTCTGACATATTCTAGGAGCATATCCTCAATCGAGGGCTTTTCAACGGTTAGGGAAATTTCTTTGACTTCGGACTTCTTGTATGAAAACACGGTTTGAGTGGATTCTCGTTTAGGCTCCTCTGCAGTTTTGTGTCCCCCTAAGGGAATAAATTCTCGTTTTGGTTCCTCGATGGTTTTACGGCTGACTACATGCGAGTTTGATGTGCCAAGAGCAACAAGCTCTCTAACAGGTGCAGCCCTTTGCTTAGTTTCAACTTTATGTGAACTAATTGGTGGCTCAGGTAGAGTCTCGGCGACTTTGTGCTGTAGGAAAGTTGAGACCTCCTTAAGGATTTCTTCTCCGCCCTCTGTTTTCTGACCGACAGTTAACAATTGGTCGGGTTCAGACGTAATCTTTGTAGCGTACAATGTCTCGCTGATGGTACTGTTAACGTTGTTAAGTTCAGTGGAGACGTCTGGTAGAACCTGAAAAAGCTCCTGCGAAACACCTTGCAGAAGTTTTAAAGCTGGTCTTAGGTCGACTACTATGTCGCTAAGTTCCCTAAGAGTCTCAAGTCGCAATACGACACGTTCAATTGCCAGCTGGACACTGTACATGAATTTGAGAAGCTTGCGAACTTCAGCAAGTTCATTAGCACAAACTGAAGCTCGCTCTTTATTATTTTTCTTTAATGCGCCCATGCAGCTTTCAAAAAGTATACGGTCGCGCTCTTTCAGGCGATAACTAGCCTGCTCTAACTTGTTCTGCTGGACTTTAAGTGTACAAATAGACTTTGAAGCGATTTCTCTTAAAGCAGGAGGGGGAGATCTGTTTAAGCCTTTTATGTTCTTTACCTCCGCCCAGCTACCTTATTGAATATTTAGATTCCTGCTTTTCCTACTTCTTTCACGTAGACAACGACAGGAGGCTCTGGAAGCTCGGTAGTCTCATTGTTTACGGGATTGGCTGGAGCAGTATACGTTGCAGGCTTCTTGTCACTTGTTGTTGGTGGTGGAGGTGCATCGCCTAGGAGCATGCTTGAGAGCTTGTTTTTAATTGCTTCTAGATCATTTTTCTCGTTAGAAGTGCGTTTAAGTGTCTCTTGTAAAGCGGCATAGGCGGAGCGGTACACATCATCAGTGATTTTTCCTATTTCATGTTCAAGTTCAAGGTGTAAGAGACTGTAGCTTAAAGTAGAAAGCTCCTCTTCGCAACGCGTAATTCCTTGGATTGCTTCATCTAGAAGGATCTGGGCATCTTTACGTAATTGGCTTAATACAGTGCTAAAATTGTTGTGAAGCTCTGTGTAAAGGGCCGGACTGATTTTTCTTTTCTCGTTAAGGTCTTTAAGAGCGTTATCTTTCCGCCAAATAAAGGGAATCTGGTCACATAGTACTGAAGCTTTAGACTTAATTTGTGATAATAGAGTAATTTCAGCGCCATTGAAGTGGAGGTTTTCCATGGGCTGTTTTGTAAATCTTCCATCGCTTAATTCAATAAATGCGCTTTCAAATTTTCCACTGGGGGATGTACCGAAGCTTATTATTCTCCCTACAGATCGTCCGTACTCGTCTTTTACTGGTTTACCGATAGAAAGAAAAAGATTGGAGGGTGTTTGCGACATTTTTTACACTCCTTTTAGAATCCCTGTGTTGATCTTTCTGTCTGTGACGCTGAAGAAGGCATTCCCTGTGGCAAGTCGGGGAATTTTTCTTTGATTCTTTGCTCTGCGACTGTTGCTGCTTCATTAAGTATGTTGCTTGCATCTTCGTTGACTGTGTCGAAGTTTAGAGTCATACCTGAGCCTTGGCCTGCTTCAATCATAATTCCACTCAGCATGTTGCCGATTTCGCCAAGTTCATTCTCTGCTTCTGGGAATACGCTGACTAAACCAGATTTAACGGAACGAAGAACACCTACTGCTGGACCCAGTGTAGATACTACATCGCCTAGTTCTGATACAGTTCGTAATCTTAATGTTATTTGCTCGAGAGCAAGCTTAGCGTTTATAATTAATCGTGACATTTTGCGGACTTCTGCTAATTCGTTGGCGAATACGTTTGCACGTGCAGTGTCATGTTTTGTGTAAGCGTCAACTATTCTGGCAAAGATTGCCTTGTCTCTTTGGCTGAATCTTTCGGTGGCTTGATCAAGCTTCTGTACTTGAAGCTCAATGCGTCTAACTGCGAAATCTAAGCGTGGCTTTAGTGGACCTGGTGGCTTCACTGCGTCTTTTATGCGATTAGTGAAGGGAGCGTCGTCTCTTTTACTATCCCATTTTTTAGTGAACCTTTCGGACAATTCTGATTCCTCTGACACCAGTGCATTGCGTAGAACAATCTTATACATTGTTAATATGCCGTCAATATGGACGTATATATGTAGGGCTATACACACTCTTAAAAAGAACTTTAGGCTTTAATTATTAGAGTAAAAGATGCCTAATGTCATTAAGAGATTATAGACATAAATTTGTTAGTTAGACTAAAAAGAAGCCCATTATAATTGCTACGTAAAGGTGAAAATTAATGGGTGACAGAATCAAAGTATTTGCTATCGTTGCTCTCTTAGGATTCCTGGCTGGAGTAGTTGCCCAGCTGTTCGCAGATTACGCATTACCTTGGCTTGTAGAAGTCCTACCTGCAGTCTTCCAAGCTAGATTTATAGTTACAGGCCTCGCTGGTGCTGTACTGACAGTTGTCATGGTAAGTGTTTGGGCATACTTTACTGGATCCAGAAATAGGTAAAAGATCCAGTAGTTCCCTCTTTCTTCAACGGGAAACCTTTGAAGCCTCCATCGCTTTTCATTATCCTTACTTTATCACAAAATTTATGTTTTTAATAAAGGCAGCCGAAAAAAATTAACCAAAATTTAAAAAATATATAGTTATTTCAATTTATATTAAGTTGTGTTCCTTAATAATTCTAAAGTTGCAGGCGGTCTTCTTCTAGTAGGCAGCGTCCAATTTCTATTGGCAATAATTGTTGCAGAGGCAATCTATCCAGGTTATAGTATCTCAGCCAATTACATAAGTGATCTGGGGGTTTGGGGGCAACGTTCTGCTAACATCTTCAACCCTTCAACTGTACTATTTGGAGCATTAGTTGTAACAAGCTCATATTACATTCAAAAACGGTTCAAAATTCGAAGTATTTCTATTCTATTTGCGGTAGCAGGCGCCGGTTCTATGGGAGTTGGAATTTTTCCAGAAAACACATTCATAATAAACGGAGTACCTATATTTCATGCTATTGCAGCAGGTCTATCATTTATCATTGGCGGAATTTCGGCTATTGCATCCTACAAGATTACCAAAGCGCCGTTTAGGTATTTCTCGGTTATAATGGGAACGACAACACTTGTGGCAGCTATACTTGCTTTTAGCACAATGAATTTGAATTATTTGGGGCTTGGTGTTGGGGGCATAGAAAGAATGATAGCATACCCCACACTTTTTTGGATAATAAGCTTTGGCGGATACCTATTAGCAGACCAGAACTAAGAAAACCTCAAAAAGCATATCACCAAATTAAGAAAAATCACATAATTGCTTTTTATAATATAATAAAGGATTTAGTGGACTCAGTAGCGGAAAAAGCATTCATCAGCCTCCAGCTTAAAATTCCCCGCCTTCGACTTCTGCGTACCTCGATATCCTCATTGTCCGAAAGAATTGGACAGATGGAAACTTATTTGTGTTTCCCACCTACAGAGACATTAAGCTTCATGGAACGCAAAGAAATAGCATTTTTAACAAAACCAATTTGAGACTATTTGACTGCACGCATATTAATGACAGCTTTAGAGGAAAACGGACTACATCGATGCCCTTAAGCATATAATAATTTACAAAAAAGGCAGTTTGAAGAAAGTCAAAGGAGAAAGGGAAGTTATCAAGTTTTCCTGATAATTGTTCTTCTGAATACTAAGGCTGCTATCATCATGCAGGCTGCAAGTAAAGGAACCGCTAACAGGCCTGGAAACTCTGGAATTGTCGGCGATGGTGAAGGCTCTGCAGATATTGAAGCAATGCCATTTTGGTCAATTTTTAGTAGCCAGAAATCCTCAGATGAAGCTGTTGTATTAATGAAACCGGTTAACACGTAACCGCCATCATTGTCCTCAACTAAATTGTATAAGATGTTTGCGTTTGAATCACCATAAGTTTTATTCCATAACAGGTTGCCGTTAGCGTCAGTTTTTATTACTCGGCCATATACGTTGCCGTTATCCATTGCTGTAATGCCTGCTATAACATAGCTACCATCAGAGGTCTGAAGTCCAGAGAAGGCTTCATCGGTATTTGAATCTTCATAAATTTTTGTCCATTCTAAAACACCAGAAGCGTCAGTCTTTACCATCATGAAATCGTCGGTACCTGTGCTTGAAGAGTTGGAGTACCCAAACAAGGCGTATCCATCGTCGGATGTCTGGACAAAATTGCCAAGCGTGTCGCGATCCGAGGTACCGTATGTATAGTTCCACAAAATGACGCCATTCGAATCGGTTTTTATTAGCCAGAAATCATCTTGTCCAGCGCCTGCACCGGTTGTATACCCCCCTAAGGTATAGCCACCATCTTTAGTTTGAATTATCGCATATAGTTCGTTTTCGCCTGATGAACCATAGGTTTGTGTCCACTCTATGACACCTTCGGCATCTGTTTTTGCCAGCCAAGAGTGGATTAATTGTTGGTCAATTGTGGTAAAACCAACTAATGCATAGCCGCCATCAGAGGTCTGGACAAGATTACTTATGAGAAAGCCTAATTCGCTGTAAGTTTTATTCCATTGCAAATTTCCTGCAGAGTCCGTTTTTGCTAGCCAAGGGCTAGATACGCTTGTACCATCTAGGTTGTACGTGTAGCCTGCTAATGCATAGCCGCCATCAGAGGTTTGAATTAATGCATCAGGATATACCGCGCCAAGTCCAGCATAGGTTTGGTTCCAAAGTAGATTACCATTTGCGTCAGTCACTATAAGTAATGCATTAACTAGCCCACTAAGGCTATATGACATTGAGGTTCCAAGTAAAGCATACCCACCTTCTTGGGTTTTAACAATAGAAAAGCCACGGTCACTAAATGCACCACCATATGTTTTACTCCAAGTTGACGATGCATTTACATAAGGAATAATCATCAAGGACGCTACCAAGGTTACTAGTACAATGCAGGAAACGAGTACGGGTTTTGACATTATCGATCCTTGGTCAAATAGTACCTCACAGCATATAAGCTTACGCCAGGATTAACAACCAGTACCAGCTTTGCATAGATAGCAGAAAATATAATTAAATCCTAGATTTAACGCAGATAAGCACATGCTATTTTTACTTAGCCAGCTAATCCTTGTGAAAATCATTAAGTCTAAAAGGAAATAAGGGAAAAGGTAGTTACCTATTTGTAGGGAGCTTTATGACTATTTGGATTTATGTTAAGACTAATGATTCTCCAAAGAGTGTTGGAGATGTGGTTTGCGCGCATAATGTTTTTGTGGATGCGCATCCAAAGGGCAAGTATAGTTGGGTAATGAAACCAGGAAAAGATGAAGAGGATTTTTGGCAGATTAGAGGTAAATATGAAGATCTGGAAGAGGAGCTTTCCAATATAGCTATTGTCTACAGAGCAGGCGATGCAGTAGTCTTAGGGGAAGTAGATGATACATTTATACCAAACTTTTTAGATCCTCTGCTCGTAAAATACGGCCTAGAACATATAAAATGGTTGACTACAGTACCAAAACGCTAACAACAATATTTCCTACTAAGGCATATCACTTTCATTTAATACGCACAAGTTCTACCAACCAATAAATCTAAAACTAATACTGAATCAAGATAACATAATTCTGTACCTGCAGCTACGGAAGATTGATGCATTATAGCAATATGTAGGGATAACTGTTCTACTTGAATTTCGTCATTAATCGTTGTAAATAGGTTGATTTATTGGGTAAGGTTTATGCATGTTTTAATTGTTGTTCTTTCCGATTTAGATAATGTCAGATTTAGTATTGGGTTCTGCTTTCAGATTGCTTGCGAAGCCCATACAAGATGCATTAGCTGAAGCTGGGTTTGTTGAGGCTACTTTACCACAGACGTTGACCTTTGCGCCCATTTTACAAGGCAAAAACGTGCTATTGATTGCACCCACTGGAACAGGAAAAACTGAAGCCGTCTTGTTGCCGCTGCTTTCGAAATTAGTTGAACAGAAAAATGAGGAACGTCAAGAAAAGGGCATACAAATCATTTACATTACGCCGCTTCGCGCATTAAACCGCGACATGCTTAAACGAGTTACGTTTTGGGCTCAACGCCTCAGTTTAACCGTGGAGGTTCGTCATGGCGACACAGAGATTAAAACACGCCGTAAACAAGCCCGACAGCCACCGCAAATATTGGTAACAACTCCAGAAACTTTACAGGCAATTCTAGCCGGTTCACAGATGCGCAGACATCTTTGCAGTGTCACAAGCGTTATCATAGATGAAGTTCATGAGCTGGCAGAAAGCAAACGCGGTACCCAACTTGCGTTGGCACTTGAACGACTCCAAAGAGTTATAGGTCAAGAGTTTCAGAGAATAGGCTTGTCGGCAACCGTTGGGAACCCTCAGCAAATCGCAAAATTCATCGCGGGCACCAATCGTAAAATTGAGATAATCCAAGCTGTTCTCACAAAAGACTATTGTTATAGCGTGGAGAGCCCTCAGCCAACCCAAAGTGATTACGAGCTTGCGGGGAAAATCCATACAGCTCCTGAAGCAGCAGCACGAATCCGCAGATTAACCGAACTCATTGATAGCCACAAATCCACTCTGATTTTCACCAATAGCCGAACCATCGCCGAAATGTTAGGTCATAGGTTTAATGAACTGGGCAGGCAGGACGTTGCAGTGCATCATGGGTCATTATCAAAAGAGGAACGTGCAAGCATAGAAGACGCCTTCAAATCTGGTGAATTAAAAGCGATTATCTGCACCAGCACCCTTGAATTGGGTATTGACATTGGCAGTGTAGACTTGGTCGTGCAGTACATGTCACCTAGACATGTAAACAGCCTTATTCAAAGGGTTGGCAGAAGCGGGCACCAACTTAAACGGCTCTCACAAGGGACGATAATCACGGTCTATCCTGATGACACGCTTGAATCCATTGCAGCCATTGAAAACGCAGCTACAGCTAAACTTGAATCTATAAAATTTCACGAAAACGCCCTCGATGTGCTGGCACACCAAATCGCAGGCATTACCATCGAAAAAGACTACGTCACGTTAAAGGAACTTTCAGAGATTGTGCATCGCGCATATTCCTACCGCGCCTTTGATGAAAAGCAGCTTTTAAACCTAATACGCTTTTTAGATACCATCGGCAACATACGCTACATTGAAGAAGGTCAGCTTTTGCGCAGAACAGGCAAAACCAAACCATATTATTACAATAATCTGTCAATGATTCAAGACGAAAGACGCTATCCAGTCATCAATGTGCTTAGTGACCGCATAATCGGCAGCTTAGGCGATGAGTTCATGACATTGCATGCGCGTATTGGACTGCATTTTATAATGCGCGGAAAAGTCTGGCGTATTGTTCAAATCGAGGAAGAAACAGGCATCGTCCATGTGATTACATCTGAGGACCCCTTTGCCGCTATTCCAGGCTGGGATGGAGAAATTCTACCCGTGCCGTATGAATTGGCTCAGCAAACAGGTATCATGCGGCAAAAAATCGGCGACATGATCAAACAGGGCAAGACTGCAGAGACTGTTGCAAAAGAGCTTTCAGAGGAAATGAAGACAAATGAACAGACTCTTTTGAGTAGCGTTCAGGAAATTGAGGAGCATTTGAAGGATAACGCGCCGTTGCCAACAGAAAGTCGCATCTTGATAGAATCGTTTGACAGGTATCTTGTGGTGCATACATGCTTTGGTGAATTAGTCAACCGCACATTGGCAGGTGTTTTCGATTCGATACTTTCAGAGCACGAAGTTATCACGGGTTGGTGGACAGACGGTTACCGCATATTGATTGAAGCGCCGCGCAAGTTTTCTCAGCACGAAATCGCCCAAATGCCAACGACACTTTTTGGGCTTTCTGACCAACAAATCGACGACGCCTTCGCACGATATGTTAAAGCCAAGTATCCTTTTGCACCAAAGTTGAAAGCAGTTGCAGAACGATTTGGGGTGTTGCCACGTGGAAAAACGATGAGCTATAAGCGTCAGGCGGATCTGCAGGGAAGCTTTGAAGATACACCAATTTATGAAGAAACCCTGCGTGAGGCCATGTTGGAGAAAGCTGACCTTGCCAAAGTTAAGCAAATTATGCAGCAGGTTAAAGAAGGCAAAGTCGTTGTGAGCACATTAATACGTGCTGAGAAGCCAACTCCTTTGGCATACCACATTCTGGAGCAGTATGCTGATATTTCGGAGTTGATGGCTCCTGAACGGATTATTTTGAGTAATATTGAGAAGATGAAGAAAGCCATTGACGCACGACTGGTTACGCTTCTATGCATGAACTGCAACCAATGGGTTAGCCAAGTGCACGTTAAGGATTTGCCAAATGAGCCACACTGCGAAAACTGCGGTTCACAACGTCTTACACTACTTTATCCCAGCCAAGACCCTAGTAAACTTAAAGGTGACTTGCAGAAGCGCCGCGAAAATAAGCCGCTAAGCCCTGAAGAACTCAAAGAACTCACAGCTGCAAGACGCAAAGCTGACCTGGTCCTAAGCTATGGTAAGCAAGCCATCAGAGCCTTACAGGTAAAAGGCATAGGTGCTGAAACAGCTTCACGGATCTTGGGCAAAATGCATCCCAATGAAGATGAATTTTATATGGATTTACTTAAAGCTAAAATCCAGTACCTACGCACTCGCGAATTCTGGGATGGAAAAGAAAAACGCCTCTAAAATTTCATGAGCAGACGTTAAGCACTGTGTAGGTTGCCTTTTCAGTTTATTACTTAATAAATGAGTTGTTGAAAGCTTAGGCAGCCCGTATTTCTGGGTCGTTTATAGAAGAAATATTTGGCTGTTTAGTTTTTTGTATCACATTGCCTTTAAGCAGCTTCAACTAAGCTTGGTGCTCTCGAGGAATCAGAATGTACGTAGAAATAAAGTTAGATTGTCAAACAAGAACAGACTACCCAAGCTGCGAGTATTGTATAGTGAATCATGAGTGTAAACTACAGAAAAGTCTAAACGGTAGAAAAGATGCAAAAACCTGAATGCCCAGTCCAAAGCTGGCTTACCTGTGCAACTATACAGTAAATAACCATAAGGGCTTTTTCTGTATTAGCCTTTACACAACGTGTTTAAGGTTTTGTGTTGATTAAGGCTTTAATAGCCTTTCTGTGTTTAAGTCAAACCTACGTGGTTATATGGATAGCCAAAACGTTGAACCCAAAGACCAAAAGCAGCTAAAGCCGACTTTAGGTCTCTGGGACGCCGTCGCCATTAACGTTGGGGCAATCATCGGCGGCGGAATTTTCGTTGCCACAGGCATTATTGCGGGCTTAGCTGGTTCAGCCCTTGTGGTTTCTATGATAATAGCTGCTGCGATTGCAATGTTTACGGCGTTGACCTTTGCTGAGTTGACTGCTTGGAAGCCTGTAGAAGGCGCGATTTACGAGTATTCGCGGCTCCTGATTTCACCTTTGGTAGGCTTCTTGTCAGGATGGATGTGGATAATTGCCAATACTTTCGGCGGAGCAGCAGTTTCCTTGGGTTTTGGTTATTATCTTGCAGCCGTCTTTCCAGACCTTCCAGGGAACTTACTTGCGTTTATAGTTTGTTTGGGGTTTACTATGCTTAACTTCGTCGGCGTACGCCAATCAGCATTTGCAAATAATGTATTTGTAGTTTTGAAGCTGGCAGTTCTGATGTTCTTTGTAATATTTGGTCTCTTCTTTATCGATTTATCAAATTTTTTGCCGTTTGAGCCTTTTAATGAAGGCGTATTTTATGGTGCCGGTTTAATTTTTTTTGCGTTTGGCGGTTTTCCTAGGATTGCTGTGATAGCTGAGGAGGTAAAAGAGCCTAAACGAAATGTTCCGTGTGCAGTATTGCTCTCGCTTTTGATTACGGCTATAGTCTACATTGTAGTTGGCGCGATCGCCGTTGGTCTTGTAGGCTCAGATGGCCTTGCGGCTTCGAATGCACCGTTAACGGCTGCAATAGGTGCGACAGGGAACATGACTGCAGTACAGGTTCTAGCTATTGGCGGCGCATTAGCCATGGGGAGCGTATTGCTTGTAGCAATTTTAGGTGTTTCCCGCATGGCTTTTTCTATGGCACGCAGGCGCGATTTACCTAAAATTTTAAGCAAAATCCACCCACGGTTTAACACGCCTTACGTTGCCATCTGGATCACAGGTATAGTGATGGCTGTTGTTGTCTTATTTGCCAATTTAGCTAGCACAATAGCCGTAAGCACCTTTGGCTTGGTCTTTACCTATATATCCGCTAATATTGCTGCACTTAAACTTAAACCTGAAAGACGCCTTTACCCAAAAATCATGCCCGCAATAGGCTTAGCCACAAGCATCCTCATCATGCTATTTATTCTACTTGCAACCCCAATGGCTTGGCTCACAGGGGCAGCTTTTCTAATCTTAGGAGTAGTCATCTACTACTTACGAAAAAGCCTACTTAAGCACAAACTTACTTAACATCTACTGTGGTTTTTATTCTACCTCTTGTATTGACTTAACATCTGCAGGGTAAGGGTACAAAGATGTTGCTTTCTGATTTGGCGGGTCGGCAGACAGTAAGCGTTAAATGGCTGCTTGATTTAGGTGTCTGTACGATGAGGGTTTTATGCCTACTCGCGGTCTTTATGTTGGCAGGTTTCAGCCTTTTCATATAGGTCACATAGAATCAATTAAAGTCATTTTACAAGAAATTGAAGAACTAGTCATAGTTATAGGCAGCGCACAGTATAGCCATGATATAATAAATCCATTTACGGCAGGTGAAAGGCTGGTTATGATTCGTAACTCGTTACAAGAAGCTCGCATCGATGGCTCTCGAGTGTGGATTGTCCCCGTACCTGACGTCCATCTACATATGATGTGGGTTTCCGAAGTAGAGGGCTATACACCAAAATTCCACCTAGTCTACTCCAATGAGCCCCTGACTCGCAGGCTCTTCATTGAAGCAGGCTATAAAGTCAAAAGCTTACCCTACTATGACAGACAAAGTTATTCCTCAACTGAAATCAGACGAAGAATGTTGCAACAAGACAACAGCTGGCGCGCTCTTGTACCTAAAAGTGTTGCTGAATTCATAAACGAAATTGACGGCGTCAACAGATTGCGCGATCTTAACTTAACTGATAAAGCTGAACCATGATAAAATGAGAAGGTATATGAAAGAAATGAATGTACTAGTTATAATTGCAAATCCTCAGAAGGGCAGTTTTAACCATGCCATTGCTGAAACTGTTGTAGATACACTAAAGCAGATAGGACACAAGGTAGTCTTTCATGACCTTTACCTTGAAGATTTTAATCCCATTATTAAAGCAGAAGAAATTCTACCTCATACCAAGCTTGACGCTAACCTGCAGAGACATTGCGAAGAACTATGTGCCGCCGATGGCATCGTGATTATTCACCCTAATTGGTGGGGACAACCACCAGCCATTTTGAAGGGTTGGATTGATAGAGTATTTAGGGCAAAAGTCGCCTACCGCTTTGAAGAAACAGGCAATGGGGAAGGCATACCTGTTGGGTTATTGAAAGCCAAAAAAGCTGTTGTTTTCAACACAAGCAACACAAAAGAGGAGCGAGAACAGGAAACCTTTGGCGATCCACTCGAGACGCTCTGGAAGAAATGTATTTTTGGGCTTTGTGGAGTTAAAAACGTCAAACGGAAAACGTTCTCGGTTGTCATAACTAGCACCCAGCAGCAGCGGCAAGCATGGCTTAAAGAAGCTGCAGAAATTATTGTTGAACAATTCCCGAAAAATACAACTGTAGGCTAAAAGCCTGCAGTAATCGGGTTTTCAGGTTTCATGATTTCTCGCAGAAGAACAGTGGCGTAGGAGCTACGCAACAGCATAAACTCTAAATTTGCTTTCATTGCGGATGGCAATTGTCCTTCAGTCTCAATTATTGTTTCTTTAAAGTTGAGCACAGGGGTAACTATGGCTCGAAGTTCGCCTTTTCCATTAATTTCAGGTAAAGCGCTGATCCGGAAATTATTCAGTTTGATCCCTTCCACATCTAGTATATGATGTTGGATTTCGCCGATTTCGCCCTGTGAAAGCCGCTGACCAAAACCCACAATCGGTAAAGCCACTCGCATCTTGCCCACTTGAATTAACGCATTTACTTCACTAAGCTTAGTTTGGTCAACAAGTCTTCCTGTGCGGACCATGGGCAAGCCAGAACGCTCAACATTCAACACATAATCTCCTGCTTCGGCTCTATTTAGTGCAAAGCCACGTCTGATACGCTCACTAAGAAAACGGTTAAAGAGGACTGACTGATATGCCTGCACAAAAAGCATACGTAATTTAAGGGGTAGACGACGAAAAGCACCTGCAAAGTCTCTTGGAAACTCAACCAAGTGGGTAATCATAGCGCGTTCGTAGCGAAGTTGGCTTGGGAAATTTTCGAGTGCCGCCTTAAAGTCACGACTGTCCCAAAGGGCTTGGCGTGCTTGTGCTGACGCCGGGTGCTCGTTGGGGCTGGATTTTGCAAGGAAAAGCATGGCGGCTTCTTCAAGGTCGCCTTGGATTATTGCTTTACCTACGAGGTGCGTTATCGGTCTAGTGGTGCCGAAGCGTTGATGACCATAGAAGTTAGGTATACCTCCATTGGCTTCAATTTCTTGGATGATTTGGACAATTTGTTCCTGAACAGCTACCTTGATCGGGTTAATGTCGCTAATATTAATTGTGAAGTTATTACCTAGCAGGTAAAATGCAGACAGCTGCTCACGAAAGTAACCTATAGGACGCAGCTCGATGTCTTTGTAATTTACTTTAGCAGCGTCTCCAATAGATAGACCTTCTATAGTAACATGCTGAGCGGTGACAGCTTTGGCATCTTTGATGCCGGCAAATTGGATTCGTGCTTGATCAATATCAAGTACCTTTGCAACATTTTTTACTGCCATAAAAGTATCCCAGTTACGCTTGATTAAAACACAGAGCAAGAATCGCTGCCCGGATGCTGTAGCACCTAAAGCAGGCTTAGCTGGTGCAACATTTTTTTTGATGCTAGCTTTGGAACCATCTAAAAGTACCTCTTCAACAACAAAGTCTTCAACTGTTTTGCGGATGGTCCCACCAATACCTGCAGTCTTGGTTGTGTAAACTTCCATGCCTAATTCGTAATCGATCTCAGGTACAGACAATCAGAAAACCTTCTTTTATAGCAGCTGGAGTTTACCGGTTAGGCGGTCGATTTTTTCGGCTGGTGCAGGTCCAAGACCTAGGCAGGTTACTGTGCCTTCTGGGATTTCTGTTAAACCGGCATCAACAATTAATGCATGAGGGATACCAAGATCTTCTGCTGCTTCTTCGAGCTCATGTAACTCTTTTTCACTGGGAACTTTGACGGCAATTTTACGTTGCCCTTCATGGAACCATGCGTCCCACCAGCGTTTGTTACGGTTGTAGGCATCCTGAGCTGCGCTAACTGCGGCATGACCTGCTTGGGCGGCTATTTTGCCTTTGCTAAGCGGTAAATCTTTGCGGAAAACTAAAACCTGCTTGTATTCGAATTCACGCATAATGGTCGACCTTAATCGGCACTAAGGTTATCGTCGGATGCTTTAAGCGTTTGTAGACAGATAGAGCCGAATAAAGTATGCGAGAGCCGCGTAGGTTGCGGGTTTCTTGAGAACCGTAAACAGTGTGCGTCCTTGGAAGTCAATTTCATTTATGTCACTAAGTGCTTTGCCTAAGCCGATGCGGGTTCCAAAGTGCATAGCACGGTTAAATTGTGCATCCGAAAGGGAATTAAACATTCGCCTGGCGCGGCACATAATTGCCGAATCGAAGCCTAAACGATCGCTACAAAGCTTTTGGTATAGTTGTAAAAAGCCTTCTGAGACATCACTATGTGTGAGGGCTTCTTTAGCTACTTGTGCTGCAATTTTGGCACATATTATGCTAAAGACTACGCCTCCGCCCGTTGTCGCCTTGACCTGAGACGCTGCATCGCCTACTACCAGAAAGCCATTCGCATAAACTTTAGGTATGGGCCCACCGAGTGTTATTGCATGAAATGCCATTTGGGTTAGCTTTGAGCCTTTTAGCTGCTTAGAAGCCACCGGATGCTTATGCATGAATCTGTCTAAGAACGTTTTTGGGTTGCCTATATTGGTGGCGAGCCCAATTTTTGCGGTTCCATCAGGGCGCGGAATTAGCCACCCGTAGAAGCCCGGTGCATAATGTTGACCAACATATACCTCTACTGCATGCTCCTCAACATCTTGGACGCGGTCAACCTCAGCCTCCACCGCGAACACAATACCCTCACGCCTCAGAGGCTTAAGCCCAGCTTGATGCACAAACCTTGACGAAACGCCTTCAGCATCTATAACCATCTTCGCAGGAACATTCCCTATGTTGCCATCTTTGGCTATGGTGATGCCTTTAACGAAGCCGTCTTGAATTAGCAAAGATTGAGCCCGAGTGCCCATATGATAAGTTGCGCCTGCAGACTGAGCCTTTTCAGCTAAATAGTTGTCGAAACAAGCACGGTTAACGGCACATGTTACGGGTTGGTTAAGGCGAACAGAGAATTTGGTACCGTTAGGGGAGTAGAAGTTAGCAGCGTTGAATTCATTTTCTACTATATGACTGGGAAGGGGGTATAAACCTAAATTACGTAGGCTGTGAATGCTAATGTGCCCTGCGCAATGCGAAGGGAAGCCGATTTGTGGGTGTTCCTCAAAAACAGTTACGGCTATACCACGCCTAGCAAGCTCGAATGCGGAAAAAGAGCCAGCTGGGCCACCACCGATTACTACGACGGCAGTTTCTCCAGCGTTTGTTGCCTGCACGGTATGCGCCGTATATTCTAGTTTAATGCGCTACTAACTCGACACGTTTCCTGCCGCGAGCTAAAGAGGTGGTGCGGATTTTGCCTGCGACTTCGAGTTTTAGGAGCAAATCGTTAAAGTCTTTGTAGCCTAAATCTTCGAATTCGTCATGGATAGCGTTGAATAGGTCAGTTTCAGACATGTCGCCTTTTTTGGCAAGTACCTGCAGTAGGACAAAGGCTGCTGGTCGAGTTTTCCAAGTTTTTGTAGGTAGTGGCACAGTTGATCATTCCCTCCTATGCTACGGGCATTGCTGGCTTTTGTACCTGTCGGACCTGCTGCATGAAGTTCTTGTACCATTTTTCCATGTCAGGCGATATTGAGGGACCAACTTCTTTAATGGCATCTTGGAAGTCTTTCATGGTTACTTCACTAGCGTTGACATCTCGACGTAATGCGTGTATAGCAGCTTCACGGCATATGTTTTCAAGGTCAGCACCTGAATAGTACTTCGTAGATAGCGCAATCTGTTCTAGGTTGACATCTTTGGCTAGGGGCATGCTTGCAGTGTATAGCTGTAGTATCTGAAGGCGGCTCTTCTCGTCAGGTTCAGGTACATAGATTAATCGGTCAAATCGTCCGGGTCTTAGCACTGCTGGATCAATCAGGTTTGGTCTGTTGGTTGCGGCTACTACGGTGATGTCCTGCAGTGAAACGATGCCGTCCATTTCGGTAAGCAGCTGGCTAATTACGCGTTCTGAGACGCCGCTGTCGCTGCCTCCTGCGCCTCGTAGGGGAACAAGGGAGTCCATTTCGTCGAAGAATATGACTGCAGGTGCAGCCATACGTGCTTTACGGAATACTTCGCGGATGGCTTTTTCAGATTCGCCGACCCATTTACTGAACACTTCAGGTCCTTTGATAGAGATGAAGTTTGCTTCGGACTCAGTTGCTACCGCGCGGGCTAGCAGGGTCTTACCGCAACCTGGTGGACCATACATGAGAATGCCTTTTGGCGGTTTGATACCCATGCGTTTGAAGATTTCAGGCTGCTTCATGGGCCATTCGACAGCTTCTTTGAGGTGCTGTTTGACTGCATCTAAGCCGCCTATGTCGCTCCAGTGTACGGTTGCTACTTCTATGTAGACCTCGCGCATAGCTGTCGGGGTAACCTCTTTGTACGCATTAACGAAGTCATCCATGGTAACTTCCATTTTCTCTAGTACTTCAGGTGGAATGCGTTCTTCTTCTAGGTTGATTTGGGGCAGATATCTGCGGAGTGCTTTCATTGCAGTTTCTCTGCTTAGAGCGGATAAATCTGCGCCTGTGTAGCCATGGGTCATCTCAGATAGCTTCTTGAGGTCAACATCTTGAGCTAGCGGCATACCTCGAGTGTGAATCTGTATAACTTCATATCGACCTTTCTTGTCTGGGACGCTGATTTCAATTTCTCGGTCAAAGCGTCCAGGTCTACGCAAGGCTTGGTCTAATGCGCCGGGTCGGTTGGTGGCACCGATGACGATTACATTGCCTCTGCCTGATAGCCCATCCATTAATGCGAGCAGTTGAGCGACAACACGTCGTTCAACCTCACCAGTGACCTCCTCACGTTTGGGCGCTATAGCGTCAAGCTCATCTACGAATATAATGCTGGGAGCGTTCTGCTGGGCTTGCTGGAAGATTTCACGCAGTCGCGCTTCAGATTCACCATAGAATTTACTCATGATTTCTGGCCCGTTAATCGAGTAGAAGTTTGCTTCGGACTCATTGGCTACTGCACGGGCTAGCAGGGTCTTACCGCAACCTGGTGGACCGTGGAGCAGTACACCTTTTGGTGGTTCAATGCCTAAACGCTGGAATAGTTCTGGGTGTCGTAATGGAAGCTCAACCATTTCGCGGACACGCTGGATTTCTTCATGTAGGCCGCCTATGTCTTCGTATGTTGTGCGTGGAAGACCTTTGGCTTCTGGTGCGGGCTCGTTAAGTATGGTGAGCCTCGTTTCAGATGTTACTTTAACTATACCATGGGGGCGAGTCTTGGAAACGGTGAAGGGAATAGCATGCCCTAGCATCATGACTAGGGTGGTGTCTCCTTCGACTAATGTTCGCTCCATTAGGCGGTTCTTTACAAAGTTAGTAAAATCGTCATCTACGTTTAGGCGCATATCCACTGGTGCAAGAGTTATGCTTAATGCAGTCTTTACCTTCGCAGGTCGCACTATAACGTACTCGTTTATGGCTACACCCGAGTTTTTGCGCGTGAAACCGTCAATCCGTATAATATCGCGATTCTGATCTTCACTATAAGCTGGCCAAGCTATAGCGGAGGTTGTTCGCTTGGCGGCAATCTCGATAACGTCGCCTGCACTTATGCCTAATTTTTGCATAGTTCTTTGATCAATGCGGGCTATGCCTCTTCCAACATCACGTTGCCTGGCATCTCCTGCACGTAGTTGAACTTCATGAACTTCGCCCATTAAGAACCCATCCTGTAACAATTATTCAGCTTGTTGAATCAAACTTTTGGTAATTAATAAACATTTAAGAGTAGAAATAAATGTTTGTGTGTGGAACAGCGTCTTAACGACTGCTTCTACGCACATCCAGAGTCTGGACTTGACTAACGCCTTTGATTCCGCCTAGATTAGCTTCAAGTTCTTCAACGATGCCCATTTTGTCTTCTGGGAACTTAACTTGGACTAGAAGCGCCTTGAGACCAAAGGCTACTGGTTCTTCACCCCAGCCGGTAACCTCTGCGAACTCTGGCGTTTTTGCTTGGATTTCTTTTTTCAGAGGTTCAAAGTCGGGGACGATGTCTTCAGGAAAGACCTTATAGGTTACTATAACGCTGCCCATTTCATTTTCACCTTTATTACTTTATGGTCCTGTAAAACCGCATTTAGGGCATTTGTATGGTCTACCAAATTTGCGGCATTTACCGTCACGTTTAATCTGGATTTCGCCACAATTTGGGCAAAGGAATTTTGTTGCTTCTGCCCCAGGAGCAATTGGTTTTCCGCAGCTGGTGCAGGTAACTAATGACAATGCTGGTGCTCTTTCAGCCATAACTATTCAACTCTAATTAACGCGTTCAGTAATTATGCAGACTTCCTTATATCTGCTATGCTCAACAAAAGCAAGACCAGCTCGGTTTAAGGCATAATTTGATTCCTGCAGCTGAATTATGGTTCTTGCTTTGAAAAGTTATTTTTGTTTGGTTAGCATACAATCATTCTAGTATGGTTGCCATGTTTATTAGGGTGTGTTGATGAGGGAATTTGTAAAGCCACGGGTAGTAGTAAGTAGATGCATAGGTTTTGAGGCTGCCCGATGGGATGGCAAAATAATTGTTGATAAATTTATTCGAAGCCTTAACTCATACGTGGAGTTTATTCCTGTTTGCCCGGAAATTGAAATTGGACTGGGAGTACCTCGTGAGCCTATTAGAATAGTTAAGAGAGGTAACGAGCTGAGGCTAATTCAGCCGGCAACAGGGCTGGATTTTACGGAAAAGATGCAGCAATTTGCTAAGTCATTTTTAAAGGGGCTGCCAGAAGTAGATGGATTCATATTGAAGAGTCGATCTCCGAGTTGCGCTGTGAAAGATGCAAAAATTCGCGCAGATACAGACGAGGCTTCTTTGCTTTGCAGGGGTTCAGGCGTCTTTAGTGCTATTGTATTAGCAAAGTTTTGGCATTTAGCTGTGGAAGATGAAAAACGGCTTCTGAATCCGCGCATACGGGAACACTTTCTGATAAAGCTTTATACTTTAGCGGATTTTCGTGTTGTAAAGAATTCAGGCTCCATTAATAGGCTCATTGATTTTCAAGCACGCAATAAACTATTGTTCACAGCATATAATCAAAAGGAGCTGCATGCCATGGGCAGAATTGTGGCGCAGCTAAAAAGCGAACGCTTCCCAGAGGTTATAGCTGATTATCAGAGACATCTTTGGAGCGCCTTAAAGAGGCCGCCACGTCGAGGAGCCTACGGAAACGTGCTCACTAAAGCTGCAGGCTACTTCACCGATAGACTATCGAAAAGTGAGAAAGCATTCTTCCTAGATAGGGTAGCACGGTACAAGGCAGGCAAACTTCATTTAAGTGTCCCATTAGCTGTCTTGAAGTCATGGATAGTCAGGTTTAACGAACAGTACCTTATGCAGCAGACCTTCCTTGAACCTTATCCTGCAGCTCTCGCAGAGCAAGAATGTATACCCCCAAACACAGAAGAAAATACAACTAGAAACAGTAAGCTACTGTGACTTAAGCCCTAAAATCTCCTTTACTTCAACTAACTTAACGATGATTAGGGATTTGTCTTCAGCTAAGGCAGACCAGCCTGCATTACTAGGGATTCCGTGGGCGAGAAGAAAATTTGTAGACAATTGCTTCTGCTGAGCAGTCTGGACCATTTTGTTGATTGCAGCGGTTTTTTCTTCTTGATCAGTCACTATTTGTAACCTACCTGTTAAGACTATAAAGTTGTAGGTGCTCAAGTCTGGGGCATACTTTTCGACTTCGACGCATACGGGCGCATTTTCCTCTAGCAGGTTCATCTTTTTGCCGTAGTCGGTAAAATGGAAGTACATATAGCAGTTCATAAAGACGTACTGGAATGGAGCAAAATAGGGCGCCGTTTTTCCATTAAACGCGATGCGGCATAGAATTTGCTCTTCGATAAGAGCATCAATTTCAGAACGGGACATTTTCGGCAACTTTACAAGTTCCAAACAAATCACCGATAACTAGTTATGAGCAAAGAAATTAAAGAATAAATTGCAGCGGGGGTAACCAGAAGTGATTTCCTAAGAAAAAGCAGCAGCTTATCTTAGAATCATGTTGACGAATTTTTCTGGGTTAAAGATTTCAAGGTCTTTATAGCTTTGACCTACGCCGATGAATAGAATGGGTTTTTGGGTGATGTATGTTACGCTTAGTGAGGCTCCGCCTTTTACGTCTGCGTCGACTTTGGTTAGTATGGTTGCGTCTATGCCAACGCTTTTGTGGAATTCTTCTGCTTGCATAACTGCATCGTTTCCTGCTAGCGAATCTACGGTTAGTATGGTGAGGTCTGGTTTAACTATGCGTTTAACTTTAGATAGTTCGTTCATTAGGTTCTGGTTAGTTTGCATGCGTCCGGCTGTGTCAATTAGGACAACGTTTATACCATGGGCTTTTGCGTGGCTTATGGCGTCAAAGGCAACAGCAGCAGGGTCTGCACCGTACTTATGCTTGATTACCCGTAAGTTAAGACGCCTTGCATGCTCTTCAAGCTGCTCTATAGAGCCGGCTCGATAAGTATCACTGCCTGCTAAGACTACCGTGTATTTCTTGTCCTTAAAGAACTGCGCGACCTTAGCTATAGTAGTGGTTTTACCAGTGCCGTTGATGCCTACGAAGAGCAGAATCAGAGGCTCGTTCTTCTTGCGTTTTTCTTCAGCCATGCTTAAGACATCGATCTTTTTGTCAGTAAGCATGACCTCTAAAAGTACTTGGCGGAGGTTATCTTCTACGATTTGCTTGCGGTCTTCTAGTCGTTTGACCTGTACACCTGTGAGGCGCTTTTCTAGTTCGTCACAGACCTTGTCAGCGACAGGGAATGCCACATCATTTTCAGCTAGGGTCATTGTAAAATCTGAAAGAAGGGGGCGAAGGTTTTCGGGCTTAAGCTCAGTCGTGGTTACTTTGGTAACTAAGCCTTTGAAACCTGACTTGAGCTTCTCAAACATCGCTTACTGCGTTCCTTGGCGTATTGTTGAAAGGAGGCTCTCCATGCGGGTTCTGCCTTGGTTGATGCGGTCGATGACTTGTGAAAGTTGCTGTTCTGCTTGAGCACGTGTTTTCTCCAAGTCACTTAACCGTTGCTTCATTAAATCCTTGGCTTCAGGCAACGTTTTTTCAACGGAGACACCTGAACCCATTCCGACGATTACCTTGTCTGGGTTTGCGAGTTTGACGTTTATGTAACTGCTGCCGCCTATCGGAACCAACATTTCAGCGTTCTCTTTTTCTTTCTCTATAGACTCAAGAGTCATGTTTGCATAGGTTAGGTCAGTCATAGCTGCGTTAAGCATACTTAATCGCTGCTGCAGAGCCTCTGCTGTCTGTTCGAAGTAGCGTAGCTCCATGTTAAGCTTGCGCATTTCCTGTTCCGCTGGGCTGACAGTTTCCAAAGTGCTTATTCCCCAACAACAAGTTTTTTCAAGATTGGATTTTCTATATCGTCAGGCTGTATTTCCTCAACCGAAGTGACTTTCATGTGACAGCGTTTCACGCGGTGTCTGCTACCTATCTCAGCGTAGACGCGTTCTTCTGCGTGTTCAGGCTTGTCAGCTATTATTTCTTTTACGAATTCCGTCGCCAAGTTCGGCTTATAGATCTTGCCTGTTACTTTGAAAACTTTCATGTTAACTCAACTTCCTGCACAACATCCAGTGCATTCCCAATTATAAACATCTCGGGTCCAGTTGTCATAGAACCAGCAACAGCACCATGACTATTTGCTATTAGGCCTGTGCCGACGTAGGGTATGCCGCAGTTGATAGTGCCAACGTCTACAGGAACTTTGAAAACCGACTCAAGAACCTTCTTCTCATCCTCTTTTAGCTGCGGATGGGCTAAGACACCTTTGTTGGTTGCAACTGCTAAGCTTCCGACATAGGTCAACCCGGCTATCGTGCCAGGAACAGTTTCAACTCCTAAGGTTTCTGAAACTTGCTTCATTATGGGCTCTTTCATGCGGGGGTCTACAAGGGCGCCTTTATCATTGGCTAGAACCAAGTTGCCAAAGGCTGTTTTTCTGCTTTCCATGACTGTGATGTTGCCTTCAAAAGAGGCTTTGATAGTATCAAGCTCTTCTTGACGCACGAAAGGCGAAAGTACAATACCATTCGAGTTTGCACATGCCAACGCGCCGATAAGAAGAGAGCCGCCGATCGTGGTGTGGATAAGCTTGGCTTTGAGCCACTCCGCGGTCCTTTCAGCCTTCTCTTGGGGAACCATCTTAGGAATTATTACATTTTTGTCAGTTGCTAAAGAATACACGCCGATGCTGGCGCTACCTATAAAACTAGTCAAATAAACGGGCAAGAAAACTATACTCCTTTGATCAAATTGGCGTCCGCTGGCGAAATAGCGTACCAATTCCTTTTAGGTTTCACGGATAATAAAGTCTTCAACTATTTTTCCGCCTAATATCCGAACTGTATGAAATGTAGAGCATGAGCATTTAAAGTTCTCGGAAGGCTCAACAGAGTTTATCACGGCAAAAGCGAATTTGACCCTAACATAAATGGAAGTAAATAAGAGCAATTTACGATGTGAGCAATGTGACTAATATTTGATTTCTAAATGGACAAAATTGTTATTTAAATAAGAAATGAAAAAGGTTGTTGGCTGTTGTTTATTGTGCTTCTGCCAGATGGACTGTGACGTTACCGTCGCGGTCTTTGGTTGCGCGGACACGGATTTTTCGTGGAGGCTTTTCTATGCCTCTTCCCCATATGCGTTCATTGAGCTCGTTGGTGATTCTGACTGATGGTGCCTCTTCGTCTTCTTCTTCAGCGCGGCTTGGAATCTTCATATGTTTAACAACGTATTCACGCACCATGCGTAAAGCTCGAGGAGCACGTTTGCGTGGGGGCATAATCAGGGCCTTTGCTAGTGGGATAGTGTACGTTCTTTCTTCAACTATATCTTCTTCTGCTTTCTTTTTTGCCGGTTTTGGAGCGGCTTCTTCAGCGGTTGCAGCTGGAGCAGGTGCTGGTGGTGCTTCAGCTGCTTCTGCTGGAGTTTCAACTACTGGAGGAGCATCAACTAGCTGTGCTAGCTCCTCCTCTGCCGCATCTTCAGTTATTTCAGGTTTTGGAACTTCATTTACCATTTAACGAATTCTCCTATGCCTTTATCTTTCTGGTTCTCCAGTTTCTTCGGCGTTTAGGGTTAGTCCTGACTTTACCGTCTGTTCGGGCGATAACCCAAGTTGGAACAGAGGCAGTCTCTTTGCCGGCTTTAGCTAGCCTTCGTTTTTTTGCTGCGGGTTTAATTCGCGCCATAGTTTTTCATATCCTTGTTATTTTTGTTTCTCGCTTCCGAGATTGAAGCTGGATTAAGATCTGTTTGAGTTGGGCATCTGAGAGTGGAATCGGGATTCTACCCATCTGCGCCAACTGTATTATTTGGAGTTCAAGTTGATCTGTGAACTCAGGTTTAACCATTTTTAGGTTAGTGAGTCGCTGTCGCGCTTCAGGCGTAAGGATTTGTTTTAATAACGCCTGTTTTTGTGCTTCGATTTGTTGCTCTTCTTGAAGTTGCCGCTGTTGGCTGTCCGAAGCACGCTGCTGCATTGCAGCCATTTTACGTCTACGTATAGCTTCCAGCTCTTCATCAGACATTATCTTATTCGCCTTGATACTTCTTGAGTTGAGGGACGACCTTAACCAAGTCTCTTGAAAGGTCTTCACTTACTTCTTGAAGCATCTTTCTGCCCTTAGGAGTCATGATTCTACCCTTTGGTCGGGTAGTCTGTATGAGACCGGCAGCTTCTAGTTGTTGAAGGATTTTTCGGATGTTGCTTCCGCCTGCTTTAGAGGCATGGTTGAGCCATACGTGGAATCCTTTTCTCCCACCGTAGTCTGATCTAAGATTTTCAAGACCAATTGGTCCGTGAATGTATATTTTGCGGAGCAGAGAAGCACTTCGAGTGTACCACCAGTCAGGGTTCTGTGGACTTTTTTCGACGTGTGAACCTGTCTTGGCGACTGCTGCCCATGCTGGAGGCTGGACTTCCTCAACATTCTCTTTTATGTACTTCGCTAGTTTTTCGATGAATTTGGATGCTGGAACATCATGAGGAGTTGTCAATGTTATATCCCTTTTCAGCTATTCCTTGCAGTAAAACAATGTAGCCTAATATAAATATTCTCTGTGCAAAGATTTTTTCCTTCTCCTTCTAAGTCACACTTTTTAGCTATTTAGCATTGAAGAGAAGGAGGTTAGGTGGATGATGGCTTGCTAGATGCTGTTTCAGGTTGCTTTTTGCGTCGCCTGTAGAGTATGAAGACATGCCCTCGAACTTCTACTAAAGCTGCACCAAGCTGTTGGGCAGTCCGTTCTGCAATAGCTTTAGCTGTGTCAGTGGCAAGCGCGCTTTTTAGGATGCGAATTTTCACCATTTTGGTCCTCTGCAGCTGGTTTTCTACCTGGGCTGTAACACCAGGGGTAAGACCTTCTTTACCTACCCATATGGTGGGACCTTCTTCTTTAAGTTCATGTCTAACATGACGTTTCATTTTGCTTGTTATTTTACTCATTTCATTTTCTCCTGTTCAAGTTTGGCTTTAGGTTTTAGTGGGATACGTTTCTGGTTGCCGCAGCTTAAGCATGTTACAACAACATGAGGTTCTCTGCGAGGTTTTATACGCACACGGCTGCTCTCGCCAGGGATTAGAAGCGAGTTGCATTTCTTGCAAATACGCCGTGTATAAGCGGTGGGCAAACTAAGCCGTGCAGACATAGCAATTTTACGCGCCATCTCTATGTAACGTTGGGCTAGCTGAGGATTAGTCTTGCAAATATTCTCAGCTAACTCGAAGAGAACCTGTATTCGCTGCTTGGCTATTTGCTTTGTATTACCGCTCAATTGAATGTTTCGCCCCTAACCGCAGAAACCATTACGTCTTTAAATAGAACTGCTGCAGATAATGTTTTTTGCTTAAAAAACCCTTTGTATTCAAACGGATAAATAAAGCGACAAAATTATGAAAAGTAAAATAGGGGTTAAATAATCCCCCATTTTTAGGCTTTTTAGTTTGGTAGCTTGTTTAGTTCATCCATTTTTTGATGGATGGCTGCGACTGTGGCTTTGACGTTTTTGTCTTCGACGACTATGATGATTTGCGAAGTGTGAGGGGCAAAAATGCCTCTTTTGATATTTATGCCCCGTATTGAACTGATGGCTATTGAGGCTACTCCGGGAGAATTGCGCATGCGATCGCCAATAAGCGTCACAACGCCCAAACCGTATTCAACTTTAAGCTGGTTGTCGAATCCCTTGAACTTTTCTTCGTTCTTTTTAAGGAAATCCGAGTCTAAGAAGAGAAAGTCTCTGATTCTTTGACCTGTTTCAAGGGCTTCTGCGCCTAAGTCAAGAAAGTCGTTTCGGCGCTCCCAAATTCGCAGCATGTCTTCTAGTGAGCGGCTTTTTTCGTCATGCATGGTTAAGATAGCGCAACCAGTTTTGCCTGTGAGACATTTGACGATTCGCGTGCCGTTACTTTCTGGCTGGATGGTAGAGTAATTTTTCGGTTCATTTATGGGGACAATTCGTATAGGTATAGAGAAGCGCCGAGCTAATGTTATGGCTGAATTCTGGACGATTTTCATGCCCATCATAGAGGCATTGTGAGCTTCGTTGTAGGTCAACGAGTCCACATTGAAAATCTTTTGCCCTTTGACTACTTTAGGGTCAGCGCTTTGAACTGGTACATCTTTGTATAGCTGGACTTTGGTGTCATATTCATCGCTTAATAAACATGAAGTAAAGACTGCTGATAGATCAGACCCACCCCTGCCAAGCACTGTTTCTAAGCCGTCTGATGTTACTCCATAGAAACCTGCCATGGAGACTACTTTGCCTTCTTTGAGTGGCTTGGTTAATACTTCAATGCGTTTCTTGCTTTGTTCTAAGTTGGGTTCTGCGTCTTCGAAGTCGTCGTCAGTGACTATTGGCCAGCCACAGGGTGAAACGTAGACGCTGTCTATTCCGTGACTTTGCATGATGTAATGCATAATTGCTGAGGTGGGTAATTCACCACCGTAAGTGAGAACTTTGGCTTTCACGCTTCCGCTGAAACGGATTTTTACCCTATCGAGTGCCTCTTCGGTTTCGGTCTTGTAGAAGGCTAAATCGTCTTTTGCTTTTTCTATATATTTGTCTTTGACATATTTGGTTGCTAGATTCTCATAAATCTTGAAGATGGAATCTACTGTTGTTCGCGCGTTTTGAGCGCAGACTTCGCCGATGCGGATAAGTTCGTCAGTGCATCCAGTGGGGGCTGAGAAAACTGTGATTGGGCCTACCGAGTCGGCTGCTTTAAGTTCCTTAATGCTTTTTAGGACTTTTGGGAGACCTTTACCTTCTACGTCGAGGAGGCTGCCGCCATATTTTGCAATTGAGAGCGTGCTTTTCACCACTGTATCCCTCAAATTATTTGACAATGCAAATTGATTTGAACTATAATAATTTATCCAGTAAAATTACGTTTTGACTATGAATACAAGCTTATGAAAGCAGCTTTTTTAGGCGTCAAGCAAGTAAACATTGCGAAGATATGATTATTTGGGGTTCTTTTTGAAGCATAGTCCTGAAAATACTGCTATAAGGTTGTCTTGTTTAGTTACTGTTACATTGTAGAGCCCAGTTGTTTTGCCGTCAGAGATCCGTGTGGCTTCAGCTGTTATAATGTCACCCTCGAAGGTAGGCTTGAGGAAGTTGATGCTAGTTTGAACCGCAACGGCTACATTATCCCCGTAATTACATGCTTCGGCAAAAGCATAGTCTGCAAAAGAAAAGATTACTCCACCATTGGTCATGCCTAAGCTGTTCATATGATCCTTAGTTATTTTCATGGTTACTTTTGCATAGCCGTCTTTGACTTCTAAAAGCTTAATGCCTAAAAGTTCGCTGAACCTGTCTACGCCTTTCATTTGAGTTTTACACCTTTCAGGTATCCAGAGAATCGACTATAGAGTTTTTTAAATATACTTGATAGACCTTTGGGCGCAAAGATAACAACAAGAATTAGGAATATGCCAAGGATTATGAACCGCAGAGGAGAACCTACGTTGCTGACGTTTGGGAATAATGGCCCGATTGAGGCTTGTAAGATACTGTTTACTGAAGGCGAGGATAAGAAGTTGTTAATGAATTGATATACTATTGCGCCAATTATTGGACCTTCTATTGTACCTAATCCGCCTATTACGCATATTATGAGGGGTAAAAATGAGTTTTCGGCTGAGAAGAACGATGTATTGACGTAGTTAAGCGAGTAAGCGTAAAGGGAGCCGGCTAATCCTGCGAAAAATGTGCTGATTACAAATGCTAATAGTTTGTATTTTGCTGTATTGATGCCTGTCATGCGTGCCTCTTGTTCGTTCTCGTGTATTGCCTTGAAGGCTAGCCCCCATTTTGATTTCATTATGAAGTAAATTGCGGCTATGGAGGTTACTGCGAAAGTAAATGCCAGGAAATAGAATGGGAGCCTGCCAGCAATGAGTGCAGGAGGTGAAAAACCGTCCACTGCATGCGTTATTACATCAAATTGTTTGAATAGGCTTTCTACTATTACCGCGAAACCGAAGGTAACCATACCCAGGAACCAGGCTTTTAGCCGCACGCATGCTAAACCTATCAGTAAACCAATAACTGCCGAGAACATGCCGCCGATGAAAACAGATATGATTGGGGGAATTCCGAATGCTATTGCTATGAGTCCCGAGACAAATCCGCCAATACCCAGAAATGCTGCATGTCCCAACGAGCCCTGACCTGAATAAGCTAGCAGGTTCCAGCTTGAAGCAAAGATTGTAAAAATGACTATTAGAGTCAATACGTCGACGATGTAGGGGCTCGACCAGATAACAGGGATTATACAAGCGACCACTATGGCACCAATGAGAGCATAGAATTTTTTGGAGTTAATCAATTTAGAGAAGTCTATTCCGGCGAACATTTTACTCACCTTTCTCCCCAAAAAGCCCGGTTGGTCGAACCACCAGTACTGCTATGAGCAGGATAAATGCAACTGCGTTGCCCCAGATTCCACCGAAAAACAGCACCGCAAACTGCTCGGTTATGCCATAAAGCAGGCCGCCTATGATGGCTCCGCGGATGCTTCCTAAGCCGCCGAGTATTATAATCGAGAAGGCTTTGATGGTGGGCATTGCACCAGTTTGATAGCTGAATGGGTAAATTATACCGTATAGGGCTCCTGCAGCACCAGCCAAAGCGGCACCTATCGCGAAGGTAACCAGATACACTTTGTCAATATTTATTCCCATGAGCATAGCTGGTTCACGTTTTTGGCTTGTTGCACGCATTGCAAGACCCAGCTTGGTTTTCTGCATTACAAAAGTTATTGCAGCAAGCATGCCGACTGCAATAAACAATGCAGATATTACATGATAGGGCACAGATACGCCAGAGAAGTTTAAAGATGCATTATTAAAAGGGCTTGGGATTTGCTGGGTTTTGTAACCCCAGAGTAGCATTGCTCCGTTTTCAAATACGTAAATTAAGCCTAAACTGATAAAAATTTCATTTAGTTTGTTTGTTCCCAATACCTTACGAAAGGTATATCGTTCCACAACTATTCCAAGTACAGCTACTACTGCCATGGACACTAGAATTGCAACAAGGGCATTCATGCCCGTAGCAACTGTTACTGAATAGGCAATAAATGCGCCCACCATAAGCAGTTGACCATGTGCAAAGTTAACGAGTTTCATAACTCCAAAAATTATGTTCAGACCCGTGGCTAAGAGAATATAAATACAGCCAATCGCTGCACCCCAAAGCAACGTGGTCAATATTGTTGATGCATCCATGGCTCTGACTCAATCCTGTAGCAGCAGATGTTGTCACATAAATTCGCAAGCTGACTATTTAAGATGTACCAAATTTTTATTTTAAAAAAGTAAAAAAGAGAGGCAGGAAAGTTTAGGCGCTTCCTGGTTGGTAGCCAGAGGGGAACACAAAATCTGCTTGGGTGATAGTTGCACCAGAGCCTTGAACATTATCAGGTACCCAGACTACTACTGGTCTGCATTCACCAATTGATTCGTCCCAGACAAGTTGTTCGATGAAAGTTACCGGTGAAATTTCGTGGTAGTCTTCGCCTGTGCTAAATTGGACTTTTCCTGTCGTTGTGAGTATAAGTTTCTGGTCCATATTGGTTGATTCTATTGCGTCTCTCACTGCCGCTTTGTCGACTGATCCTGCGCGTTCAATAGCATCTTTTGCTAAGTAGAAGGCATCATATGTGTCTGCGCCCATCATACCTGGGACCGTTTTGTATTTTGCTTGGTAATGTGCGACATATGTTCCAATTTGAGGTAGGTAAGGTTCAGCATAGGGTGCGAATTTTGATTCGAGCAGTTGACCTTCGCCGTTTCTGCCTAGGAGTCGATAGTATTCTGGTTCTTCGTTGTTTTCAACAGCAAGATACACAGAGTTTAATCCAACGTTTTTACCCTGCTCTATGACTTTTGGAGTTCGATCAGGGTTGTCAACTACGTAGACTGCGTCTGGTTTAGCATCTTTTATTGATATTAGTGCACTTTGGAAGTTGGAGTCGTTGGGTTCAATGGCTACTTTTTTAACAATGGTTATAGGCAGATTTTCTTGCGCTATCCAGTATTCGCTAGCTTCGACTACGCCTTTTCCGAAGGCGTCATTGCGGTAGATTATTGCAAGGTTAAAGTCTTTGCCGACTGCTGTGGGATACTTGCTATCGAGCAGGGGTTTCATTCCTTTTGCGAAGAATTCAACAATGGTCTTGCTGTAGTGGTAGGTTGTTGTGCAGTAGTGGAACATGTAACTCATGCCTTCAGCGTTTTCAATTCTAAGTGCATCACCCACTGGAAGGCCACCATAGTTGCCTTGTGGGCCTCTTCGGGTAACAAGCTGATTTGATGCTCCTGTAATTATAAAGGGTACACGGTTATCAATGGCTTCTTTTTGGCATGCAAGCGTGCCTGAGCTAGCATAGCCGCCTATAAGAAGATCCACCTTATCTTCTAAAATTGCTCTTCTTACTGGAGGTAGGGCATTATCTGGGGCATCATTTATCGTGTCGGCGGTGACCAATGTGATGAGGGCATTTGCATGCCATTCTTCCACGTATATCCCGCCAGCATTGTTGATTTCTTCAATTGCCATACGAGCAGCGCGGTCCATATCTTGCCCTATAGCTGTTGAGAGCGGTGCAACGAGCCCAATTTTAATGGTGCGATCACTTATTTGCGGATTACCTGAAAATGCCGGTGCGAATTGCCAAATTGCAACAATTACTGCCGCTAAAATTATAATTGTTCCAACTATTGCTAGTATTTTATTTTGCATGTACTCTCCTCTCTGTAGTTTCGTTGTATATTAAAAGAGGAGAGTTAATAAAATTACCCTATTAACACGCTTTCGCGACCCATCTGGAATGCTTGCAGATTCAAGTCTATATATTTGCCCTTGAGCCGGTTCGCCATAGCCTGCTTGAATGACTCCTGTTTTATGGGATTCTCTGGGAGAGCCGAAACAGCACCTAACAGAACAGTATTCACTACCAGAAGGTTGCCAAGTTTTTGAGCGATGCTGGTTCCGTCAACTTGGTAAACGTTCTTGGCTTTTTGCTTAATCATTGCAATTAGATCATCGGTTTGGACAGGTTTGGCTTTTCCTTGGAGCACACTTGCAGGGGGTATGTATTTTTTGTTGACAACCACGGTTCCTTGGAGTTTAAGCATTGGTAACGCACGTGTAGTCTCTAGGATTTCGAAGCCCATGATTATGTCAGCTTTTCCACGTTCAATGAGTGGACTTATGATTTGGTCGCTGACTCGTACGTGTGCACTTATTGAGCCACCTCGTTGTGCCATCCCGTGGACTTCGGCTTTTGCTACGTCAAATCCGTCAAGCATTGCAGCTTCACAGAATATGTCACTTAAGACTACTACGCCTTGGCCACCTACACCGGTGAAGACTATGTCCAATTTCATTATGCAACACTCCTAATCGCTTTAAAAGAACATACTTGCTCGCAGACACCGCAACCGCTACAGAGAGTCGAATCAATCTCCGCATGTTTAACGCCCATGGAGATAGCTGGGCATCCTAGGGTCTTGATGCATACGCCGCAGGCTTTACAGTCCTCAGTGACTTGAAGCGGTTTGCTTCTTCCAGCTTTTAACGGGCAAGAACGCAAAGAGATAATCACGCTTGGACCATCATATTCTATGACTTCTCTGATTGCTGCTGTAGTCTTTTTAATATCATAGGGGTCTACTGTTAGCACTTTTTCTATACCAAGGCTTTTTGCTATAGCTTCGACGTTGACTACTATGGTATCATCGCCCATGACGGTTTTTCCTGATTCCGGGGTAGGCTGGTGCCCAGTCATAGCGGTTATACGGTTATCTAAAATGAGTACGCACACGTTAGCCTTATTGTAGGCAATATTTAGTAACCCGGGCATGCCCCCGTGGAAGAATGTAGAGTCGCCTATAACAGCGAACACTTTGTCTTTTACGCCTGCATGCACCATGCCTGCTGCTTGAGAGATACCTGCACCCATGCATAAGCAGCTTTGCACTGTGTTCAAAGGAGGTAAAGCACCTAAAGTGTAGCAGCCTATGTCACCAGTCACAATTTTGTTAATTGGCTGCCCTTTGCGGCTTGACTCGCCCGTATATTGCTTGACAGAGTTAAGCGAATAATATAACGCTCTATGGGTGCATCCGGGGCAAAGAATTGGCGGTCTTGACGGCAAGTCTATGTTTGCCTGTGGCTCTGCAGCGTCACAGTAACCTAACTTGGCAAATGAAGCTCTGATAAGGTCAGGACTAAATTCTCCTGAATCAGGCAGTCCAGTTTGGTTTTTGCCCAAAATCGCCACGTTCAATCCTCGTAGGTTGTCTTCGATGTATGGTCTTAATTCTTCGACAACTACGAGTTTTTTAACTTTTGATGCGAACTGCTTTACCAACTCAGTTGGAAATGGGAATATAAAACCTAGCTTTAGCCATGAAAACTGTTTAGGTTCTACAATGGATTTTGCATGATAGTAACCTATGCCACCGCCGATGATGCCGATATCTTGCTGGTTATCTTCTAGTATGTTGAATTCAGAAGTATTGGCAGTTTTTTCTGCTTGAAGTATTTGTCCTTTTAGTACTTGGCGTTGGCGCGTGGCGTTCTGGGGGACCATGACCCATTTGGAGGGATCTTTGTCAAAGTTGGCTTCGCGATTAAGTTTTTGGAATTCTTGGATTCTGACTCTGGCTCGTACATGTGCAACACGGGTGGTTAAGCGGACTATTACGGGGAGTTTGAGTTGCTCGCTGAGTTCGAATGCTTCGCGGGTCATCTGGTAGGCTTCTTGTGGGTTGCCAGCATCCAGCAAAGGTATGTTGGCGTGAACGGCGAAGTACCGAGTGTCCTGCTCGTTTTGGCTACTATGCATAGAGGGATCGTCGCATACTACTATTACTAAACCTCCGACGGTACCCGTGTAAGCAAGCGTCATGGCAGCATCAGCAGCAACGTTCATGCCCACATGCTTCATGGAGACCATGGCACGCATACCAGTCATTGCGGCGCCCGCGGCAACTTCCATCGCAACAATCTCGTTAATGCTCCACTCCGCATAGATGCCGAAATCCTTTGCTACCTCGGCGATAGTTTCAAGAATTTCAGTTGAAGGCGTACCAGGATATGCTGCAGCGACTTTTACGCCTGCTTCCAGTGCGCCCCTTGCAACCGCCTCATCACCGTTAAGCAATAAATAAGCTCCAGGCTGATTAACTGCAATCTTGGAAACCATATCAATTAGTCCCCTTGAACCAGATAGAAAGAGCGGTTTGGAATATAAAGTTGGGGTTAAAAAATTAGGTTTTACCTTTGCGGTTGTCAAAGACGTGTTTTGCTTTGCCTTCAGTTCTGGGGAGCTCACCATATTTGAGAATGTCTATATCGGGATTTAGGCCTATAACGTTGTTGAGTTTGCCGCAGATCTTGCGTTTAAGCAGGTTAATATCTAGCTGTTTGTCTTTACAGGCTTGCTCAGTCAATTCGACTTTTATTACAAACGTGTCTAGGGCGTCAGGGCGGTCTACATGAATTTGATATTGAGTTGCTAGCTCGGGGAAGCCCATGATGACATATTCAATTTGACTGGGGAAAACGTTAACACCGCGGATTTTGAGCATGTCGTCGGAGCGTGCACTTACTCGCATGATTCTTGAGTGGGTGCGCATGCATGGGCACATATCCGGTTCTACGATTGAAAGGTCACGTGTACGGTATCGTAACAGGGGCATACCGACTTTGGACAGAGGGGTAAAGACAAGTTCGCCCTCTTCACCTTCAGATAGAACCTCGCCAGTATCTGGGTTAATGGTTTCAATTATGAAGTGGTCTTCACATACATGCAATCCCTTGTGTTCGGGACATTCAACGGCAACACCAGGACCGCTTAATTCGGTGAGTCCATAGATGTCAAAGGCATCTATGCCTAGGGCGGCGTTGATGCGTTCACGAGTTTTCTCTGACCAAGGTTCTGCACCGAAAAGTCCGAGTCGGAGTTTGAGGTCTTTTTTGGGATTTACACCTTCGGCGACCATAGTCTCGGCTAGATATACTGCGAAGCTGGGGGTGCAGCATAGGGTCGAAACGCCGAGATCTTTCATTAGTTTGATTTGGCGCTGCGTCATGCCGCTACTGGCGGGGATGATTTCGGCGCCGATTTTTTGGGCGCCATAATGGAAGCCGAAGCCTCCTGTGAATAGACCGTAGCCATAGGCGATGTGGACGACGTCTTCTCGTCGGACTCCTGCAGTGTACATACAGCGCGCCATACATTCTTGCCAAGCTTCTACGTCACTTTTTGTGTAAGCACCTATGATGGGGTTACCTGTTGTTCCACTCGATGCATGGATTTCGACAATTTGCCCTGACTCTACAGTGACCAAACCCATGGGGTAATTGTCACGTAAGTCATTTTTTACCGTAAAAGGTATCTTCTGGAGGTCTTCTAGGGTCTGTATGCTGTCTGGGGTTATATTGGCTTCTTTGAATCTTCGTCGATAAAATACAGAGTTGCTGTAACAGTGCTTGATTACTTCTTTTAGTTTTTTAAGTTGCAGTTCACGGAGTTTTTTTCTAGGCATGGTTTCTATAGTTTTGTTCCAGTATCGGTTATTACTCATTTTCGGATTTCCCCAGTCCCCATTTGATTTATTTTATAGACCTAGGTAGACTTCCTTGATATGGTTACTATTGAGAAGTTGTCTGCCTTCCCCTTCTAAAATAATTTTGCCTTCTTCAAGCACGTATGCACGGTGCGCAATAGACAATGAGTCACGAATGTTTTGTTCGACTAGCAGTATGGTGACGCCGTCCTCGTTTATCTTTGTCACTGTATCTAGTACTTTCTCGACAATTATTGGTGCTAGCCCTAGCGAAGGTTCATCAAGTATAAGTAATGATGGGTTGGACATGAGGCTTCGACATATTACCAGCATCTGCTGTTCCCCGCCGCTAAGCGTCTGCGCCAACGCCTTCTCCTTCTTCTTTAGCACAGGGAAAATCTGGTAGACACGCTCTTTGGTATCTTTAATTTTTACTTTGTCACTGTAAGTATAAGCGCCTAGCATTAGGTTCTCTTCAACAGTCATTTTTGGAAAAATTTCGCGCCCCTCTGGAATCATGACCAAACCTTTTTTGACTATGTCGTAGGGACGCAGCTTCTCCATGGGTTCACCTTTGAAGCGTATGGTGCCGCTTTGTGCCGGAACCAACCCCATGAGAGTTTTTACCAGAGTGGTTTTGCCTGAGCCGTTAGGACCTATGATGCTGACGATTTCTTTGGGCTTGATTTGGAAGGAGACATCCCAGAGAATTTGGACCATGCCATAGCCCGAGTTGAGCTTTTCAACCTGTAGCATCAGTTGTGTTCCTCCTCGTCAAACTCATACTTTTTGCCAAGGTAGATTTTGATGACTTCTTTATCAGTGCATACTTCGCCGGGTTTGCCTTCGCAGATTTTTTCGCCATGATTGAGTACGACGACACGGCTGCATAAACCCATGATGATGCGCATAATGTGTTCTACCATTAGGATGGTTACGCCTTGCTTATTGATGAGTTTGACCAGCTCGATGGCTTCGTCACTTTCTTTTGGCGTCAACCCTGTGAGCAACTCATCTAGCAAAAGCATCTTTGGATTTGTCGCTATTGCCCTTGCAAGCTGAACACGGCGCAATTCGATAACATTGAGATTCTTTGCTTGTAAATTGAACTTTTCTTTGGGCAACCCCACGAACTCAAGGATTTCTCTTGCACGGTCTGCCGCATCCATTTTCTGTTTAAATTTCTTTTCAGCAAACATCACGCCCAGGCGCACGTTCTCTAACATGGTCATTTCAGGGAAGGACTGCACTGTCTGTGAGGTTTTTGTTATGCCTCTGGAGCATATGGCATAAGGCGGCTTACGGGTAATATCTTCGCCTTCGAAAAGTATCTGACCATCATCAGGCTTGTAAACTCCGCTAATAAGATTAAGCATTGTTGATTTGCCTGAACCGTTAGGACCTACAAGCCCAACTATCTCGTTTTCCTTAACAGCCAAATCTACCTTCTTAAGAGCCTGCAGGCCCCCAAACGCCTTAGAAACCTCAATGCATTTTAGCAAGCAATTATTCCTCAAGCTAGAGACTTTGAATTATACTAAACGTAAAAATATAAAGTTATGCAGAATCTGCATGCTTTAGAATTTTTGAGCCAGTTAGATGCTTTAGTGTGTTCATTTTATTTTGGTGCCGGTTTTTAGTATGTGGATTGTTAAGTTTGTAGGCATCTGTCTTAGTTGAGTTAGATCTGTTGTTATGCCTAGTTGGAGTTCTAATTCTGCATTTAAGTCGAGTAATTCTTTGAGTCATACTCAGGTTCAGCTACAATGGCAACGTCAACGTCTCTTACACGGTTTCGGCAGGTAATGCTGCCAAACAGGTAAACAGTTCTGACGCGATTATTAGGAATAAAAAATGTTTTTAGTTTAGCGATTAGGCTGGATTTTTCTGTTTGCCCTATGGTGTGAGTAAAGTACATGGGTTAAAACAGAAGTAACACAAACGATGAAGATTTTGTATTTGTGCTTGGATGGTTCACTTTTGCTTGCCTCTCTCCCCTGCTTGGTCGGTTTGTTTGGGTGGTAACTTAAAATTTGTGTGTCGCAGAGTTTGCTTTTCGCAGAAGAAAGGGAGGAAAAGGTAAAGATGCATCAAATTGAGTTAGTTAGATCTGTTTCTGCTCAGCCGCTGTTTCCGTTGAGCATTCGAGGTGTTAAGGAGCTGTTTCCAGGCTTTTCGCCGGGTGATTTTGCAGTGGTGCATGGTTCAGAGTCTGTGGGCTTTCTGGTTTCGCTCCTATGCGTAAGGGCGCAATTGCCCGTGCAGCTGGGAGGCTTAGCTTCTAATGTCGTTTTCGTGGACGGCGGTAACAGCTTTAGGCTCTACCGAACTGCCAAACTCGCGCGGCTTCACCAGCTTGACCCGCGTAAGGCGCTGGAGAGAATTTATATTTCGCGTGCCTTCACAGCCTACCAAATCGCCGCGTTGATAACTCAGCATCTCAAAGAGACCACACAGAAGCTGGACGCTAAACTTGTAATTATTTCAGATATTGCACGGATGTTTCTAGACAAGGATATGCCTGAAGAGGAGGCACGCATGATCTACAGCCAAGTCACATCATATCTTGCGGACTTTGCGAAGGAGAATCAGCTGGTGCTCATTGTCACTTGTCCGCCTCATTTGGATCTGCCGCGCCACGGGTTTTTGGAGTCGGCAGTTTGCGAAAACGCTAATGTCGTTTTATCTTTGCGGCAAATCAAGCATCGACGCGAATTTGTTCTTGAGAAGCATCATCGCTTTGCTTTAGGTAGCGTTGAGTTTCCCTCTGAGCACCTGACCTTGATAGATTTCACGGCGGCTTAGTCATGGGCAGAACCGTTGAGTCCTACCGTATGGCGCTGGAAGATGAGATTCGCCGCTGGAGCGGATTTGCCAAAGCCCTGCGCATCGAGGATAAAGCAGCCTTTGATGCGCTGACTGATGCCTGCCGCAGCTACGCCTCAGCCGGAAGCAACGCCACCCAGCCTATACTGTTCGAGCCAATGCTCATGTCCATCGCCCTGTTTCAGCAGAAAAAAATCCAACGCTTAGAGAAAGAGCTCGATGCAATCAAGCAGAAAATCCAAGCCTACAACCTCTAATGTGCTCAAAGGCTGGATACTAGATGCTTACCCTGCGAGTTTTGGTGAAGTTGCAGTATGGATAATTAGCGAAAACGGCACCAGGATTAGGTTAACTGACCGCTTTGAGCCCAAAATTTACATCACAGGTAAATCACAGGATTTGCAAACGCTTCATAACCAGCTGACCTGCAACATCACAGTCGCCTCATCAGCCTTCACCTACAAGTATGCTCACCCTACAGATAGCAAAAAAACCAGCGTCCTCGAAGTTACCCTAAAAGATTGCCGCAAAGTCGCTTCATTTACTAAAGAAATCTTGCGCATGGGCGATTATCAACGCTATGAGGTGCATAACTGTGATTTGAACGGTGACCGCCAGTACTTCTTTAGCCACGACATATTTCCTTTAGCCTTTGGCGAGATTCACTGTAGCTCCCAAGGGTTGAGGTATCGGCTTTGGGATTGTGTAGAAAGCGTGAATTACAGCACACCACCTCTGCGAGTCATGGAGATGGATGTGGACATAGCTAAAAGCGGCAAAATAGTAAACCTTGAAGACCCAATTGGCAAAATAACGCTAACGCAGGCAGGTAACCAGCAAATCCTCAAGGGATGCAGAGAAAAAGATACCATGATTCAGACAGTTAAAGCTGTCAAGATGCTGGACCCAGACCTCATAGTTACCAGAGGCGGAGACTCCTACCTACTCAGCTATTTGGTGCACCGGGCAAGCTCAAATGACATCTTGAACAAGTTCATTCTGAGCCGAGATGATGTAGTCTTTGTGCCCAAGTTGCAGCAGGGCAAAACCTTCATGTCATATGGACGAACATTCTACAAGGCTCCAACGATTCGGCTTTTCGGGCGAATCCACATCGATGCAGCTAACACGTTTGTGATGAAAGACGGCGGGTTTGATGGCTTGTTCGAAATTGTCCGTACTTGTCGCATGCCTCTGCATACGGCTGCTCGCGCCTCTATAGGCACCAGCATGGCCTCGCTGCAGTTCTATCAGGCCATCAAAGACGACGTACTCATACCGCGCAACAAAAGCATCCCTGAAACGTTCAAATCTGCCTACGAGCTGCTAGTGGGGGACCGTGGGGGCTTCGTTTACGAACCCGTAGTTGGCCTACACGACGATGTGGGCGAGGTAGACTTTTCTTCGATGTACCCGAGCCTAATGGTTAACAATAACATATCAGTCGAAACCGTCCTATGCCCATGCTGCCCAGACTCCAAGCGACGTATCCCCGAACTCAACTACCACATCTGCGAAAAACGCGATGGCATCATACCTAAAACGCTGCGCCTGATACTCAACAAACGGTCCATGTATAAACGACTTAAAGAGCATGCCAAAAATCCCGCCCTGAAAGAGTCTTATGATCGGCGTCAAGCGGCGCTGAAGTGGATACTGGTCACCTGCTTTGGTTACATGGGTTATCGTAACTCTAAATTTGGCACCATAGATGGTCATATCGGCGTGTGTGCATATGGAAGGGAAGCCCTGCTGAAGGCGTCGCATATTGCTGAGGAGCGCGGGTTTGTAGTTCTGCACGGTATTGTCGATTCGCTGTGGCTCAAAAAGCCTGATGCAACCGTACAGGAGTATAAGGACTTGTGCAGGGCAATCACTCGTAAAGTTGGGGTGCCGCTGAATTTTGAGGGGCGCTATAAATGGATAGCCTTCCTTCCGTCTAAGGTGCACCCAAATATTGGCGTGCTCAATAGGTACTACGGCGTCATGGAAGATGGCAAAGTTAAGGTTCGCGGTATAGAAGTCCGCAAGCGTGATACCCCCAAATGGATCCACGACACCCAAATGCAGATGATACAGGTTCTCGCCTCTACGAACGATAGCGCCGAGTTTTACCAGAAAATTCCTGAAGCATTACAGGTAGTCAGGATCGCCCGCCAAAAACTGCTCGATGCCGAAGTGCCCGTCTGGGACCTTATGGTAACTAAGCATCTATCCAAGGACCCAAAGCACTACAAGCAGCAGATTAGCCAGCTAATCGCCGCTCAACAAGCCCTCAAAGAGGGCGCCGACATCCACGCAGGAGAAAACATTCGCTACATTTACACTCATGCAGACCACAAAAAACCCAGCCGACGAGTTAAAACCGAAGCCCTAATAGATCAAACCACTAACATAGACACAAAAAAATACCTACAACTACTCTACAGATCAACCGCAGACCTGCTAAGCTTTGCTGGCTACACCGAAAAATCAATACAAGAAGCCCTCACAAACTATCAACGCAGAAAACTAACACAGTACTAATTACAAACAACGAATAATGCGTTATAGGTAAAGAACTTTCAAGACCCAGACTTATGCTGGATCATAGTGTGTAGTTAAGTGTGTTGTCTTTTGGGCTTGTGCGTACTAAAGAAGCGCTACAAACTCTTGAAAGTCTAATTCAAGCTATGGCGAAGGAAAATGGCAAGAGTATCCGCAAAATAAGGTTCTTTTTAGGATATCAGGTTCAATCCATGTTTTATTAGTCTAATTAAATTGAGAAACAGGTATAGGCGTCATTTTGAAGTCGGCTGGTTTAAGCTTTCTATTAGATTGGCGAATGGTCCACCAGGGGCGATAGCGTTAATGCATGTTTGAAGGACAGTTTGTAGGCGTTCGCATCTTTTGTCTAGTTCTTCGCGGGCTATTTGTATGGCTTTTTCGTTAATCTGATTTATCTGTTCTTCCGTCTGATTGCCGGTTAGCCAGACAGTGATGTCACCAGAAATCAGGTCCATCTCTGTTTTCCGGGTAATCTCATCAGTACCTTCAATTCTAAGCTCTATGGTCATATGCGTTAAATTATATATAGCGTCATCAAGCATCTTTGCGAGCTTAGCGCGCTGGCTTGTCCCTAAATTCTATGTTACTTCAACAATAGTTCTTCAAGGGGCTCGTTTGAAGCAGTTTTAATAAGGATTAATTAATCTAAATCCTGACTAAATGTTGTGAAAGCCGACGTCAAAAAGCACATAGAAATGTTAACCCTGTTTTCTATCACATATAAATACAACCTGCAAGGTATTATCCCTTAGTAGCCATTACGGCCTTTTTGGATTTTGAAAGGAGATAAATTCGAGATGAATACAAAAAAAATCTTTCCTATGATATTAACACTGATGACGATATTTGCAATAGCTATGATAATACCACAAGCATCAGCAACAACACCATCGGTAATAATTAATTCACCCACAGCAACCACACCTTCAACTGGAGGCTGGTCTTTAACAAACTTAGCTTATGCCGATAGTACAGGCACTCTTGGAAATACTAACTCAGCCGCTTCAAATATAGTCGGTGCTCAACAAAGCTACTCTGGATTTGGAATCAGTATACCATCAAGCGCTACCATAACTAGTGTAAGACTAAGAATCGATGCAGCAAGCACTGGCTCAAACCTAAAATTCGAAGTAAGCAACGATGGAGGTACAACATTTTTAGCAAATAGTGACGAGAGGACAATTTCAATCTCTGGTGCAGGAACGACATACTACATTGACATTACTGGCTGGACAACGTGGACAACAGCTAACTTGAACCAACTCTGGGTTAAGGGCACACACACCAATGCTGGACTTGTTTGGATTGACTGGATAGCAGTAGAGGTAACCTATAGCTCAACAACAAATTCGCCTACAATCGCTGAACCCCTAACTGGAGGTTGGGGAACCCCAACAGGCGCTCTAGATGACAACGCTGGAATAAATGCTGCAACTGCTGCATATTCTGTCGTTACCACAGCTTTTGACCCACAACAATACCATGGATATGGATTCATCATACCACCAACAGCTACGATTAACAGTGTGAGAGTAAGACTAGACATGGGCGGTGTTCAAACTGCAAGCATAAAACTCGAAGTCAGCATAGACGGAGGAGCCACATTTCTAGCTCAAAACGAAGTAGCAACCACTAGCAGTCCAACTGTAACTGAATTTACAAAATATGTTGATATTACCAGTTGGAATACATGGACACCATCTAACCTGAATAATGACCAAATATGGATAAAGGTTACCAGAGACGGTTTTGGCAATACAGTCTATCTTGATTGGATACCAGTAGAAATTACTTATACCCTGAATACCTTTGTTGTACCCGAGTACTTTTTCGGAGGACTAGCCGCTTTAGGTGCATGCTTTGTCGGCTTTGCAGTCTTCAAAAAACGCAGTGCTATCCGATGATTCAAAAAAAATAACCCTTCTTTTTTCTTATTCGCAGTTGGGCATAATTAATAGTCTATTTTTAGCATTACAAGCATTTCCTAATTCTAAAGAATACGCCTGCCTCTTATCTCTAATGTTAATTCCACCGTTGTTAGAATCGCATGCTCTAACGCGCCGCTTTATCCCTAAAATATTATTGAATCAGGTTGGCGAAACTTCTTTTTCTTATCTTCTACTCCTTTGAGCTACTTCCATGTTAAGCACTTGACAAAGAATACTGCATAAAGCGTAAAATGTTACTTGTTCTAGTTATAAGCTTTTAATTTAGGGACAAGCCAGCGCGCTAACTGAATTAATGCAGCATTTCAAGCTTTGTTTTGTAAGCCTGTGCTAAAATGCTAGAACTTTTTTGTCCAAAAGTATCAAACGTATAGTGTTTTTAACTAAAAAAGAGATTGCTTTATGTTGAAGTAGCTTTATGCGAATTTTGCGAGCACTTCTCGTCCGAAATCGGTTATTTCGACGGCGTAGAACTCGTATGGACCTGTTCTTTGTGGCGTGTCAATTATTTCGATGAGCTTGGATTTTGACAGGTGCCTCACTGCGTCATTAAGACCTTCAGGCATCAACCCTGTTTTTTTATGTAAAAGATCCACTTTCACCAACAGGCCCTTCTCAAATTTGGATAGAGCAATAAGAACCCGCCTGGCGGTCTGGTCAATCATGTCAAAATCGTCTTGTTCAAAATCTTCAACCATACTGAATACCTACCCCTAGCTATTAGCAGTCTTTACATAAAAACTTTAGAGGCTGAATTATCTGACTAATTTTAAAGTCGCGGCATGAAAAGTCATTGCATGCACACTTTTCATTCTTCTACAAAAATAGTGCCATGTTATCTCCTACGAACCTATCCGAAAAATATTCCAATTGTTTTTCTAGTTATTCTTAATGATGTATTTTCCTTGTTGATAGGAAGCGGTTTTTATAGATAACTTGAAGTGTCAAATTTTCGGATAGGCTCCTACTACAAAGCTGATTTTAACAAATACCCAATCAGAGCATTTCAAATGAAACACACTGCCTTGAGTTAAGTCTTTAGACAGATAAAAAAATACCAAAGTTGTGGATGTTGCTGGTGGCTGTTTTAGGGTTTGATTTGGATCTTAAAATTGTAGTAGAAGACTAAGTGTTTTAGGAAGAGCTATATTTTTGTGATATAGATTGTTTCAATCCTTGTTTTAATGGATTTCATTCTCCAA